>NZ_JBIWFZ010000024.1:0-129835 GCF_044763325.1 Streptomyces sp. NPDC096136 | reverse complement strand
ACCTCGCCGGCATCTACGACCTCACCCTCCTCAACAAGGTCCTCAAGGCCGCCGGCAAGCCCGAGGTCTCCGACGCCGGCCTCGCCGCCAAGTAATCCCGGGGCACTCCGCGCACCGCGGCACCGGCTCGACGGGGCGTCCGCCCCGCGGAGCCGGTGCCGCCACGACGGGCGGCCGACGGGCGGTCTTGACAGCGCCCTGACTCGCGTCGACACTCCAGAACGGCAATCCCGAGTGAACCGGTAGGGAATTATGGGTTGTTCAGCACCGGCCCGCGGCACCGACGGCGTCCGCTCCGTCGTCCTGCCGCTGCCGCTGCCGCTGCTGACCTCACGCCGCCACATCGACCTCCTGCGCGTGTGCAGTGCGGCGGATCCCCTGCACCGCGGGGGCCCCGCGCCCGCCCGCCCCTGATCCTCCGCGCACTCACCCTCCGGGTCCCGGCCGCGCCGAATCCGGCGCCGGCCGCCGCCGTCGCACACCCGTGACCGAGCATTCCCAGGGAGACGCATGTCCACGACCCACCCGGCAGCCGTCCCGTCCTTCCGGAGCAGGATCGGCCGTGACGCCCGCAGCGGCTACCCCGCCGTCCCGCACCGCTACCGGCTCCACCTCGCACCGTCCGGTCCGCACTGTCTGCAGATCGCGATCACGCACGGCCTGCTGGGCCTGGAGGACTCCCTCCCGATGACCCTGCTGCCCGCCGTGCCCGACGCACCCGACGGCGGATACCTGGCGCTGCGGCCCCTGTACCAGGCCAGCTCCCACCCGTACCGCGGACCGGCCGCGGCCCCGGTCCTCGGCGACCGCTGGACCGGACGGATCGTCAGCACGCACGCGCCGGACATCCTCCAGGACCTGGGCAGGCGCTTCGACACCTGCGGCGCCCGCCTGTACCCGGACGGCGCCGACGCGGCGGTCGAAGCCGTCCGCCTGCTCTGCGAGCAGGACGTCAACGCGGCGGCGCAGCGCGCCGGCCGGTCCGGCGCCGACCCGCGGGCGCGCGACGCCGCGCTGGCCGTCCTGCTGCGCGGACTGGGCGCGCTGGAGCGGCGGCTCGCCTCCTGCGCGTACGTGCTGGGCGGGGAACTCACCGCCGCCGACGTGCAGGTGTGGGTGACGCTGGTGCAGCTGGACACGGTGCACCGCTGGCACCTGGACGCGGACGCGGTGTACCGCCTCACCGACCACCCGCACTTGTGGTCGTACGCGCGGCGCCTGGCCTCGCACCCCGCCTTCGCCCCCCACCTCGACCTGGACGCCATCGCCCTGCGCCACCACGCCCGTTGCCGGGGCGAGGAGGCCGCCGGCGCGGCGGTACGGATCGTGGACTGGCCCGCCCCCGCCGCGGGCGCGCCGGCCCCGGCCGCCGCCCTGAGGACGACCGGAACCCGCTGAGGGCACCGGTGCCGGGCCGGTCCGCCGGCCGCTTCCCCGGGACTCTCCGACCGCCGCGCCCCCGAGCCCACCCGCCCGGTGACGAGGGCCGCTTGCCCCGGAGCGCCGTGGCGCCGCGCAGCGGGCCGCGCGGTCCATAGTGGATCACACCCGGGCGGCTCCCGCCCGGGACGTACGACACGGGGAGTTCCACCATGCGCATCCACCGGAGCCGTTCCACGGCCCTGGCCACCCTCGTCGGGCTCGCCCTGGCCCTGACGGCCTGCGAGGGCGGCGGGCCCTCGGGCGGAGGGGCCGGCGCACCGGCTCCGAGCACGACGGCGCCGCAGGCCTCCCCGACGCCGCCCGCCACCCCTGCCCCGACACCGACCCCCACGGCGTCCGGCAGCACGGCGCGGACGGCCCCGGACGGCAAGGGCACCGACGAGGCCTACGCCTACACCCACCCCTGCTCCGCGCGGAACCTCAGTGTCAAGGTCTCCTCCGAGCAGGGCCTCCCGGCCACCGTCCGCGTCATCGCGGTGACCAACAACGGCTCCACCGGCTGCGGGCTCGACCTCCACCCGGCCGTCGGCTTCAGTGCCAAGGGCACAGCCCTCGGCATCCAGGCGACGCCCCCCGAGGGCATCGGCGGACCGGCGTACCCGGTCCGGCCCGGGTCCACCGCCTACGCCGCCGTGGACCTCGACCCGTCGGGCGCCGCCGGGCCGCTCGCCGACGAGATCAACATCCTGGCCGACCCGAGCCACATGCCCAACGCGGACGGCGTCAGCCTGCCGCTCGCCACGCCGGGCGCCGTCGCCCGCCCGAAGGTCGGGCTCTACCACGTCAGCGCCCGCGACTCGTTCAAGACCCTCTAGGCGGGCTCCGGGCCGCACCCGGCTCAGGCCACGGTGAGGGCGGGCCAGGGCCCAGGCGGCGGGGGCCGACGGGACCGTGCGCGGGGCATGGAGGGCTTGTGAGGGCCCCGGGCCGCTCAGCCCCCGTCCGGGGCCCGGTCGGCCCTACTGCCCGTGGACGGGGGAGGCCAGTGTGGGAGGAGACGGACGCCGGCGGCCGGGTGGCGGCCCCGGGGGAAGGAGAGAACGGTGAGGCACAGAGAAGTCGGCGAGCTGATGACCCGCGAGGTGGTCACGGTCCCTGCTCACGCCGCGTTCAAGGACATCGTGCGCACGCTCGGCGAGCACCGGGTGTCCGCGGTGGCGGTCACCGACGCCGCCGGCCACCCGCTCGGTGTGATCTCCGAGGGCGACCTGCTGCCGAAGTCCGCCGACCAGGGGGACTGGTACCGCTCGCTTCCGCGCCCCGAGCCGTGGGAGAGCGACAAGGCCGCCGGCACGCGGGCCGAGGAACTGATGTCGGCGCCCGCCGTCTGCGCCCGGCCCGACTGGACCGTCGCCGAGGCTGCCCGGCTCATGGAGAGCCAGCGGGTCAAGCGGCTCCTGGTGGTCGACGCCGCCGACGTGCTCGTCGGCATCGTGACCCGGGGCGACCTGCTGCGGATCTTCCTGCGCGACGACGACGCCATTCGCGACGAGATCACCGCGGAGGTCCTCGACCGGACCCTGCGCCTGGATCCCGCCGCCGTGTCCGCGGTCGTCCGGGACGGACGGGTGGCGCTGCACGGCGTGGTGCCCTTCAGGAGCCTCGTCCCCGTCGTCGAGCGGCTGTGCCGGACCGTCGACGGCGTCGTCGGCGTCACGGAGCACCTGGCGTGGGAGACGGACGACGTCGGCGCCCGCCCGTGAGCCGGCCCGGCGGCGCCGGGCTCCTGCGTGCGGCGGCCGTCAACCCGGGGGCGGGGCGAGCGGCACCCACCAGGTGAGCCGGGTGCCCGGCTGCCCCTGCGGCCGGGGGCCGAGCTCCAGCTCGCCGCCGAGCTTCGCGGCGCGTTCCTCCAGGTTGCGCAGGCCGCTGCGGCGGCCGTCCCGGGGCGGGCCGACGCCGTCGTCGGACACGGTGACGGTGAGGACCCCGCCGGCGACGGTGACCGAGGCCTCCGCGCGGGTGGCCCGGGCGTGGCGCGCGACGTTGGTCAGGGCCTCTCCGAGGACGGCGAGGACCTCGTCGGCGACCGCGGGCGGGACGTCGGTGTCGATCAGGCCCTCCATGCGCAGCGCCGGGGCGAAGCCGAGGACCGCGGCGGCCTCGTCGACGACCCGGACGGTGCGGGAGCGCAGCTTGGGCGAGGCTGCGGAGGCCTGGTGGTCGCGGAGTCCGAAGATCGTGGACCGGATGATCTTGATGGTGGCGTCGAGGTCGTCCACGGCGCGTGCGAGGCGTTCGGAGGCCTCGGGGTGGTCGACGAAGCGCTGGGCGCTCTGGAGGGTCATGCCGGTGGCGAAGAGGCGCTGGATGGCGAGGTCGTGGAGGTCGCGGGCGATGCGGTCGTGGTCCTCCAGCATGCTCATCTGCTCGGCGTCGCGGCGCCGCTCGGCCAGTTCGAGGGCGAGGGCGGCCTGGCCGGCGAACCCGGGCAGGGCGGCGACCTCGGCGGTGGCGAACGCCGCGCGGCCGCGCCCGCGGGCGAGGATCAGGACCCCGCTGAGCTTCTCCTTGGTACCGACGGTGACGGCCACGGCCGGGCCGAACCCGGCCCACCGCTCCGGCTGGACGGTGACGCGCGGGTCGTGCGACACGTCCGCGACCGTGACCAGCCCGTCCCCCGCCAGGGCGGCCTCGGCCAGGGTCCCCGTGGTGCCCGGCAGGACGATGCCCCGGTGCGCCGCGGCCCCCTCCCCCAGGGCCAGGGAGCCGCGCAGCTCCCCGGACGCGCCGAGGAGGTAGAAGACGCCCAGGTCGGCGCGGGTGATGTCCTTGGCCCGCTCCAGCATCCCTTCGAGGACCTCGTCCTGGCGGGTGCCGGAGAGCAGGGCGCTGGTGATGTCCGAGCTGGCGGCCAGCCAGCGCTCGCGCAGGCGGACCTCCTCGAAGAGGCGGGCGTTCTCGATGGCGATGCCCGCGGCGACGGCGAGCGTGGACAGGACGGCCTCGTCCTCCTCGTCGAAGGCGATCCCGCCCCGCTTCTCGGTCAGGTACAGGTTCCCGAAGACCTCCTCGCGGACGCGGACGGGGACGCCGAGGAAGGAGTGCATCGGCGGGTGGTGGGCCGGGAAGCCGTAGGAGGCGGGGTGCTCGGACAGCTCGGACAGCCGCAGGGGTTCGGGGCGGCGGATGAGTTCGCCGAGGATGCCGTGGCCCGAGGGCAGGTCGCCGATGCGCGCGCGGAGTTCGTCGGTGATGCCGACGGGCAGGAACTCGGCCAGCTTCCGGTCGTCTCCGATGACGCCGAGGGCCCCGTACTCGGCGTCCACGAGGACCACGGCGGCCTCGACGATGCCGCGCAGCACCTGGGGCAGGTCCAGCTCGCGGCCGACCGACATGACGGCCTCCAGGAGGCCGTTCAGCCGGTCCCGGGTCCCCCTGACCTCGTCGATGCGCCCTTGCAGCTCGTCGAGCAGTTCGTCCAGCCGCAGCCGCGACACTCCGGCCCTGGCGGACTGGCCCTCTCCGCTCATGTCCACCTCCGGCCGACGGCACCACGGAGAACCACCTCCTCCACGGTAGTCCCGCCGGCCCCGGTTTTCCCTTCCGGCAGGGCCGTACCACCCTGCGGCGGGGGCCCCGCCGCTCACCGCCCCGGTACGGTGATCACCGGGCAGTGCGCGCGGTGCAGCAGGCCGTGGACGACGGACCCGAGCCGCATGCCGGTGTACCCGCCGCGCCCGCGGCGGCCCACGACGACGGCGAGGGCGTGCTCGGCGGCCCGCCCGAGTTCCTCCACGGGGTGGCCGGTGAGGACCTCGTGCGTGACGCGCACGTCGGGGTACGTGTCGGACAGTCCGGCGGTGGCCTCGGAGAGCATGGCGCGCTGGGCCCGCAGGGCCGCCTCCCCGTCGTGCGGGGAGAAGGCGGGCGGCTGCCACACGCAGACGACGCGGAGCGCGGCGGCGCGCAGGTCGGCCTCCTCGAAGGCGAAGGCCAGCGCCGTCCCGGCGGAGGGGCTGCCGTCGACGCCGACGACGAGGTAGGGCGGCTGCTGGCTGACGTGCTCGGCGTCGCCCACCACGACGACCGGGCAGCCGGCCTGGGCGCTGACGGGGACCACGGTGGATCCGGCGCTGAGGAACTCGGCCGTCCGGCTGAGGTGCCGGGAGCCGAGGACGACCATGCGGGCCTCCCGGGCCGCGCGGCCCAAGGCGGCGGTGGGGTACCCGGCCGGCAGCTCGCCGGAGACCTCCACCTCGGGGTGGCGGTCGCGCGCCCAGCCGCAGGCCTCGTCGAGCTTGTCGGAGGCCTCCTGGACGGGGGCCGCCGGGCCGGGCGCCCCGTCCGCGCGGTGGGTGTCGTGCCGCGGCGGCACGGCCAGCACCAGGCGCAGGGGCAGGCGGCGGCGCTGCGCCTCGTCGGCGGCCCAGGCCAGGGGGAGGTGCCAGTTCCCGGCCGGGTCGATGCCGACGACGACGTCGTGTCCGCGGGGCCCGGTCATGAGGCGTTCCCGGGGTCGCCGGCCGGCCTGGGGAGCAGGAGGACGGGGCAGTGCGCGTGGTGCAGGACGCGGTGGCTGACGCGGCCCAGGCCACGGGCGATCCGGTGGGTGCCGGGGTCGCGGCGGCCGCCCATGACGAGCAGGTCGGCGGCGCGGGAGGCCTCGACCAGGGCCCCCGCCACGGAGACGCCCTTCTCGGCGTCGGCGCTCACCTCCAGCTCGGGGAACTCGTCGCCGACCGCGTCCCCGACGGCTTTGAGGGCGGCCGCGTGCGCCCCGGCGATCTCGTCGACGCCGTCGAGCATGCTGACGACCTGGCCGACGGAGTGCAGGACGTTCCAGACGTGCAGGAGGCGCAGGGACGCCTTGCGCAGTTCCGCCTCGCGCGCCGCGTAGCGGGCGTGCGGGAGGTCGCGGACGTCGCGGACGGCGACGAGCACGGTGCCGGTCCCCTCGTCCCCGCCGGTGCCTCGGACCACGACGACGGGGGTCGTGGCGGCGGACGCGACGTCCAGGCCGACGGAGCCGAGCATCAGGGAGTCGAATCCTCCCTGGCCCCGGTGGCCCACCACGATCGTGCCGTCCGCGCCCGCGGCCCGCCGCAGGCTGTCGACGGCGTCCGCGGTGCTGAACCCGGTGGTCACGTCGAGGCCGGGGTGCTCGGCCCGCAGGGCCCGCTCCGTCACGTCCAGGAGTTCCCGGCCGGCGGCGCGGGCGTCGGCGCGGACCCGTTCGACGGCCTGCGCGGACAGGTGGAGGGCCCTGCCCTCGGTGTCGGCCCCGTGGACGACGTGCAGGGGGCGGTCGCGGCGCACCGCCTCCGCGGCCGCCCACTGGGCGGCGGTGCGCGCCGCGTCCGATCCGTCCACGCCGACGACCACCGGGCCGGTGTCCGGGGTGCGGGATGTGCTTTCCACGGTTCCTCCCAACCGAGAAGACGATGGGGGACACGGCCGGGGGCCGAAGGTCCCGCCGGCGGCGTCAGTCCTCACTGCTCCCCTGGCCGGGGCGCAGCCGTCCGGACCAGTGCGGCTCGACCTGTTCCCACTCCCTCTCCCACTCTTGCGCACTGTGCCGGTCGACGCTCCACAGCCGTGCGTAGACGGCGGCGCCGGCGGCGAGGACGAGCACGGCCCAGGCACCGGTGCCCAGGCCCACGGCGTTCAGGGCGATGTCGGCCGTGCCGGGGGGTTCGGCGGCCGGGCTGCCGTGGTCGTCCACCCAGAGCCGGACGGCGTCCCCGCTGCGGGTCGAGCCGGGGACGGGGACGGTCTCCGTGTGGGCGCGGTGGGCCGGGTAGTTCCAGGTCGCGGGGGCCACGGGCAGGGAGCGGGTGTTCTCCCCCGGCCCGTCCCGGTAGGTGGCCTCGCCGACCGTGACGGCCGTGACGGAGTGCCGGTGGCGCGCGGTCTCGTCGGCGGCGCGTTCGGCGGCCCCCCAGGCGGCCCGTCCGACCGCGGCACCGCAGACCGCGGCCAGCAGGCAGGCCAGGACGAAGGTGGCGCGCAGACGGGTGCGGGCGCGGTCGGCGTCACGGCGGAGCGGGTTGGCCGGGTCCCCCGGCCTGCGGTGGTCCATGACGCGCCTCCGTGCTGCGTCCGCTGTCGGCCGCCCCCTCAGGCGGCCAGCTCGGCGCCGATGTGGTGGGCCCAGCTCCGGATCCTCTCGGGGTTGCGGAAGTCTCCGCCCTTGCCCTGCCGGATGAGTGCCCCGGCGAGGAACCCGGGCGTCCGGGCCGTGATGCTGCCGCCGAAGGTCATGTGCTCGCGCGCGCCGATGAGCTGCATCTGCCGGGCGACGGCGGCGACGGGCGGTATGTCGTGCTCCTCGGCGGAGCGGTCGAGGGGGCCGCTGCTGAACAGCCATACCGGCCGGTGCCTGAGGGAGTCGGCGTTGCGCTCGGCGCAGTGGGCGGCCTTGCTGCTCCAGTGGCCGCCGCGGAGGGATCCGCCGAGGACGACGGCGTCGTAGGCACGGACGTCGTGGACGTCGGCGGCGGGCAGCACGACGGCGTCGAGACCGTCCTCGCGGAGGGTGTCGCCGATCTGCTCCGCGATGCCGGCGGTGCCGCCGTACTCGGTGCCGTAGGCGACCAGAACGCGCTTGGTGCTCATGACGGGTCCTCCTGGGACGCGTGACGGGGTCTGCACCCACTCTCACGCGGCCGGCGGCGCCGCCGCATGGGCCGGACGGCTCCCGGAGGGGACCATCCGGTCCTCCCCTTCCCGCCCGTCCCGGCGGGGCTACCCGGCGGCGGAGTCCGGCCGGATGATGGTGACCGGGCAGGGGGCGTGGAGGGCGACCTGCTGGCTGACGGAGCCGAGCAGGGCCCGGCGGAAGCCGCCCCGGCCCCGGCTGCCCACCACCAGCAGGTCGGCGCCCTCGGCCGCGTCCACGAGGACGTCGGCCGGATTGCCCCGTACCAGGCGCTGGTGCACCCGGGAGGCGCCGTCCGGGCCGAGGACCGTGCGGACCTCCTCGACCAGGCTCCGCTCGGCCTCCTCCTCGTCGAATTCGGTGTCCACCGCCGGCGCCGACCAGGAGGCGGCCCCGGGCACGTCCCACGCGCTGACCGCCTCCACCCTGCCGTTCACCAGGCCGGCGTACCGGACCGCCCAGCGCAGCGCGGCCTGGGACGAGGGCGATCCGTCGAGGCCCACCACGACACGCGTCACCTCTGGTTGCCTGTCCATTGCGCCTCACCTTCCCGTGCCTGTACCTCCACAGTGTCCGAGGCGTTCGGACACCGCCACACGGGGCCGCCCCGGACGCGGCGGCCCGCCGTTCAGCGCCGTCGCAGGGAGAACCACCTCTCCTGGCCCGCTGCGACGCTCTCGCGCCGGTTCCCGGGCAGGACGAGGGGTACGGGGCCCCGGGACGAGGACGGGACCTTGATGCCGATCCGGCCCGTGCGGAAGGTGATGCGGACGTCCCGGTGCCCGAGGAAGCAGACCGAGAACGAGGAGGCCGGCACCTCGGACAGGGGGGCCGGATCGACGCGCAGGCCGTCGGTGCCGGGGGCGAGGCCGACGATGCCGCGCTCGACGAGGTCGAGGGTGCCGGCCATGGCGCCGAGATGGATCCCCTCGCCGGTGGTGCCGCCCTGGATGTCGGTGATGTCGCCGAGCAGGGCCTCGCGGCAGTAGCGCCAGGCGTCGGCACCGTGCTGCCGGGCGAGGACCCAGCCGTGGACGAGGCTGCTGAGCGTCGAGCCGTGGCAGGTCCGCCGCAGGTAGTAGGAGACCGTCCGGCGCCAGAGCTCCTCGTCCATCGGGTAGCCGAGCCGGGCGAACAGCCGGCCGAGTTCGTCGGGGCGGAAGAGGTAGCCCAGCATGAGGGTGTCGGCCTGTTTGGAGGCCTGGTAGCGGTTGGGGGTGTCGCCCTCGGCCTCCAGGATGCGGTCCAGGCGGCGGATGTCGTGGTAGCGGGCACGGTACGCGTCCCAGTCCAGCTCGGCGAGGTCGCCGTAGCCGTGGAACTGGCCGATGACATCGCGGTGGAACGGCACGTACAGGCGGCGCGAGACGTCCTCCCAGGCGCGCAGGACCTCGTGGTCCGCGCCGAGTTGCGCGAGGAGCTCGGCACGCCGGGCCGCCGGGAGTCCGCCGTACAGGTCGAGGGCGCGGGCGAGCACCCAGGCGGCGGTGACGTTGGTGTAGGCGTTGTCGTCGATGCCGGGGACGTCGGTGTCCGGGTAGGCGTCGTGGTATTCGTCCGGGCCGACGACGCCGCGGATCCGGTAGCGGCCCAGCCCGGGGTCCCAGGTCGCCGTGTCGGCCCAGAACCGGGCGATGTGCAGCAGGAGTTCGGCGCCGGGACCGTGCATGAACCCCGTGTCGCCGGTGGCCCGGCCGTACTGCCACACGTTCCAGGCGACGGCGGACCCGACGTGGTGCTGGAGGCGCGAGTGGTCGGGCAGCCAGCGGCCGGAGCGCGGGTTGAGGTGCAGCCGCTGGGTCTCCTCGGATCCGGAACTGCCGCTCTGCCAGGGGAAGGCGGCCCCCTTCGCCCCGGCGCGGCGTGCGCTCTCGCGGGCGGCGGGGAGCCGGCGGTGGCGGTACATCAGCAGGGCGCGGGCGGTTTCGGGGAAGTGCAGGGCGAGGTAGGGCAGGACGAACAGCTCGTCCCAGAAGACGTGGCCCCGGTAGGCCTCGCCGTGCAGGCCGCGGGCCGGGACGCCGGCGTCGAGTTCCGCCGTGTGCGGGGACAGCGTCTGCAGCACGTGGAAGACGTGGAGGCGCAGGGCCCGCCCGCCCCCGCCCGGCGCCCTCACCTCGCCGTCGTTCCACAGCCGTTGCCACGACGCCCGGTGGGAGGCCAGCAGGGTGGGGAAGTCCGGCGCCGATCCTGCGTGTTCGACGCAGCGCGCCACGGGATCGCCCCAGGGGCGGTCGAGCGAGGTGAACAGGGCCGCGGTCTTCACGATCACGGCCGGCCGCGCGCGCCGGACGGGCAGGACGACGGTCTGCCGCACGGCGGTGTCCGTGCAGGCCGCGCCGATGGCGGCCAGGGGGTGCGCCGCGGTGCGTACGGCGAGCCCGATCCGCAGCCGCGAGCCGGCGGTGGCACAGGACAGCCAGGCCGTTCCCTGCGCCTCGACGCCCGCCCGGTGGCCGACGAGGTGCCGTCCGGCCAGGGCCCGGTAGCGGTCCACGCCCTCGTTGGCGACGTCGCCGTCGAGCACGGACTCGACCTCGATCCCGCCCTGCCAGCCGTACGCGCTGAGGACGGTGCGCTGTGCGGCGAGGTGCGGGTCGCCCATGTGGACGAGGCGGGTGTGGGTGACGCCGAGGCGGCGGCCTTCGGCGTCGTGGAAGAGCAGGCGGCGGGTGAGGGTTCCCGAGCGCAGGTCCAGCGAGACGCGGCAGTGGCGCAGCGCGGGGTGGTCGGGGGTGAGCCAGTCGCCGGGGCCGGCGCCGTCGGGCAGGCAGCGGTAGCGCAGGGCGGTCCAGTCCGGCAGCCGGACCATGTCCTCGTTGGAGACCTCCCGCCCGGCGACGGTGGAGGTGAGCCGGTCGTAGCAGCCGGCGAGGTACGTGCCCGGGTAGTGGACGTCGTCCGTGACGCACTCGGGGGCCGAGCCCCGGGTGGCGAAGCGGCCGTTGCCGAGGGTGCACAGGGCCTCGACCAGCCGTTCGCTCCCGGGATCGTAGTGGTGGTACTCCCACCGCCAGGGGGCGTTCACGGGCGGCCGTCCTCGAGGGCGGCGGGCAGGGGCGCGAGGCCGGTGAGGACGAGGTGGGCGCCGTGCGCGAGGAGGGCCGCGCCCCTGCCCGGGTCGTCCCCGCGGTCGATTCCCACGACCGGGCGGAACCCTCCCGCGCGTCCCGCCTCCACCCCGGCGGGGGCGTCCTCCACCACGGCGGTCCGCTCCGGGACCGCGCCGAGGCGGTCGGCGGCCTCCAGGAAGAGGGCGGGGTCGGGTTTTCCCGGCAGGCCCAGCAGCGCGGCGTCCCGGCCGTCCAGCACGGCGTCGAAGAGGTTGAGGAGGCCCGTGGCCTCCAGGAGGGGGCGCGCGTGGCGCGAGGCCGAGACGGCCGCGCACCGCACGGTGGCCGCCCGCAGTCGCAGGAGCACGGGCCGGACGTCGTCGTAGGCCTCGACGCCTTGGGTCCGGAGCGCCTCGGAGAAGATCCGCTCCTTGCGGGCCGCGACCGCGTGGACGGTCGCGCACCCCGGCGCGTCCTGCGGGGTCCCCGGGGGCAGGTCGATCCGGCGGGAGGCGAGGAACGCGCGCACCCCGTCGAGGCGGGACCTGCCGTCCACCAGGTCCCGGTAGTCGCGGACGGCGTCGAAGGCACGCGGCGGTCCCGCGGCAGCCGCCCGCTGCCACGTGGCGAGACAGCCGTCGAAGGCCTCCTTCCAGGCGGCCGCGTGGCGTGCCGCCGTGGCGAGGAGCACGCCGTCGGTGTCGAAGACGACCGCTCCCGCGCCGCTCATGAGCCGTGCGTGACGCGGCGGCCGGTGAGCCGGGCGGGGGTGATCTTCATCCAGTGGCTGCGCGGGCCGCCGGCCCAGGGCTGGGAGCGGGCCGTGGCCGCCAGGTGGCGGATCTCCTCGGAGGCGGTGACGGCCCTCAGCTCGCCGACGGCCAGGACGCTCCAGCCGCCGGCCGTGACGTCGTCGATGTTGTCGATCTCGAAGGCGGCCTCCGTCCCCGCCGCCCGGGCGGCGACGGCCTCCGCGGCGGTGCGGAACGCGATGTCGGCCCCCGCGACCAGGTAGTTGACCGGGAGGACGGCCGGGCCTTCGGGGGTGAAGACGGCGATGCGCCCCACGCCGTGCGTGCCCAGCAGCGCCCGGCACTCCTCCTCGTCCAGCGGGACCAGGGCCGTGTCGCGCCGGGCCGTGGACCGGCCGGCCACCCGGCCGGCGTTGGCGCCGGTCAGGTCGTCGACCGTGACGCCGAGCACGTCGGCGACCCGGACGAGGGTGCCGATGGACGGGGAGGCGGCGTGTTCCTCCAGGTACGCGATGTAGTTGCCGTCCACGCCGCACCTGTGGCCCAGTTCCTCACGGGTCAGGCCGAGGGTTTCACGGCGGGCCGCCAGGCGGCGGCCGAGGTCGGTGCGTCCGGCCGTCCCGCCGGACGGGTGCGGATGGATGCTCGGCGTACTCTGCATGGCACTCACTGCTCCTGGGCCTCTTCGTGCCGGTCTCCGTGCTGGGTGGAGGGGTGGAGGACGGGGTCACCGCCAGGCTGCTCCTGCCCGCCCGCGCCCCGCTTGGGCCGGTCGGCCCCCTCCACGGGGACCGGTCGGGTCTGGCCGCCGCGCCGCGGCGGGTGCCACGGTGGAATCCGGCCGGTCGAGAGCGACCGCGCCCCGGTCCTCGCCGACTGCGGCCTCTTCCAGGGTGTCGCGGACCTGCGGCGCCGCAACCGGGGCGGGCCGCCCGGGACCGTGCTCCGCGCCGGCGCCCGCCTCCGCACACCGAGGGACCCACGCCATGACCGCTCCCGCCGCCCCCGCCCCGTACACCGTCGCCGACGTGATGACCACCGAGGTCGTCGCCGTCACCCCCGAGACCGGCTTCAAGGACATCGCCGCCGCCATGGGGCGCTGGAAGGTGACCGCCCTGCCCGTCCTGGAAGGGGAGGGCCACGTCGTCGGCGTGGTCTCCGAGGCCGACCTCCTGCCCAAGGAGGAGTTCCACGAGCACGCCCCCGGCCTGATCGAGCAGATGCGCCGCCTCGGCGACACCGCCAAAGCCGGCTCCACCCGCGCCGAGAACCTCATGACCACCCCCGCGGTCACGATCCGCCCCGACGCGACCCTCCCCCAGGCCGCCCGCCTGATGGCCGGCCGGCACCTCAAGCGCCTGCCCGTCGTCGACGCCGACGGCACGCTCCGGGGCATCGTCAGCCGCGCGGACCTCCTCAAGGTCTTCCTGCGCGCCGACGAGGACCTGGCCGCGGAGATCCGCGAGAGCGTCGTCGCACGCCTGTTCCCGCTCTCCCGTGAGGCCGTCAAGGTCGCCGTCGCCCACGGCGTCGCCACCCTCACCGGCCCGGTCCGGGACCCGGGCCTGATCCCCCTGGCGGAGCACCTCGCCCGGTCCGTCGAGGGCGTCGTCGACGTGCGCTGCCTGCTCCGGGCCGCGGACGCCCCCGGCGACGGGCCGTAGCGGCCTCCGCCCTCCCCGCCGATTCGCGCGCCGATGGGGGCACGAGCAGCATGGAGGGGTCAACCGTCGGCCCGGACCCGACACCGGCGGAGCGCCCGGCGCAGGAGGTTGCCGCGATGGAGCTGCCCCTTACGGTCGGCGTCGACGGCTCCGAGCCCGCGCTCCGGGCCCTCGACTGGGCCGTGGACGAGGCCGCCCTGCACGGGCTCCCGCTGCGGGTGGTGTACGCCTCCCGCTGGGAGTGGTGCGAGCTCTCCCCGGGTCCCGTGGGGCAGCGGGCGGAGGAGCAGACCGGCCCCGAGGCCCTGCGGACGGCCGTCGGCAGGGCCGGGCGGCGCGCCCCGGAGGTCCGGCTGGACACCGCGGTGGTCTCCGAGGACCCCGCCCAGGCACTGATACGGGAGAGCCGCACGTCGTGGGCGGTGGTCACCGGTTCGCGGGGGCGCGGCGGCTTCACGGAGCTGCTGCTGGGCTCGGTCGGCCTGGCCGTGGCCTCCCGCGCGCTGTGCCCGGTCGTCGTCGTCCGCGGCGACGGGCCCGGCGAGGCGCCCCACCGGATCCTGCTCGGGGTGTCGGACGCCCCCGGGGGCGCGGAGGCCGTGCGGTTCGCGCTGCGCGAGGCGGCCGTGCGCGGAGACGACCTGGAGGCGGTCCGCGCCTGGCACTGCCCGGCGCACGAGACGACCCCCCACCCGGCCCTCGCCGACGGGGTCTGCCTGTACCACCAGGCGCGCGCGGACACCCTGCTGGACGAAGCCCTGACCGGGCCGCTGCGCGAGCATCCCGGGGTCGTCCCGCGCCGGACCCCCGTCGAGGGTCCCGCGCACAAGGTGCTCCTGGAGCGCACGGCGGGGGCCGGCCTCGTGGTGGTCGGCGCGCACCGCCGGGCGCACCGCTCCGGCCTGCAGCTGGGCCGCGTCGCCCACACCCTGCTGCACCACGCGCACTGTCCCGTCGCGGTCGTGCCCCGGATCGAGGGGGGTGTCCGGGAATGACCCGTCGGGGCGGGGGCCCGGTGCGGCCGGACCGGGTGGTCCCGCGCGGAGGGCCACCCGGCCCTGGACCGGACGGGCCGGGGGTCGGCACTATGAACGGCACCGGACTGGAAGACGAAGCCGTCGGCGAGGTGAGCTGAGATGGAACCCACTTCATGGACCACCCCGGGTGTGTTCGCAGGGCACGACGGGGTGCTCACGGAGCAGGCCGGGGCGCTGTCGGGCGAACTGACCGTGCACACCGAGTGGCAGGAGGGCCGCGCGCACGTCGCGGTCGGGTACGGGGACGGCGAGGAGTGGTACGCCCTGGCCGGCAGCCCGGTGGCCTGCCCCGATCCGCGGTCGAGCCGCCTGGTGCACCAGAGCGCGGTGGAGGCCGTCCGCGCGGGCGGCGCGGTGCGCTTCGCTCCCCCGCCGATCATCTCGGCGGTCTGAGTCCCGGCGCGCGGTCCGGCGGGGGCGGGGTCACTCGCCCCGGTCCGGCCGCAGTTCGATGCGGTCCGGGGCCAGGTCGACCGCCACGCGGTGTTCCATGCCCAGGGCCGCCAGGAACTTCGGCGGGAGCTGGACGCGTCCGGAGCGGTCGAGGACCACGTACTCGCGTTCGCTGACCGATTCCTCGCCGTGCTCGTCGGTGACCAGGCTGCGCAGGACCTCGCTGCTGGTGCGGCCGTCGCGGATCGCCACGGTGCGGCGGACCTCCCCGGCCACCATGGGGTCGTGGGTCACGACGACCACCGTCACGCCGAGTTCCCTGTTCACCGTGCGGAGGGCCTCGAAGACCGTGGCGGCCGTCTCGGAGTCCAGTTCGCCCGTGGGCTCGTCGGCCAGCAGCACCCTGGGGTCGTTCGCCATCGCCACGGCGATCGCGACGCGCTGCTGCTGCCCGCCCGACAGCTGCGCGGGGTGCCGGTGCGCCAGGTCGCCGATCCCGAGGGCGTCCAGCACCTCCGCGACCCGGGCGGCCTGGCGGGCGCGGGCGCCGCGGCGGGAGCCCCCGCCCCGCAACTGCATCGGCAGGGCCACGTTCTGGGCGGCCGTCAGGAACGGCAGCAGGTTGCGGGCCGTCTGCTGGAAGACGAAGCCGACCGCTTCGCGCCGGTAGCGCAGCCGGTCCCGCGCCGACAGTTCCAGCAGGTCGTATCCGGCGACCGCGGCGCTGCCCGCCGTGGGGACGTCGAGGCCCGCCAGGATGTTGAGGAGGGTGGACTTCCCGCTGCCCGAGGCGCCCACCAGGGCCACCAGGTCGCCCTGGGCGACGGTCAGCTCCAGCCCCTGGAGGGCCTGCACCTCGACGCCGTCGGTGCTGAAGATCCGCACCAGACGGTCGCAGGCGATCGCGGCGTCCGCGGCGGGGGTGCGGGACTCCGTGGCGGCCGCCGCCCTGCGGCGCAGCTCCTCGTAGGTCGGCTGGTCGGTGTTCAACGCTGGTCTCCCGCTCTCAACTCGGTGGTGATCTGCCGTCGCCCGGACGTCGCCGCCTCGACGAGGACGGCCGCGGCGACCAGGGCGGCCAGGCCCAGGGCCGGTGCCAGTACCGCCCCCGCGGTGAGCCGTACGCCGGTCGGCGCGCTCGCGCCGACCAGCGTGGACAGGTCCATCGCCGGGCCCAGCAGCGCCACCGCCGCAGCCGCCGTCAGGGCCCCGCCCAGCGCGGCGGCCAGGGTCTGCGGCAGGGCCTCGGCGAGGATCAGGGCCACGCCCTGGCGGCGGCGCAGCCCCATGGTGCGCAGCCGGGCCAGCAGCGCGGCGCGTTCGGGGACGTTGCGCAGCAGCGTGAGCAGCACGGCCAGCAGGGCGAAGCCGGCGGCCGCGGCCACGCAGGACCAGAACAGGCGCTCGGCCGAGCCCTGGAGCGGATCGGCGCCGAGCTCGGCGACGTACTCGGCGCTGGTGCGCACCAGGTACCGCTCGTCGGCCCGCTGCGCGCCGGCGCCCGCGTCCCGTGCCGCGGCCGGCTCCGCCGTCCGCTGCGGCGTCGGGGCGGCCTGCGGCGTCGCGGTCGGTGCCGGGCGGTCGGCGCGGGCCAGGGCGCGCAGCCGCCCGGCCTCGACGGGGCCGAGGGCGAGCCACCGGTTGGCGTGGTCGGCGCCGCGGACCAGGGCCGACGCGGGGCCCGCCGGCAGGACGACGGTCTCGCCGCCCGCGCCCGACGGGACGGGGGTGCAGTCGACGACCCCCGCGGCCCGTACCCGCAGCTCCCCGCCCGGTCCCGGCCGCAGGACGTGCGTGCCCGGGCCCGCCTGCCGGGCCAGCCCGGCGCTGAACAGCGCGGGCACCGGGGCGTCCGCGGAGCCCGTCCCGCCGCCGCCCAGCAGGGCGGGGTCGAAGGCGCCGCAGCCCAGGCCGCGGGAGAGCGCGGCGTACGCGGCGGGTTCCGCGACGACCAGGGTGACCCGGGTGCGGCCCTCTGCGGTGCCGAGGACCGCGGAGTCGTCGTCCGTCCACAGGGAAACGGACGTCCGCACGCCCGGCAGTTCGCCCGCGGCCTTCAGGAGCGCGTCCGGGAGCGTGCCGCCCCCGACCGCGGAGACGGCCGCGTCGCCGCCGATCGTCCGGTGCGCCCCCAGGAGGCGGGCGGCGTCCACGGACTCCAGGACGGCGGAGCCGAACCCGCCGGTGGTGACGGCCAGGAGCAGGGCGACGAGGGGCAGGACGGAGGGGCCGGTCCGGCCGCGCCCCGGGGTTGCGGCCCCGCGGCGGCCGGGGCCGCTCGCGGCCCGTACCAGTCCGAGGTGGCCGACCAGCCCGCGGCCGCGGGCGGCCGCCCGGGCGAACCACCCCGTCAGCAGGGGTAGGAGCCGGGCCAGCAGCAGGCCCCCGCACAGCGCGAGCAGCAGCGGCGCGGCGATCAGCAGCGGGTCCGTGCCGCTGCCCGCGGGCGCGACCCCGCGGCGGCGCACCTCCGACACGGCGGCGGCGGTGGCGGCGAGGACCAGCAGTTCGGCCACGGGTCTGCGCCACCGCGCGGCGGGGCGCGGTGGGGACAGCAGCACGGCAGCGCGGACCGGGAAGGCCAGCAGGGCGAGCAGGGCGACGGTCGCGGCGCAGAGCAGCGAGGCCGCGAGCCGGGGCGTGGGCAGCAGCAGGACGGCGAGCGCGGTGGCCGCGGCGGCCGCCGGGAGCACGGTGACGGCGCCCTCGCCGAGGAGCCGGCCGACGATGCCGGCGCGCGAGCCGCCGCGCGCCCGCAGGAGTCGCAGCTCGGCCTCCCGGCGGTCCGCGGCGAGCGCGCCGGCCAGGCACAGGACGACGAGGGCGACCCCGGCGACCCCGGCGGGGCCGATCGCGGCGAGCGGTGCCGCGGCCCGGCTGCGGGCCCGGGCCTGGGCGAACAGCTCGGGCAGCCGCGAGTTGGTGCGGAGCATGTCGCGCGAGGTCTGCGTGACGAGTTCGGCGGCGACCGGCCCGGTGACGTACGAGGCGATGTCCTGCTCGGTGGCGGCGAGCCGGTCCGCGCGCAGCCGGCCGGTGTCGACCGGGAGCCGCCAGAAGTCCTCGGCCGTGGAGCTCCAGCCGTCGAGCCGGGGCAGGTCGGGGGCTTCGACGAGGGCGTCGGCGGCCCAGTAGGCGTTGTCCCCCTCGTGGTACTCGCAGGCGAGGGCGAGACATCCCAGGTCCACCCAGAAGTCCTCGGTCTCGTCGGGGACCGCGTAGAGGCCGACGACCTGCGCGCGGGGTCCTGCGCCGGGCACCGGTGAGGTCGTCAGGACCGTTCCGAGGCCGGCGCCGATGGTGCGGGCGGCGCGCTGGGAGAGCGCGATCCGCAGCGGCGGCCCGTCCTCGGCGGAGGCGGCGGGCGGGGCGCCCGCGGCGGGGGCGTCGGCCGGCCACTGCCCTTCCACCAGCCGGACGTGCGCCCGGGCGTTGCGCACGTAGAGCAGGCGCATCACGGGCGGCAGGCCCGACGGGGCGGCGAGCCCCGGGTTCAGCAGGCCGCGGCCCTTGACGGTCCAGTTGCCGTACACGACGGAGTCCGGGTCGACGTGGAAGCTGCCTCTGGTGTGCGCGAGCAGGGTCGACTTCGTCGCGTCGAGGCGCTCCGTGCCCTGTCCCCGTTCCGGCGGCGCGGTCGCCAGCAGGCTGGTGTAGCCGGGCCCGCCGCGCTGGAGGAAGGACCGCAGCGCCTGGTCGGCTCCGCGGTCCTGGGCCCGTGGCAGGGCGGCGGCCAGCAGGACCGCGACGAACGCCAGCACGGCGGCGAGCACGCTGCCGGCCTTGGCTGCCCGCAGCCGGGTCCCGACCCAGGGCGCGGGACGCGGGACGGCCGCGGGGGGCCGCGCGGGCGCCGAGGACTCCGGGGTCGCCGACGGCGGCAGGGTGGTCACATCTCCTCCACGGGGCGCAGCCGGGCGGCGATGTCGCGGCCCCGGGGACCGCCGAAGGCGGCCGACAGCAGGGGGACGGCCGCGATGGCGGCGGCCGTCAGCAGGGTCTGCCAGAGCGGCATGTCCACCCGGACGGGCGGGTACGGCCGGCGCGCGGCCGGCGTCAGCACGACCAGGGGCGCCATCAGGTGGACGAGGACGACTCCCAGCGCGGTGCCGACCGCGGTCCCGAGGACGATCAGCGCCCCGCCCTCGGCGGCGGCGGCCCGGGCCAGTGAGCGGCGGGGGGCGCCGAGGGCGAGCAGCACCGAGAACTCCCGCCCGCGCACGCGCCGTTCGGCGGCGGTGGCGGTGGCGAAGCCGATGGCGGCGAGGACCGCGCAGGCGGCGGCGAGGGCGCCCAGCGCGCTCTGCGGGCCGGCGCTCAGCGGGTCGTCGAGCAGGCTGTCGGCGATCTCCCCGCGCAGCTGGACGCGTTCGGTCCTGACCCCTTCGCGGAGCAGGTCCGCCGCGCGGGCCGGGGCGGGGTCGGCGGCCGAGGCGGCGGGCAGCCACCACTCGCCGGGCGCGGCCGCCTGCTGCCCGGCGGTCTCCAGCAGGAACCGGCCGAGCGTGGGCAGGTCGACGGCGAGCGCCTTGCGTCCGGCCACGGGGAGCGCCTCCACGGCGGCGGTGATCTTCAGCGGAACGGTCACCCCGTCGACGGTGACGTGGACCGTGTCCCCCGTGGAGGCGCCGAGCGCGCGGAGGTAGCCGGTGGTGGCGACCGCCGGGAGGGCGGCGGCGGGCGGGGCGGCGGGGGCGGGGAACAGCAGGGCGTGGACGCCCCGGTCGGTGCCGAACCCGCCCCAGTAGCGCAGGCGCAGCACCTCGGTGGAGCCGGCCGCGGCCGGGGCGAGGGCGGGGACTCCGGAGGCGCGGGGCGGCTGCGGGGGCGCCAGCTGCCAGCCCCCGGTGCCCGCGGGGCCGGCCGCGGCCGGCGCGGCGACCGGCACGGGGGCGCCGTCGGGGGTGTCGGAGGCGGCGATCCGGCGCAGGGCGAGTTCGGCGCCGTCGCCCGCGGGGCCGCCGTCCCCGGCGTAGGAGAGGTTGACGCCCGCCAGCGCCAGCGGGGTCGCGGCCGAGCCGATCGGGGCGTCGGTCAGGGCGTCCAGCGGGAAGCGGAGGGTGCCGTCGCCGGTGGGCAGGGGGACCTGCGGGGTGGTGTGGACGGTCCCGAACCGGTCGCGCAGGAGCAGGCTCACGGCGGCCCAGCTCATGCCGCTGGACCGTACCGTCACGTCGAGGTCGATGCGGCGGGGGGAGCCGGGCAGGGTGACGCCGGGGGCGGCGGCCTGCGGCCCGGGGGCGGCGAGGGGGGTGAGCAGCTCCCGTACGGAGCGGCCGCCGCGCAGGTCCGCGCGCAGCGGTACGGTTCCGCCCGCCTTGGCGGCGTCGAGCGCCAGGAGCTCGGCGGTGCCCCCGCCCGGCAGCTGCTGGTCCTGGCGGACCACCGGGATCAGGCGGTCCGCGCCGGGGAGGGCGCCGTAGCGTCCGCCCTGGCCCATCGGGGACATGCTGCTGCCGGAGATCCGCAGCCCGCCGGCGGTCGCGAAGTCCGCCTGGTCCCGCTGGGAGGCGGACCAGGCGGCGTGCTGGCCGAGGGCCAGGACCCCGCTGGAGACGGCGAGGACGAGCAGCAGTACGGGCCCGGTGGCGCGGCCGGGCCGTCGGGCGAGCTGCCAGCCGAACAGGGCCGGGCCGAGGCTGCGGCCGCGCGCCGCCAGCCGCCCGCCGGCCCGCGCGGCGAACGGCAGCAACCGCAGGACCAGCAGCGTGCCCGCGCAGAGGGCCAGGGCCGGGGCCGCGACCAGCACGGGGTCCACGCCGAGCCCGCCGCCGGCGGGGCCGCTGCCCGGGCCGGCGCCGTCGGCGCCCCCGTAGTGCGCCAGCTGCTGGTAGCAGAGGACGGCGAGGGCCACCGCGGCCAGGTCCAGTCCGGAGCGGGCGGCGCCCGTCACCAGGGCCTGCCGGCTGCCTGCCCGGCGCAGTACGGCGGCGGAGGCGCCGCGCAGGACGGAGGGCAGGGTCGTCAGCAGGACGCAGGCCAGGGCGCAGCCGGCCGCGGCCGGCCAGACCAGCCAGGTGTCCGGGATCTCCAGGTGGACCCGGCCGAGCGGTCCGATCCGGCCGGACAGGCGCAGCAGGGGCGGTGTCAGCAGCGGGGCGAGGACGGCTGCGGGCAGGGCCAGCAGCAGCGACTCGGCCGCGCCCAGCGCGCCGAGGCGCCGGCGGGAGGCGCCGCGCGCGGTGAGCAGGACCCGCTCCGGCTCCTGGCGGACCGTCATGATGTGGGAGACGAGGAGCAGCGCGGCGGCCGCGAGCACGGCGAGCTGGAGGGCGCCCGCCAGCAGGGCGGACCGGGCGACGCGCAGTCCGGAGTCCGTCTCGGCAAGCAGCTCGGGGAGTTCGGTGGAGGTGCGGAGCGAGGCGGTGCGCTCCAGGTCGCGCCCCGCGGGGCCTGCGGCGGCGCGGACCGCCTCGGCTTCGGAGGCGCGGATCGTGCCCAGGTCCGGGGTGAGGAGCGTGGACCGGTACTCCTGGAGGAGGCCTCCGGCCGTGAAGGCGCTGTCGTCCACGAGGAGGGGGCCGTAGGTGGTGAAGCTGCCGGTCCGGATCTCCCGGCCGCCGAGCGGGTCGAGCCGCCAGTAGGCGTCGTCCGGATCGGCGGCCCGGTACACGCCGGTCACCAGGACCGTCAGCGCGGGCCCGCCGAACCGGTCGTCGAGGCGGACCTGCGCGGGCAGGGCCGATCCGGTCAGGCCGAGGCGCGCCAGCGCCGTGCGCGGCACGGCCGCCTGGGGCGGCACGGAGCCGCCCGCGACGGGGGCGGTCACCGGCTGCGGCCACTGCCCCTCCAACAGCCGCACGTGCGTGCGGCCGAGCGCGGCGAGCAGGGTGAGGTCGGCGTCGCGGCCCGAGGCGGAGGCCCCGGGAAGCCCGTAGGAGCGGCTCAGCGCCAGGCTCTGCGCGGCCACCGGAAGCCGCCCGAACACCTTGCCGGAGAAGGCCCGGACGGACGCGTCGTCCGTGGCCCGCGAGGCGGCGGGACGGCCGCTGGTGACCACGACCGTCGTCCGCGAGCGCTCCGGGCCGGCCAGGGCGCGCCGGAGGCCTTCCTCCCCCACGCCGCGGGTGAACGCCGTCAGCGCGGTCAGAGCGGTGGCCGTGATCAATACGGTGAGCAGTGCGGCGACGGCGAGCGGCCATCGCCCGCGCAGTCGGCGCACGACGAAGCCGAGCACGTGTGCAGTCCCTCCCCCGTCCGGACTCGCAGTCCCGGATAGCGGACGATGCTGTCAGATTCGGATGATCAACGGAAGGGACTTGCGTGAAGTAGGTGACAGGTGCGCAAATGTGATCAGAAAGTCACAGCGGCCCTGCGGGTACGGGAGGCGGGCCCGGGGGCGGCGCACTCGACTCCACGGGGGAGCACCTGCCATGACAGCCCATCAGAGTTCTGCGGCGACGTCCGCGCCGGCCCGGGAGGACCGCGGCACGCCGCTCGTGGTGGTGGACGACGTGCACCACAGCTTCGGCAGCGGACCGCAGGCCGTCCACGCCCTGCGCGGGGTGTCCTTCGGGATCCGGCGCGGCGCGCTCACCGCGCTCCGAGGGCGCTCGGGGTCCGGCAAGACCACCCTGCTCAACCTCGTCGGCGGCCTCGACACCCCGAGCAGCGGGCGGATCACCCTCGACGGCACCGACCTGGCGGCCCTCGACGAAGCGGGCCTGCTGGCCCTGCGCCGCGACCGCATCGGCTTCGTCTTCCAGTCCTTCGGGCTGATCCCCGTCCTCACCGCCCTGGAGAACGTCGGGGTGCCGATGCGGCTGCGCCGGGTCCCGGCCAAGGAGCGCGAGGAGCGCGCACGGACCCTGCTCGCCCTGGTCGGCCTCGCGGAACACGCCGAGCAGCGCCCCGGCGAACTCTCCGGCGGCCAGCAGCAGCGCGTCGCGTTGGCCCGGGCCCTGGCCAACGACCCCGAGCTGATCATCGCCGACGAGCCCACGGGCCAGCTCGACCTGGAGACCGGCCGGTCGATCATGGAGCTGCTGCGCGCGGTGGTCCGCAGCAAGGACGTCACCGTCCTCGTCGCCACGCACGACCCGAACCTGATCGAACTCGCGGACCACGTGGTGGAGTTGCGCGACGGACGCGTCGTCGAGGCCGACGCCGGCACCCGCACGCCCGCCGACGCGTAGGAAGCCCTGCCCGAAGGCGGCGGCGGCCGGCGGCGCCGGGAGGCGCTCCGCGGCCGGCCCGGCCGAAGGCCGCGTGCGCTCGGCGGCCGGCTCACAGGTCCAGGTCGACCTCCAGGGCCGCGGCCCGCAGGGCGGCCGCGAGGCGGACCACCGGTTCGGCCGGCGGACCGGGCAGCCGGGCCAGCAGCAGGCGCCGGGTCTCCTGCGGCCCGCCGCGCACCGGCAGGACGCGTACGCCGGGCGGCACGGCGGCCGCCATCGCGGAGGGCACGGTGGTCAGCCCGCAGCCCGCGGCGACCAGGTGCAGTTTCGCCAGCCAGTCCCGGGCCGTGTGCGCGATCTCGGGCCGCTCGTCCAGGCCCGGCCACACCCCCAGCAGCACGTCCGCACCGGAGGACGGGCCGGCGATCCACTGCTGTCCGGTCAGGTCGGCCACGTCGGCGAACTCCCCGCGGGCCAGCGGGTGCGCCTCCGGCACGGCCAGGCACAGGGACCGCTCCGTGAGCGTCTGGAGCGCCAGCGGGGGCGACTCGGCGTCCGGCGCGCGGAAGGGCGGAGCGGAGGCGAGCAGGGCGAGATCGATGCTGCCCGCCCGCAGGGCCCGCGCCAACGCAGGGGTGGTCCCCTCCCGGCTGACGACGCGCACGCCCGGATCGCCGCGGCGCAGCGCGGCGAGGGCCCGCGGCACCAGGGTCGTACCGGCGGAGGGCAGCCAGCCCAGGCGTACGGTCCCGCCCGGACCGGGCAGGCCGGAGAGCTCCCGGGCGGCCCGGTCGATCTCGTCGAGCACGGCCGTCGCCCGGCGCATGACGATGCGCCCGGCCGGGGTCAGCCGTACGCCGTCGCGGCGCCGCACCAGCAGCTCCGCACCGGCGGCCCGCTCGATGGAGGCGATCTGCCGGGACACCGCCGACTGGGTGTACCCCAGCGAGGCCGCGGCCGCGGTGAAGGTCCCCTGCTCGGCCACCGCGCGGAACACCCGCAGCGCGGTCAGCGACACGTCCGTGAAGTCCATGAGGTTTACGCATACCACACATGCACAAGTTTCGTTGGACGCATGGATCCCCGGCTTCCTACCGTGAGGGCATGAACACTTCACGCATCGCACTCGTCACCGGCGCCAACCAGGGCCTGGGCCGGGCCCTCGCGGAGGGCCTCGCCGCCCGCATGCGGCCGGAGGACCTCGTCCTGCTCACGGGCCGCGACCACCGGCGCGTCACCGAAGCGGCCCGCGAGACGGCGGGCCTGCCCGGCACCCGCGCCCGGGTCGAGGGCCGCGTCCTGGACGTCACCGACACCGAGGAGATCGCCCGCCTCGCCGAGGAGCTGCGGGCCCGCTACGGCGGCGTCGACGTGGTGGTCTCCAACGCCGTCACCCGCCTCCTGCCCCACGAGTCGCAGGCCGCGCGCGCCGACGAGTTCATCGACGTCTCCAACACGGCCACCCACGCCGTCCTGCGGTCCTTCGGCCCGGTCCTGCGGCCCTGCGGCAGGCTGCTCGTGGTGGCCAGCGGCCTGGGCACCCTCGGGCACCTGGACCCCCGGCTGCACCCCCTGTTCGACGGTGCGAGCCTGGACCAGGTCGAGTACGCCGTCGAGTCCTGGCGCGCCGCGATCCACCACAACACGGCGGCCGAGGCGGGCTGGCCGCGCTGGCTGAACGTGCCCTCGAAGGTGGCCCAGGTCGCCGCCGTCCGCGCGGTCGCCGCCGAACGCCGCGCCCGCGACCTCGCGGACGGCACCCTGGTCGCCGCCGTGTGCCCCGGCATGGTCGACACCGCGACCTCCCGCCCGTGGTTCACCGACTTCAGCGGGGCCCGGACGCCCGCCGAGGCGGCGCGCGCCGTGCTCGACCTCGTGTCCGCTCCCCAGGCGGACCCCGCCCTGTACGGCGAACTGGTCCGCTTCGGCGAGGCCCTGGACTGGCACGGCGGCCGGCCCCTGGTCGAGCAGGACCGCCTGCTCACGCCCTGAACCCCCGAGCCGAATCCCTGCGGGCCCCGGCGAACGGCGCCGGGGCCCGCGGCCTTCCCGGAGCGCACCGCCTCCGACGGGCGTCAGAATTTGACTGAATTTTCAGTCAGTGCGACGCTGAGGCCGGGCGGGAGCCCCGGCCGATCGGCGCCCCCCTCGCCCGCGCACCGCCCGCGCAGGCGGCGCCGGCCCGGCGATGGTCCACTTGATCTGGAGATGCCATGACCGAACACCGCGGCGAGCGCTCGCTCGCCGACCGCCTGCTCAGCGTCCTCCCCTCCCGCCGGAGCGTGCTGGGGGCGGCCGGCCTCGCCCTCGGGGCACGGGTGTTCACGGGGCCCGCCGCCTCGGGCGCGCCGCGCCCGGGGGGAGTGCGCCCCCGCGTACCGGCCGATGACGTGCCCCACGCCAGGACGTGGATGTCCTGGCCGTCGCGGAAGTCGGTGTGGGGGCGGCAGCTGGCCGGCGTACAGGAGGACATCGCGCTGATCGCGCGCACGATCGCCGCGTTCGAGCCCGTGGTGATGTGCGTCCCCGACGACTACAGCGCCCGTGAGGCGCGGAGCCTGTGCGGCCCGCAGGTCGAGGTGACCCCCGCGATCCCCACCGACGACCTGTGGATGCGCGACATCGCCCCGGTCTTCCGCCACGACGGGAACGGCGGACTGGACGCGCTCTGCCTCAACTTCAACGGCTGGGGCGACAAGCAGGTCCACACCGACGACGCCCGCGTCGCCGAGCGCGTCGCCCGCCGCCGGGGCCTGCGGCTCACCTACGCCGACCTGGTCGGCGAGGGCGGAGCGGTGGAGTGCGACGGCGACGGCACGCTGATGGCCACCGAGAGCAGCCTCGTCAACAAGAACCGCAACCGGGGCATGAGCCGGGACGAGATCGGGCACGCCCTCCTCGACGCCTACGGCGCGGACAAGATGATCTGGCTGCCCGGGATCAAGGGCAAGGACATCACCGACGACCACGTCGACGTCACCTCGCGCTTCGTCCGCCCCGGTGTGGTGATGGTCCAGCTGCCGCCCCAGGACCGCGACGACGTGTGGGCGCGCGACGCCCGCGAGCAGTTCGCGATCCTCTCCGCGGCGGTCGACGCGCGCGGCCGGCGCCTCCAGGTGATCCGGGTGGACGGCCCCGACACCGTGCGCTCGCGCAGTTCGGCGTTCGTCGACTCCTACCTGAACTTCCACCTCGTCAACGGCGGCGTGATCACCGCGCAGTTCGGCGACCGCGCCAAGGACGAGGCCGCCCGGCAGGCCCTGGCGGCGGCCTTCCCCGGCCGCGAGGTCGTCCAGCTCGACGTCGACCGCCTGATGGGCGGCGGCGGCGGCATCCACTGCTCGACCATGCACGAGCCGATGCCCTGAGCCCCCGTCCGCACGGACCCGGACGCCGCCGGCGGTGCGCACGGCCCGCCCGGCCGGTCGTACGGCCCGCCCCCTCCCCCTCTCCCCCGCCCACCGGAGGCCCCTGTGTCGATCCCCGCCCTGTCACGCCGCACCATGCTGCGCTCCCTCGCGGGCGCGAGCGTGCTCGCCCTCGGACTGACCGCCTGCTCCGAACCCGACGACCCGGACCGGGAGGGCACCCCGGAGGGCTCCGGCGGGGCGAACGGGCGCCGGCTCGGCGCCGAGTGGGAGAAGCACAACCGGACGTTCATGGCCTGGCCCGCGTCCGAGAACGTGTGGGGCGACCAACTGGCCGACGTGCGCAGGGACATCGCCGGACTCGCCGCCGCCATCGGGGCGCGCGAGCCGGTGGTGCTCATGGCCCGGCCCGGCCAGGAGGAGGCCGCCCAGCAGGCCTGCGGCAACGACGTGGAGGTCGTCCCGCTCGCCGTGGACGACCTGTGGGCCCGGGACACGGCACCCGTCTTCGTCGAGGAGGGCGGCAAGGTCAAGGGCGTCGACTTCAACTTCAGCGGCTGGGGCGGGAAGCAGGAGCACGGCAACGACGCCGAGGTCGCCCGGACCCTGCTGGCGAAGTACGGCATCGACCGGATCGAGACGCCGGTCGTCGCCGAGGGCGGCTCCTTCGAGACCGACGGCCTCGGCACGCTGGTGCTCACCGAGAGCTCCGTGGTCAACTCCAACCGCAACCCCGGCATGAGCCGCGAGCGGGTCGAAGCGGAACTCAAGAAGGCCCTCGGCGTCACCAAGGTCATCTGGCTGGCCGGCGTGAAGGGCAAGGACATCACCGACGCGCACGTCGACTGCCTGAT
Organism: Streptomyces sp. NPDC096136; assembly: GCF_044763325.1. Lineage (NCBI taxonomy): Bacteria > Bacillati > Actinomycetota > Actinomycetes > Kitasatosporales > Streptomycetaceae > Streptomyces > Streptomyces sp. NPDC096136. Next base: position 102,553 of record NZ_JBIWFZ010000024.1, on the reverse strand, counting down.
GCGCTTCGTCGCGCCCGGCGTGGTCCTCCTGGACAAGGCCTTCCCGGGTACCCCGGCCGACGTGTGGTCGCGCTCGGCCGACCAGGCGAAGTCCGTCCTCAAGGACGCCGCGGACGCGCGCGGCAAGAAGATCGAGGTGATCGAACTGTCCCAGCCCGACCCCGACCGGATCACGGGCCGCGGCGACGCCTTCGTCTCCTCGTACATGAACTTCTACATCGGCGGGAAGGGCGTCTACCTGCCCCGGTTCGGCGACTCCCGGGCCGACGACCGCGCCCGGCAGATCATGAAGGAGCACTTCCCCGACCGCGAGATCGTCCCCGTGAAGATCGACGCCATCGCATCGGGCGGCGGCGGCATCCACTGCGCCACCCACGACCAGCCCGCGATCGCCGGCTGAGCGGAACCCGCTCAGCCGGCGCCCGCCGGGCGGGTGTCAGTGCCGGGCGTCCGCGCGGGGGCGCTCCAGGGTGAAGGCGTCCACCGGGGTCAGCTCTCCGTAGGGGCCGTCGAAGGTGTAGTACGTGACGTGCATCCGGGTGCGTCCGGTGCCGCGGGTGCCCGGGTCCACGTCGAAGGCGGCGAAGCCGTGGGAGTGGACGCGGTCCTGGACGGCGCGCCAGGGGGCGTCCTCGGTGAGGTAGACCGGCTTGCGGTGGCGGCCCTCGGGCTCCTTGCCGACGTCGACCACGACGCGGGCCTTGGGTTCCTCGAAGAGGTCGTCCTGGGTGGTGGCGAAGTTGCCGCCGCCTCCGATGATCATGTGGACGGTGCCCTGGCCGGTGTCGGCGACATCGGTACGGGTCGAGACCGGGACCGGAGTGCGGGCGTCGTTCGGCAGGGTGCCGCGGACCGGCAGCGAGCGTTCGTAGTAGTGCTCGTGGCCGCAGAGCACCAGGTCCACCCCGTACGCGTCGAAGAGCGGGCCCCACGCCTCGCGGATCCCGAGGTCGCTGCCGCCGCTGCGGTGGCTGGAGACCATCGGATGGTGCATGAAGACGACGATCCAGTCGATGCCGGCACTTCCCCGCGCCGCCTTCAACTCTCTTTCCAGCCAGCGGCGTTGCGCGCCGCCCGAGTATCCGCGGAGATACAGGTCGCCGGTGTCCGCGATCGCCACGTCGTCGTTGGCCAGGCTGATGAAGCGCACCGCGCCGACGGTGAAGGCGTACCAGAGGCCGTGCGTCTCGGGGTCGGCGGCGGGCGTCGGGCCAGGCAGCGTGAAGTAGGTCTGGTAGCCGGTAAGGCCCAGGGGCCCGTTGCCCTTCTCGGTCTCGCCGTTGCCGACGCAGGGCATCCAGGGGCGCAGCCGCGCCGAGCGGCTGTTGCTGATGAACCAGTCGGCCCAGGTCGCGACGCGGTCCTCTCCGATGGCGCCGGCCACGCCCGCGTAGCAGAGGTCGCCGTTGACGAGGTTGAACAGCGGGGCGACCCGCTCGACCGCGGCCACGATGTCGGCGGACGCCTCGGTGCCGCCCTGGGTGCTGGTGTAGAGCGGGAAGGGTCCGAGGGGCGGCGGGGTGTCCTTGGTGGGCCACTTGAGGCTGCGGCGCAGGTTGGGGGTGCCCTGGTCGCCGAAGCTGGTGAAGGTGAACGCGGTCCGGCCGCGCGGCGCCGTGGTGAACGACCCGGTCTCCTGCGCGGCGCCGTCGTGCCCGGCCGAGTACAGGTAGGTGGTGTCCGGCCGCAGCCCGGTGAGGCGCGCGTGGTGGACGTACACCTCCCGCCGGGAGAGCCCGTCGCGGTAGGTGCGGGTCTCGGCGTCGACCGCACGCCCGGCGCCGCCGTCCGGTGACCCGAGATGGACCCGCGGACGCCGGACGGACTGGGGGCTGATCCAGGAGACGGTCATCTCGGTGGCGGGATCGGCACCGAACTGGAGGTGCAGCCCGGCCACCCCCGGCACCCCGATGCGGCTGGGCGTGCGCTGCACCAACGGCGACGCCGCGGCCGCGGGCCGGCCGGCGGCCCCGGCACTCCCCGCACCCCCGACGACGGCGGCGGCGCCGGCCGTCGAGCCGGCCAGTAACGATCTGCGCGGAATCGACATGGAACGCCTTTGTCTCGGAGGGAGTTGATCGTCTGCACCCTAGGCGCGACCGGCGGCTCCACGGTCTTCGGGGAACACTCTTGAACGAAAGTTTCCCGACGCGGCTTCGACCGCCGTACGCCAAGGAGGCGCCCCACCGGACTCCGCCGCCCCCAGCCGCACGCGCCCCTCCCACTTGATTTCATGGACAGGTGTCCAGCTATTCTGGACACCTGTCCATGAAATGACGAGAGGGTGGGGACACGCCGATGGAGACGACCGCGACGGTGCTGGTGGGACTGGTGGCCGCGCTACACGTGTACATCCTGGTGCTGGAGATGTTCCTGTGGCAGCGGCCGCCCGGCCGGAGGCTCTCCGGCTTCGACGCGGACCTCGCCCGCGCCACCGCCCCCCTCGCGGCGAACCAGGGCCTCTACAACGGCTTCCTGGCCGCCGGGCTGATATGGGGGCTGCTCGCCGGGGACCCGACGGGCTTGCGGGTGCGGGTCTTCTTCCTCGGCTGCGTGGTGGTCGCCGGGGTCTACGGCGGCCTCACCGCCAACCGGCGCATCCTGATCGCGCAGGCCCTGCCCGGCGCCCTGGCGCTCGGCGCCGTCCTCCTGGCCGGGTGACCGGCGTGCCGGAGGACCCCCGCACCGAGCGGACCCGGGCCAGGTTGCGCCAGGCCCTGCTGGAGGAGTGCGCGAACCGCCCGCTGGACAAGGTCGGCGTCGCGGCCCTCACGCGCCGGGCCGGCGTCGGCCGGGCCACGTTCTACCTCCACTACGCCGACCTGGAGGCGCTCGCCGTCGACACCTGCGCCGAGATCGTCCGCGAAGCGGTGGACGCCCTGCACGCCTGGCGCGGCGTCCCCGACCCGGCGAGCCCGCCGCCCGCCCTGCTCGACTTCTTCGACCGCCTCCCCCGCCACGCCCGGCTCTACCGGGAACTGCTCCGCCCCGGCGGCGGCGGACCGCTCGGCCACGCCCTCCACCGGGACCTGCGTGCCCGCAGCCGGGCCGAACGCGCCCTGGCCGGCGCGCCGGAGCCCGACCTGGTCGCCTCGGCCGTGGCCTCCGCCTTCGCCGGGGTGCTCGCCGACTGGCTGCACGGCCTCATCGGGGCCACCCCCGCCGAGATCGCCGGACGCGTCTGGCGCCTCCTCATCGGCCTCCACCGCACCCCGCTGGCCTGACCCTTCGTCCCGTGCGGCCCTCAGCCGGGGCCCGGTGCGAGCCGCTCGACCGCGACGAGTGCCGCGTCGTCACCGAGATGGCCGCCCGCGTAGGCCTGCAGGTCCTCGCGCAGACGGCCGAGCAGGGTCGGCGGGTCGTCCCGGGCCCAGGCCGTGAGCCGCTCCACCAGGGGGTAGAAGGCGCGCGAGGGGTCGCGGGCCTCGACCACGCCGTCCGTGTAGAGCAGGAGCACGTCGCCTACGTCGAAGGGGAAGGTCGCCACCGCCACATCGGGGGCGAGCAGGTCCGACAGTCCCAGCGGGGGCCTGGCGTCGGCCGTGTCGAGGGGGATGACGCGCCCCCGCCTCAGGAGCAGCGGCGGCGGGTGCCCGCAGTTCACGAGCCGGACCACCGGCTCGCGGTCGGGGATGTCGAGCACCAGCGCGGTGACGAAGGCCTCGTCCGCGTCGTCGGCCGCCTCCTGCCCGCCGGATCCCGGATCCGGCGCCCCGCGGACCTCCTCCGCCGAGCCGACCCCCGCCTCCAGGTGCCCGATCAGGTCCGGCAGCTCCTGCTCCCGCGCCGTGACCCGGAAGGCGCCCAGGACGAGGGAGGCCTCGCCGATCGCGTCGAGCCCCTTGCCCCTGGCGTCTCCGATCAGCAGCCGGGTCCCGGAGGCCGTACGGGCCGCCGCGTAGAGGTCGCCGCCCATCTGCGCCTCCTCCTCCGCGGCCAGGTAGACCGAGGCGATGTGCAGCGGTCCCGCCCGGTGCGGGAGCGGGCGCAGGACGACGCTCTGGGCGGCCTGGGCGATGGAGCGCAGCCGCGTCATCCTCTTCTCGTCCCGCTCCCGCAGATGGGCGAAGAAGGTGGCGATGACCGAGATCAGGACCAGCGCGATGATCTGGTACGTGTGGTTGAGGTCGGTCAGGCTGGTCCGCACGACCGCCACCATCGACTGGGCGAGGACGGCGACCGCGCCCACGAAAGCCGTCATGCGGGGCCCCTCGAACGACGCCGTCACGGCGGGCGCGGCGATCAGGAACGGCCCCAGGTGGATGTCGGGCGGGGACAGGACGTCCACGACGGTGACGGCCGCGATCAGCGCGAAGGGCACCGCGAGCAGCAGCCGCCCGCCGCGCCGCGAGATGCGGGGCACGCAGGCTCGCCGGCGGGAATCCATGGAAAAGGCATACCGCACGGGACGGGACGTGTCCTGCCGCCGGGCCGACGAGGACGAGCACCACCCGGGCCGCTTCCCCCGCCTCCCGGCCACCCTGCCGTCCCCGGGGGCCTCAGCCGAGGGCGCGGTCGAGGTTGAACGCGGCGCTGATCAGCGAGAGGTGGGTGAAGGCCTGCGGGAAGTTGCCGAGTTGCTCTCCGCTGCGGCCGATCTCCTCCGCGTAGAGGCCGACGTGGTTGGCGTAGGTGAGCATCTTCTCGAAGGCCAGCCGGGCCTCCTCCAGGCGTCCGGCGCGGGTGAGCGCCTCGACGTACCAGAAGGAGCAGATCGAGAAGGTGCCCTCGGCTCCGCGCAGGCCGTCCGGGCTGGCCTGGGGGTCGTAGCGGTAGACCAGCGAGTCGGAGACCAGCTCCGCGGTCAGCGCGTCCAGGGTCGAGAGCCACTTCGGGTCGGTGGGCGAGATGAACTTGGCCATCGGCATCATCAGCACGGACGCGTCGAGGACGTCGTCGCCCAGCCCCTGGACGAAGGCTCCGCGGGCGGCCGACCACCCCTCCCGCATGATCTGCCGGTAGATCGCGTCCCGGCTCCGCTGCCAGCGGGCGAGATCGGCCGGCAGGCCGCGCCGGTTCGCCATGCGGACGGCCCGTTCGATCGCCACCCAGCACATCAGCCGCGAGTAGACGAACTTCCTGCGGCCGCCCCGGGTCTCCCAGACGCCCTCGTCGGGCTGGTCCCAGTGGTCGCAGAGCCAGTCCACGATGGTCCCGACCTCGTCCCAGTGGTCGCTGCTGATCGGCTTCCCCCATTTGTCGTACAGGTAGACGGAGTCGATCAGGGCTCCGTAGATGTCCAGCTGGAGCTGGCCGGTGGCGGCGTTGCCCACCCGCACCGGAGCGGATCCCAGGTGTCCTTCGAGATGGCTCAGCTCGGACTCGGGCAGGTCGGTGCGCCCGTCGATGCCGTACATGATCTGGAGCGGACCGCTGGGGCCGGCCGCCGGCTCGATGCACCGTTCGGACAGGAAGCCCATGAACGCCTCCGCCTCCGAGGTGAAGCCGAGCCGCAGCATGGCGTACACGCAGAAGGCGGCGTCGCGGACCCACACGTACCGGTAGTCCCAGTTGCGCTCGCCGCCGACCCGTTCGGGCAGGCTGGTCGTCGGGGCGGCGACGATCGCGCCGGTCGGCACGTAGGTGAGCAGCTTGAGCGTCAGCGCCGAGCGGTTCACCATCTCCCGCCACCGGCCACGGTAGCGGGAGCGGCCCAGCCAGTCGCGCCAGAAGCGGGCCGTCGCCTCGAACTGCTCCTCGGCCTCGGCGTGCGGGCAGGCCCGCGGACGGACCTCACCGGTGATCCGGTCGAGGGCGAACACCACGGACTCGCCTTCGAGGAGTTTGAAGTGCGCGGACACGTCCGTGCCGTCCGTTTCGAGCGGCGCGGTGGAGGACAGCGCCATCGAGATCGACGGGGTTGCGAAGACGGCCTCGTGGGCCTGCACGCGCACGGTGTGCGTCTCGGCGCCGTAGCCGAAGCGGGGGGCGATCCGCGTCCTGAAGGGCAGGCTGCCCCGCACGCAGACCACCCGCCGGATCAGCCGGTGCCGGGCCCCCTCGCGCGACTCGTCCACGACGGGCATGAAGTCCTGGATCTCCGCCACCCCGTCGGCGGCGTAGAACCGCGTGATCAGCACGTTGGTGTCGGGGAAGTAGAACTGCCGGGTCCGCGCCGGCACGTCGGCGGCCAGCTCCCACGATCCGCCCCGGTCGGCGTCGAGGATGGAGGCGAACACGCTCGGCGCGTCGAAGCGCGGGCAGCAGTACCAGTCGATCGTGCCGTCGGTCCCGACGAGCGCGGCCGTACGGAGGTCGCCGATCAGGCCGTGCTCGGAGATCGGCAGGTAGCGCGAGCCGTCCACTCCCCCGGATCCGTTCCCGAACTCCATGCCGGCCTCCCTACCGATGCCGTGGCAGGTGCGGGGTGCAGAGGGACCTGGTCCTCCATGGTCATGGTAGGTCGGGCAGGGCCGTACCGCTCCGGCGCGCCCCCGCGGCGCCGGGCCGCGCGGCGCCGTCAGCGCCCCGCGGGGTCCCTGTCCCCCTCCCCTCCGGGGAACGGGTCGTCGCCCGCCGCGGCGAGGAGGTCGCGGGCGCGGCGCTCCACCAGGATCGGGAGGTAGGTGCGCACCCGCGCGTACCGCAGCTCGGCGTAGGCGGTGCCGACCGCGCTCTCGACGGTCTCGCGGTCGAGCCCGGCGAAGGCCTTGACGAGCCGGTCGGCCACGCGGGCGAGGGTGGCGGCGTCCTCGGGGTCCTCCGGCATGCGGGACGGCCTCCTTCGCGGGTCCTCGGCGGGTCCTTCGCGGGTCCTTGGCGGTACCTGGATCGCCCCCTCCACTCTGACGCAGCCCGTCCGCGCACGGAAGCCGACCTTCCGCCAACCGCGGCCGGCCGCCCCCGGCGGACGGCCGCCCGGTCCGGGCGAACGCGGCCGCCACTGCGCGATGATGGAAGGAGGGACTCCCCTGGACCGGCCCCCGGCCGCGGCGAACGGCCGGAGGGGCCGTCCGACCCGGAGGCGACATCATGACCGTGTGGATTTCCGGCGGCGGCCGGTACGCGACCGCCGCGGCGCGGCCGGTCCGGCTCGACGAGCCGGACACCGGCCCGGACGACCCGGACCCGAGGTGATGGCGGTGCGCAGCCGTTTCGAGCCCGACCGTCAGCTGACCGCCCGCATGGCGGTCACCATGTTCCTGCTGGGGCTGGTCTACGTGGCGTTCGTCGCCGCGCTGATCGTGCTGCTGAAGTCCACCGTCCTGGTCGTCGTCATCGCCGCCGGACTGCTCGGCGTGCAGTACTGGTACGCGGACCGGATCGCCCTGTACGCCATGCACGGGCAGATCGTCACGCCCGAGGAGCAGCCCGAGCTGCACGGCATCGTCGACCGCCTGTGCGCCACGGCCGACATGCCCAAGCCCCGGGTCGCCGTCTCGCGGATGGACCTGCCCAACGCGTTCGCGACCGGACGCAACGCGGACCACGCCGTGGTGTGCGTCACCACCGGGCTCCAGCGCCGTCTGACCACGGAGGAGCTCGAAGGCGTGCTGGCGCACGAGCTCTCCCACGTCGCGCACCGGGACGTCACCGTCATCACCATCGCCTCGTTCCTGGGCGTGATCGCCGGACTCACCGTCCGCTTCACGTTCTACTCCCAGGCGTTCGGCGGGCGCGGACGCGACCAGAACACCGCCGTCGTCTTCCTGACCGTGATGGCCGTCTCGGCCCTCGTCTACGCGCTCAGCTTCCTGCTGATCCGGGCCTTGTCCCGCTACCGCGAGCTGGCCGCCGACCGCGCCGGGGCCATGCTCACGGGCAAGCCGTCCGCGCTGGCCTCGGCCCTCACCAAGGTCACGGGGGACATCGCCCGCATCCCGACGGAGGACCTGCGCACCGCCCAGGCGTTCAACGCCTTCTTCTTCACCCCCGCGCTCGGACCCGGCACGGCGCTGGCCAACCTGTTCGCCACCCACCCCACCCTGGAACGGCGGCTCGAGGCCCTCGCCGAGGTCGCCGCCGAGCTGGGCGGACCGGGCGGCGGGGAAACCTGAGGAGGAGGGGGGAGCCCATGGGCTTCTGGGACGTGCTGCTCGGGCGGTCCAAGCCGGTCGGACCCGACCTGGACCAGCTGTTCGGCCTGCCCTCGGCCGCCGTCACCCTCCAGGCGGCCGCCGGCTTCGCACCGACCGGAGCGGGCTCGGTCTGCTTCGCCTCCATCGAGGGCGGCGCCTTCACCGGGATCCGCCAGGAGGTACGGGCCCTCCTGGACGCGGACTCCGGACGCGGCGGCGCGCCGGTGGAGTTCAGCCGGGACGGGTACGGATACACGTGGCTGCTCTCCGAGCGGACCCCCGAGGACCTGCCCGCGCTCGTGGGGGACCTGCACGCGGTCAACACCGCGTTGCAGGACGGCGGCTTCGGCCCGCAGCTCCTGTGCTCCCTGGTGTCCTTCCGCGACGCCGAGCTGCGCCCCCTCGCCCTGGTCTACCTCTACAAGCGCGGCACCTTCTACCCCTTCGCCCCGCTGCCCGGCCAGAAGCGGGACAACCCGCTGGAACTCCAGATCAAGGCCGTGGTCAAGGACGACCTGCGCGTCGAGGCCGACGTGAGCCGCTGGTTCCCGCTGTGGGGAGCCCCCGGCCTGTGAACCCGTGACGTCGCAGCCCCTCGCCTCAGGGCCCGTCGGTCACGCGGAGGGGGAATCCGGCGCTGCGGCGGGCCCGGCCGTCGAGGCCGACCGTGAGGAGCTCGTATCCCGGCTGCGACCCGATCCAGGCGTGGGCGTCGGCGCCCAGCACCACCGCCGCCGTGGCCCAGCAGTCCGCCCAGGTCAGGTCCGGGCCGGTGACGGTGGCGGCGAGCAGGCGGTGGGCGGGGCGGCCGGTGCGGGGGTCGAGGACGTGGGGGCCGCGCTCGGCGCCGCCGGAGGTGGCCACCGCGAAGTCCCGCCCCTCGACGGTGGTGAGCACGCCGCCCGGCCGGCAGGGGTCGGCGAGGGCCACGCGCCAGGGGCGGCCCGGGGCCGGCTCGCCGCCGAGGCGGATGTCGCCTCCCCCGTTGACGAGGCTGTTCGGTGCTCCGGCGGCGCGCAGGATGCCGTACGCCTGCTCGGCCGCCCAGCCCTTGACGAGCCCCGAGGGGTCCAGGCGGCCGCCGGCGCGGGCGGAGAAGCGCCCCCGGCTGGCGGTTTCCGCCCGCTCGCACATGCTCAGGACCCGGTCGACCTCCGGCGGGGCGTCGCGGACGTTCATCGATCCGTCGCCGATGCGGCTGACGGCGCTGTCGGGGCGGTAGGTGGAGAAGACCCGGTCCACGTGGTGCAGCCAGGCGACCGCCTCCCGCAGCGCGGCCCGGTTCGCCCGGGTGGGAGGGTGGCGCAGGTCGAAGGAGAAGACCGTGCCCATGACGTGTTCGGTGTGGCGCAGGCGCTGGGGCGGGCCGGGCGGGTCCTCAGCCACGGGCCCGGTCCAGGGCGCTCTGGAGGGAGCGGACGTACCCCTCGCTGGTGTAGGTGGCGCCGGAGACCGCGTCGATGTCCGCGCTCTGGGCGCCGATGGCCTCGTCGGTGAGACGGGGGACGGCGTAGGTGGCGATCGTGCGGTCGCGCCGGTTCTCCGAGGGCACCTGGAGCACCTCGACGGCCGTCAGCCGGCCCCCGCTCAGGGTGACGGCGACCTGCACGGGACCGTAGCGCGTGTCGATCACGGATCCGGTGAAGGTGCCCGTGCGGTTCGCCCCGGCGGACCCGGGCGTCGGGCCGGACGCCGCGCCGGAGGCCGGGTCCGTGCCCGGCGACGGGCGCGCGGAGACGGCGGGACGCTCGCCGTGGTGCGGCTTGAGCGCGAGCAGCGAGACGATGCCGGTCACGGTTGCCGTGGTGGTGAGGGCCATGCGGCGCACGGGGGCTCCTGGGAGGGCGGGGCGGGCGGGGGCGGATCTCACAGGGCGAAGGACTCCTGGTGGACGCGTCGCGGGTCGACGCCCGCCTCGCGCAGGGCGGTTCCGGCCGCGGCGGTCATGCCCGGCGGCCCGCACAGGTAGACCTCGCGCCGGCCGAGGTCCGGGACGAGGGCCGTGAGGCCGCAGGCGGTGAGGGGCAGGGCGTGTCCGGCGGGTTCGTCCACCGAGTAGTACACGCGGGCGCCGCGCCGGGCGGCGATGGCGTCCAGCTCGCCGCGCAGGACCAGATCGGCCGGGGTGCGCGCCCAGTGGACGAGGATCAGGTCTCCGGGCATGGTCTCGAACAGGGCGCGCAGCGGGGTGATCCCGATGCCTCCCGCCAGCAGCAGGGCGCTGCCGGGCCGGGCGTTGCGGGCGACGAGGGCCCCGTACGGGCCCTCGGCCCACACCCGTGTCCCGGGACGGAGCCGTGCCAGGGCGGCGCTGTGGCCCCCGAGCGCCTTCACCGTGATGCGCAGGAACCGCGGGTGTGCCGGTGCGGACAGCGAGTACGGATTCGCCGTCCACCACAGGCCCGGGGCGAGGAAGCGCCAGCGCAGGAACTGCCCCGGGAGGGCTGCGAGCTCGTCGAGGCGGTCCCCGGTGACGAGCACGGAGACCACCCCCGGGCCCTCGGGCCGGACCTCCGCGACGGTGAGCCGGTGCCGGAGCGCGGACCGCAGCGGGACGAGGAAGCGGAACCAGAGCACGAGGGCTGCGGCCGACAGGTACATGGCGTACCAGAGGGCCTGGGCAGCGCGGTTGCCGACGAAGTCGGCCCCGTCGGCGAGCTGGTGGCCGAAGGCGAGGAAGACCGCCGCGTAGGTGGCCAGGTGCAGGAGCTGCCAGGTCTCGTACGAGAGCCGGCGCCTGGCCGCGCGGGCCGAGACCACGGCGGTGAGGACGAAGAGGAACCAGGCCGCCGTGGCCTTGAGCATCTCCGGGTAGTGCAGGACCAGGCGGCCGGTCTGGTCGAGCACGCCGGTGTGGCCGGTGAGCGCGTAGCCCCAGACGGTCAGCAGGGTGTGGGCGAGGACCAGCGAGATCGCGTACCGGCCGCCGGCCGCGTGCCAGCGGGCCAGGCGGTCGCTGCCGGCCGTGCGGTCCAGCCAGGGGACACGGGCCATCAGGACGACGATGACGGCGCAGGCGTAGCCGGCGAGCAGGCCCGTGATCCGGCCCGCGCCGGTCAGCCAGCCGGCGGCGCCGACCACGGCGGTGGTGTCGGCCCACCACAGGCCGAGCACGGCGGCGGCGCCGGCCCAGCCGAGCACGTGCAGGCCCGCCGGCAGGAGCCGGGGGGCGAGCGGCGGGCCGACGGCACCGCGCGTCGGCGTCCGGGTCGCGTCGAAGCCGGAGTGGGCGGCCACGGCGTCTCCTCTTCTGTCGGGGCCCGCCGCCGTCGTGGACGGGAGCGGTCGGTGGGGCGGCTCCCACCGTGGCGGAGGTTCCTCTGAGAAGCCTTTGAAGGGGCCCGTTCCGAGGTGATTCAGAGGAAACTCAAAGGTGGGGCCCCTGCGGCGGGCCGCCGCCATCGGCGATGCTGGACGGACCATGCACCCTCCCTCCCCTTCCTCCCCACCTGCCCCTCCCGCCTCTTCCTCCCTGCCCTCCCCGCTCCTGCGGCCCGACGGCGCCCCGGTCCGCGTCCTCGTCGTCGACGACGAACCGGACCTCACCGACGTGCTCGGCGCCGCCCTGCGCGCGGAGGGCTGGGACGTCCGTACCGAGGGAGACGCTGCGGGCGCCCTGGCCTGCGCGGAGCGGTTCGAGCCGGATCTCGTCGTACTGGACTGGATGCTCCCCGACCTGGACGGCCTGTCCGTGATGCGCGCGCTGCGCACGCGCCGCCCCGGGGTGTGCGTGCTGTTCCTGACGGCGCGGGACGCGGTCGAGGACCGCATCGCGGGCATCACGGCGGGCGGCGACGACTACGTCACCAAGCCGTTCAGCCTGGAGGAGGTCCTGGCGCGGCTGCGGGGGCTGATGCGGCGGGCCGGCATGGCGCGCGGTGAGCAGAGCCCCCGTCTGGTGGTGGGCGACCTGGTCATGGACGAGGAAGCCCGGGAGGTCACGCGGGGAGGGAAGGCCGTCGAGCTGTCCCGCACCGAGTTCGAGCTGCTGCGGTTCCTGATGCGCAACCCCCGCCGAGTGCTGTCCAAGGAGCGGATCCTGGACCGGGTGTGGTCCTACGACTTCGGCGGCCGCGCGCACGTGGTCGAGCTGTACATCAGCTACCTCCGCAAGAAGATCGACGCGGGTCGCCCCCCGATGATCCACACGGTCCGCGGGGTGGGCTACGTGCTGAAGCCGGAGCAGCGGTGACCCGCCTCCGGCTCCGCCCGCCACGCTCCCTGCGCGCCCGGCTGACGGTGGGACTGGTGGTGCTCCTGGGTCTGGCGTGCGCGGCCGTCGGGACGGTCACCGCCCTCGCGCTGCACGGATTCCTCATCGGCCGGGTCGACCAGCAGCTCACCGCGAGCGGGGGCCGGTTCGCGGCCAGCCTGGAACACGAGGCCGAACCCGACGCCGACAACCGCCCCGACACCCGGGGCCAGGCGGCGGGGACCTTCGGCGCGCGCCTGCTGGGCGGCCGGGTGACGCAGGCCGCCGTCGTGGACGACACCAGCCAGCGGTCCGTCCCCCTCGGCACGGCCGACGTCCGTACCCTGAACGCGGTGCGGCCCGATGGCAGGGGGTACAGCCTGCGCCTGTCGGCCCTCGGCCGCTACCGGGTCCTCGCCGCTCCGGGCGACGACGGCGACGTCCTGATCACCGGGCTGCCCCTGCGTCCCGTCGAGGAGACCGTCCACCGCCTGGAGGCGGTGGAGGCCGTGGTCTTCAGCGCCGCCCTCGTCACGGCCGGGTGCGCCGCCGCGCTGTGGGTCCGCTTCTCCCTGCGCCCCCTCGAACAGGTCGCCCGGACCGCCACCGAGGTCACCCGGCTGCCGCTCGCGACCGGTGAGGTGGAGATGCCCGGTCCCGTTCCGCACGCCGATCCGGACACCGAGGTCGGCCGGGTGGCCACCGCCCTGAACCGCATGCTCGGCCACGTCGGCGACGCCCTGACGCGCCGCCACGTCAGCGAGGAGCGGCTGCGGGGCTTCGCCGCCGACGCCGGCCACGAGCTGCGCACCCCCGTGGCGACGGTGCGGGCCCACACCGAGCTGGCGCTGCGCCACGGGGGGCCGGTGCCCGACGAGGTGCGCCACGCCCTGCGCCGGGTGGCCGCGGAATCGCAGCGGATGAGCACCCTGGTCGACGACCTGCTCCTACTCGCCCGCCTCGACGCCGGCCGCCCGCTGGAGCGGCAGCCGGTCGACCTGACCCGCGTCGTGCTCGACGTGCTCGACGACGCCCACGCGCTCTCCCCCGGCCACCGCTGGGAACTGGACCTGCCGGAGGACCCCGTGGTCGTGCCGGGAGATCCCCACCGGCTGCACCAGGTCGTCGCCAACCTCCTGGCCAACGCCCGCCTCCACACCCCCGCGGGCACCCACATCACCGTCGCCCTGTCCGCCGACTCGCGTCGGGCCGGACTCACGGTGACCGACGACGGACCCGGCATCCCCCCGGAGCTGCTGCCCGACGTCTTCCGGCGCTTCTCCCGGGGCGCCACCGGCCGCTCCCGCCACACCGGATCCACCGGCCTCGGGCTGTCCATCGTCGAGGCCATCACCCACGCGCACGGCGGCACCGTCACGGCCGAGAGCCGCCCCGGGCTCACCCGGTTCCGGCTGCTCCTGCCCGCCGGGCCGCTCCCTGCGGCCGACGGGGCGGACGGCCCGGACGGCCCGGACGGGGCCGGGGCCGGGGCCGACGACAGCGGGCCGAACCGCTGAGCGGATGCCGCGCATCCCGGGGAAGCGGGGTCCGCTTGGGCCGGTCAGTCCGGCAACGGGGCCGTTCGGCCCTCGATCGGCCGGCCGGCACCGGTGGATGGTGGAGGGGACGCGGCGCCGCCCGGCTCTCCCGGCCGTCGCGTCGCGGACGGTCACTTCGCGGAGGAACGCCATGCACCACCTGCGCACCGCCGGCGGCGTCGGCCGCGGCTCCCGCCCGGGCGCCCGCCCGCGCCCGGCCGCGGACATCAGCACCGGGTTCCGGGGAACGGCGGCCGGGCGCAGGCCCGCCCCTCCCCCGGATCGGTGCCCGCCCGGGGACGGGCCGTCATGAGGCACCGCAGCGTCGCCGACCTGATGACACCCGGTGCCGTCACGGTCCGCGGCTCCACGGCGTTCAAGGAGATCGCACGGCTCCTCCAGGAGTTCGACATCACCGCCGTGCCCGTCGTCGACGACACCGGGCGCCCCGTGGGCGTCGTCTCGGAGGCGGACCTGCTCCGCAGGCGCGGTGCGGGCGGCACGCCCACCGCCCAGGGCCTCATGACGAGCCCGGCCGTCACCGCCCGCCCCGAGTGGAGCGTGGTCCGGGCGGCCCGTGTGATGGAGCGGAGCGGCGTCAAACGCCTGCCGGTCGTCGACGCGGACGGCCGGGTCGTCGGCGTGCTCAGCCGCAGCGACCTCGTCCGGCTGTTCCTCCGCCGCGACCACGCCATCCGGGAGGAGGTCGTGGAGGACGTCCTCACGCAGACCCTGCGCCTCGCCCCCTCCTCGATCACCGTCGCCGTGGACGACGGGCGGGTGACGCTCAGCGGGACGGTGTCACGGCCCGAGCTGCTGCCCGCGGTGGTGCGGCTCTGCCAGAGCGTCGACGGAGTGGTGGACGTCGACAGCAGGCTGACCGTGTCCCGGCCCGCCACTGCCGACCGCCTGTGAGGAAGGAGCCGGACGATGAACGTGTCCGCGTCCATGTCCGCGCCCGCGGTGTCCGTGACCGCCACGACGACCATCGGCGAGGCGGCCCGGGTGATGGACGCCCGGGGCGTCGGCTGCCTGGTCGTGACGGAGGGCGAGGCCCTGCTCGGCGTCGTCACCGACCGCGACATCGCGGTCCGTGCCATGGCCCCGGGACTCGACCGCGACGAGCCGGTACGGGAGGTCATGAGCACCCCGGCCGTGACGATCGACGGGGCCGACGACATCCACGCCGCCTACCGGACGTTCCGCACCAGCGGCCTGCGGCGCCTCCCCGTCCTCGACGGGCAGCGCCTGGTGGGCATGCTGACGGTGGACGACCTGCTGATGGACGTCTTCCGCCGGGTGGCGGACCTGCTCGGCCCGGTCTCGTGCAGCGTCCTCGAGGAGCCCGTCGGCCCCCGGCCGGACGTGCTCCCCTCCACGGGGGCCGTGCGATGAAGGCGGCCGGGGCTACGGTCCTCACCCTGACGATGAGTCCCACCGTCGACCTCTGCTGGGAGGTCGGGCACCTGGAGGAGGTCGGCAAGAACCGCGCCCGGGTCAGGTCGGTGGCCGCCGGGGGCGGAGGGATCAACGTCGCCCGCCACGTCGTGCGGTTCGGCGGACGGGCCACCGCCGTCCACACCGCCGGAGGCGAGGTCGGCCTTCGCCTGAACCGGCTGCTGGACGAAGAGGGCGTCGACCACGTCGCCGTCGGCATCGGCGGCGACACCCGCGAGGCACTCGTGCTCTTCGAGGCCGGACCGCGCCGCAGCTACCACGTCGTGCCGCCCGGCCCGCGCCTGGACGAACGCGAGGCGCGGCGGTGCCTGGACGTGCTGGAGCGGGCCGCCGCCGGGTGCCCGTACGTCGTGGCCAGCGGGAGTCTGCCCGGCGGCCTGCCCGACGACTTCTACGGGGCCGTCGCCCGCCGCGTCGAGGGGGCCGGGTCCCGGCTGGTCCTGGACACCTCCGGACCGGCGCTGCGCGGAGCGCTGGCGCACGGGGTGTTCCTGCTCAGGTGCAACCGGACGGAGGCCGAGAGCCTGGCCGACCGGCCCGTCATCGGCTTCGACGACGCCGAGGCGCTGAACGAGCGGCTGCTCTCCACCGGGGCCGCGGAGGTCGCCGTCACCACCCTCGGAGCGCTGGGCGCGCTCTGCTCGACCGGCCGGGGCCACACCGAGCTCTACGCGCCGCCGCTGCCGGGCGAGCCCCTGAGCGACGCCGGGGCGGGGGACAGCATGGTCGCCGCCCTGGTCACCGGGCTGATCGCCGGGGAGGATCCGGTCGGCGCCTGCGCGCTGGGGGTGGCCACCGCCGCCGCGGCGATGCTGACCCCCAGCACGGAGTCCTTCGACGTGGACGTGGCCCGGTCCCTGCGCCCCCTGGTGAGGACCAGGCTCCGGACGGGCGCACGGCACCGGGGCGCGTGAGCCGGCGCGCCCCCGGCGGGCGGACTCAGCGGCGCCGGAACCGGTACAGGCCCGCCGCGGCCGCGGCCAGGACCGCGAGGAGGGCGGCCGCCGGCCACCCGTAGCCGGTGCGGGACGGCGCGGGGGGCCTGGGGGCGGCGACCGGCGGCCCGGCGGTCCGCACGGGCCTGACCGGCGGTGGCCGGAGCGATCCGACCGGGTCCACCCGTCCGGCGGCGGCGAATCCCCAGTCCAGCAGGGCCCGGGTCTCCTCGTACACCGCGAAGGCGCCGCCCCGCTGGGGGTTCATGACGGTGGCCAGGAGGGTGCGGCCGTCGCGCCGTGCCGCCGTGACCAGGGTGTACCCGGCGTCGGAGGTGTAGCCGTTCTTGACGCCGATGATGCCCGGGTAGCGGCCCACGCCGTCCTCGCCGGTCAGCAGCCGGTTGGTGTTCTCGATGCCGTACGTCCAGGTGGGCCGGCCCTCGGCGTCCGTGTCCCCGGGGAACGGGGCGTCGGCGAGGGCCGCATAGCGGGCGAAGTCGGGGTCGGTGAGCCCGGCGCGGCCGAAGACGGCGAGGTCGTAGGCGGAGGACACCTGGCCTTCCGCGTCGTAGCCGTCCGGGGAGACGACATGGGTGTCGGCGGCCCCCAGGGCGCGGGCCCGGGCCTGCATCTGGGCCGCCGTCTGCGACCAGCCCCCGTTCATGGCGGCGAGGACGTGGACGGCGTCGTTGCCGGAGCTGAGGAAGACGCCCCGCCACAGGTCCGCGATCCGGTACGTGCGGCCGGCGTCGAGGCCGACCAGGCTGCTGCCCTCGCCGACGTCGTCGAGTTCGGCGTCGGTGACGGTGTGGATGCCGTTGCGCGGCAGCCGGGGCAGGGCCGTGAGGGCGAAGAGGGTCTTCATGGTGCTGGCGGGGGGCAGGCCCAGGTGGGCGTTGTGGGCGGCGAGCACCTCACCGCTGCCGGCATCGGCCACCAGCCAGGACAGGGCGGAGAGGTCGTCGGGCAGGTCGGGGGCGCCCTGGCGGGGCCGCAGGTGGACCCCGGGGCGGTGCAGCAGGGCCGGATCCGGCGGGGCCTGCGCCCGCGGCGGGGCGGGCTCGGCCCGGGCCGCCGCACCGGCGGGCGGCGGCCCGAGGACGACGCTCGCACCGGCGGCCAGGACGGCCGCCCGGGACAGGAGCCTGCGCACTGACGGACTGAGGGTCATCCGGTCACGGTAGGGAGACTGGAGCGCGTCGGCAGCCGGACTTCGGCCGACCGGCGTAGTGGCGCCCTCCCGCCGGCGCGCGGCGACGGACCGTCAGACGGCGTCGGCCCGCCTCAGGTGCAGGACGCCGTCGGGCAGCCGGGCCGTGCCGGCGGCCCGGCTGGGCGGACGGGCCGTGGGCAGGGGTTCGAGGCGCTCGCAGCGCCAGCCCGCGTGCTCGAAGGCGCCGAGGTCGGGGAGGCCGTGCAGGGTCAGGGCCGTTCCGGCGGCGCGGGCGGCGGCGGTGAGGGTGCGTGCGGAGGCCGGGGAGAGGACGTCGCAGATCCACGCGCCGCCGGCACCGGTCGTGTCGGCCGCCGCGCCCGCGAGGGCGCGGACCTGGCCCTCGGTGAGGTAGGTGAGCAGCCCCTCGGCCAGCAGGAGGGTCCTGCGGCCCGCCGTGCGGGGCCGCAGGAGCCCGGCGAGGGCGGTGGGGTCGCGCAGGTCGCAGCGCAGTCGTTCCACCGGGACGGGTGCCGTCGCGGCGGGCAGCAGGCGGTCCTTGAGGTCGAGGACGGGGGCGCAGTCGACCTCGACCACCCGGCAGGAGCCGGGCCAGTCCAGGCGGTGGGTCCGGGCGTCGAACCCGGCGCCGAGGTTGACGCAGACGTCCCAGGGGCCCTCCCGCAACAGCCCGGACAGCAGGCGGTCGATCAGGAGGGTGCGGGCGATGACGACGGAGGTCCCCGCGGTGTGCCGGGTGACGCGGGCGACGGAGTCGGGGCAGTGGCGGGCGAAGCGGTCGGCGAAGGGGTCGCGCAGCACGCCGTGCGGCTCGGCCGTCGCGCGGGCCCGGGCCAGCGCGGTGAGGTAGGCGGTGTCGGGCACCTCCCCGGCGGGCGGCGGGTGGGCGGCCGGCACCGCTACTCCCACCGGAACAGGCGGGCGGCGGCCGCCGTCCCCAGGACGACCACGCCGGCGAGGACGCCCAGGTCGAGGGCGACGTCGGCGGCGCCGTCCAGCCAGGCGTGCTGGAGCAGCTCGACCGCGTAGGTCGCCGGCAGTGCGGCGCTGATGGTCTTCATCGCGTCCGGGAAGATCTGCAGGGGGATGGTCGCCCCCGACAGGAAGATCATGGGGAAGTAGACCAGGTTGGCGATGGCCACCGCCGACCGCTCGGACCGGGCGACCGCCGCCACCACTCCCCCGAGCGCGTACATGGCGAGGGCGCACAGCAGCAGGGCCCCGACCGTCGCGGCCGCCGCCGCGGGGGTGGCCGGCAGGTGGAGGTCGAAGAACAGGTACCCGGCGGCGACCAGCAGCAGGGCTCCGAGCAGGGTCAGCGCGAGGTTCACCAGGCCCTGGGCGACGAGGAAGGCGGACGCGTCGACCGGCGTCGCGCGGAAGCGCTTGAGGACCTTGCGGTCGCGGTACTCGGCGAGGCCGAGCGGGAAGCTCATCAGCCCGGTGACGGCGACGACCAGGACCAGGTAGGCGGGCACCGACATGTCCACCGTCCCGCGGCCGCCGAACTGCGCGGACGGCTCGTTGCCGTAGATCCCGCCGAACATGCAGAGCATCAGCACCGGGAAGGCGAGGGCGAAGAAGACCGGGGCGAAGTTCCGCCGCATCCGCCGCCACTCGAACCGTACGATCGGCCACAGCGTCGACATCTCAGGCCCCTTCCTTCGCGGCGGTGTCGCCGACCAGCCGCAGATAGGCGTCCTCGAAGCCGGGGGTGCGACGGCTCACCGCCGACGGCGGGAGTCCGGCGTGCGCCAGCAGGCCCACGAGGCGGTCGTAGTCGGCGGGGTGGCTTCCGGCGAACTCCGGCCGGTGCGGTGCGCCGGGCAGCCGGGTCAGCCCGAGGCCGTCGAGCCGCTCCTCGATGTCGGCGGGCCGGCCGGGGCCCGGGGCCCCGAGGTCGACGGCGAAGGTGGACGGGCCCGCGTGCGCCTCGGTCAGCCGCGCCGGGGTGTCGAGCGCGACGAGCCGCCCGGCGCGCAGGACGCCCACCCGGCCGCAGAGCGCCTCGACCTCGTCCATGGCGTGCGAGGTGAGCAGCACCGCGACGCCGCGCGCGGCGAGGTCGAGGACCGAGCGCCAGGTCTCGCGGCGCTGGTGCGGGTCGAGGCCGGTGGTGAGTTCGTCGAGGACGACCAGGCGGACGTCGCCGATCTGGGCGAGGGCCAGGGCCAGCCGCTGGCGCATGCCGCCGGAGAGGTCGGAGATCATGCTGCGGCGGCGGTCGGCGAGGCCGAAGGTCTCCAGCAGCGCGGCCGCGGAGCCGGGTGCCCGGTAGACGGCCTCGTAGAGGTCGCACAGCTCGCCCACCCGGGCCCGGCTGGGGAACTGGGACTCCTGGAGCTGCATGCCGAGCAGCCGGGTGACCGCGTCGCGGTCGCGGCGGGGGTCGTGGCCGCACACCGTGACCGTGCCGCTGCGGACGGGCCGCAGGCCGCCGACCGCTTCGACGACCGAGGTCTTGCCCGCCCCGTTCGGCCCGATGAGCCCGAACACCTCCCCGGGGCGGATCCGGAACGAGACGTCGTGGACGGCGGTGAAGGAGCCGTAGGCGACGGTCAGCCGGTCGGCGTGCACGACGGCGTCGCCGTCCGGGTCGGGAGGCGGCGCAGGCGCGGGCGTGGCCGGGTCGGCGGACGGCTGGTCGGTGGTCACAGGCTGAGCCTCCCGGGGGCCGTGCGCGCTCCGGGGGTCGCGGAGGCGCTGAGGTGGGTGTAGAAGCCGGCGAAGGACATGTGCAGCACCAGGGCGGGCAGCACGCCGCCGGTGGCGGTGGTCAGCAGGCCGCCGACCGCGCCGAGGACGAGGCTGGAGGCGCCCAGCACGTACGCCTGGGTGCGGGTGGAGACCAGGGCGACCTGCCCGGCCGCGAACAGGCAGGTGCTGAACGCCAGGGCGAAGGCGGGGCCGCAGCCCAGTGCCCCGAGCCCGAGCAGGACCGCCCCGCGGAAGAGCACCTCCTCGAACAGCGCGGCGGTCGCCGGGACGATCCACCGGTAGTGCCGGGGCAGGGCGAGGATCGAGGCGATCCACTGGATGCGGGCGATCTCGCCGGGGACGTCCGCCCGCGGGTCGGCCCGGTAGAGCAGCGACACGCACAGGACGGTGGCGCTGGAGGTGCCGAGGACGGCCAGCAGCAGGACGAGCGCCGTCCCGGGCGCGGGGACGGCGAACAGCCGGTGGAAGTCGAGCGGCGTGGACGCCAGCAGCACCGCCAGGGCCAGGGCGCCCAGCGCCAGGTACACGAGGGTGCCGAACACGGCGAAGGCCGCCTCCGGGCGCAGTCCCGTCCGGCCGGCGAGCCACAGTGCCGTCCGCCGCCGGCGTGCCGGATCGTCGAACGGCAGCCGGTACAGGGCCAGCCAGACGGCGACCACGGCGGTGGTGAGCGCGGTGAAGGCGGGCACGCTCATCCGACCGCCTCCGGTCCGGCGGCCGGGCGGGCTCCGCGCTCCTGGCGGACGGCCAGGGCGAAGACCACCCCGTTCTGCGCGAGGTGCGCCACCAGCGGCACGGCCAGGCTGCCCGACCCCGCCATGAGCAGTCCGAAGACCGCCCCGGACAGTGTCTTCTGCGCCACCGCGAGCCCGCCGAAGAACAGGTGTCCCACCGCGTAGGCCACGGCGGCCGCCGCGACGGCGGCCCCGGCCGGCAGGCGCAGGCCCTCGTGCAGGACGCCGATCCACAGGCCCCGGTACAGCAGTTCCTCGGCGGCCGCGGTGGCCATGACGGCCGCCGCGTACCCGCCGTCCACCGCGCCGCCGCCGCGGTGGACGGCGAGCCGCGGCCGGCCCGTACCGTCCAGCAGCCGCGGCACCGCGCCGAGGGCGAACTCCGCGCCGACCAGGGCCGCGCCGACCGCCACGGCGGCCGGCAGCCAGAGCGCGCCGGGCAGCCTGCCGGTCAGGGTGTCCGGGACGAACCCGCCGTCGGCGGCGACGGCGAGGGCCGCCGCGGTCACCACCAGGTAGGCGGCGGGGGCGCCCAGCAGCCCGCGGCGGGCGGCCCGGTCCCGGTCCGCGCCCGCCTTCGCCGCGGGGCCGAACGCCGTGGCGACGCGGATGAGTTCGGCGGGGGCGACGGTGGCCGCCAGGACCAGCAGCTCAAGGGAGCGGGTGTGGGACCACATGGGTCACGCCCCCGTGCTCTCGCATCCGGGGATGGCCCTTCGGCGGGAACCCGGGCAGGCACATGCTCAGCAGCTCCGGGACGACCGCCCGGACCACCCGCCACGGGGTGTCGGCCAGCTCCGGCGGGGTGAAGTCCAGATAGCCCGCGTACTCGCTGACCCCGGCGAGGTCCGCCAGCAGCCGGCGGATCGCCGTCGTGTCGTCGGCGGCGTAGCCCGGCAGTCCGGCGAAGCCGATCCGCCCGTCGACGCGGCTCTCCACCGCGCCGAGCTTGCGCTCCGCGTCCCCGGGGGCGGCGAACCACAGCACGTTCGTGTCCAGGTCGGTGTAGGCCGAACCCGTCTGCGCGAAGTGCACGTTGGGCAGGTCGAAGACGGTACTGAACATGCCGATCCCGAGGATCGCGGTCGCCTCCGCCGCGCCGCGCAGCAGCGCCCGCCGCGGGTCCGGGTCGGCCTGGAGCCCGAAGGCGATGTAGGGCAGCTTCCCGTCCCGGCGCACCAGGGTCACCCCGATGTTCGGCAGCGGCAGCTCCGGCCGGGTCAGCAGGCTCGCCCGCACCTCGTACGGCCCGTCCGGGGCGAGCCCGGCCGCCGCGAGCAGCTCGCGGCCGTCCTCGTCCAGGTCGATCCGCGGCGCCGTGGCCCCGGTGTACCAGTTGAGGACGAAGGCGTCGATCTGCACGGCCTCGACGAGCGCGCCGAGCAGCGCCTTGTCGAGCGACACGTGGGCCGCGGTCCCGGTCGAGAAGGACGGGGTGAACAGCTTGTCGGCCGCGCCCGGATCGCTCCGGAAGCCGAGGAAGACCAGCTGCGCCGGCAGGTACACCTCCTCCCCGGGCCGGGTGAGCGACGGGCAGGCGATCCACGCGATCACGTCGTCCCCGGTCGGCAGCTCCGGCGCGTACCGGTGCATCATCCGGGCGAGCTGTCGTTGCTGTTCGGCATCGAAGACGCCCAGCAGTTCCGGCGGCAGGCACCGGTGCCGGGAGGACAGCGAACGGTAGGAGGCGTACTCGATCCGGTCCGCGAACAGCGGCATCGCCATGATCGCCGCGTAGCGCTCCACCGCCTCGCCGGTGAGCCGGGTCACCGCCTCCTCGTGGGTCGAGCCGTAGCCGGCCAGGTGGTACTGCATCTGCATGTGCGGGTCGTCCAGCGCCAGCCGGTGGTACTGCGGCATCGCCGCCGTGGCCGAGCGCAGGTACGGTTCGCCCTCCACGGCGGCGACCGAGACCAGCATGCCGGGCAGGATCCCGCCCTGGTTGCCGCCGATCCGCCCGTAGCGGGCGAGTGCCGCGCCCATTCCGGGGTGGGCCAGGACGGGTATGCCGCTCATCGGCCCCCTCCGAGCGCCTCGCGCACGTGCCGGTCGACGATCACCCGGCTGCTGAAGTTGATCTCACGGACGACGTCCCGGGCGACGTGTCCGCACGCCGGGCAGGTCCCGATGCGCAGCACGTCCTGCGCCTGGATCTCGTACGTGGGCAGGTAGATGCTCAGCGCCCGGCCCAGGAAGCGCGAGGTGCCGAGCGAGCGCAGCAGCACCGCCTCGTTGACCAGGTGGGCGCAGATCAGGGACTCCACGCCGTTCGCCCGCCCCGCGCCGCCGGGCGCCGTGGCCGCCACCATGGTGTGGTAGCCGATGTGGTCCTCCAGCCGGGCCAGCGAGCGCTGTTCGAAACACTCCAGGCAGCCGGTGCGCGGACTGTCCGCGCCCACGACGGTCGCGAACGGGCCGTCGACCAGACCGACCACCACCGGCTTCTCCAGGTGGCAGGCGAGGCGGTTGAGGCCGCGCAGGGCCAGGATCGAGGCCTGCCCGAGGTGGACCACCAGTGCGTCGCAGTGCTCCACGGTGGCGCTCAGCCGCTTCAGCGCGTCCGCCGCGGCCAGGCCCCCGGTTCCGGAGGTCAGGTCGGCGGCGTGCAGCCCGTCCAGGAAGTCCGCCGGCAGCGGCTCCAGCGGCAGGCCCAGGGCCTCGGCCTGGCCGGCCACGTACGCGGCGGCGCTGGGCGAGTCCGCCGCGAAAGCGACCGTCGCCCCGGCCGACTCTGTGGCCCCGTACAGGTCCAGGTTGCCGAGCAGCGCCCGGGCCATGTCCCCGCCGCGCTCGGAGGGTCGGTCGTACGCGAGGAAGCCGGCCTGCCGCAGCTCGTTGACCGCCAGTTGCAGGTTGGCCCGCTCGACGGGCGTCAGGCCCGCGGCGTCCGCGAACGTCCCGTCGGCGGCCTTGCCCGCCGCCAGGGTCTCGAACAGCCCGGTCATCGCGGACCGGACCGCGGGCGACTCGGCCCGCAGGTCCACGTTGACCTCGGAGAAGTTCCAGATCCCCCAGCGCAGCCGGATGACCCCCGGCTCCACCGCCAGCAGCCGGACCGAGGTCGCCAGGAGGACTCTCGCATCGGAGGGCGCAAGGGCCATGGCTCAGGCCTCCCCGTGGCCGAGGAGCGTCAGGTGGACCACGTGGCGCGACGTGCCGTCGCACCCGAGGGTCCGTTCCAGCCCCTGCTTGTCGTACCCGCCCTGGTCGCAGCCGATCAGGCCCAGCGAGGTCCGGGCCAGGTGCACGTTCTGCGAGATCCCGCCGACCTCGATCAGCGCGAAGACCAGCCCGCTGTCGCCGTACTTCTGCGAGTTGGCGTACAGGTCGTAGACGTACACCAGGGCCAGCGCGACCCGGCCGGCGTCGACGTCCGTCGTCTGCAGCTGCCGGCCCAGCTCCACCGGCTGCGGTGGCGTCCCGTACGGGACGAGGGTGTGGCCGTGCGGCTGGTAGGCGTACGCCCCGGGGGCGAGGCCCTTCACGTGCTGGGCGAGCACCGCCAGCCGGACCGGGTACAGCCCGCCGCCCGAGGGCGCGTTGCGCAGCGCCACGGCGGCGTCGCCGTCCTGGGCCGTCGGCACCGGCAGGCTGCCCGACACCCCCTGCGCGTGCCACAGCACCGTGGCCAGCTCCTCCAGCGACACGGGCTTCCCGGAGAACCCGCGGCCGCTGCGCCGGGTGGCGACCGTGTCCGTCAGGCCGCTGCGCAGCCGGCGGTGCGGGGGCAGGGCGATCGCCCCGTCCGCCCGCTCCTGGAGGTCGTTGTGCGCGGTGGACAGGACGGCGTCGTGGCCGTAGAACCTCGACACCCCCAGCTGCATTCCGAGGTCGCGCCCGCCGCGACGGTGGTTGAGCAGTAACTCCTCCCCCACGAAGCCGTGCACGGCCGGACTCCATCGGCCCCGTACCACCGACTCCGGCGCCCGCACCACCGTCGTCGCGCTGTACATCGACACGGAGGTGTGCTGCTGGCCGAAGGCCGCCACCGTCGCCATGTGGGCGTTGCGTTCCAGGTGGTCGGAGACGGCTTCCTGCGAGTCCTTCAGTGACATCTCGGCCTTTCGATCGACGGGGGGGTGCGACGGGCCTTGCGACGGGGCCTTGCTACGGGACCCTGCGGGACGACGGCTCCGCGGGATGCGGCCGCCGAGGACGTGGCGGCGGACGGCCCGCGCGCGGGGAGGCGCGGACGTCGAGCGGGGCCGGTGACCCCGCTCGACGGGGACGGCTACCAGCTGCAGCACGAGCTGCAGCAGCAGTTCCCGCCACCACAGGTGGTGCTGGCTCCCGGTGCCACCTGGACGAACGCACCGCCGGTGGCGGTGCTGCCGACCTGGCCGGAGAAGCTCAACATTGTTTCCCTCACCTCCAATCGAGGACGCGAAGAACAGGCCCTGAGCGCTGGCCGCCTGGAGCGTAGCAGCGTCCGGGGGTGGCGAGAAGCTGCCGGACGCGGCCCCAACTCGCTTCATCTGACACGGAATTGACTGCCCCTCACCGGCATGGCGTCAGGGCCGCAGCCAGATCGGATTGGTGAGGGCGGCCGGCGGGCCGGGGAGGGGCGGCGCCTGGGCCGGGTGGCGGACCTCCGCGCGGACGTAGGCGGTCCGGGCGGGTGTCGTGCGCCATTCCAGAGGCGTCGCCGCGGGAGCGGTGTGCACCAGGCCCTGGTCCGTGACCAGGCGCAGCTCGCATCCGTCCGCTCCGGTCACCGACAGCCGTACGAGGACCTCCGCGTCCGGGGCGGACGCCGCCAGCGTCTCCCCGATGCCCGCGTGGGCTCCCCGGCCGGTGACGGCGGTGAAGTCCACGGAGACGGCGCAGGATTCGGCGCCGTAGGCGCGTCCGGCGCGCAGCCCCGCGAGGATCGCCTCGCGGGACAGGTCGTCGGCGAGCACGACGGTCTGGGGTCCGCCGATCCGGTCGGGGTCGCGGTGGTAGTCGCTGTGCGCCAGGGCGGGCAGCCACCGGTCACCGGTCGCGCCGGACAGCGTGGCGTCCCAGGAGGCCAGGGACACCTCGTCGTCGGCGGTCCAGGGGCCGTTCCACACTTCGACGGCGTCGGCCTCGCCGAAGCCGGACTTCCAGGCGCAGCCGACGCAGGTGGCGTGCGGATGCGCGGGGACGACGAGGCCGCCCGCCCGCCGGACGGCGCGGGCGAAGCGCGCGAAGCGGCCGTCCCGGGACCGGTAGCGCCAGTCGATGAAGGTGCCCGGGTCGGTGCCCACGGCGAGGACGTGTCCGGTGCGCGTGGTGACCTCCTCGCCGGTGAGGACGAGCAGGCCGGCGGTGGCGGCGCCCGCCCAGGCGGTGTGGGAGCTGTGGGTGTTGTGCTCGGAGGTGTTGATGAAGTCCAGGCCGGCGGCGCGCGCGAGGGCGGTGATCTCGGTGGGGGTGCGGCGGCCGTCGGAGTGCACGGAGTGGATGTGGCAGTCCCCGCGGTACCACGCCCGGCCGCGCCCGGGTATGCGCCGGGGCGGGTAGGCCACGGGCGCGGCGGGTGCCGGTGCGCCGTGCACGAAGGTGACGGTGATCTCGTAGGACAGGCCCTGCGGGGCCACGGTGTAGGGGCCGAGGGCCAGGTACCAGCGGCCGTGCTCCAGCGGTCCCGGCAGGTAGCCGGGGGTGGCTTCGTCCGCGCGGAGGAAGAACTCGCTGCGGGCCCCGCCGGACCAGCCGCGGAAGCCGTGGCCGCCGAGCGCGGTACCGCGCTGGTCGAACAGGCCGATGTCCAGGGCGTTGCCCGCGGTGCCCGGCGGGGTGGCCGGCTTGTCGTAGCGGTAGGAGACGCGCAACTCGCGCACGCCCGGCGGGACGTCCACCGGCACGTACGCGAAGTCCGGGGCACCGGGCGGGATCGTGCCGCGCACGGTCGTGGTCGCGGTCGGCTCGGGTTCACCGGCGGCGGCGACGGCGGGCGAGGGGGAGGGGGCGGCGACGGCGGTGGCCGAAGCGGCTGCCTGTGCCAGTAGTGCTCGTCTACTGAGGGCCATGGGGCCCAGATTCCCGGGGGGAGATGAATCCGGCGTGAACACCCCGGCATCCGGTCGGGGCACGGTCACCCGCCGAACGCAGGGTGCGCCGCAGCGGCCGGGTGCCCCTCCGGCGGTGCGGCGAGGGGGAACTCCGTCCAGACGGTCTTGCCGTCCCGGGTGTAGCGGGTGCCCCATCGTTCGGTGAGCTGGGCCACCAGGAAGAGGCCGCGCCCGCCCTCGTCGGTGGTGCGCGCGCGTCGTAGGTGCGGAGCGGTGCTGCTGCTGTCGGAAACCTCGCAGATCAGGCTGCGGTCGCGGATGAACCGCAGCGTCACCGGCGTGCCGCCGCCGTACCGGTAGGCGTTGGTGACGAGTTCGCTGACGACCAGTTCGGCCGTGAAGGCCAGCTCCCCCAGGCCCCACCCGGTCAGGGTGGCCTCCGTCAGGTGCCGTGCCCGGGCGGCGGCGGTCGGCTCTGCGGGCAGTTCCCAGGAGGCGATCTGCTCCGGAGCCAGCACGCGGGTGCGGGCGAGGAGCAGCGCCACGTCATCCGGTGGGTGATCCGGCAGCATGGCGTCCTGCACCGCCGTGCAGGTCTCCCCCAGCGAGCGGCCGGGCCGGGACAGGGCTGCGCGCAGCCGTTCGAGTCCCTCGTCGAGGTCGAGGCCCCGCGCCTCGACCAGGCCGTTCGTGTACAGCGCCAGCACGCTCCCCTCGGCGAGTTCCCATTCGGCGGACTCGAAGGGGAGTCCGCCGAGACCCAGCGGCGGACCCTCGGGAAGGTCGGGCAGGCTCACCGCGCCGTCGGCGGTCACCACGGCGGGGGGCAAGTGCCCCGCCCGTGCCAGGGTGCAGCGCCGGGAGGTGGGGTCGTAGACCGCGTAGAGGCATGTCGCGCCGACGATCTGCCGGCCCCGCGCGCCTCCGCCGGCGGGCTCCTGCTCGGCTGCCAGGCGGTCGACCAGGTCGTCCAGGTGGGAGAGGACCTCGTCCGGAGCGTAGTCGAGGCCGGCCAGGGTGTGCACGGCCGTGCGCAGACGGCCCATGGTGGCCGCGGCGTGCAGGCCGTGGCCGACGACGTCGCCGACGACGAGGGCGACGCGTGCTCCGGAGAGCGGGATGACGTCGAACCAGTCGCCGCCGACGCCAGTGGCGGGTTCGGCCGGCAGGTAGAGGTGCGCGACCTCCACCGCACTGTATTCGGGCAACGCCTGCGGCAGCAGGCTGCGCTGCAGGGTCAACGCGGCCTGATGCTGCTGGGTGTAGCGGCGGGCGTTGTCGATGCACAGGGCGGCCCGCGCGGCGAACTCCTCCGCGAGCGTGAGGTCGTCCTCCTCGAACGGCTCGGGCCGCTCGGCCCGCCACAGGCTGAGCAGGCCGAGCAGCAGACCGCGGGCCGTCAGCGGTACGACCATCAGCGAGTGGGCGTGCAGGCCGAGGGCGCGCCGTGTGCGTTCCTGATCCTGGAAGTACCATCCGGGGCTGCTCCGGAGCACGGGTTCGAGGATGGGCTGCTGTTCGGCGAGGCACCTGGCTTGCGGAGTACGGGGGTCGAAGCGGAAGACCTCTCCGGCGGAGCGCATGACCGTCAGCGCCTCCGCCATGACCGAGTGGACGGCCATGCGGCGGACTCGTCCGCTCACCTCCTCGGCGGCCTCCTCGCCCCGGGCCACGGACTCCAGCAGATCCACCGAGACGGCGTCCGCGAGGTCGGGGACGGCGGCGTCGGCCAGCTCCCGGGTGGTCCGGCCGAGATCCAGTGTGGTCCCGATGCGGGAGCTCGCCCGGTTGAGCAGGGCGAGCCGCCGCCGGGCGCGGTGGCGGTCGGTGACGTCCTCCACCAGTTGGGTGACTCCGAGGATCCCGCCGGAGGGGTCCTCCATCCGGAACGCCGACACCGACACCACCCGCTCGTGGTCGGGGTCACTCCGCAGGCGGCAGGGCTGCTCGGTGAAGATCAGGGGGGCACCCGTCTCCAGCACCCGTCGCAGCCGGGTTTCGATGGTCTCCACGTCCGGACCGATGAGGAAGTCACCGATGCTCCGGCTCCGGATCTCCGCCGCGGAAAGCTGCGTGAACCGGGCCAGCGCCCTATTGATCCGCAGGATGCTCAGATCGGGGGCGTGGACGGACAGGCCGATCGGGGAGCGCCGGAACAGGCCGTCCAGGACCGACCGGTCCGTCTCCCATTGGAGCACCTCCCGCATCGGCGCGACGACGACGAACCACTCGCGGGCCGGGCCGGCCCGGATGACGGCGCGGGCGCGGAAGCCCAGCTCCACCCGCCGCCCGCTGCGGTGCAGGACGGCCAGGACGCCGGACCAGCCGCGGTCGCGCGCGCACGCGGCCGCCGCCTCCCGGACGGTCTCACGGTCACGAGGGTCGAACAGGAGTTCCAAGGCCGAGCGGCCCAGCACCTCGTCGGGCGGGTAGCCGAGGTACTCCTGTGCGCGCTCGCTCCAGCCGACGACCCTGCCGCGGTCGTCCAGAACCGCCGAGGCGGAGTTGTGCAGCGCGAACGGGTCCTCGGGCACCTCACCCGGTCCCGGCGCCGGTGCGTCCATCGCTGCCACCCTTCGACCTGCTCGGCCCACCTTCAGTATCGCCGCGCCGCCGTACGTCGGCAGGGGGCGCCCGCCCCCTCGCCGCGGCGGGCGCGCCGACGGGGCGGCCCGAAGTGGCATGCCGCCTTCGGAGTAATGACCGTTCCGCCCGTACCGCCGTGCCACGCTGTGGTCTCGAATGATCAGGGTCGTGTCAGGAGACCGGAATGCACCGCTCAGGTGAGGGGTCGTACGAGCGGACCCGTCCCGTCCCGCGGGCGGACCCGAGGACGTCGGTGCGGAAGTGGAGCAGTCCCGACACCGAGCGCGCGTGATGGCAGGAAACGACGAGGGGAAGCACCCGGGGCAGCCGCACCTTCCCGACCTGCACGTGCGTCTGCGCACCGAGCTGGCCAGGATCGACGAGCAACTCCGCTCCCTGCTGGCCGCGATGGACCGACTGCAGGGCCTGCTGGATGCGGTGGTCTCCATCAGCCAGGAGGTGGAGCTGCCCGACGTGCTGCACCGCATCGTGACCACCGCCATGGACCTGGTCGGCGCCCGCTACGGAGCACTGGGCGTACTCGGCGAGTCCGGCGAGCACTTGGAACAGTTCATCACCGCCGGCCTGTCCGAGCAGGAGCGCGCCGCTCTGGCCGAGACCGGTCTGCCCCGCGGTCAGGGTGTCCTCGGGCACCTGATCCACCACCCCGAACCCCTGCGGGTCGACAGCATCTCGGCCCATCCGTCGTCCGCCGGGTTCCCGTCCGGCCACCCGCTCCTGCACACCCTGCTCGGCGTCGCCATCAGCGTCCGCGGCGAGATCTACGGCGACCTCTACCTCTCCGAGCGGCGCGACGGCCTTCCCTTCGACGTCCACGACGAGAACGTCGTCGTCGCCCTGGCCAGTGCCGCCGGCATCGCGATCGAGAAGGTCCGCCTGTTCGAACGCGTGCGCCACGGAGCCGAGCAGTTCCAACGGCTCCTGCTTCCCACCCTGCCCGACCTGCGGCCCTTCACCGCCGCCGCCGTCTACCGGCCCGCCGCCGAACCCAGCCGACTCGGCGGTGACTGGTACGACGCCGTCCCCCTGGCCGACGACACCGTGGCAGTCGTCATCGGCGACGTGGCCGGTCACGATCTGGAGGCCGCGGCCGCCATGGCCTGCACCCGCAACATGCTGCGGGCTCTGCTCTTCGACCGGAGCAATCCGCCCAGCGCCGTCCTCGCCCAGCTCGACCGCACCCTGCACGCCATCACGAGCAACCCGGTCACCACCACGACGCTGGCGCGCTTCGAACCCGAGGAACCGGGCTGGCGACTCCACTGGAGCAGCGCGGGCCACGTCCCACCCCTGCTGATCACGCCCGGGCGCCCGGCGGAGTACCTCTTCGCCGAGCCCGGGGTACCGCTCGGGGTCGACCCCGAGCGGCCCCGCCCCGACCATTCCCGCTTCCTGCCGCCGGACGCCACCGTGGTCTTCTTCACCGACGGGCTGGTCGAACATCCCGAGCACCCCATCGACGACCGGCTCGACCGGCTCGCCGAGCTCGCCACCGGGTATGCCGCCCTGCCCCTCCAGGAGTTCGTCCGGGCTCTGGCCGATCACCACCCCAGCGACGGCCACGACGACCTGGCCATCCTCGCCCTGCGCACCCCGCGCCCCTGATCCCCGTGTCCCGCTTCCGGCCGACGGCCCCGTGGAGGGTCCGAAGGATCCGACGGATGATGGACATCGGGGCGATATCGATGCGGAGGTGTCGCCTGATGACTGGTGCGCGGCCTGAACGGCTCCGGCAGGCCGGCCTGGCCGCCCTGGAGGTCTGCGCCGTTGCCGCGCTGTACTACGGCTCCGCCACCCTGGGGCTGATCCAGCAACTGGTGGGAGGCCAGGTCACCCCGCTGTGGCCGCCGACCGGTATCGCCCTGGCGAGCCTGCTCGTGCTCGGTCCGCGGGTCTGGCCCGGGATCGCGCTGGGCGCGTTCCTGGTCAACGTCGCGCTCGGCCCGTCGATACCGGCCGTGCTCGCCATCGTGGCGGGAAACACCCTCGCGCCCGTCTGCTCGTACGCCCTGCTCCGCCGTACGGGGTTCCGTACGGAACTGGACCGTCTGCAGGATGCACTGGGGCTGATCTTTCTCGGTGCGCTCACCGGGATGCTCATCAGTGCGACGGTGGGCACCGGGACCCTGGCCCTCGCCGGTGCACTGAACGCCGGGGAGTTCTGGCCGACGTGGTCGGTCTGGTGGACGGGCGACGCCATGGGCGTCCTGGTGGTGACGCCCGTCCTGCTCGTCCTCCGCTTCGCACGCCGGCCGAAGGACGCGCGGCCGTCCCGTTGGGCGGAGGGGCTGTTGCTTCTGGCAGCCACTGTCTTCGTCGGATTCCTCGAGACCAGCGGCATGCCGCTCATGTTCCTCGGCTTCCCGCTGCTGATCTGGGCGGCCTTCCGCTTCCAGCTGGCGGGGGCCGCGCTCTGCGCCCTGTCCGTTTCGACCTTCGCCATCGCAGCCGCCGCCCGCGGCTCAGGCCCGTTCGCCGGCCATGACCTGCTCACCAACATGATCACCCTGCAGGCCTTCAACGGTTCTTCCTCGCTGACCGCGCTGCTGGTCGCGGCCGCCGTCAGCCAGCGCAACCAGACCCAGGACGAGATCGCGCGGGCCTGCGGTCTGCTGGCCGACATGGTGGCCACGGCCACCGCCGGCGGCCACCACGCCAGGCTCCCCGATGATGCGGACGTGACGGATACGGACGGCGAACGCACCGAGTAGCCGACGCGACGGCCGGCGACCCGGCCAGCCGACGTCTACCCGTGCCGTCAAGAGCCGCTCGTCCGGCGTGTCCCCGCCCGCTGGACGCCCGAGCCGCTGCAGGTGAAGCCACCGCTGCGCATTCTGGCCGTCATCGCCTCGCCGCGCGGGCCGCCCCTGCTGGACACCGACTCCGAACGCAGTCGGCTGGAGGAGGCGTTGGCCGATCAGACCGCCGCGGGACGCGTCGTCCCGAGCCGGTTCGAGCGGGAGCCTGGCATCTGGGAGCGGCCGTTGCACTCCCGTGCCGCGGCAGCCGGGCCGGCCGGTGGACTACGCCGCCGGTCCCACCCGTACCGGCGTGATGCGGACCCTTGTCCGGACGGTGACCTGGTCGATCTCGCTCGTGCGCACCGTGATGTTCAGGTTCCATTCGCCGGGCATGGGCACCTGTAGGTCGTAGGCGGCCCAGAAGCCCTTCCGGTCGGTGAGTCCGGCGTCGACGGGGCCGATTCCCAGCGCCTCCTGGGTGAGGCTCAGGCGCAGTTCGGGAACGGTGGCGAGGCCGCCGTCGGCGCTGTACACGACGGCCTCGACCGTGTTCTCCCCGACGCGTCCCGGTGCCAGGGTGACCTGCACGCTTCCCTGGTGGCCGGCCGTTCCCATGTCGAAGGGGACCGTGGCCACCTGTGCCTGTGGCTCCTGCGCGGCCGCTGCAGCGGCCGCCGCGCTCTCGGCCGCGGCGCGGCTGGGCTGGGTACCGGTGAGCACGGTGGACACCGCCAGGACCAGGACGCCGAGCACGGCCTCGACAGCGACCGTCCGGCGCAGTCCGCGCCGTTGCGCCTCCGCCCCGCCCTCGCCCTCACCCTCGCCCTCACCCTCGGGCCCGGCCTCGGCCGCGGCCTCCGGCGGCCGGGCGTCGCCCTCCCGGCCTCCCCCGCGTACGCCGGACGCCCTGCCCGGGGCCGTGCCCGCCGGGACAGCCGGTGCACCGAGCACCGCCTCCACCAGCTCGGGCGCCGTGAACCTCTGCGCGGCCGGAACAGGCCGGTGGAGCATGCGGGCGGTGAAGCGGCGCGAGAACGACGCCGCCCACAGGAGGAGCACCACGACGGCGGCCTTCACGACGAGGGTCCTTCCGTAGGCGGTGGTGGTCAGCGCCTCCCAGGAGCCGACCTGCCGCCACGACTGGTAGACCCCCGTGCCGACCAGCACGGCGACGGCGGCGAAGGCCATCACGGAGAAGCGCCCGACGACGGAGGCGGGCACCGTGCCGCCTCCGGGCCCGGGCTTGCGAAGGACGGTCGCCAAGGTGATCAGGCCGCCCAGCCAGACCCCCATGGCGAGCAGGTGCAGCACGGCGACGGGAACCGCCAGCGGCACCTGGACCCCGGCGGAAGCGTGCTCGGCAGCGGCCCAGGTGAACGCCAGCGCCAGAGCGAGCCCCACTCCGGCCCGGCGAACACGGCCCTCCCCCGGCCCTGCGCTGCGCCGCTTGAACAACACCCCCGCCGCAGCCAGCACGACGAGCCGGACGATGAGCGCACCCCCGGGCCGCCCGACCGCGGTCCGGGCCAGCTGCGAGGGGTCCGACACCTCGCCCAACCGGCCGGCCGCCTCGTACGGTCCGCGCAACAGCAGGAGCGCCACGGTGGCCACCACCGACACGACCCACCCCGTCGCCAGCAGCCTGCGCACCGGACGGAGCACACCGGCGACGGGCCGGCACACCGCGACGAACGCGGCCGCGCCGACGAGGAGCGCGAGCCCGCCGTAGGCGACGAAGCGGAAGAACCCGTACGCGCGGCCGACAGCGGTGTCGTCCAGCGAGTCGTCAGGCACCACGGCGGCGGTCTCGGACGGCTTGCCGACGGAGAAGACGAACGCGCCGGAGATGGGGTGGCCGTCCGCGGAGACCACCCGCCAGGCCACCGTGTAGGTGCCCCGGGCCGGCCCGTCGGACAACCGCACCCGAGCGGTGTTGTCCTTGCCGTCCGCGTGCTGCGCCGGCTCGGGGTTCATCCGCCGGTTCTCCGGCGACAGGACTCTCACCGAGTCCTCGGGGAAGGTCACCGACTCGGTGAAGGTCAGCGTGACCTGGCGCGGCGCCCCGTTCAGCACGGCGCCGTCGGCGGGATCCGATCCGCTGAGGCCGGCGTGCGCGAGCGCCGGGACCGCCCCTGCGACGATCAGGGCGAAGACGGCGGCGAGCAGGGCCAGAACGGTCGTCGCCTTCCGGGTGGACGGCGGTACTGGGCGCATGAGCGGGCGGCCTCCGATACGGCTTCGGCGGCACCGCCGCACGGCACTCGGCATGGCGGCGGCTGCCGCAGGACGGCGCAGTCCCGCTACGGCCACAGGACGACTGCAGACGGCAGGTGCGCACACGGAGATGTGGACGATAGCGGCGCCGACTCACCCGGGGTGATTGTTGAGCGACTTCCGCCAAAGAGCGCCGGGGAGCATCCCGGCACGGGCAGGCTGGCGGCGTTGCCCCCGTACTCGGCGAGCATGCCGTCCTTGACCGGCGTACGCGCCTTCGGCCTCGCCGCCGCCGGCTCCGACGTGCACACCGGCGGATTCGACGGGGCGGACGAACGAATCACCATCGCACCGTCGTACTTCGGCGACCTCTACGCGCGCACCCCTGCGGGCGGTCCGCGACATCCGCGGTTCTCGCCCGGCCGAGGCTGGGGCACCGGCCCCGTGGCGGTGGAGCGGGGCCCTCCGGCACGGGGCTCAGCGAACGCCTCCCGGGCCCGGCCGGCGCCGTGCAGGCCAGGCCGCGCCGTGCGACCGCAGCGAGCTCGCCCTGCGACCTGCGCCGGACCTCGGGGCGGAGTCGGTCGTCCTCACCCGCCTGATCGTCTACAGTGCAGTAGACCGTCTACTTGACTGTAGTCGCCGAGCGGCCCTTCGGGCCATCCCGTGCGTCCGAACCAGTGAGAGGCCGACCCCGCCCATGGTCACGTCCGCTACCGCCGCGCTCGCGGTGAACCTCCTCGATGCCCACTCGCTGCTCGCCGCCTTCGGTGTGGTCGGCATCGCGGTGGTGATGTTCGCCGAGACCGGTCTGCTGGTCGGCTTCTTCCTGCCCGGCGACTCGCTCCTGTTCACCGCCGGCCTGCTCTGCGCCGGCGCCGCCGACAGGAGCACGACCCTGTCCCTGCCGGCGGTCCTCGCCGCCGCCGTGGTCGGCGCGCTGGCCGGCGCCCAGTGCGGCTACCTCATCGGCCGCAAGGCGGGCCCCGCCCTGCTGGCCCGCAGCCGCTCCAGGAAGCTCCACGAGGGTGCCGCACGGGCCGAGGAGCTCCTGGCGAAGTACGGACACGCCAAGGCGATCGTGCTGGCCCGGTTCGTACCGGTGGTCCGCACGGTCCTCAATCCCCTCGCGGGGGTCCTGAACATCCCGGCGCGCGTCTTCACCTTCTGGCAGGTCGCCGGCGGCCTGCTGTGGACGGTGGGACTGGTCCTGGCCGGCTACGCCCTCGGCTCGTCGATCCCCAGCGTCGACACGTACCTCCTGCCGATCGTGGGCCTGATCGTCGCGGTCTCCCTGCTGCCCGTGGCGATCGAAATCCTCCGCTCCCGAAGGAGCGGCAAGCACCAGAACGGAACAGCGCAATGACCCCCGCCTACAACGGCTCAGGCATCGACGGCAACACGTACGTCGACGTCAACGACATCGCCCACCAGACCCCGGGCTGGCTCAACGACGCCATCGCCGCCTGGTCCCTCTACGGGCTGACGGTGTTCGCCGTGCTGATGCTCGCGGCGTGGTGGCGGGCCCGTCGCACCGGCTCCCCCTCCGCCGTCACCGCGCTGGCCGTACCGCTGATCACGCTCGTGGGCTTCGGCGTCGATCTGCTGCTCAAGCTCGTGGTCCGTGAGGACCGGCCCTGCCAGAGCCTGCACGTGGCCGTCCTGGAGGCGTGCCCCGCGCCCGGCGACTGGTCGTTCCCCAGCAACCACGCCGCCATCGCGTCCACCGCCGCCGTGGCCCTGCTGTTCGTCTCGCGCCGGCTGGGCGCCATCGCCTTGGTGGCGGCGGTGCTGATGGCCGCCTCCCGGGTCTGGGTGGGCGTGCACTACCCCCACGACGTCCTCGCCGGATGCGCGGTCGGCACCCTGGTCGCGGCGACCTGCGCCCGGGCCGTCCGGCGCAGGCAGGACATACTGGGCGACCGGCTCCGCCGCGGCCGCCTGCGCCCACTGCTGACCACCGCGTGAACCACCCCCGCCCCTCCGGGCCCACGGGCCCGGCCGATGCCCGCAAGGCCGGCCGGGTGGCCGTAGCCGCCTTCGTGATCCTTGCCGCGCTCACGCTCCGGGTGACCCGGTCCCCCGGCCGGCTGGTTCCGGTGCCGCCGGGTCAGGCCGCCGCCTGGACCGTCGGCGAGCGGCGGGCGAGCGCCTCGGAGGCCTTGGCCGTGGCGTAGCGGGAGACGGCGAGGGCGAGGGCGAGGCCCATGGCCGCTCCGGCGGCGAAGAGGCTGCCGGAGGAGACGGCCTTGGCGCTGCCGGCCTCGGCGCGCGCGGAGCCGGTGATGAACGGGACGACCGCCAGGACCGCGACGCCGAGGGCGACCTCCCCCCGGACGACGAGGGGGAAGTGGCGCAGCGTGAGGTGGCGCAGGGAGGTGGTGTCGTCGGCGCGGGGGGGTCCGGGCGACGCGGCCCGCGAGCGGGAAGTAGCCGGCCAGGAGCAGCACGACGCCCGCCCAGGCCACGTAGCCCGCCGATCTTGATCTCAGGACCGCGGCGTCACCGGAGTCACCGGTCTCCCGGGCGTGCGGAAACGATCCTCGAACCGGCGAGCCACTACGCTGTCTACAACGCAGTAGTCGACCTGCATCGGCGCAGGCTTCACCGGTCAAGGAGGATCCATGGCGGACGAGGGCGAGCGCAGACCCGCCGGCGAGCTGGAGTCCAGTGTGCTCGCCGCGCTGTGGGCAGCCGGGACGGCACAATCGGCAGCCCAGGTCAGAGCCGCCCTGCCCCAGGACCTGGCGCGCACCACGGTGGCGACCCTGCTCGGGCGCCTGTACGAGAAGGGGCTCGTGGGACGCAGGCCCGGCGGCCGCGGGTTCGTCTACTTCGCCGTGCAGGACACGCACGGCCTGGCCGCCCGGCGCATGCACCGCGAACTCGACGGGGGCAGCGACCGGAGCATGGTGCTGGCGCGGTTCGTCGAGGGGCTCGACGCGCACGACGAGGCCGAGCTCCGTCGGCTCCTGCAGGAAGACCGACCGTGATCGTGCTCCTGGTGGCGCCCCTGCTGCTGCCCTGGCTCCTGCCTCCGCTCGCGCGGCGGGTCTCGGAGAGGGTTCGTCCGGACATCGCCCTGTGGGCGGTCACCGCCGGCGCGGCGGTCCTGGCACTCGGCGTCATCGCCTGCCTGGGCGCCCTGCTGCTCCCGCTCGCCCTCCGTCTGCCCGCACTCGCCGACCTCGCCCACCTGCTCCACCCCCTCCAGGCGGGCCCGGCGGCACTGGTGCTCTGCGTCTCCACGCTCGCCGGCGGAGCGCTCGCCGTGAGCACGACCGCCGCAGCCCGCGGCGCCAAGGCGGAGCTGGTGCGGCTGCGCGCGGCCAGGGACCTCGTGGCCGGACTCCCCGAGGCCGGAGGCCTGTGCGTCCTGGACGACGAGCGGCCCGACGCGTTCGCCCTGCCCGGGAGGAAGCTCCGAACGGGCCGGATCGTGGTCACCGCGGGCATGCTCCGGGCCCTGGACCCGGGCGAGCGGGAAGCCCTCCTCGGGCACGAACGCGCCCATCTGGCCGGCCGCCACCACCTGTTCCTGGCCGCGGCGCAGCTCGCCGGATGGTGCCACCCCGCGCTGGCCTCCGTCACCCCCGCCGCCACCTTCGCCGCCGAGCGCGCGGCGGACGAAGCCGCCGCCCTCGCCTGCGGGGACAGGCGGCTGGCGGCCCGCGCCATCGGACGGGCCGCCCTGGCCACGACCGCCCGGCGCAGCGCCCTGCAGGTGCCGGCCGTCGCGGCACGGGGAACCACCGGCCCGGTACCGGCGCGGGTCAAAGCCCTCTTCGCGCAGGCTCCGGCGCGACGCACCGCCCCCGCCCTGCTGGCGATCGCCCTCCTCTGCGGCGCAGCCGGCGCGTCATCCCTCGGCGGCGCGGTCTGGCTCCATCGCGGGGTGGAAGTGGCACAGGGCGAACACCCCTCCGACTGACCCCGCGACCCCGCGCCCGCCTCGAACGCTCACGTGAATCGAGGCACCGTGTCCGCCGGTTCGCGGCACAGCGTCCCCTTCTCGTGGAGACGGGTGAGGATGGCGGCCACCGCCGTCCGCCCCGGCCCCGTGCATCGCGGGTCCTGCCGAGGGGCAGGACCTCAGCCGTGCGTGAAGTGCGGCGGCCGCTTGTCCACGAACGCGGACATGCCCTCCTTCTGGTCGGCAGTGGCGAACACCGCGTGGAACAGGCGGCGTTCGAAGCGGACGCCTTCGGCGAGGGTGGTCTCGAAGGCGCGGTTCACGGACTCCTTGGCCATCATCGCGACCGGCTTGGACATCTCGGCGACCGTCGTCGCCACCGCGAGGGCCTCGGCGAGCAGCTCGTCCGCGGGGACGATCCGGGAGACCAGCCCGGCGCGTTCGGCCTCGGCGGCGTCCATGGTGCGCCCCGTCAGGCAGAGCTCCATGGCCTTGGCCTTGCCGACGGCGCGGGTGAGGCGCTGGGAGCCGCCGATGCCGGGGATGACGCCGAGCTTGATCTCGGGCTGGCCGAACTTCGCGGTGTCGGCGGCGAGGAGGATGTCGCAGAGCATGGCCAGTTCGCAGCCGCCGCCGAGGGCGTAGCCGGAGACGGCGGCGAGGGTGGGCGTGCGGACCCCGCCGAGCCGGTCCCAGGCCGTGAACCAGTCGGTGAGGTACATGTCCATGTAGCCCTGCGGGCGCATCTCCTTGATGTCGGCGCCCGCGGCGAAGGCCTTCGCGGAGCCGGTGAGGACGATGCAGCCGACGTCCGGGTCCCGGTCCAGCTCGTCTGCGGCGGCCACGACCTCCTTCATCACCTGGAGATCGAGGGCGTTGAGCGCCTCGGGCCGGTTGAGGGTGAGGACGGCGACGCGGCCCTTGCGTTCGAGCAGGATGGTCTCGTATGCGGTCATGCGGTGCTTCCGTTCTGCGGTCGGAGGGTGCGGACGATCGCGGA
This sequence comes from Streptomyces sp. NPDC096136, assembly GCF_044763325.1. Taxonomy (NCBI): domain Bacteria; kingdom Bacillati; phylum Actinomycetota; class Actinomycetes; order Kitasatosporales; family Streptomycetaceae; genus Streptomyces; species Streptomyces sp. NPDC096136. Next base: position 63,330 of record NZ_JBIWFZ010000024.1, on the reverse strand, counting down.
GAAGTCGAGGCCGGCGCCTTCGGCGGCGGCGAACGCCGCGTACATTTCGGCGGCCTTGAGGCCCAGGGGTGCCTCCACCCCTGCGGCGCGCAGGGCGTTGGCCGCGAGGCCGAGGTCCTTGGCCATGAGGGGGGCGGCGAAGCCGGGCAGGTAGTCACGGTTGGCGGGGCTGGCCGGGACCGGTCCCGGGACGGGGCAGTTGACGGTGAGGGCCCAGCACTGGCCCGAGGCGGTGGAGGCGACGTCGAAGAGGGCCTGGTGGTCGAGACCGAGGCTCTCGGCGAGGACGAAGGCCTCGCTGACGCCGATCATGGAGATCGCGAGGATCATGTTGTTGCAGATCTTCGCGGCCTGTCCGGCGCCCGGGCCGCCGCAGTGCACGGCCTTCTCGCCCATGACGCCGAGCAGTGGCTCGGCGGCGGCGAACTGCTCGGCCCCGCCGCCCGCCATGAAGGTGAGCGTGGCCGCCTCCGCGCCGACCACCCCGCCCGACACCGGAGCGTCCAGGGCGCGGTGCCCGGCGGCGACGACCGCCTCGTGGGCGGCGTGTGCGTCGGCGACATCGATGGTGGAGCAGTCGATGAACAGGGTGCCGGGACGGGCCGCGGCCAAGAGCCCCTGCTCGCGGTAGAGGGAAAGGACGTGGTGGCCGGCCGGCAGCATGGTGACGACCGCGTCGGCTCCCGCGGCCGCCTCGGCTGCGGAGCCGGCCGGCTCGACACCGGTGGCGGCGGCGGTGGCCAGCAGCGCGGGGACGAGGTCGAAGCCGAGGACCCGGTGGCCCGCCTTGACGAGGTTGGCGGCCATCGGTCCGCCCATGTGGCCGAGGCCGATGAATGCGACGGTGGCGCTCACCAGACGACCTCCTGCGACGAAGCGGTCGCGACGAGGCGGAGCTCGTTCGCGTCGAGCGGGGCGAAGTACCGTTCCACGTCGGCCGGGGTGACGTCTTCCAGCGCGGCCGGGGACCAGTGCGGATCGCGGTCCTTGTCGATGACCTGGGCGCGGATGCCCTCGACGAGGTCGGGCGAGGCCAGGGCGGCGCAGGAGACGCGGTACTCCTGCTCCAGCACCCGTTCCAGGGGCCCGAGCCGGCGGGCCCGGCGGAGCGCGGCCAGGGTGACCTTGACCGCCGTCGGGGACTTGGACAGCAGGGTGTCCGCCGCGTCCTTCGCGGCGGGGACGCCCGAGGCGAGCAGCCGGGCGACGATCTCCTCGGCGGTCTCGGCGGCGTAGCAGTGGTCGATCCACTCGCGCGCGGAGGCCAGCCCCCCGGCCGGCGGCCCCGGCGGCCCCGCCACATGGCGCTCCAGCACCACGGGTACGGAGTCCTCCGCGAGCTCCCGCACCAGCACGGGCAGCGCCGCCGCCGGGACGAAGTGGTCGGCGAGGCCGCACAGCAGCGCGTCCGCGGCACCGATGGACGCACCGGTCAGTGCCAGGTGGGTGCCGAGTTCTCCGGGGGCCAGGGCGAGCAGGTAGGTGCCTCCGACGTCGGGGACGAAGCCGATGCCGGTCTCGGGCATGGCCACCTTCGACCGCTCGGTGACGATGCGGACGCTGCCGTGGGCCGAGACGCCCACTCCGCCACCCATGACGATGCCGTCCATGAGGGCGACGTACGGCTTGGGGTAGCGGGCGATCAGCGCGTTGAGCCGGTACTCGTCGCGCCAGAAGTCCGCCGAGGCGGTGCCGCCGGTGCGGGCGTCCTCGTGGATCGCGCGGATGTCGCCGCCCGCGCACAGACCGCGCTCGCCGGCGCCCCCGAGGACGACGAGTTCGACCGAGGAGTCGTCGGACCAGGCCGTGAGTGCCTCTTCGATGCGGAGCACCATGGAGTGGCTGAGGGCGTTGAGCGCCTTGGGACGGTTGAGGGTGATGTACGCGGCGTGGCCCTCGGTGCGCAGGAGGACAGGGGGTTCGTTGGTCATCGCAGGGTCTCCGTCAGTCCGCGCGCGACGATGACGCGCATGACCTCGTTGGTGCCTTCCAGGATCTGGTGGACCCGCAGGTCGCGGACGATCTTCTCGATGCCGTACTCGCTGAGGTAGCCGTAGCCGCCGTGCAGTTGGAGGGCGGCGTCGGCGACCGCGTACCCGGTGTCGGTGGCGAAGCGTTTGGCCATCGCGCACAGGCGCGGGGCGAGCGGGTCCCCGGTGTCCAGGGCCTCGGCGGCCTGCCGCACCAGCGCGCGGGCCGCAGCCAGCTCGGTGGCCATGTCGGCCAGACGGAACTGCAGCGCCTGCGCGTCCAGCAGGCGGCTGCCGAAGGCCTCGCGGTCGGCGAGGTAGGACAGCGAGCGGTCCAGGGCGCTCTGGGCGCCGCCGAGCGAGCAGGCGGCGATGCCGAGGCGACCGCCGTTGAGGCCGTTCATGGCGATGCGGAAGCCGTCGCCCTCGGCGCCGAGCCGCCGGCCGGCCGGAATACGGACCCCGTCGAGGACGACCTGGCGGGTGGGTTGCGCGTTCCAGCCCATCTTGCGTTCGTCGGGCCCGAAGGAGAGCCCCGGGTCCGCGCGTTCGACGACGAAGGCCGAGATCCCGCCCGGGCCGGGCTCGCCCGTCCGCGCCATGACCACGTAGACGTCCGACGCGCCGGCTCCGGAGATGAACTGCTTCACCCCCGTCAGCACGTAGTGGCCACCCTGCCTCTCGGCCCGGGTCCGCAGCGCGGCAGCGTCCGAACCGGCGCCCGGTTCGGTCAGGCAGTAGCTGCCCAAGGTCGCGGCGGTACACAGGCCGGGCAGCCAACGGTCGCGCTGCGCGCGGTCGCCGAAGCGGTCGATCATCCAGGCGACCATGTTGTGGATGGAGAGGTAGCCGGCGATGGAGGGGCAGCCCGTGGCGAGGGTCTCGAAAACGAGGACGCCGTCGCTGCGGGACAGGCCCGAACCGCCGTGCCGCTCCCGGACGTACACGCCGGCGAGGCCGAGGGAGGCGGCCCGCCGGATGACGTCGACGGGGAAGTGCTTGTCCTGGTCCCAGGCCACGGCGTGGGGGGCGAGCTGCTCCCGGGCGAAGTCGAGGGTGACCTCGGCGAGGGCGAGCTGGTCCTCGGTGAGAGTGGTGGTCACGGCGCTCACCCCATCGTCGGGATGGTGAAGCTCGCGCCTTCCTTGACCCCGGAGGGCCAGCGCGAGGTGACGGTCTTGGTACGGGTGCAGAAGCGGATCGAGTCCGGTCCGTGCTGGTTCAGGTCGCCGAATCCGGAGCGCTTCCAGCCGCCGAAGGTGTGGTAGGCGACGGGCACCGGGATGGGCACGTTGACGCCGACCATGCCGGTGTTGACCCGGCGGGTGAACTCGCGGGCGGTGTCCCCGTCCCGGGTGAAGATCGACACGCCGTTGCCGTACGGATGCTCGCTCGGCAGCCGCAGTGCCTCCTCGAAGTCCGCCGCCCGGACCACGGACAGCACCGGGCCGAAGATCTCCTCCCGGTAGATCCGCATCTGCGGGGAGACCCGGTCGAAGAGGGAGGCACCGGCGAAGTAGCCGTTCTCGTGCCCGTCCAGGGTGAACCCCCGGCCGTCGAGGACCAGTTCGGCGCCCTCGTTCACGCCGATGTCGACGTAGCGGCGCACCCGGTCCAGGGCGTCGCGGCTGACCAGGGGGCCGAAGTCGGCCTCCGGATCGTCGGAGCGGCCGATCTTCAGGGTCGAGATCCGCTCCTTGAGGGCGGCGACCAGGCGGTCCGCCGTTTCCTCGCCCACGGGTACGGCGACGGAAATGGCCATGCAGCGCTCGCCGGCCGAGCCGTAGCCGGCGCCGACGAGGGCGTCGACGGCCTGGTCGAGGTCGGCGTCCGGCATCACGATCATGTGGTTCTTGGCGCCGCCGAAGCACTGGGCGCGCTTGCCGTGGGCGGCGGCGGTGGCGTAGATGTGCGCGGCGATCGGGGTGGAGCCGACGAAGCCGAGGGCCTGGACGCGCGGGTCCTCCAGGAGGGTGTCGACCGCCTCCTTGCCGCCGTTGACCACGTTGAGGACGCCCGGCGGCAGGCCCGCCTCGAGGAACAGCTCGGCAAGGCGCAGCGGAACCGACGGGTCGCGTTCGGACGGCTTGAGGACGAAGGCGTTCCCGCAGGCCAGCGCCGGGGCGGCCTGCCAGAGCGGGATCATGGCGGGGAAGTTGAAGGGGGTGATCCCGGCGACCACGCCCAGCGGGGAGCGCAGGGAGTGCACGTCGATGCCGGTGCCGGCGTTGTCGGTGAACTCGCCCTTGAGGAGGTGCGGAACACCGGCGGCGAACTCCACCACCTCCAGGCCTCGCTGCAGATCGCCGTGGGCGTCGGCCACGGTCTTGCCGTGTTCGGCCGACAGGAGCCTGGCCAGGTCCTCGCGCTCGCCCTCGACGAGCTGGAGGAAGCGCAGCAGGACACGGGCCCGGCGCTGCGGGTTCCACTGCCCCCATTCCCCTTGCGCCTCCCGGGCGTTGGCGATCGCGGCCTCGGTGTCGGCGCGTCCGGCCAGCGGGACGCGGGCCTGGACGGAGCCGGTGTTGGGGTCGTACACGTCGGCGAGGAGCCCGGAGGTGCCGGTGGTGTGCTTTCCGCCGATGAAGTGGGTGAGTTCACGGACCATGGATGCCTGCTCTCGTCAGGTTGGATCCGGGGATGGCACGACAGGCCGGCGGACGACACCCGGATGGGGTGCTCCGCTACGGAAGCCGTGAGAACTACGAGCGCGCGGAAGTGGTGTGCGTACGCTCCGCCGGATCACCAGGGTCGTGGGTACAAACCGGTGCCATGCGTGTCTGCTCCATCCTCGTGGACAACACGGAACATCCGCGGCCGGTATCCTGACTCCCGGATCACCGCGCGCCGCCCGCCTTCCCGACAGCCCTCGTCAGTGGCGTGTGGATGGCAGCACACTCCCCGGTCACAGTGGCGGGACCGTGCCGGACTCACACCGGCTTCCCTGCACCGCGGACCTTGTGCCACGAACATATAGTTGGACGTCCTAGTAAGTCCAGACCCGCCACTCGAGCGCGCCCACCTTCGCAGCCCGCGCACCGTCTCCCCGCTTCCGGGACCCGCACCCCTCACCGGAGCCGGATGACCAGGCGCCCCACCGCAGCGCGACGGTGTCGCCCACGTCGCGGCGGCCGGGTTGCCCGCGCCGTCGTCGACGGTCACCGCCGGCCTGGTCGCGGTCCCGGCGGTGACCGGCACGGGAGATCGGCGTCTTGCCGCTGCCGGTGTTCGGGACGCCGGGCCCTTCTCCCTCGACCCCCACGGCTCCATCGCCTGCCCACCTCCCCGGCCTCCCCTTCACCGAGCAGTTCCACCGCTACCCCGCCTTCGACCTCGCCACCTCCCTCGTCCGGGACACCGGCCGCGCCGCCACCAACTTCGTCTGCATCCGCCTCGCCGGCCCGGCGGTCCTCACGATGTTCCACCGCACGCATCCTCACGTGACCGATGGTGCGATGATGCGTTCGTGGTGACAGATGCCGAGTGGGCCCGGATTCGGAAGAACTTGGACTTCGGACAGGTCTTCGAGGGCACGGTCGTGAGCGTTCCCCGGCCGGGTGCCATCGGGATCTTCGTGGACATCGGCCTGAGCGTCGGAGGGTTCGTCGACGTCCTGCTACTGCCGGAGGTGGGCGAGGACTGGCCGACGGAGGGCACCGTGGGCGAATTCGAGGTCTGGTGGGCTGACAGGCGCCAGCAGATCCGACTGAAGCCTTGCGATTCCCGGTACCTGCGGCACGACTTCACAGACTTCGTTGAACGCCTGCGGCCGAGTTGGCCATCCGAAGTCGGCCGGCCCGTGCCGGACCCCGAGCCTGTGACCCACGAGGAGCTGCGGGCCGCGTACCGCTCCGGCGGACCGTGGGCCGGCCCCTCCCCGAGGCTGAACGTGTCACAGCCCTGACAGGAGCCACGGCCCGGCGGGCACGGCAGCGACGCTATTGGTTTTCATTTTCATTTAGCTGCTACGGTGAGACCACGGTCCCGCCCCCGAGCAGACGAGGAACCATGTCCGCCCACTGCCAACCCACCGGCCGCCGAACCGGCTTCGGCAACGACGTCTCCCACTCGCACCGCCGCACGAAGCGACGCTTCGACCCGAACGTCCAGAGCAAGCGCTACTGGCTGCCCAGCGAGGGCCGCCACGTACGGCTCACCCTCAGCACCAAGGGCATCAAGACCGTCGACACGATCGGCGTCGAGGCCGCCGTGGCCCGGATCCGGGCCCGGGGAGGAACGGCCTGATGGCCAAGGGGGACAAAGTCGCCAAGAACCATCGACGGCGCCTGACCGTCGCCCGCTACGCCGTGCGCCGCGCCGCCCTCAAGGCGATCACCCCCGACGCCCGGACCTCCGACGAGTAACGTGCGGCGGCCCAGGGGGAACCGCGTCCCCGGCCCTGCGACGCCGCCGCCACCCGCGTCCGCAACCGCGACGCCATCGACGGCCGCCCCCACGGCCACCTGCACACCCTCGGCCTGTCCCGCGGGCGCGGGACGACCCACGCCGGCGAACTCCCCGGGGTGGCCAAGAGCAGCCGGTGATCCGGCGGCTCGACCCGACACACCGCGTCGTGCCGAGGTGCTCGAGCGGGTCCTGGGCACCGGGCTGTTCGACGTCGAGCGCGCTCGGCAAGCCCCGGGGCTCGGTGAAGGAACCCAACGCACACGAGCACGCCGCGGCGTCGGCTTCGGAGGCGCAAGCGGCTCCGGCGGACCCGGCCGGACGGCGGTGCGAGTGAGTCCCACACCCTCCGGGGCGCAAGCGCGGCGACAGGGTACATGTGCCTCTGACCTGGGCGTTCCCATGGCGTGGCGGCACCGGATCGTCCCCGCTTCATCCACCCTGAAGAGGGCGGCAGGGGTTCTTCGTGACGTAGTCGTCGGCGACCGCGAAGCCGAGGGCACCGCTGGTCGTCAGCCGGCTGGGGACCACCCCGGAACGGCCGGCAGGACGATTTCCGCGACACGCAGCAGCGCCGCATCGTCCAGGAGGCCGCCGTCGGTCCGCCAGACAGTCAGGTCGAACGAATCGCCGTGGTCCTGACCGTCCTTGGCCACCGACAGGACCCGCGCCGACACGCCTGGGCCACTGGAGGAGTCGCTTCCGTCGAGCCGGAACCGGATCTGAAGGGTCCGGTCCGAGTACAGGGCCGCCGGGCGGCCCAGAACGGTGCGTCCCGGCACGGTGTCTCCCATCAGCCGGGCGGTGCGGCCCACGGGGAGGGCGCCGTAGCTGGCGTCCAGCGTCACGGTGTACCCCTCGAACTCCACCCTGGCGGTCGGCGTGACGACGGCCTCGCCCGTGCCGCCGGGCCGGAACGAACTACTGCCTCCGCTCACCGTCCGCACCTCCCGGCCCGGTATGCCCAGCAGGGCGTCGAGTCCGGGACGGTACAGGGCCTCGCACAGTTCCCGGCCGGACACGTGCCCGGGCGTGTTCGCGGCGTCCGCGTCCGCACACGTGGGCGGCTTCCGCCGGTCGTAGTTCCCTTCGCCCTCCCCCCACCACCACAGGCCCAGCGCCAGCACCGGCACCAGCACCAGGGCCGCGACCGCCTGCCCCCACGCGCGGCCGCCCTTGTTCGCGGCGTCGATGTCCTCGCCCATGTCCCCCTGCCGTTCCCCGCCCCACGACGTGCCGGGATCCTAACCCGTCAAGATCGACACCTGCGAAAAACCGGTGGAACCGCCCTCCTCGGCATCCTTAGGCTGTTCCAGCCCGCAATCCCTCCGGCAAGGACGAGCCGTTGTACACCAGGTGAGACACACCGAGCGCTGATCCGTCGCGCGTCGCACCCGTGCGGCGTGCCCCTTTCTGCTGCGGTCCTCACACTGGAAACGGTGCATCTGTGTCCATGCCCCGGGTCGTCGTACCCGCCTTCCACCACCACCTGCGTCCGGCCGGACGGCACCGGAACGACGGCGGCCGCAGTGCCGTCGACCGGCCGGCCTGGCAGTCGCCCTACGGCCCGCCGCCGCGCCGCTCCCGCCGCGGGCGGTGGGCGCGCGTACCGGTGACGGCCATCGTCCGCATCCCGCTGCGCCGCGGCCACGTCGCAGGCCGCGCCGACTGATCCCCGCCTGGTGGGGCGCACGATCACACCGTGCGCCCCACCACGCCGCCGACGGGGAATGACGAGTCGTCGGAGAACGGTTCGGAACCGGCGGCCGGAACAGGGGCGCGCGCCACCGGCCCTCTCGCCCCGAAGCCCCAGGTCGGCGGCCTGGGGCTTGTTCGTGTTCCCGGCCGGCCGGTGGGTCAGGCGTGCTTGTCCGCGGGGTGGCGGGTGGGCTGGACCGACCAGGACGGGGGCTCGTCGTTGCCCGATTCCTCGTCGCGTTCCGCATCGGCGAAAGTTGCGTGGATCTTGTCCGGGGCGTGGTGGACCGGGGCGTAGACGGCGTAGAGCTGCATGGGCTCATCACCGATATTGGTGACGTTGTGCCACGTGCCGGCGGGTACGAAGACCGCCCAGCCGTCCTCGACCTCCTGGTCGAAGTCGAGGCGGTCCTTCGAGCTGCCCATCTGGACGCGGCCGCGGCCCGCGTCGAGCCGGAGGAACTGGTCGGTCTCCGGGTGCGCCTCCAGGCCGATGTCCTCGCCCACCGGGATCGACATGAGGGTCAGCTGGAGGTACTTCCCGGACCAGGCCACCGAGCGGTAGTCGGTGTTCTCCAGCGTCGCCTGCTCGAGGTCGAAGCTCTGAGGTTCGGGCCCGATGTCCTTGATGGTCATGCTGCTCTCCCGGTCGACGGAGGTGGTACGCGTGCGGGCGCAGGTTCTGCGCCGGACCAACCCTTCCAGACTCAGCGGGTTGTTGTGGCCCGACGCCAGTGACACTCGAGCCGGGGACACGGGCATGGGCTCGGGGGCGCGCCGCCGCCGCCCAGCCGGGCGAGGGCCGGGCAGGAGACGACGGTCCGGGCGGGCAGGTCCGGCCCGGTCGTCACCTCGCGGCCCCCCGATTACCGGCGTTCGACGAGCGGTATGGCTGAGGCGCACATCCACGGGTCGGGAAGTGTGGTTGTGGCACCATGTGCCGCTGACTCGGGCGTTCCTATGGTGTGGCGACACCGAAGGGAACTGCGGGCGCACCAGGCCGAGCACCCGTCGGGTGCGGGCTCCGACCCCGATCGCTTTCACTCACCGTGCTCATGCGGCGGTCCGCAGACGGCTCAGGCCCAGTCGGTCAGGTCGTAGACGGCTTCGCAGAGGGGGTCTTGGGCGGAGTGGTTCTGGTGGACCGCCAGGGTCGTGGGCTCCTCCGGGTGCAGCAGGGCGACGAGCTTTGCGGAGACCCACCACTGAACCGGGCGCAGCGTTCCGTCATCGCAAAGGGGCAGATCGACGCCGATGGTGCGGCCCTCATGGTCGAGGTAGACGCGGACCACGCCGGGGGTGTGGTGGTCGAAGCCCGTCAGGACGTAGAGCTCGGGGGCGACGGAAGGCGTCGCATCGTGCCAGAGGGGGTCCCCGGCAAGGTCGGCGACGAGGTAGTCGATGCCGTCGTCCAGAGTGACCTCGGCCGCTTCGGGGACGACCGATCCGACCAACTCGGCCACGTCGACGTACGGAACCCCCTGCCGTTCGGCGGCAACAGGCACTGTTCCCGCGGCGAGTCCGCCGGCCGTACGGCGCAAAGCACCGACGTACCACCAGCTGCCGCGCTCACGGCCGAAGCTGGTGGGCAGGTCCACTAGGACGTTCTGCCCGGCGGTGTCGGCGAGACGGATGCGGATGCGCTCCCCGTCTGGCCGTACCAGCGCGCGGATGCGCCAGTCGGTGGCCGGGAGTGGGACGCCGATGAATCGGCGCAGCACCAGAAGGGCCTGGGTGAAGTGGTCGTCCATGGATGCGCTCTCGCCGATCTCGTCCAGTCGCCAGTGGTGATCTTCACAGGTCGTTGACCCAGTCGGGGCAGACGGTCTGACCCACGCAGTACGCGGTCACCGTCCCCAGCGGGCGCCCGTCAGGGGTCCTCTCACCTCCGGGCCCCCGATCGCCGCGCTCGGCGACGCCGACGGTGTTCATGCGCACCTGGCCGCTGTTGGTGGCGATGACGCCCCAGTACTCCGCACGGTTGCCTAAGACCTTGTCTGCCCTCCCGTGATAAGGGGCATCGATCGCCTTCTCGCTGCGCATGTGGTGCTTGGCGGAGGCATGCTGCCATCCGAAAGCGGCGGTGCCGTGGCGGGTCGGGATGTCGTGGCCGCCCCAGTCCCGCACGGACGAGTTGACTTTGTGCCAGGGCTGCTGAGGATCGAGCACGGCCCCCACTACCGGCGCTGACGGATCAGAGGGCATCCTCACGCCGGCCGCCTGAGCGGGCTGCTCGCCGAAGCGTTTGACGTACTCCTCGTTGGAGTAGGTGTACAGCTCATCCGAGGCATCGCGTCCGGCAGCCGACACCGTCCCCGGGGCGACAGGCAGGACCGACAGACAAGCCGCCATGAGAACGGGCTGACCACGCCGCATCAGGTTCTCGAGCACATCACAGCTGGTACCCGCCCTCACAGTCGTCATCAGAGGATTGGGTACCCACCTCACCCATACGGCTGCGCTCTCCCTGCGGCGAGAGTTGGCGGCGATCCGGGTGCAGCAGGCGCACTTGGTCTGCACGTAGCGGCCGGACTCCCTATCCACCTCTCGCAGCCCCGATACAGACCGGCTGCCCCTCTCCGCAACCGCCGTGGCCGGGCCCGCGGAATGAGCAGGCCGACGCGGAGCAGCATCTCGACGGCGGAGCCGCCCGCACTGAAGGTCAAGGTACCGGGCCCCACGTCTCGACCTGGGCCGTATCGTCGGCTCAGATGCCACGGGCCGGACCTCAAGAGGCAGTGAGTCCCCCTACCGTATCGGCCAAGGAAGCCTGCGCGAGGTACCCCACGGCGTCATGTGGGGCGGCGAAGCCATTGTTGACCCGGTTGTCCGCTAGGGATCCGGCCGTCACCACATGTGCAAGGCCGGCTCCTGCGGCGACCGGGTCGCCGTCGGCGTGGACGTTGTGCCAGGCGAGCGACTCCGGCACGAGCAATTGGGCGCAGGGTCAGGCCCATTCGGTCGTAGATGTCGATGCTCCGTTGGGCGAGTTCGAAGGCGCTGTCGAGATGACCCGCGTTGACGCGGATACGCGAGAGGTTGCTAAGGGCGCTTGCCTCGCCGACGTCGATTCCATCGGACCGCAGGGTGGCACGCGCTCGGCCCTCGGCACCCGGGGCCTCGGCGGCTCGGGACGCGTCGCGCAGGGCCAAGGCGACGGGCTCGTACTTCTTGGAGTTCGCTCCGGACTCGGAGAGGTCTTTGGCCGCCCACAGCAGGTCCACGGCCCGGTGCAGCGCCCCAGTTCTCACGGTGGCCTGCTCACGGTCGCCCTTGAGCGACAAGGCTGCGGACCGATCCGCACCGAATGCCGGAGTTCAACGCTGCGTCGTCAGCACCGAGTCCGCACCGTAGCGTCAAAATGCGTCAAAGTCGGCATTCTTGACAGGGGTTGGAACGCACCCCCGCGAAGGACCTTCAGGTGTACTCCGCGAGCCGCATGGCTGAGGTGCACACCCGCGAGGCATGAAGTGTGGTTGTGGGCATCATGTGCCCCTGACCTGGGCGTTCCTATGGTGTGGCGACACGGAAACGTCCCCGTCCCCCTCCGGAAGTGGTATCCATGGCCGCCTCTGCCGCACCGTCAGCCCGCCCCGGGAACATCAGAAGAGTCGTCGCCGCCAGTCTCGTCGGGACCACCATCGAGTGGTACGACAACTCATCCGGTCGGAGCTATGACCTGTATGTTTCCCCTCCCTGAGACACGGGAGTCAGCACCGAACCAGCAGCCAGCTCCCTCCCAGGCTGCGGACTTCATCGAGCCGGTCGTACTGGATCTTCAGACAGGACGGCTCGGCTCAGTGGTAGATGCCGTGTCCGACGGCGGATCCAGCGGATCGATCCGGTGCAGCAGGCCCAACAGAATCCGTGTGGGCAGACCCAGGGCAGGGACAGGCCGCGGGGGAACGGCAACGGCGCCGAGCCACCCTCGCAGGGCAAGCGCGAGCAGACACAGACCCGGCACGGTGTAGCCGCCCCAGAACACCCACGTCGCGAAATCGGTGGCGCCCCCGCGAGAGACGGTGAAGAAAATGCCACAGGCCAGCGTTGCCACCCACGCTGTCAAGAGAGGTAGCCACGCAGCGAGGATGTTCCAGCGGTGGTGGATACGGCGGATGCCGTGGAGGTACGCAACGGCGAGATGGGACAGTACGAGCAGCGGAGGGAGCGGCAACGTAGCCATGTTGCTGAACTCGCCGGACGTGTAGAAGGCGGAGCTGCCGATCCAGGCGATGAACGTCAGCTGCAGCATCCCCATGACGGAGAGCCCACCGGTCGCTGCCCACCGCCAGCGCTTGGGAAGGCCATACGGCCAAATGTCGTCGTCGTTCGCCGGTCGGCCTCGCGAATTTCGAGTGGGGCGAAGGGCTTGCTGGTCAGTGCCGTCCGGTGCGGAACCGACGGGATCCGATCGATCGCTCACGGGTGCCGTGTCCGCGTCGGCATCCAGGTCTGCCAGCGCCGCATCAAGGGCCTGCTCAGCCCAGGCGCGGGTGTCGGCGTCAGCGCCGGCCTGCGGGCCCTGGGTGGTGAGGGCGTCTTGGAGTCCGGTGATCCAGGCTCGGGCGGCGTCAGGGGTCGTCTGGCTGGCGAGCGTGTTGGTGGCGAGGGGCAGGAGCTGCCGGGCGTGGGCAGCAATGGCGGCCTGCGCACTGCGCTCGACATCGGGCTGGGTTGCGGCCACCCGGACGACGATGGTCATGCTGTGACTGCGCTGGGCTTCGCTGAGTCGGGGGTGGGGCAGCACGTGCTCCAGGAAGGCGTGCGAGGTGTCGCGGTCGACCTCTGCGATGAGCTCGGCCGCCAGGACGTCGGGAACGGATGACAGCACCGCCGGCTCGGGGTCCAGGGGCTGCCACCCCTGATCGACCCGTGCGCTCTGCAGCAGGGCGATACGGCTCGCGAACGCCTCCGATGCGAGCGTGGCTCCCTGGACGAACCGCGCTGTACCCCGCAGTCATGCAGCCCATGCAGGCATCGAGGGTCACCCTCGCGCGCAGCGGCATCGTTCCGACTGCCGCTTCCCCATCGAGCACTGATCCGCTACCGCCCTCAGCCGCCGCTAGGTTCGCCGGTCAGCGCCGCCCGCCCGCATTGTCGTCCCAAGCCACCATCAGCCCGCACAGGGGGTGCGATCTCACCCCCTGCCGCCGCTCATGAGTAGCGCCTCGCTTCGCCGGGGCGCTCGAAGTAGAAGCCCCGCGGTCCTTCAGGTTCCGGGAAACCGTCACACAGGCAGGACCGGCCCCCGCCTTCCACCAGAGCGCTACCGTCGAGGACAGGCTTGCCGTCGAAGCGCTGCCCGACAGAGCCGAACAGGTGCGTACCCCGGCCGAGCCGCATCAGCCCCGCAACCACGCGCCACGGCGGTACGGGCAGTCCGCCCGACACCAGCGGAACGCGTAGGAACAAGTTCCTCTTCTCCCGTGCGCTCGGGCCGGTCCACAGCGCGACGATCACTGCCGGGTCCTGCGGCTCGGGAACACAGCCGCGGACGTAGTACGGCCTGGCAATGGGAGCATCCGTGTAGTGCCAGAGGGCCGCGGAGACAGCACGCTGGGCGCGGGCGAGGCAGTCCTCGGAGCAGGTCAGTTGACCCATGACGGACATTTCTGCATCCCCCGGCAGTAGGCCGTGATGACTCCGACCTTCCCCTTCGCCCCGGGTGCTTCGTACCTGCCGTCGTCCGTGGTCTTGGCGTAGCGGACCTTGACCACGAAGTCGACCTGGCGGCCGTTCTTGATGGCCGATCCCCAGTATTCGAGGTTGCGCTGCTGGTCGGACAGTTTGTCGGGCTTGCCGTTGAGGGCAGCGTTGATCAGCCTGCAGCTCGTGATGCCGTGCGGCCGGGAGAAGTGCTGCCGGCCGAGCTCGGAGTTTCCCGTCCGCGTGGGGATGCGGCGGCTGTCCCAATCCGTCTGCACGCACCTCTCCGTCGTGTCCCAGGACTCGAGCGGGGCGCCGGCCGGAGCGGCTCCCAGCAGCGCCACGACAGCCACCAGCACGGCCGCCCTCTGTAAAGGAGCAGTGATCATCCGCCAAGGATCCCGGCCCCCTCGCCGATGCGTACATGGGCCGCACGTTATTCACCCGAATGCTTCGGCCGCAGCCGGCGGGGTGGTGCGCGCATTCGGCCGCCCACGCGAGATGGCCACGTCGACGTACAGGTCGGTGCACCGCAGCCGCTGGACTCCGCTCCTGGAATCCACAACCGCCCACACCTCACCAACCCTGCGCCGAACCGGCTTCACCAGCGTTCTGGCGGCGCAGCTCGCCGTGGAGGCCCCGGTCCTCGACCGCATCGCTGCCGCGTCCGGACCGGTAGCCGCGGCGGCGCGCCCAGTGCGGCAGCCACCAGTTCGCCCGGCCGGCCAGTTGGGGCCTTGACCCCGGATTTTGAACACGTCTATGCGGCTTGGACCAGGGTAGTTGCTGCTACTTGGAAGTCGTTCTCGTAGGCGATCGGAGATCGTTGGCCGAGGCGGGAGTGCCGGCGTCGGGTGTTGTATCGGGTCAGCCAGCGGAAGGCGTCGAGCCTGGCCTCGCGCTCGTTCGACCAGCCTTTGCGGCCCTTGAGCGTCTCCCTTTTGAAGGCCGCGTTGAACGACTCGGCGGCAGCGTTGTCCGCGCTGGACCCGACCGCGCCCATGCTCTGCCGGACCCCGGCTGACCTGCAGGTTTCGGCGAAGGCCCTACTCGTGTATGGCGACCCGTGGTCGGTGTGCATCACCGCTCCGGCCAGGCTCCCGCGGGTCCGCTCGGCTGCCGCCAAAGCGTCGATGACGAGCTCGGTTCGCATGTGGTCGGCGATCGCCCACCCGGCCAGCCGACGTGAGGCGAGGTCGATGACGGTCGCGAGATAGAGCGGATTCGCGCCGCTGACCGGCAGGTATGTGATGTCGCCGACGTACTTCGTGTTCACCGCGGCCGCGGTGAAGTCACGGCCGATCAGATCCGGCGCCTTCGGCGCCGCCTGGTCCGCGACGGTGGTGCGGTGCCGGCGGCGCAGACGAACTCCCTCGAGCCCGATGGTCCGCATGATCCTCGCGACCCGCTTGTGGTTGACCGCCGGGCCGCCCTCATCGCGGAGCTCGGCGGTGATTCCGGGGGCGCCGTAGGTGCCGTCGGATTCCTTGTGGACCTTGCGTATCCGGGCCGCGAGCCCGGCCTCGACGGCCTGCCGGGCCGCCCGCGCGGCCGCGGTGCGGCGCCAGTAGGAGAAGCTCGACCGGGCCAGGCCGAGGATGTCGCAGAGCCGCTTCACGCCGTGACGGCGCTGGTGATCTTCAACGAACTGGCAGCGGTTCACCAGCGCGTCTCCGTCGCGAAATACCGGGCCGCCTTGCGGAGAGTGTCGCGTTCCTCCTCCAGCTCCCGGATCCGCTTCCGGGCTGCGGCCAGCTCCGCCTGAACACCGTCACCGCCTGCCTGCGCAGCAGCCGACGGCGCGGAATGAGCGCCGGGGCGGCGCTCGTCAGCGGCCCGGATCCAGTTCCGCAACGTCTCGGTGTTCACCCCGAGATCAGCCGCGACCGACCTGATCGTCGCTCCCGGACGCGACCGGTACAACGCGACCGCGTCCGCCTTGAACTCGGCGGGGTAATGCTTCATCCCCACGGGGACTCCGTTCTCCTGGTGGGATGACGTGGGCTTTTGGTCAGCACCGAACCAGCACGGGAGTCAGCACCGCTCCTCCAAAACGTGCGGAATTCTGCAAATCCGGCACTATGCGGAGGGGTTTCCTCAGGGGGCGAGAATGAGTCAGCTGCGGTCGTGTGGTGATGCGGCACACAACCGGGCCTGCGAATGTGATGGTCCGCCACATATGCCGCTGACCTGGGGACTTCTACGTTGTGGCGACACCCGACGTCCCCGCAGACCCCCTGGAAGTGGTGCACATGGTCTCCCCCGCAGCGAGCAGAACGAGCCCGTCCGGCATACGCAGGATCGTCGCCGCCAGTCTCGTCGGGACCACCATCGAGTGGTACGACTTCTTCCTCTACGGCTCCGCCGCAGCCCTCGTCTTCAACACGCTGTTCTTCCCCGCCAGCGACCCCCTCGTGGGAACCCTGCTGGCGTTCCTGACCTATGCCGTCGGGTTCGCCGCGCGGCCGCTCGGCGGGGTCGTGTTCGGGCACTTCGGCGACCGGATCGGGCGCAAGAGGCTGCTGGTGGTGAGCCTGCTCATGATGGGCGGGGCCACCTTCGCCATCGGGCTGCTGCCCACCCATGCGAGCATCGGCGGGGCCGCGCCCGTGCTGCTGACCGTGCTGCGGCTGGTGCAGGGGTTCGCGCTGGGCGGGGAGTGGGGCGGGGCCGTGCTGCTCGTCGCCGAGCACGGGGACGACCGCAGCCGCGGGTTCTGGGCCTCGTGGCCGCAGGCCGGGGCGCCCGGCGGGAACCTGCTGGCCACCGGGGTGCTGGCGCTGCTGGCCGCCGTGCAGTCGGACGAGGCGTTCCTCGTCTGGGGGTGGCGGGTTCCGTTCCTGCTGTCCGGGGTGCTGGTCGTGGTGGGGCTGTGGATCCGGGTCTCGGTGTCCGAGTCGCCGGCGTTCCTGGAGGCGCGGGCCCGGGCCGAGGCCGAGGAGGCCGCGGGGCGGCGGCGGCCGACACCGGTGGTCGAGGTGTTCCGGTCCCACGGGCGCGATGTCGTGACCGCCATCGGCGTGCGGCTCGGGGAGAACGTCTCGTACTACGTGCTCACCGCCTTCCTGCTCGTGTACGTCACCGTCCACCTCCACCTGCCCAAGTCGGACGCCCTCAACGCCGTGCTGATCGGCTCGGCCGTGCACTTCGTGACCATCCCGCTGTGGGGGGCGCTGTCGGACCGGATCGGGCGGCGGGCGGTGACCCTGGTGGGGTCGGTCGGGATGGCCGTGTGGGCGTTCGCCTTCTTCGCCCTGCTCGACTCGCGGTCCTTCGCCGTGATCGCCGCCGCCGTCACGGCCGGGCTGCTGCTGCACGGGGCGATGTACGGGCCGCAGGCGGCGTTCATCTCGGAGATGTTCGACACCCGGGTGCGGTACTCCGGCGCCTCGATGGGCTCCCAGCTCGCCTCGCTCCTCGGCGGGGCGCTGGCGCCGATCGTCGCCGTCGAGCTGCTCAAGTCCTACGGGTCGTCCGTCCCGGTGTCCGTCTACCTGTGCGCGGCGGCTCTGGTCACGACGATCGCCGCGGTGGCCGCCCGTGAGACCAGGGGCCGCAGCCTCACCGGGTCCCGCGGGGCCGTTCCGGCGGCCACCGCGGGCTCCTCCGGCGGGCGTTGAGCGGCGGGCCCGTATGCTCGGCGGCGTGAGCGAGGCGGGGCTGCGGGAGCTGCTCGGGCTGCTGGCCCAGGGCGCGCCGGCCGAGGAGTTCTCCCGGCCGGCGGCGTCCGCGCGCGCGGCGGGCGCCTGCGCCGCCGAGCTGGCCGCCCTGGAGGAGGCCACCGGGGTGGCCCTGGAGGTCCACCGGACGCTGGCCCAGCACCGGACGCGCGAGGCGGAGCTGACCGCGCTGTTCGACACGGCGGGCGACCTCGCGGCGCTGCGGGACCTCGACGCGGTGCTGCGGGCCATCACCCACCGGGCCAAACAGCTGCTGCACACCGACGTCACCTACCTCTCCCTCAACGACGAGGCCGCCGGCGACACCTTCATGCGGGTCACCGACGGCTCGGTCTCGGCGGCGTTCCAGCAGCTGCGGCTCGGCATGGGCGAGGGGCTCGGCGGGCTGGTCGCGCAGACCGCCCGCCCGTACGCCACCGGCGACTACCAGCGCGACCCCCGCTTCCGGCACACCGGCGCCATCGACAGCGCGGTCGGCGAGGAGGACCTGCACGCCATCCTGGGGGTGCCGCTGCGCCTGGGCGCGAAGGTGATCGGGGTCCTGTTCGCCGCCGAGCGCAGCCCGCGCGAGTTCAGCCCGCGGGAGGTGGCGCTGCTGTCCTCGCTCGCCGACCACGCCGCCATCGCCATCGACGGGGCCCGGCTGCTGGAGGAGACCCGCCGGGCGCTGGCCGAACTGGGCGTCGCCTCCCGCACCATCCAGGAGAGCAGCGACGCGCTGCGCCGGGCGGAGGAGGCGCACGACCGGCTCACGGGCCTGGTCCTGCGCGGCGGGGACCTCGGCGAGGTGGCCGCCGCCATCGGCGCGCTCCTCGACGGGGGCACCCTCGTCCACGACGCCGACGGGACGGAGCTGGCCCGCTCGCGGACCCGTCCCGCGGCGCCGCCGGCCCGCGCCGTGACCGCCTCCCGGACCAGCGGGCGGGCGGTCGCGGAGGGCGGGGCCTGGGTGTGCGCCGTACTGGCCGGTCCCGAGCTCCTGGGCAGCGTCACGCTGACCGGCCGGCCCGGGCTGGACGAGGCCGGGCGGCGGCTGTTCGAACGGGCCGCGATGGTCACCGCCCTGCTGCTGCTCCTGCGGCGGTCGGTCGCGCAGACCGAGGACCGGATCCGCGGGGAGCTGCTCGGCGACCTCCTCGGCCCGTCCGGTGATCCGGCCGGGCTGGCCGAGCGCGCCCGGCGGCTGGGGGTCGACCTGGCCCGCCCGCACGCCCTGTTCGTCCTGCACAGCGACGCCGCCCCGCGCCCCCGGCTGCTCGCGGCCGCCGCGCACCAGGCCCGGGAGCGCCGGGGCCTGGCGGGGGTGCACCACGACCACGCCGTACTGCTGGCCCCTTCGCAGACCCCGGGCTCGGACGCCGCCGGGCTGGCGGCGGCGCTGGGCCGGGCCGTGGGCGCCCCGGTGACGGTGGGCGCGGCACACGCGCAGGACGGCCCCGCGGCGCTGCCCGCCGCCCACGCGGAGGCCCTGCGCTGCCTGACGACGCTGTGCGCGCTGGGCCGGGCCGGTGACGGCAGCACCCTCTCCGAGCTCGGGTTCCTCGGCGTCCTCCTGGGCGACCGGCCGGACCTGTCGGGGTACGTCCGGGCGGCGCTCGGGCCGGTGCTGGACTACGACGCCCGGCGCGGCAGCGACCTGCTCCACACGCTGCGGGTCTACTTCGCCTCGGGCATGAGCCAGGCCCGGGCCAAGGAGGCGCTGCACGTCCACGTGAACACCGTGGTGCAGCGCCTGGAGCGCATCGGCCGCCTCCTCGGCCCCGACTGGCAGTCGCCCGACCGCGCCCTGGAGCTCCAACTCGCCCTGCGCCTGCACCAGGTGTCCGTCCCGCGGCCCGCGGGGCCCGCGTCCTCCTGAGCTCCCGGCACGACACGCGGCGGCCCGGCCGCTGTTTGACAGGGCCGCACCATGACTCCATGATTCCATTAGTTCCCTAGTGGATTCACGGAAAGGGGGAGCCGTGCGCGATACGACCGCATCCGCCGCGGCAGGCACCCGCTGGGCCCTCGAGGCCCGCGGACTGGGCCGGAGGTACCGGCGCGACTGGGCGCTGAAGGACTGTTCCTTCCGGATCCCGGCGGGCCGGGTCGCCGCCCTGGTGGGGCCCAACGGGGCCGGCAAGAGCACCCTGCTGGCCCTGGCGGCCGGCCTTGTGGAGCCCTCGGCCGGTGAGGTGCGGGTGTTCGGGGCGCCCGTCACCGAGCCGGCCGCCATGGCCCGGTGGGCCTACCTCGGGCAGGACAAGCCGCTGTTCAAGCGGTTCACCGTCGCGGAGCACCTGCGGATGGGCCAGGAGCTCAACCCGGGCTGGGACCAGGAGGCGGCCGAGCGCATCGTCCTCTCCGGGCAGGTTCCGCTCCGGGCGCGGACCGGGGACCTGTCGGGCGGCCAGCGGACCCGGGTGGCGTTCGCGCTGGCCTTCGGCAAGCGGCCCGAACTGCTCCTGCTGGACGAGCCGATGGCCGACCTCGACCCGGTCGCCCGGGAGGACCTGGGCTCGCTGCTGCTCTCGGAGGCCGCCCGGCACGGGACGACCGTGCTGATGTCCTCCCACCTGCTGACCGAGATCGAGGACATGTGCGACTACGTCCTGGTCCTCGACGGCGGCCGCATGCGGATGGCGGGCGAGACCGACGAGCTGGTGCCCATGCACACCCTGGTGAGCGGGGTGGCGGCGGACGACGGCCCGCCCGCCGCCCTGAACGCCCACACCGTCGTCGAAGTACGCACCTCCGGGCGCCACTTCTCCGCCCTCGTGCGGCGCGAGGGGCCGCTGGACCCCGCGTGGCAGCTGTCGGAGCCGAGCACGGAGGAGGTGCTGCTCGCCTACCTCCGCTCCCCGGACGCGCCCGCGCTGCTCTCCCCCACCGCCGTCCCCCGCCACAGCAAGGAGGCCTCCGCATGACCACGTCCTCCCCCGCCCCGGCCGCGACCCGCCCGGCCGCCGCGCCCGGCCGCCCGCGCCGGCTGCGCGGCCTCGCCTGGCTCCTGGCCCGCCAGCACCGCACGGCGCTGGTGCTCTGCGTCGCCGTGACCGTCCTCGCCTCGGCCTGGATGCTCTACCGGCGCGCCGTGATGCTGGACGTCCTGGACGCCGCCCACTGGCCCGCCCTGCCGGGCGACACCATCGACCCGGTCGTCCGCAAGCGGAATGCCGAGGAGCTGAACTCCTTCGGCAACGCCCTGGGGTTCCTGCCGCTGTTGTTCGGTGTCTTCCTCGGCGCCCCGCTCATCTCCACCGACCGCGAGCAGGGGACCGCCCGGCTCGTCACCACGCAGTCCGTCACCCGGGGCCGCTGGCTGCGCTGGAAGCTGTGCTTCGCGCTGGCGCTGACGGCGCTGACGACGGGGATCCTGAGCCTGCTGTACGGCTGGTGGTGGCGGTCGGCCGGGCCGCTCGCGGCCTTCGACTGGCTGAACGGCGGGCTGTTCGGCTCCAGCGGTCCCGTCCTGGTGGCGACGGCCCTGTTCACCACCTCGCTCGGCATCGCCATCGGGGCGCTGCTGCGCCGGGCCGTGCCGGCCATGACCCTCACCTTCGTCGTCTCGGGCGTCGCCCTCTTCGCGGGCGACGTCCTCAAGGACGGGCTCGCCACGCCGCGCCGGATCGTCACCCCGCTCGGCGGGCCGCCGCCGCAGAGGATGTGGGAGTACGTGCAGGTGGACCAGTGGGTCGGAACCGCCTCCGGACGGCTCTACGGATGGAGCACCTGCGTGCACGACGCCGCGCCCGACAGCTGCCGGGCGGCGCGCGGGATCGTCAACACGGTCTGGGAGTACTTCGGCGATGACCAGATGGCGGGCATGCAGTGGACCGCCGCCGGGATCCTGCTGGGGCTCGCCGCGGTCCTCGTGGGGGTGTTCCTGGGGTGGACCCGCAAGGGCGCCCTGTGAGCCGGAGCGGGCGCTGAACGGCGCCCGGACACCCCCTAGGCTGGACCGGAATCCCCGATGATCAAGGAGGCGGCACGGTGGTCGTGTTTCGCATCGAGCGCCGCAGCGGCCTGCCCGCCTACCTCCAGATCGTCCGGCAGGTGGAACAGGCACTGCGCATGGGGGCGCTGACCGAGGGGGACAAGCTGCCCACCGCGGCACAGGTCGCCGCCACCACGAAGGTCAACCCCAACACCACCCTCAAGGCCTACCGGGAGCTGGAGCGCTCCGGCCTGGTGGAGGTGCGCCAGGGTTCCGGCACGTTCATCACCCGCTCCCTGGCCAGCCCGCAGACCGCACCGGAGTCCCCCCTGCGGACCCGGCTCGGGGAGTGGATGCGGGAGGCGCGCGAACAGGGTCTCACCGCCCGCGACGTGAGCACCCTGTTCGACACCGTGCTCGGCGAGAACTACCCGCCCGCCGAGCCGCCCCCCGCAGCCGCCGCCCCGCGTCAGTAGGTGTAGCTCAGGCCCGACTTGTACGGGGTCAGGGTGCGCTGGGACACCACGCCGCGGTAGGTGTACCAGCCCCACTTCTTGCACATCGTCTGGTAGCTCAGGGTGTTGAACGAGCCGGAACCGACGCGCACGCGCGGGTAGATGACGTTGTCGCCCCAGTCCCCGCCGGCCGGCCCGCTCGAGTAGGTGTCGACGGCCCAGTAGACGCCGACGACCGACCCGCCGGCCGGACAGTTCCAGCTGCCGAAGTTGACCCAGACGTTCCCGCCCGACCAGGCGCTGGCCGGGCCGGCGCTGAGGCCGACGACCCCCAGCGCCATGAGCGAGCCCGCCAGTACGGCACGGGACTTACGCAGCAGTGATCCACGCATGTGACCTCCCCGGTGACGGCTGCGCTCGATGGTGCGCCGCCGCGTGCAGCACCCTCCCATACCGGCCACATGATTGTCGGACTTTCGCGGAAACGACTCTCAAGTCGAACTATTGCCTGACATACAGGCGTTCGGGATGGGGGCCGGGCGGAGGGCGGGCGCCGCCAGGGCCGCGAAGGCGCAGCAGGCCACGGGCAGCAGGAGGGCCGGACCGAGCGGCACGAGGCGGGTGAGCGGACCGATGACCGCCGGACCCGCGAGCATGCCGAGGTAGCCGAGTCCCGCGACGCGGGAGACGTTGGCCCCGGCGGCGTCCGGGTCGGCGTGGCCGGCGGCGCTGAACAGCTGCGGGACGCAGCCGGAGAGGCCGGCGCCGAAGAGGGTCCAGCCGGCGAGGGCCACGGGGACGGCGGGCGCGGCGACGGCCAGGGCCAGCCCGCTCCCGGCGAGCGCGGCGCCGCGGCGCAGGACGGCGACGGGGCCGATCCGCGCGGCGATGCGGTCGGCGAGGAGGCGGCCGGCGGTCATGGCGGTGGCGAAGGCCCCGTAGGCGAGCGCGGCGGTGGCCGGAGCCGCGTCGAAGGAGTCCCGCAGGTGGAGCACGCTCCAGTCGTTGGCGACGCCCTCGCAGAGCATCAGGAGGAAGGCGAGGACGGCGAGCGTGCGGATGCGCGGCGGCGTACGGCGGCGGGTCCGGGCGGCGGCCGCCGGCTCGGCCGCGGGCCCCTTCGGCAGGAGGGCGGGGGCGAGGAGGAGCGCGAGGAGGACTCCGGCGAGGGCGGTGGCGCCCAGGGTGGCGGCGGCCGGCAGGCCGGCGCCGAGCGCGAGGGCGCCGGCCAGGGCGGCGAGCACGCCGCCGACGGAGAACACGGCGTGGAAGGCGGACATGACGGGCCGCCCGTAGCCGCGTTCGACCTGGACGGCGTGGGTGTTCATGGCGACGTCCAGGCAGCCGTTGCCGAAGCCGAGCAGCAGCAGCGCCCCGCCCAGGGCCGGGGCGTCGCCGGCCAGGGCGGGCAGGACCACCGCGGCGCTGCACAGCCCCGCGCCGGCGGGGACGACGAGGCGGGCGCCGAAGCGGTCGGTGAGCGGGCCGGCGAGCCGCATCCCGGCGAAGGCCCCGGCGCCGAGGAGCAGCAGGAGCCAGCCCAGCAGGGCGTGCCCGACGCCGGTGCGCCGTTCCACCGCGGGGATGTGGACGATCCACATCCCCATGACGAATCCGTTGAGGGCGAAGCAGGCGGTGGTGGCCCCTCGCGCCCTTCTGAGTGCGGCCGCCGGTGCGGCTCCGCCGACTTTCTCGACTTTCCCGATCTCCATGGTTTCGAACATAACAAACACACTTGATGTTCGAAACTTGCTTTTCAAACACATCAAATGTTCAATCGGAGGATGAGTGCAGACCGCCTGAGGCAGATCACCGACGCCGTGCGCGCCCGTGGCAGCCGTAGCGTCGCCGAGCTCGCGGAGCTCACCGGCGCCTCCGAGATGACGATCCGCCGCGACCTGGAGGCCCTGGCCGAACAGGGCGTGCTGGAGCGCTACCGGGGCGGGGCCCGCAGTCTGCTGCTGCGCGGCGAGGAGACCCCCTTCCCGCTGCGCGCCCGCGACGGCCTGGAGGTGAAGCGGCGCCTCGCCGCCGAGGTCGCCGCGCTGCTGGCGGACGGGGAGTCGGTGGTCCTGGACAGCGGGACCACCTGCCTGGAGGTGGCCCGCGCGCTGCACCCGCGCAGGATGACGGTGATGCCGCTGTCGCTGCACGCCGCCAACGCCCTGGCCGACGCGCCCCGGCTGACGCTGCTGCTGCCCGGCGGGGCGCCGCGCCGCGGCGAGCTGGCCCTGACCGGTCCGCTGACGGAAGCCTCCCTCGCCGCGCTGCGCTTCGACACGGCGGTCATCGGCTGCTGCGGCCTGACGGCGGCCGACGGGCTCACCGCCTACGACCTGGCCGACGCCGCCGTCAAGCGGGCGGCGATCGCCTCGGCCCGCCGGGTCGTCGCGGTCACCGAGTCGCAGAAGCTCTCGCGCACCGCCCTGGCCCATGTCCTGCCGGCCTCCGCGCTGCACGCCGTCGTCACCGACGAGGGGGCCCCTCAGGACGCGACCGACGCGCTGGCTGCCGCCGGCGTGACCGTACGGAAGGTGTGAGGGGATGAGCGGGACGGACGGGATCCCCGGGACCCTGCTCTTCGACCTGTTCGGCGTCATCGCCCGGGTGCAGTCCCCGGCGGGGAAGGCCCGGCTCGTCGGGACGGCCGCCGTGCCCGAGGTGCCGTTCTGGGAGGCCTACTGGTCCCTGAGGCCGCCCTACGACGCCGGGCGGGTGACCGGCCCCGGCTACTGGGGCCTGGTCGCCGACGCCCTCGGCACCCGCTTCGACGCGGCCCGGACGGCCGCGCTCGTCGAGGCCGACGTCGCGAGCTGGAGCGCGGTGGACGAGGAGATGGTGGCGCTGATCGGGGAACTGGCCGCGTCCAGGCGCACGCTCGCCCTGCTGTCGAACATCCCGGAGGAGCTGGCCGCCCACTACGAGCGCCACCACCCCTGGCTCGCGCACTTCCGGGTGCGCGCCCTGTCCTGCCGCATCGGCCGCGCCAAGCCCGAGCCGGCCGCCTACGCGTGGTGCCTGCGGGAGCTCGGCGTCGCGGGGGACGACGTCCTGTTCGTCGACGACCGGGCGGAGAACGTCCGCGCCGCCCGCGCCCTCGGCCTGCACGGCCACGTCTTCACCTCGGCGTCCACCCTGCGCGGGGTACTCGGCCTGGACTGACGCCCGCACGGCGCCACCCGGCGCCACCCGGCGCCCGGAACGGCTACGCGCCCGGCGGCGCGGCGGCGTCGGCGAGGAGGTGGGGGCCGTTGTTGCGGACGCTGTTGACCGCCGTGCTGACCGCGCGGGCGGCCAGGAGGCCGTCGGCCGGGGTGGTGAGGAGGGCGCGCAGGGAGGCCGGGTCCTCGTGCGCGGGGTCCAGCCAGGCGTCGTAGTGGGCCGGGGCGAGGGCCAGGGGCATGCGGGGGTGGACGCGGCCGGCCGCGTCGGTGGCCTCGGTGGTGATGACGGTGCAGGTCGCCCACCAGGCGGCCGGGTCGTCCGGGTCGGCGACGGAGGGGTCGCGCCAGAACTCGTACAGGCCCGCCATGGCCATCACCGCGCCGTCCTGCGGGCTGATGAAGTACGGCTGCTTGTAGGCCTTCGCGGTCGCCGTGGCCGCGACGGCCTCCCACTCGTAGAAGCCGTCGGCGGGCAGCAGGCAGCGGCGTTTGGCGAAGGCCCGGCGGTAGGCGGGCTTCTCCCCCACCGTCTCGACCCGGGCGTTGATCATCCGGGCGCCGCCGTCCGCGGTCTTCGACCAGGAGGGCACCAGCCCCCAGCGCAGGGGCCGCAGCCGCCGCTCCAGGAGCCCGCTCTCGCGGTCGGCGCGCTCCAGCACGGCCCAGACCGGGTCGGTCGGGGCGACGTTCCAGCTCGGCGGGAGGACCAGGTCCGGGCCGGGCGGGGTGGCGCCGAAGAGGCCCGTCAGGTCTTCGGGGCTGCGGGTGGAGACGTAGCGGCCGCACATGGCTCCAGCCTGCCACGCGGCCCCGGCCCGGGCACGGGCCCGTGGCCGGTGTCAGGCGTACAGGTCGTTCCGGGCGTACTGGGGGCCGTAGTAGCGCTCCAGTTCCTCCAGGGGCCGGTCGGTCTTCTCCAGGCTCTTGGAGATCCTCGCGCGGGAGGGCGCCGCGTCGGGGTCCCAGGTCTCCGCGCGCCACAGCCCGGAGCGCAGGAAGGCCCGGGAGCAGTGGAAGTAGATCTCCTCGGTCTCGACGAGGAGGGCGATCGAGGGCCGGTGGCCCTTGACCGTCATCGCGTCGAAGAACGGCGCGTCGCGCAGCAGCCGGGCGCGGCCGTTGACGCGGAGGGTGTCGCCCCGGCCGGGGACCAGGAAGAGCAGGCCGACCCGCGGGTTGGCCAGGATGTTGCGGTAGCTGTCGGCGCGGCGGTTGCCGGGGCGGTCCGGGATCACGAGGGTGGTGTCGTCGAGGACCTTGGCGAAGCCGGGCGGGTCCCCCTTCGGGGAGACGTCGCAGCTGCCGTCGGCGGCCGAGGTGCCGATCAGGCAGAGCGGGGACCGGGCGATCCACTGCCGGTGGTGCTCGTGCAGGGACGGCCGCCCCTTCGCGGCGGCCACCGGCTCCACCGGGCCGAGCAGTTCCCTCAGTTCGGCCTCGGAGGTGATCTCCACGGCTCCCGTCGTCCCCACTGCCTGTCTCCCCCTGCTCGGACCGCTCGGCCGGATCTGCGCGCCGGACGATCGGCGCGGCACTGCGACTATCCCATGATCACTCCTCGCGGCGTCATGCCGGACGTCCCCCGGGGAGCGGCCACCGGCCCCCGTCCGGGGCGGACCGGCGGCGCCGTGTCCGGATGCGGTCGCCCCGCGGCGGATCCAGGGTGGAGGGATGGAGCACGCGCCGATCGTCGTCCACCGCGTCTCCCCGTCGGGCGGCCGCCGGGTGAGCCTGCGCGCCGGAGGCCGCGAGACGGTCCTGGGCGTCGCGCATTCGGACCCCGACGTCATCGAGTTCCTGCGCCGCGCCGAGGTGCCGGACCCGGACGAGGTGGTCCTCGGCGGCGCGCCGCCCCTGATCGAGTGGCAGGGCGACGCGCCGCACGCCTACGAGGCCGAGCCGGCGGACACCGACGTCCCCTGACCCCCGCGCCGCGGCCCCGCCCCCGGGGGCCGCCGCATTCCGGCCATGATTGACACGGGCATGACATCACTCATGACTTCTCGGGAACCCTGTGGGACGCTCCCTGGCGCACTCGGTACCGCCCTCGCACCACACCCCCACAAGGACGTGTCACGGAGGAGCGACATGATGCACCGCGCGAAACTCGCCGTAGCGGCCCTGGCCCTCGCGGCCACCGTCGGCAGTGTCACGAGCGCCGCAGCCCTGGCCCCCGCCGCCGGCCAGCAGGCCGACGGCGTCATCGTGGTCTCGGGCAACACCTGCACCTGGACCAACGCCCGTACCAGCGCCAATCCCCCCAGTGCCCTCACCGTCGACCGCACCAGCATCAACAAGCCCGGCGGCAACCTCGCCTGCAACGGCGGGATCACCGCCACCCTCAACAACAACCCGGCCTTCACCTTCGACGACGCGGCCGCCACCGCCCGGACCGACCTGATCGACATCACCGGGCAGCAGAGCTTCGTCTCCTGCCGCTACAAGGCCTCCAACCTCGTGTGGGACCGCGACGGGAGCACCAGGAAGTACGTCAACCGCGCCTTCACCGCCACCAAGGTCTCGGGCAGCTTCCTGTGCCCGGGCTCCGTCACCACGGCGGCCGGGGGCGCCTCCATGCTCTTCCACTGACCGGCCGGCCGGGACACCGCGCGGCGCGGCGGTGCCCCGGCCCCTCACCGGCGGCCCCGATGGCCCCCGCCGGGTCGCCGGGCCGGATGCGGGGGCCCAGCATGGAAGGAGCACCGTCCGGGTGAGGAGGCCGGTGATGGCCGATGCGCAGCCCGCTCCGCCGGCCGACGGCCCGGGGGAGGAGCCCCTTGCCGCCCGGCCCGCCCCGTCCCCGCCGGCCGGGACCCCCTCGGCGGGCGGCCTCCTGGACGTCCTCGGGGTGGCCGCGGTCGTGCTGGACGCCGAGGGCCGCATCCGCCTGTGGAGCCCGCAGGCCGCCTCCCTGTTCGGCTACCCGGCCGAGGAGGCGCTGGGCCGGTACGCGGCCACGCTGCTGGTGGAGGAGGACGACCGCGAAGAGGTCCTCGGCCTGTTCGCCCGGGTGATGGAGGGCGAGGGCGCCTGGGCGGGGTCCTTCCCGATACGGCACCGCGACGGGCACACGGTCCTCGTCGAGTTCCGCAACATGCGGCTCCAGGCGGACCACGGCGGGACGTACGCGCTCGGGCTCGCCTCCGAGCAGGCCACCCTGCGCCGGGTCGAGCGCGACCTGGCGCTCTCCCTCCGGATGGTCGACCAGTCCCCCATCGGCCTGGCCGTGCTCGACGTCGACCTGCGCTACGTCCTGGTCAACCCGGCCCTGGAACGGATCAACGGGGTGCCGTCCGAACGGCACATCGGACAGCGCATCGGCGACATACTGCCCTTCCTGGACGCGCCCGCGGTCGAGGCCCGGATGCACGAGGTCATGGAGACGGGCGTGCCGGTCCTGGACAACTTCACCACCGGCCGGATCTCCGAGGACTCCGGCGAGCGCGCCTGGCTGGTGTCGATCTACCGGCTGGAGGACCAGTCCTCCCGGGTCATCGGCGTCGCCGTGTCGGTCGTGGACGTCACCGAGCAGCACCGGGCCGCCGTCTCGGCCGCCCACGCGCGGCGCCGCCTGTCGCTCATCGCGGACGCCTCGGTGC
This sequence comes from Streptomyces sp. NPDC096136, assembly GCF_044763325.1. NCBI lineage: Bacteria > Bacillati > Actinomycetota > Actinomycetes > Kitasatosporales > Streptomycetaceae > Streptomyces > Streptomyces sp. NPDC096136. The sequence continues at coordinate 34,798 of NZ_JBIWFZ010000024.1, read as the reverse complement.
GCATCGGCACCACCCTCGACCTGGACATCACCGCCCGGGAGCTGGCCGACGTGGCCGTGCCGGAGATCGCCGACATCGCCGCCGTCGATGTCCTCGACACCGTGCTGACCGGCGGCCGGCCGGGCGACGGACCGGACGAGGGGGCCGTACGCTTCCGGGCGCTGGCGGTGAAGGCCGGCTACCGCACCCCCGCCGAGGACGCCGCCGACCCCGTCGGGGACGTGTCGCTGTACCGCACCGACCGGCTGGTGACCCGCTGCGCCCGGACCGCCCGGCCCGTCCTCGTACCGCACGTCACGCCGGAGGACCTGCCGCGGATCGCCCGCGACGAGGAGGCCGCCCGGCTGCTGGGCGAGGCGGGGGTCCACTCGTACCTCGCGGTCCCGCTGATCGCCCGCAGCCAGGTGCTGGGCACCCTCGACCTCAAGCGGGCCCGCAACCCCGCGCCGTTCGGCCAGGACGACGTCCTGCTCGCCTCCGAACTCGCCGCCCACGCCGCGGTGTCCATCGACAACGCCCGCTGGTACCAGCGCCAGCGCCACGCCGCCCTCGCCCTCCAGCGCCACCTGCTGCCGCAGCACCCCCCGGACGCCCCCGGACTGGACATCGCCTACCGCTACCAGCCGGCCTGGGCGGCCGACGAGACCGGCGGCGACTGGTTCGACGTCATCCCGCTCACCGGCGACCGGACCGCGCTGGTCGTCGGCGACGTGATGGGCAGCGGCATCAACGCCGCCGCGACCATGGGACAGCTGCGCGCCACGGCCCGGGCCCTGGGCCGCCTCGGCCTCGATCCCGCGACGGTCCTCACCCACCTCGACGCCGCGACCGCCGACCTCGGCGAGGCCATGGCCACCTGCGTCTACGCCGTCTACGACCCGCACGCGCGGCTGTGCCACATCGCCACGGCCGGCCACCTGCCGCCCGTGCACCTGCGCAGCGGGCGGCATCCGAGGCTGCTCCAGCTGCCGACGGCCGTGCCCCTGGGCGTCGGCGGGATCCCCTTCCACACCACCGCCTTCACCCTCGACGAGGGCGACGAGCTGGTCCTGTACACCGACGGGCTGGTCGAGACCCGCGACCAGGACATCGACACCCGGCTGCTGACCCTGACCGACCTGCTGGCGGGCCCGCACCGCCCCATCGAGGAGACCTGCGACCTGCTGCTGTCCGCCCTGCGCCGCCCCGACACCCACGACGACGTCGCCCTGCTCATCGCCCGCGCCCACGCGTAGACCGGCTCACGGGTGCGCCGGCCGGACGCGGATGCGGGCCGCGAGGACGGCGACGTCGTCCTCGGCGTGGCGGGCGTCGAGGCCCGCCACGACCGCGTCCGCCGCCTCGGCCGCCCCGGCGCAGGGCGGCAGGCGCAGAGCCGTCAGCCGGGCCAGGGAGGCGTCGATGTCCTCGCCGCGCCGCTCGACGAGCCCGTCGGTGTAGAGGAGCAGCGTCTCCTGCTCCGCGAAGGGGTGCGCCACGGACTCGTACCCGCCCAGGCCCGTGCCCAGCGGGGGGCCGACCGGTACGTCCAGCAGCCGGCCGGTGCCGTCGGCGGCGAACACCGCGGGCGGCAGGTGGCCGGCGCTCGCGAAGAGGGCCGTGCCGCGCGCCGGGTCGACGCGGACGAGCAGGCAGGTGGCGGGGCGGCGGGCCGCGTCGTCGGCGACGAGGGCGTCGAGCTGGCGCAGCACCCGGTGCGGGGCGAGCTCGGTGGCGGCCACCTCGCGCAGCGTGGAGCGGTAGGCGTTCATGTCCACGGCGGCGTCCAGGCCGTGGCCCATCACGTCGCCGACCACCAGCAGGGTCCGTCCGAAGTGCAGCCGGACGGTCTCGAACCAGTCCCCGCCGACCAGGGCGCTGGTGCCGGCCGGCAGGTAGCGGCCGGCGATCAGCAGGTTCGGGTGGGGCCGGCCGGGGTCGGCGACGAGGGCCCGCTGGAGGTCGAGCGCGACGCGCTCGGTGTCGGCGAGCCGGCGGGCGTGGCGCAGGTGCACGGCCGCGACGCGCGCGGCGAAGTGCACGGCGGCGGCCTCGCCGTCGGTGAAGGCGGCGCCGGTGCGCACCACGAGGAGGGTCCCGTACGAGGTGCCGTGCCGGGCCAGCGCCGTGGACAGGCCGTGCACCGGGGCGCCGTGCGGGCCGAGGGCCCAGCTGCGCAGGGGGTGGCCCTCGTCGACCGCGCGGACGGCGGGCCGTCCGGACGGCACCCGGACGGGGGCGCGGAGCAGGCGGACGTCTCCCGCCGCGGCAGCGCGCTCGGTGCGGCCCCCGGCGGTCAGGTCGACGGCCGCCGCGTCGCACAGGGTGCCCAGGAGGAGCGCGGCCAGTTCCCGGCAGGTGGCCGCCTCGTCGTCGCCCGTGCCGATCGCCTCCAGGGTCTCGGCCGGCGACGGCACCCGGTACGGAGCCCGGCCGGCGGGGTGGCCGTCGCGTTCCGACACGTGTCCTCCGCTCCCGCGCCCGGCCGCGGCCCGGTGCGGGCCGCGGCCGGTCCATTCCACCAGGCCGGGCTCGGCGGGCGGGGCAGCGCGCCGGGCGGTCACCGCGGCGGGGTCAGGCGCTCCCGGAGGAAGGTGTGCACGAGTGCCTCGTTGAAGGCGGTCTGCTGGTGGTCGGTGGCTCCGGCGTGGCCGCCGCCGAGGTGTTCGTGGAAGAGGACGGGGTGTCCGGCCTCCCGCAGCCGGGCGGCCATCTTGCGGGCGTGTCCGGGGTGGACGCGGTCGTCGCGGGTGGAGGTGAGCAGGAGCAGCGGCGGGTACGGGGGGCCGTCGGTGCGGATCCGGTGGTAGGGGGAGAGTGCTTCGAGGTGGGGCCGGTCCGCGGGGTCGTCGGGGTCGCCGTACTCGGCGGTCCAGCTGGCTCCGGCGAGGAGCTTGTGGAAGCGGAGCATGTCGAGGAGGGGGACGTGGGCGACGACCGCGCCGAAGAGCTCGGGCTCGCGGGTGAGCATCGCGCCCATGAGCAGGCCGCCGTTGCTGCCGCCCTCGATCCCGAGCTGGGCGGGGGTGGTGATGCCCCGGGCGGTGAGGTCGCGGGCGACGGCGGCGAAGTCCTCGTAGGCCCGGACCCGGTTCGCGCCGAGGGCGGCCTGGTGCCAGGCGGGCCCGTACTCGCGTCCGCCCCGGATCCCGGCGACGACGTACGTGCCGCCGCGCGCGAGCCAGGCGCGGCCGGTGACGGCGCTGTAGTGGGGGACCATCGAGATCTCGAAGCCGCCGTACCCGTAGAGCAGGGCGGGGCCGGGGCCGGGGCGGTCCTCGGGGCCGATGACGAAGTAGGGCACGCGGGTGCCGTCGGGCGAGGTGGCGAAGTACCGGCTCACGGTGAGTCCGGCGGTGTCGAAGAGGGCGGGGGCCTGCTTGAGGACCTCGCCGCCGTCGGTCCCGGCCTCGCCGCGGTAGAGGGTGGAGGGCTGGAGGTAGCCGGTGACGTCGAGGAGGTACTCGTCGCTCTCGTCCGGGTCGGTGCAGGTCACGGTGGCCGTCGACAGGGGTGGTACGCCGCCCAGGGGCGCCCGGGTCCAGCCGTCGGGTCCGGGGGTGAGGAGCTCCAGGCGGGAGGAGACGTCGGCGCGGGTGCGCAGGATGAGGTGGTTGCGCGTCCAGCTGTGGCCGGCGAGGGCGGTGCGCTCGTCCGGGGTGAACAGGACCTGCGGGCTCCTGTCCCCCGCCCGGTAGGCGTCGAAGCCGAAGGCGAGGAGGCTGCCGGCGGGGTGTCCGAGCCAGGGCGAGCGGGGGTTGACCAGGAGCCACTCGCGGTGGACGTCGGTGACGGCGTCGTCCGGTACGTCGATCTTCTCCGGCGGGGCGGCGGGGTCCGCGGGGAGGAGGAACAGCTCCTGGTTCCAGAAGTCGATGCTGCGGGCGGCGAAGTCCCGTTCGAAGCCCGGGGTGTGGTCGCGCCAGCCGGAGGCGGAGAGGTCCGTGGGGCGGCCCTCGTAGACGAGCTCGGCCTCGTGCAGCGGGGTGCCGCGGCGCCAGCGGCGGACCTGGAGGGGGTAGCCGGAGGGCGACAGGGTGCCGGGGCCGAAGTCGGTGCCGATCCAGAGGTGGTCGGGGTCGATCCACCCGACCCGGGTCTTGGCCTCCCCGACGGTGAAGCCGTCCTCGACGAACTCCAGCGTCTGCAGGTCGAACTCGCGCACCACGCAGGCGTCGGCGCCGTCCCGCGAGAGCATGACGAGGGCGTGGCGGTGGCCGGGGGCCAGGACGCTGCTGCCGGCCCAGGCCCACTTCTCGCCCTCCGCCCCGGCGAGCGCGTCCAGGTCGAGGACGGTCTCCCAGTCCGGGTGGTCGGTGCGGTACTCCTCCAGACCGGTGCGGCGCCAGATGCCGCGCAGGCGGTCGGCGTCCTGCCAGAAGTTGTACAGGTGGGGGCCGCGCCGGACGACGTAGGGGATCCGGCCGTCGTCGTCGAGGACCTCGCGCACCTCGCGCTCCAGGACCTTGAACGCGGGGTCGGCGGTCAGTGCGGCGACCGTCTCCGCGTTGCGCTCCCGCACCCAGGAGAGGGCGGCCTCGCCGGTCACGTCCTCCAGCCAGAGGTAGGGGTCGTCGGGGGATCCGGGCGCGGGGTGGCGGGGGGCTTCATCGCTCATCCGCCGATTGTGCCGGACGCCGCCGGGGAGGACGGGCCGGCGCCCGCCCGCCCCGGGGAGGGATCAGGCCTGGGCGTGGTGGAGGGCGTCCAGGCGGGCCAGGTCGTCCCCGGTCAGGCGCAGGGCGCCCGCGGCCACGTTGGCGTCGAGGTGGCGGGGGTTGCCGGTGCCGGGGATGGCCAGGACGTGGGGGCCGCGGTGCAGGGTCCAGGCGAGGCGGACCTGTGCGGTGCTCGCCCCGTGGGCCCGGGCGACGGCCGCCAGCTCCTCGCTCTCCGCGGCGCCGGCGCCGTGCTCGCGCCCGGCGGCGGCGATCGAGTAGAAGGGCACGAAGGCGATGCCCTGCTCTCCGCAGAAGCGGACGAACTCGTCCTGCTCGGGGCGTACGCCGATGCCGTACATGTTCTGCACGCAGACGACCGGGGCGATCGCCCGGGCCTGCGCGAGCTGCTCGGGGGTGACGTTGGAGACGCCGAGGTGGCGGATCAGCCCGGCGTCGCGGAGTTCGGCGAGCGCGCCGAAGCGGTCGGCGACCGAGTCGGTGCCGAGGACGCGCAGGTTCACCAGGTCGAGGTGGTCGCGGCCGAGCTGGCGGAGGTTCTCCTCGACCTGGCCGCGCAGCTCCCGCGGGGTGCGGGCGTGCGCGGCCCACTCACCGCAGGAGTCCCGGCGGGGGCCGACCTTGGTGGCGATGACCAGGTCGTCGGGGTAGCGGCCGCCCAGGGCGCTGTTGATCAGCTCGTTGGCGGAGCGCAGCGGGGAGAAGTAGAAGGCGGCGGTGTCGATGTGGTTCACGCCGAGTTCGACGGCGCGGCGCAGCACGGCCGTCGCCCGCGCGCGGTCGCCGGGCACGGAGTCGGCCTGGAGGGCCGGGCCGTCCTGGGGTATGCGCATCGCCCCGAAGCCGATGCGGTTGACCGTCATGTCCCCCAGGGTCCAGGTGCCCGAGGCGGCCGCGGTGATCGTTTCTGTGGTCATCCGGGGATGATCTCCCGCTCGGCGCACCGCGCACCAGCGATTTCGCGGGCCGGAAGCGGAGTAGACACTGTCTACTACCGGCTGGTAGACAGTGGCCGTGGAATCGTCTGAGGAATCGGGGGCCCCGCTGCGCGAGAGGCTCGTCGACGTCGGGGTGGAACTGGTGCTGGCCGAGGGGACCGGCGCGCTCGGACTGCGGGAGATCGCCCGGCGGGCCGGGGTCTCGCACGGGGCGCCGCGGCGGTACTTCCCCACGCACCGGTCCCTGCTGTCGGCCATCGCCCGGCGCGGGTTCGAGGACCTCGCCGCCCGGTTCGTCCTCGCCCTCGCGCCGGTGTCGCGTCCTCGGGAGCAGGTGCGGGCCCTGGGGCTGGCGTACACGGGCTACGCGCTGGAGCGGCGCGGCATGTTCGAGCTGATGTTCCGCCACGACCTGCTGGACGGCACCGGCCGGGAACCGTCGTCGGCCGGGCCCCGGCTGCGGGAGTCGACGCGGCCGCTGTTCGAGCTGCTGACCGCGCTCGTCTCCCGGTGCGGTGCGGCGGAGCCCGAGGTCACGGCGGCCGCGCTGTGGGCGAACCTGCACGGGGTCGCGCAGTTGTGGGCCTGGGGCAGTCTGCCGCTGGCCCTGGAGGACGGCCCCGGCGCGGTGGGCGTCGAGCGCCTGGTGGGGGCGGCCCTCGACGCCCATCTCCCCGAGGGGCCGCGATGAGGCGGCGGCTCGCGCTGACGGCGAGCGTCGCCGGGGCCATGCTCGTCGCCCTGGACGGCACGGTGCTGGCGGTGGTGCAGCCCTCGCTGCGCCGGGAGTTCGCGGCGGGCGTGGCCGAGGTGCAGTGGACCAGCACCGCCTACCTGCTCGCCGTCGCCGCCTTCCTCGTCGTCGCCGGACGCCTCGGGGACCGGTACGGGCACACCCGGCTGCTGCTCGTCGGCGTGCTCGGCTTCGCCGCGGCCTCGGCGGGCATCGCGCTGGCGCCCGGGGTCGGCTGGGTGATCGGCCTGCGCGCCGTCCAGGGGCTGTTCGGGGCGCTCTTGCAGCCCGCCACGCTCGCCCTGCTGCGGCTGACGCATCCGCCGGAGCTGCTGGGGCGGGCGGTGGCGGTGCGGACCGCGGCCATCGGGGTGGCCGCGGCGGCGGGGCCGCTGCTGGGCGGAGTCCTGGTGGCGCAGCTGGGCTGGCGGGTGGTGTTCGTGCTGAACGTCCCGGCCGCCGCGGTCATCGCCGCGCTCACGTCGGCCGTACGGGTCCCCGTGCCCGGGCGCTCGGGTCCCGCTCGGCTGGGCATCGCCGGTCCCGCGCTGCTCGCGGCCGCGCTGGCGGTGGCGGTGTACGCGCTGGCCGGCGTACCGGCCGCCGGGTGGACGGCGCCGCGGACGCTGCTGGGGTTCGCGGCGGCGGCGGGGCTCGGGGTGGTGTTCGCGCGGGGTGAGCGGCGGGCGCGGCAGCCGCTGGTGCCGGCGGCGGTGGCCCGGTCGCGGCCGGTGGCCGCCTCGATGGCACTGCTGCTGGCGGTCTCCGCCGGGATGTTCGGGGCGCTGTTCACCTCGACGTTCCTGCTCCAGGACGTACGGGGGCTCGGGCCGCTGGAGACCGGGGTGCGGGTGCTGCCGCTGACCGCGCTGATGGTCGCCGGGGCCCCGGTGGCGGTGAAGGCGCTGCGCCGGTACGGGGCCCGGCGGACGGCGCTCGCCGGGACGGGGCTGGTGGTGCTCGGCATCGCGGGGCTCGACGCGGGCGGCGGGGTGGCCTTCGGGGTGCTCGGGGCCGGTTTCGCGGCGGTGATGGTGACGGCCACCGGGACGGTGGTGGGCGATGCGCCGCCGGGGTACGCGGGTGTGGTGGGCGGGCTGAAGCAGACGGCGATGAACGTGGGGCCCACGCTGGGGATCGCGGTCGCGGCGGGCGCCGGGGCGGCGGGGTCCGCGCAGGCCGGGCCGCCGTTGGCGGCGCTGGCGGCACTGGCGGGGCTGGGCCTGGCGGCGGCCTGCCTGCTGCCGGGGCACGCGGCTACGACGCGGTAGACCGGCCCCGTTGCCCTGGCCGGACGGTGTGCGGGGGGCGCGGCTTCGGGCCGTGGGTGCCCCGGCCCGGCGGGGGCCGGGCCGGGGCGGTGGGGTCAGGGGGTGGGGGCGGGGCGGCCGGTGAGGGTGATTTCCGCGGCGCTGGTCCAGGGGCCGCGGCCGCCCGCCTCGGTCAGGGCCCGTAGCCGCAGGTAGCGGCCCGTGCGGGGGGCCAGGGCGACGGTTTTGGCGGCGGCGGTGTCGGCGAAGGTGCCGGTGGCGGCCGGAGTGCCCCAGTCGCCGGTCGTGTCGGAGACGTAGACCTCGTAGCCGCCGATCCGGCCGTTGACGCCGCCGTCCTGGCGGGGCAGGTAGCCGAGGCCGTCGACGGTGTAGCGGGCGCCGAGGTCGATCCGGATCTCGTGCGGCAGGGCGGCCGGCTTGTTCGAGGACCAGGCGGTGTGCCAGAAGGTGGCCGGGTCGCCGTCGAAGGCGTTGGCGGCGGCTCCGTTCTCGGCGGCGGTCTCCTGGCTGTCGGCGGAGACCAGGCTCCAGCCGGAGGAGGGGACGGGGGAGGAGGTGACGGGGACGGGGTCGGCCGCCGGGACGGCGGTGCCGGTGGCGGTGACGCTGAAGGCGCCCGTCTTCGTCCCGGTCTTGACCCACAGGACGCCGCCCCGGTCGTCCGGGTCGAAGAACCAGCCGGTGGCGGCGGAGTCGTAGGCGCCCTTGTCCGCGAGGCGGCTCAGGGCCGTGCCGTCCGCGGTGAGGGCGGCGGGGGCGGCGGCCAGGTGGAGGGTGAGCTCGTAGCCGCGGGCGGCCTGCTGTCCGGCGTAGCTGCCGGTGGGGGCGCCGACGGAGACGGTGACCGTGCCGGAGCCGCTCTCCGGGGCGGTGACGTCGACGCGCTGGCGGGCGTAGGCGCCGGAGGCGTAGGCGCGGGTGCGGCCGTCGTCCTCGTAGAGGCTGAAGGAGGACGTGCCGCGCGGGTGGATGTCGTAGGTGAGGGTGGAGAGGGGCTTCTCCCCCGTGTAGTTCATCTGCGGCCACATCGGGACGACGGCACCGCCCTTGACGAAGAGGGGCAGGGTGTCGAGGGGGGCCTGGTAGCCGTTCAGCCAGCCGGGGCCGGCGTACGTCTTCCCCGTCCAGTAGTCCGTCCAGGTGCCGGCGGGCAGGTAGATGCCGTCGCGGACGGAGGTGTCGGAGACGACGGGCGCGACGAGGAAGGAGTCCCCGGCCATGAACTGGCCGCTGGTGAGGTTGCCGCGGGCCACCGGGTCGTCGGGGTACTCCAGGACCATCGCCCGCGTGCTCGGGACGCCGGTGTCGTGGGCGACGCGGCTCATCGTGTACAGGTACGGCATCAACCGCATCTTGAGCTGGAGGTACTTGCGGTTGACGGAGAGGTACGGTTCGGCGAAGCGCCAGGGCTGCTTGTCCTGGTAGCCGGCCGACGGGTTGGCGGCGCCCCAGCCCGACATGGTCATGAAGGCGGGGGTGAAGGCCTTCCACTGGAGGTCGCGGGCGTACGTCTTGGGGCTGCCGCCGAAGATGCCGTCGACGTCCCCGGAGGCGTAGTTGAGGCCGGAGAGGCCGGCTCCGGCGATGGCGGGGACGTGCCAGCGCATGTCGTCCCAGGTGCCGTAGGTGTCCCCGGTCCAGACGACGGCGTTGCGCTGGGTGCCGGCCCAGCCGTCGACGGTCCAGACGTAGCGGCGGGCGTCGGAGTTCTTCTCGATGCCGTCGACGGCCTGCTGTACGCCCTGGAAGGCGGTCTTGTAGCCGCCGCCGATCCAGGCCACGTCGGTCTTGACCCCGCGCGAGCCGGCCGTGCCCACCTCGTCGGCGATGGAGCCGAGGCCGGTGGAGGTCCACAGGCCGGTCTGGAAGCCCTTCGCCTTGAGGGCGTCGACGGTGGACTTCAGGGGCGCGGTGTAGCCGCAGCCGTAGCCGTCGTTGGGCAGGAACCAGCCCGAGGGCATGTCGGCGGCGCGGGCGTCGGCGGCGTAGCCGACCACGTCCGGGGTGGTCTGGTGGCGCAAGCGGTTGTGGTCGCCCTGGTAGGCGGGGTTGGAGGCGTTGAAGCAGTCGGCGTTGCCGAGTTCCATGCCCCACATCGGCGCCAGGAAGGGTTTGCCGCTGACGTCGGTGTACGCGTCGAGGACGGACTTGAGGGAGTCGCCCGTGAAGTACCAGGCGTCGAAGCGGTTCTCGTCGTGGGTGAGGGTGGTGGGGGCGTTGAAGGCGTACGAGCCGGGGGCCCAGGTGTTGCGCATGACGCCGTAGTCGTTGGTGGACATGTAGAAGGGGGCGGGGCTCGCGTTGTCGTTCTCGCGCCACTTGTTGTCGACGGCCACGGGCACGGTCTTCCCGCGCAGCGCCCATTCGCCCAGGCGCAGGCCGGTGCCGTAGAACTGCTCGTCGGCGCCCCGGGCCAGGGTCTGGGTGGTCCTGCCACCGCCCCATTTCGTGGGCTGGGTCTCCTGCCAGACGGGGGTGGAGTCGTCGGCGCGGTAGACGGAGAACATCAGGGGCGACTTGTTGACCCGGATGGAGAGGGAGCCGGTGGTGATCCGGTAGTACGTGCCCGCGTCGGTGTACCGCGCGGCCACCGGGCCGAAGTCGGTGGTGACGGCGAGGTCGGAGCCGGCCGGGTCGTCGGTGAAGGAGCCGTCGGGGGACAGCCGGAGCCGGAAGATGTCGGCGCGGGCGACGGTCACCCGGGCCTTGGCGCCGCTGGTGGTGCTCACCGTGAAGGTGGCGCCCGACTGGGACAGGGCGGTGGCCGAGCCCGCGGTGGTGGACGGGGCCGCCGGGGCGGCGGCCGCCCGGGCGGTGGCCGGGCCGGCGGCCGCGAGGCCCGCGACGGCGAGGGTGCCGGCGAGGAGGGCCGCGAGGCGGCGGCGGACCGGGGGCCGGGGGTGCGGGGGGTGGTGCCGGGTGCGGGGGCGCTCGTGCCTCGTGGTCGGTCTCGTCGTGCTCGGCGGAGGCGTCTGACTCATGGGGCAGCTCCTCGTGCGGTCCGGAAGGCGGACAACCGCTTTGGCATGCACCCGGAAAGATAGCGACCCCGGCCGAGTTGGTGAAGGAACTTGCTCGAAATGATGCGCGCGCACGCAGCTTCGAGCAATTCCGCTGCGGCGGGCGCCCTGTCCGGGAATCGGCGTTTGCCCCTCCCCCGGACAGGGCAGCACCCCGGGCCGGTCAGCCGGCGGTGACGCGGATCTTGGACTGGCCGTGGCCGAGGGTCTCCCAGTCGTCCATGAACCGGGCCTTCAGCCCGTGCGCGGCCGCGAGGTCGACGAGGGTCTCGGTGCGGTAGTAGAAGTCCTCGCGCAGCACCTGGTGTTCGGTGCCCTCGGTACGGTCGAAGGTGAAGTCGAACCAGCCGCCGGGCGCGAGCACGCGCTCCACGTGGGCGAGGCACTCGTCGATGATCCCGATCGGCGAGTGGGAGAACACGCTGTGCGCGTGGACCACGTCGAAGTGCCGGTCGGGCAGGAAGTCCAGGGTGAGGTCCTGCGTGATCGTGAGGTAGGGCACCTTGTCCTGGAGCCCCCGCCCGGCCAGGGTCCGCTTGGCCGCCATGAGGATGTCCGGCGAGATGTCGATGCCGTAGTAGTGGCCCGCTTCGAGGTGTTCGATGAACCGCCAGCCCGCCCGGAGGTTGCCGCAGCCGATGTCGAGCATGCGGTGGCGCGGGGCGAGGCCGTGGCCCGCGAGGTAGTCGAACTGCATCTTGCCCAGGGCCAGCCAGCGGTCGTGCGTCCGGCTGCCGACGGCGGCCTCCGGGTTGCGGGCGGTGTCGGAGGCCATGACGGCGCGGTAGTAGCCGACGTGGTCGGGGTGCTTGAAGCGCAGCCAGCCGTCGCGGGCGGCGCGGCGGACGTACGGGGCGATGCGGGTCGGATTGCCCAGTGCGTAGCGGACCTTGTGGCCGAGGCCGGCGCGGTCGGCGGTGAGGTTCTTCTTGGTGGCCATGAGGGTTCCCCCTGGGGTGCTCGGTCGTAGGGTGCGTGCGGCTCGTGGGGTGTGCGGGGTGCGGTCCGTCCGGCGGTCAGGCGGTGCGGCGGCGCAGGACGAGCAGGGTCAGGGCCACGAGTGCGGCGGCGGCCCCGAGGTAGAGGGCGGAGTCGATCCACTGGAAGGCCCAGAAGTCGCCGCTGGGGAAGACCTTGTGGTAGCGGGCGACGAATCCGTGCTCCGCCATGCACCGGCGGAGTTCCTCGCCGGAGGCCTGGCAGACGGTGTCGATGGAGTGCTCGCGGCCGTCGGGGGTGAGGTAGCCGTACTGGCCCGTGGACCAGCCGCTGCCGATCAGCCGCTTGGGGGTCGTGCCGGGGGTGATCCGGGTCTCCGGGTCGATCCAGCTCCGGCGGAAGTACGTCGTGAACACCATGGCCGTGCCGATGGCCGCGAGCGCCGCGCCCATGGCGGGCAGCACCCGGGGGATCAGCAGGCCCGCCAGGGTCCCGGCGGCGAGGCCGAACAGGGCGCAGGCGACGGGGGCCGGGCCGGTGGCGTTGTAGACGGGGGCGTCGTGCCAGTACAGGCCGTCGAGGGTGTTGGCGATGGGCAGCCACCACCAGGCCACGAGGGCGGCGACGACCACCGAGGCGAGCACGGCGCACAGCGCGGCGAGGCCGAAGCGCGCCGCGAACCAGCGGCGGGGGCCGACGCCCTGGGTCAGGGCCAGTTTGAAGGTGCCGGTCTCCAGCTCGCGTCCGATGAGCGGAGCCCCCCAGAACACGCCGACGAGGGCGGGCAGGAGGAGGCCGGCGGTGCCCAGGACGCGGATCGCGGTGGTGTTCCCCTCCAGGATCTGGAAGGTGGCGAGGCTCTCGCAGCCTCCGTTCCAGCCCGGGCAGGGGGTCCAGCCGTACTGGTCGATCAGCCTCGTCATCTCGGAGCGCCGGTAGGCGACCCAGGCCGTGCAGGCCGCCAGCAGGGCGGCGCCGGTGAGGATCATCGTCCGCTGCTGGCGCCAGGCCAGCCAGATCACGCCCTTCATGCGGCGGCCTCCTTCGCGGGGGCGTCGGCGTCGGGCTTCGGGGTGCGCAGGTGTGCCAGCAACAGGGTTTCCAGGGAGGGGGTTTCGGCGATCCAGTGCCCGTCGGTACCCGGGGGCGTCCCGGCTCCTTCGGAGGCGGGGGACGGGCCGGCGGGGGCGTTGCGGACGAGGACGGTGACCTGCCGGCCGCCGACGGCGGAGTGCACGACGGCGCTCCGGTCGAACGCGCGGGGCAGGCCGTCGCGCTCCATCGGGTCGGCGCGGCCGGTGAGCCGGGTGTGCGTCTCGCGCAGCTCCTGGATGTCGCCGGCCAGCCGGACGGCCCCGCCCTGGAGGAGCACGACGTGGTCGCAGACGTCCTCCAGTTCGGCGAGTACGTGCGTGGACATCACGATGCCCGTACCGCGCTCGGCCGCCTCGGCCATCAGCAGGCCCATGACCTCGTGGCGGGCGAGCGGGTCGAGGTCGGCGAGCGGCTCGTCGAGGAGCAGCAGGTCGGCGCGCTTGCCGAGGACCAGGGCCAGGGCCACCCGGGTGCGGCTGCCGCCGGAGAGCGAGCCGATCCGCGCGGTGAGGGGGACGTCCCCACTGCGCACGAGGCGTTCGGCGGCGGCGGCGTCCCACTGTCCGGGGTTCAGCTCGCGGCCGAGGCGGAGGGTCTCGGCGACGGTGAAGCGGGCGTGGAGCGGCTTCTCCTGGGCGAGGAAGGCGGTGCGGCGGCGGGCCTCGGCGGTGCCGGGGGCGTGGCCGAAGACCCTGAGGTACCCGCTGGTGGGGCGGAGCAGGCCGGCCGCGAGCTGGAGCAGGGTGCTCTTGCCGGCGCCGTTGGGGCCGACGAGCGCGGTCACCCGGCCCGGGGGCAGCTCGACGTCGCAGGCCCTCAGGGCCCGCCGGCCGGGGAACTCCCGCCCGAGTCCGGCCGCGCGCAGGGCGGGGGCGGACGCGGGCGTCCCTCCCGGTATGTGGTCCGGGGCGTGCTGGGGATCGCTCACGCCGTGTCCTCTCTCGACGGTCCGGGCCCGGGCCCGGAGGGGTTGAAGCTTTCGTCCACGACGGCCGCGATGAGCGCCGTGACGTCCTCGCGGCCCAGCCCGGCCTCGCGGGCCCGGGCCATCCAGTCGGCGAGCGCGGTGCGCAGCGGCGAGTCCGCCGCCGCCTGGGGGTGGGAGAGCGAGCGCCGTACGAACGTGCCCGCGCCGGGGCGGGGTTCGACGAGGCCCTCGCGCTCCAGTTCCCGGTACGCCTTGAGGACGGTGTTGGGGTTGATCGCGGTGGCCGCGACCACCTCACGGGCCGTCGGCAGGCGGTCGCCCGGCTCCAGCACGCCCAGGCGCAGGGCCTGTTTGACCTGGGTGACGAGTTGCAGATAGGTGGCGACGCCGCTGCGCCGGTCCACGCGGAACTCCATGTTCCCCTTCCTGCACTATTCCACTAACGTGTTAGTGGAATAGTGCAGAGAACATGAGTGATCGTCAAACCCGGTGGCGGAGCACGGCGGTGGCGGACGGCTGCGGAGTATGACCGAACGGTCACAGCCCGCCCGGCACGGAACGCAGCGGCCGGGTCGGACATCTAGGTGATCAGCGGGCCGGAAACGCCCGCGCCGACATGACGGCGAGACCGGCGGAGCCGGGTGCGAACAGCAAGGTGGGCGTGGATGAAGGCGGAATCGGTGGCGGACGGCGGCGGAACGGGCGACACCCTCGCCCTGACCGGGCGCGAACGGGCCGCCGCCCTGGCCGGGCGTGAACGGGCCGATGGCCCGGCCGGGCGCGAGCGGGCCGACACCGACGGGCGGGAGCCGGCGGGAGCGGAGGCGGAGTCGGGCACCGCCTCCGAGGACGAGCGGGCGACCGGCGGCGACCGGAAGGCCGAGGCGTCGACCGCCGCCCCGGCCGAGGGCACCGCGGCGGCACGGGAGTCCCAGGACGAACCGGGCGCCGACACCACCTCCGACGAGGTCCGCACCGTACGGGACGAGCCCGGCTCGACGCACACGGACGCCGCCGACGGGGACGCCCCGGCCGAACCCCGGTCCACGGACGGGAACGGGGACGGGGACGGGAACGGGGACGGGAACGGGGCGAAGGGTTCCCGGCCCGACACCTCCGACCCCGAGGCCCCGGCCGAGCCGGAAGCCACCGACACGGAGCCGGCGCGGACCCGCGCCCGGACGGAGGAGGACCGGCCCGCCCGGCCCGACGCCCCCGCCCCCGAAACCCCGGCCGAGCCGGAGCGGGACGACGCGGATGCCTCCGACGGCGAAACCCCCGGCGCGCCCGGACCCGCTGACGCGGAGGGCGCCGCGGCGGACGAGTCCCCCGCCCCGCGGTCCGGCGCTCGCGACGGGAAGGGCGCGGCCGAGCCGGACCGGCAGGGCACGGACCCCGCACCCGCGCGCCGCCCCTCCTGGGCGAAGCGGGACGGGCGGCCCGATACGGACGGGGCCCCGGCCCGTACCGCCGCCGACCCCCGCGCCTCGGCCTGGGGTCGGCCCGCCGACGACAACGCTGCGCAGAAACGTTCCGGCGACGGTGCGGCGACCGCGGTCACGGGCAGGGGGGCCACGAAGCCGGCGGCCGCCGACGGGGCCGGCGCTGCCGAGCGGCGCCCCTCCTGGGCGAAGGGCGGCGACGAGCCGCAGCAGGACGACGGACCCACGGCCGGCGAGGAAGCCCCGGACGACGCCGATCCCTCCGGCGTACCCGCGTCCCGGGACGAGGCCCGGGAGGAATCCGAGGACGACGGGACGGACGCGGGATCCGGGGACCATCCGACGGCCGAGGTCCCCCTCCCGGCTGCCGAGGTCGAGGCGGACGCGCCGAAGGCGGCCGGCCGGCCGAAGGCCGCCGGTACCGGCGACCGGAAGCCGGCCGACGACGGGACGCCCGCCCGGCGGGACCCGAAGGGCGGCGCGGCGACCGCCCGCCCGGCAGCGGCGCCGGCCCACGACCCCGAGCGCACCAGCGAGTTCGTCGCGCTCAAGGACCCCCACGCCCCCGCGCCGAAGCCCGCGCCCGCCCCGGCCCGCACTCCCGCGCCGCCGGTCCTCGAACCCACCCGCGAGACCCCGCGTCCGCCCCTCGACCTGCTCGCCGAGCTCACCAACACCGCTCCCCCGCCGGAGACCCCGCGCCGCACCCTCACGCGCCGCGTCAAGGTGTGGGCCCCCATCGTGCTGCTGCTCGGCGCAGCGGTCGCCGGCGGCCAGATGCTGCGCCCGCTGCCGGCCGCTCAGCTGGTCGCCGCGCAGGACTCGCTCACCCTGGACGGCACGCTGTCCATCCCCTGGCCGGCCAAGGGCCAGGGCGCCGTCCGCATCGCGGGCTCCGGCGACGTCGCCACCTTCGGCGAGCAGAAGCCGACGCCGACGGCCAGCGTGGCGAAGGCGATGACGGCGTACGTCATCCTCAAGAACCACCCGCTGCGCAAGGGCGAACAGGGGCCCCAGATCGAGATCGACGCACAGGCGGCCGCCGAGAGCGCTTCCGGAGACGAGTCCCGGATCAAGTACCTCAAAGCCGGGCAGAACTTCAGCCAGCGGGAAATGCTCGAGATGGTGATGCTTCCGTCCGCGAACAACATCGCCCGCCTGCTGGCCCGTTGGGACGGCGGAAGCGGCGGCGAGGCGGCCTTCGTCGCGAAGATGAACGCGGCCGCGCGGGAACTCGGCATGCGGGACACCACGTACACCGATCCCAGCGGCCTGAACGCCACCACCGTCAGCACCGCCGTCGACCAGCTCAAGCTCGCCGAGGCGGCGATGCAGGACGAGATGTTCCGCACGATCGTGGCGACCCAGAACAAGACGATCAAGGGAGTCGTCGAGCCGCTCGACAACAGCAACAAGCTGCTCGGGGACAAGAGCCTGGGCAACAAGGGGATCAAGACGGGGTCCAGCACCGCAGCCGGCGGCACCCTGGTGTGGGCCGCGGACAAGCAGATCGGCAATGAGACCCCGCTGATCCTCGGCGCGCTGATGGAACAGCGCGTGGACGGCCCGGATCCGCAGGCCCTGGGCAGTCTGAACCTGGTGCTCGACAACACCCGACCGATCAACGCGGCCGTCCGCAAGGCCCTCGCCGCCACCCCCGTGATCCACAAGGGCCAGACGGTCGGCCACGTCTCCGACGGCCTCGGCGGCCGGACCCCGCTCGTGGCGGCGCAGGACCTCTCGGTGATCGGCGTCCCGGGCCAGAAGCTGCGGCTCACCCTCGGCACCGTCGGCGGGAAGCCCGTTCCGCACGAGGCCGAGGCGGGCACGAAGGTGGGCGTGCTGACCGTGGGCGACGGTCCGGGCGCGAAGACCGTCCCGGTGGCGGTGGGCACGGAGCTCACGGAGCCCTCGTTCGGCACCCGGGTGACCCGTCTCTCCTGACGCCCCCCGCGAGACCCGGCCCGTGCGCCCGCGCGGGCCGGTCCACGCTGGCGGAACGCTATGCTCCGCACCTGTGAACGATCACGAGATAGCCCTGCGCCCGGACGCCCCCGCCCCGGGCGAAGTCCTGCGCTTCAGGGGCAGACCGGAGAAGAACGAGATCCGCGACGCGCTCAGGGCGGCGGGGGTGTTCCGGCGCGTGCGGCTGCCCGCCGTCGCCGGGGCGCTCGTCATCCCGCTGCTGGGAGTGCGCATCACCCCCGACGGCGGCTCCGTGGACTTCGTCTTCGTGGCCGGGGCCGCCGTGTACGCGCTGGTGTTCGGCGTGCTGGCGCCCCGTCGGATCCTCGCCCGCGCGCTCAAGGCCGACGGGGCCCAGGAGGAGAAGGAGTGCGTCGTCGACGGCAGCGGCATCGCGGTCCTCCGGGCCGGGGCCGAGCAGGCGCGCGTGCCCTGGGAGCAGCTCCTGCGGTACCACGAGACGCCCGACATCTACGCCGTCGTGAGCAGGAGCGGCTTCAAGACCTGCTTCTTCGTCCTGCCCAAGCGGCTGATGACCGCCCCCGGCCAGGTCGAACTGGTCGGCGCCCTGCTCGACTCGCGGCTGCGGCGCGCCTGACGGGTGCGCCGCGCGGGGCCGCGCGGGCGGCCCCGGCCCCCGCGGCGGCCGCCTACGGGTTCGCGATGACCAGCAGGGTGCGGGCCGGGCCGGCGCCGGCGGGCAGGCCGCAGCGGTGGGGGACGTCGCCGCGGTGGTGGGCGCTCTGGCCCGCGCGGAGGGTCAGGGGCGGCTCGCCGCGGACCTCCAGGGCGATCTCGCCCTCCAGGACGTAGAGGAAGTCCTCGCCCGGGTGCTCGAACCAGCCGCGCTCGCCCTGCCCCGGCTCGAAGTGGTGCTCGTACGCCTCCATCAGGCCGCTGCGGCCGCCCGGGATGAGGACCTGGGCCACCTGGCCCGCGGCCTCCGAGACCCGGATGACCTGGGGGTCGCTCTGGTGGCTGATCACGCCGGGCCGCTCCGGGGGCCGCAGGAAGGTGCCGGGAGCCACGTCGAGGGCCTCGGCGATGCGGTAGATCGAGCTGAGGCTGGGGGTGGCCAGGCCGCGCTCCAGCTGGCTCAGGAAGGGCTGCGACAGCCCGGAGCGGGTCGCCAGGACGGCCATGGAGACACGGCGCGCCGTACGGCAGTCGCGGATGGCCTGGCCCACCTCGATCGCTTCGGGCGTGGGTTCGGTTCGGGGTCGGGACACGCTGGTGAACGTACCCCATCGGTTTCGGGCGCCCGGGCGGCCGCCGGAGGTTTCGCACTGCTGCAACAGGCCGTTCATAAGCGTGGTCAATTATTGACCTCACTTATGAACGACCCCGAGGAGTGCTCCCGTGCAAGCCACCCCATCCCCCGGCCGGGCCGGCCCCGCCCTGGGCGCGGCCGCCGCCGTGCTCGTGCTCTGGTCGCTGGCGGCCTGGTCGGGCGCGGTGGCGCCGGGACTGCTGCCCGGACCGGCCGCCACGGCGGCCGCGCTGGCCGGCAGCGCCCGCAGCGGCGTCCTGGCCGCCGACCTCGCCGCGAGCCTGGCCCGCGCCGGCCAGGGCTTCGCGCTGGGGGCGGCCGTGGGCGGCGCGCTCGGGTTCGCGACCGGGTACCTGCCGCGGCTGTCGGCGGCCGTCACCCCGGTGGTGTCCTTCCTCCGCCCCATCCCGGCCATCGCGCTCGTACCGCTGGCGACCGCCTGGTTCGGGATCGGCGAGAGCGCCAAGCGCCTGCTGATCGCGTACGCCGTCGCCCTCGCGGTCTGGCTCTACGTCCACGACGGGGTCTCGCGCGTGCCGGCCTCGCACCTGCGGGCGGCCCGGTGCCTGGGGGCGCCGCTGCACCGCCGGTTCACCGAGGTGCTGCTGCCCGCCGCCGCGCCCGCGCTGCTGGCCGCGCTGCGCTACGGCGCCTCGGTGGCGCTGCTGGCGCTGGTCGCCGCCGAACTGGGCGGCGCGGACAGCGGGCTGGCGTACCGGCTCCAGGTGGACGGCCAGTTCCTGCGGGTGGACCGGATGTTCGCGGGGCTGATCGTCCTCGGGCTGCTCGGAGTGGCCGCCGATCTGGTCCTGGCCGCCGTGGGGCGCCGCTTCGTGCACTGGAGCGCGTCATGAGCCTGGAGGTGCGGCTGGAGGGGCTGTCGGCGGGGTACGGGGCGGGCGCCGCGGTGCTGGAGCCGACGGACCTGGTGCTGCCGGCCGGGTCGTTCACCGCGCTGCTGGGGCCCAGCGGCTGCGGGAAGTCCACGGTGCTGGGCGCGGTGGCCGGCTTCGTACGGCCGACGGCGGGGCGGGTGACGGCCGGGTCGGCGCCGGTGCGGGAGCCGGGGCCCGAACGGGGAGTGGTCTTCCAGCACTACGCGCTCTTCCCGTGGCGGACGGCCCTGGGCAACGTCGAGTTCGCGCTGAAGCGGTTCGGACTGCCGCGCCCGGAGCGCCGCGAGCGGGCGCTGGCCGCACTGGAGGAGGTCGGCCTCGCGGACGGGGCGCGCAAGTACCCGGCCGAGCTGTCGGGCGGCATGCAGCAGCGGGTGGCGCTGGCCCGGGCGCTGGCCGCGCGGCCGGAGGTCCTGCTGATGGACGAGCCGTTCGGGGCGCTGGACGCGCTGACGCGCGGCCGGATGCAGGAGCTGCTGCGGGAGCTGTGGCAGCGCCGCGGCACGACGGTGCTGTTCGTGACGCACGACATCGACGAGGCCCTCGCCCTGGCGGAGCGGGTGGTGGTCCTGGGCGGATCCCCGGGGCGCGTCCTGGCCGACCACCCGGTCCCGCCGGGCCCCCCGGACCCGTCCCTGCGGGCCCTGATCGCCGGGCACCTGGCCACCCCCTGACCACCCCGGCCCGTCCCACGGCTTCGCACCGGAGCGCCCCGCACGGTGCGGGCCGCCGTACGGCCCCGCCCCGGCCGGGCAGCGCCCCGTCGGCGCCCGTACCTCGCAGTCCCCTCCCCCCTCCCCACCCGAAAGGACCCCACCCCATGCGCAGACCCCGCGCGGCCGTCGCCGTGCTGCTCGCCGCCCTGCTGTCCCTGTCGGCCACGGCCTGCGGGAGCGGTGACGGCGGCGGGAGCCCCGGCGGGCGCCACCGCGTCACCATCGCCGGGAGCGATCAGCTCGGCGGGGCGCCCGTGTACCTCGCGCAGGAGCGGGGGCTGTGGTCCTCCGACGGGGTCGACGCCACCGTGACCACCCTGCCGACCGGGCGCGACGCGCTGAACGCCGTGCTCGGCGGACAGGCGCAGTTCGGGGTCGTCGGCGACCTGCCCGCCGTGACGGCGGCGCTGGGCGGGCGGGACGTGCGGATCGTCGCGGAGCTGTCCCGGTTCTCCGACTGGCGGCTGCTCACCCGCACCGACCGCGGCGTCACCGGCTTCGCCGCGCTCAAGGGCCACCGGGTCGGGGTCCCGCAGGGCACGAACGTCGAGTACGCGCTCGGCCGGATGCTCGCCTCCGCCCAGCTGACGGCCGCCGACGTGACGGTGGTCAACCTGGCCCCGAACCAGGTCACCGCCGCCCTCGCCCGCGGTGACGTCGACGCCGGGGTGACCTTCCCCAGCTTCTACGAGGCCGCCCGCACGGCCCTCGGCGACCACTACGCCGAACTCCCCTTCTCCGGCTACACCGCCCGCACCCTGCTCGTCGCCGGCCCCTCCGCGGACGACGCGGCGGCCAGCGCCGTCCTGCGTACGGTGCTGCGCGCGCGGCAGGCCGGCGAGGCCGATCCGGCCGCCGCCCGCCGGGCCGTGGTCGCCCAGTCCAAGGGGGCGCTCCAGCCCGGCTACGTCGAGGCCTTCCAGCCCCGCTACGCGTACGGCCCGACCCTGTCCCCCGAACTCCTGGCGCAGCTGGCCGACGAGGCCGCCTGGGCCAAGGCCGCCCAGTCCCTCCCGGGCCCCGCCGACCGGCAGGCCCTGCGCGAGCGGCTGCGCCCCGACCCGCTCAGGGCGGCGGACCCCTCCGCCGTCACCCTCACCGACTGACGCCCGAGCACGAGGAAAGAAGGAACACCCCATGACCGTCGACCAGAACACCCTCCGCCGCCGGGGCACCGGCCTGCGCGCCCACGACCCCGGGCGCAGCTACGGCGGCTACACCCTCTACACCCCGATCGCCGGCGAGGGCCGGATCCACCTCGTGGACATCGAGGGCAGGTCCGCCCACACCTGGGACTCCCCGCACCCGCCCGGCCGCCAGGCCCAGCTGCTCCCGAACGGGAACCTCTTCTACGCGGCCAAGGACACCTCGGGCCCGACCCTCTTCCCCATCTGGGACGTCTACCACGGCGGGATCCTCCAGGAGCTGGCCCCGGACTCGACGGTGCTGCGCGAGGTCCGCCACCCCTTCCACCACCACGACGCCTCCGTCCTGCGCAACGGCAACCTGCTCCTCACCACCGTCGAGCCCCTGGACCCGGCCGACGCCGCCCGCGTCCGCGGCGGCATCCCCGGCTCCGAGGCGCCGGGCGGGATCGTCTACGGGGACGTGGTGTACGAGATGACCTGGGAGGGCGAGGTGGTGTGGCGCTGGGCGGCGATCGAGCACCTGGACCCCGAGGAGGTCCCGCTGGGCCGGCACTTCGCCCGCGAGCACTGGCCGATGGCCAACACCGTCAACGAACTCGCCGACGGCGGCGTCGTGGTGGGCTTCCGCAGCGCCTCGACGACCGTGGCCGTGGACCGCGCCGACGGTTCGGTGCGCTGGAGGTTCGGCCCGGACGTGCTGGCCCAGCAGCACCACCCGCACGAACTGCCGGGCGGCACCATCCTCGTGTTCGACAACGGGACGTATCGGGACACGACCTCGGTGCCGTACTCACGGGTGCTGGAGCTGGATCCGGCCACCGGCAAGGAGGTCTGGTCGTACGAGGACAACCCGCCGCAGAACTTCTACAGCCCGTACATGTCCAGCGCGCAGCGGCTGCCCAACGGGAACACCTTCATCGCGGAGGGCTCCTTCGGCAGGCTCTTCGAGGTGACCCCGGAAGGGGACGTGGTCTGGGAGTTCGTCGTCCCGGAGTTCGGTTCCTTCCGTGAGGGCACGGGCCTGGAGTCCTCGCGCGGCGCGCAGAACTCGGTGTTCCGCGCCTACCGCTACGCGGCCGCGCAGATCCCCTGGCTCTGACCGCCCCACAGCGGAGGATGGCATTCCACTGACGGGATTCGGCCACCCGGGTCCCGTCGGTCGACGGCGAACCGCCCCGCGGGGAGCGGACGGCGGCCCGGGGGCGTGGCCGGAAGCCGACCAGCCTGGATGAACGGCACCTTACGGGCTGGTAACTTGCGCGAGTTGATCAAGGCCGGAGCACGGCTCCCTCCCGGTGCCGCCCGGCCCGAGCCACCCCCATCTGCAAGGAACCACATTGGCACGCACCGTCCGCACGACGGCCCTCTCGCTCGCGCTCTCCTTCGCCCTGCTCCCCGCCGCCCCGGCCTTCGCCGACTCCCCCACCCCGCACCTGGACTCCGTCGAGCAGGCCGTGCGCCAGGTCTCCCCCGGGCTTGAGGGCTCGGTCTGGGAGCGCACCTCGGGCAACCGCCTCGGCGCCTCGGCGCCGGGCGGCTCCGACTGGCTGCTCCAGACGCCCGGCTGCTGGGGCGACCCCTCCTGCTCGGACCGCCCGGGCTCGCGCCGGCTGCTCGACAAGATGCGCGAGGACATCTCGAAGGCCCGGCAGAGCGTGGACATATCCACGCTGGCGCCGTTCCCCAACGGGGCCTTCCAGGACGCGATCGTGGCCGGCCTGAAGGAGTCGGTGCGCCAGGGCAACCGCCTCCAGGTGCGCGTCCTGGTCGGCGCCGCGCCGGTCTACCACGCCAACGTGATCCCGTCCTCCTACCGCGACGAGCTGGTCGCCAAGCTGGGCCCGGCCGCGGCGAACGTCACCCTCAACGTGGCCTCGATGACGACCTCGAAGACCGGCTTCTCCTGGAACCACTCCAAGCTGGTGGTGGTCGACGGCGGCACGGTGATCACCGGCGGCATCAACAGCTGGAAGGACGACTACCTCGACACCGCGCACCCGGTGAACGACGTCGACCTTGCGCTGTCGGGTCCGGCGGCGGGCTCCGCCGGCCGCTACCTCGACACCCTGTGGGACTGGACCTGCCGCAACAAGGGCAGCTGGGCCAGCGTCTGGTTCGCCTCCTCCGACAACGCCGGCTGCCTGCCGACCCTGCCCCGGCCCGCCGCCCCGGCCGGCGGCGGCGACGTCCCGGCCCTCGCGGTCGGCGGCCTCGGCGTGGGCATCCGCCAGAGCGACCCGGCCTCGGCGTTCAACCCCGTCCTGCCGACGGCGTCCGACACCAAGTGCGGCATCGGGGTGCACGACTACACCAACGCCGACCGGGACTACGACACGGTCAACCCGGAGGAGAGCGCCCTGCGCGCGCTGGTCGCGAGCGCGAAGGACCACGTCGAGATCTCCCAGCAGGACGTCCACGCGACCTGCCCGCCGCTGCCCCGCTACGACGTCCGCCTCTACGACACCCTCGCCGCGAAGCTGGCGGCCGGGGTCAAGGTCCGCATCGTCGTCAGCGACCCGGCCAACCGCGGCGCGGTCGGCAGCGGCGGCTACTCGCAGATCAAGTCCCTGAACGAGGTGAGCGACGCGCTGCGCGGCCGCCTGACGGTGCTGACCGGCGACGAGCGCAAGTCGAAGGCCGCGATGTGCCAGAACCTCCAGCTGGCGACCGCCCGGGCCTCGGACGCTCCGACCTGGGCCGACGGCAAGCCCTACGCCCAGCACCACAAGCTGGTCTCGGTGGACGACGCGGCCTTCTACATCGGCTCGAAGAACCTGTACCCGTCCTGGCTCCAGGACTTCGGCTACGTCGTCGAGAGCCCGTCCGCCGCGCGCCAGCTGGCCGACTCGCTGCTGGCGCCGCAGTGGAAGTACGCGCAGGCGACCGCGACGTACGACTACGCGCGCGGCCTCTGCCAGGCCTGACGGCCCGCCCCCCGTCGCCCCGGGTCAGCGCCTGCGCTGGCCCGGGGTGGCGGCCGCCCCCAGGAGCGCCTCGGAGACCAGCCGCGCACCCCGCGCCAGCCGGCTGAGCTGTTCGAGTTCGATGGCGTACATCCTGATCGTGTTCTCGATCACCGTCTCGGCGACGCCCATCGTCGGCAGCTCGGCCCGGCTGGTCTGCAGGGCCACGCGGACCGCGCGCATCTCGTGCTGGAGCTGGAGCTGGACGTGCCGGGCGAGCAGGGCGTGGTGACGGGTCAGCGTCAGGTAGCTGCCGTAGCGGGCCGGGAGCAGGTCCCGCAGCCACCGGGTGGCGGTGCGCTCCCAGTCGTGCGTGCCGGGGGCCTTGACCTGGAGGGGCCAGTCCGGGCTGCGCGTGAGGGTGGCCGTCTGGAGCATTCTCGTCACTTCCGAGGGGTGTGGAACTCTGATCGAGAGACTTCTTGAAGGGGGGCGGCCTCGGTCCAGGGGTTGACCGAGGCCGCCGGGGCGCTCCTCCGGGGGATCCGTAGGCCCTGACCCGACACCCGGTCCCGCCGTGAGGAGGATCGGCGTACTGGGTGTCCGTTCGAGGTGGACGCGGGGAACGTCCGCCTTGGCGTCTGAGGGATCCGGAGCGCCTGCGTCAGTAAACATATATACCGTCGAGTAAGCAAGGGTATGAAAAATTTCATGCATACCCCAGGTGTGAATATCTCCGGTTCACACCAGGTGAAAACCACCCCTACAGGAAGAAACCGTGCTGGTCGGCGGCCTGCTCGTACTGTTCGAGGCGCGCCTGGGTCCGCTCGGGGTCCGCGTCCGCCATCGCCTGGAGCAGGGCCGCGGAGAGCATGCCGGGGGCCGCGTAGGAGTCGAAGACCAGCCGCGATCCGGTGCCGGCCGTGAGCACCACGTCGGCCTCCTCCACCAGCGGGCCCACCGTCGGGTCCGTGATCAGGACCACGCTCAGCCCGGTGCTGCGGGCCGCCCGCAGCGCGGCCAGGGTCTCGTTGGCGTGCCGGGGCATCGCGAAGGCCAGCACCCAGCTGCCGCCCGCCGCCCGCGACTGGAGCAGGGCGTCGTAGGCCACGCTGCCGCCCCGGGTCACCAGGCGCACGTCGGGGTGGATGCGGCGGGCCGCGTACGCGAAGTACTCGGCGAGGGAGACGGAGATCCGCAGGCCCAGCACGGTCAGCGGGACGGAGCGGGCCAGCTCGCGGCCGATGCCGAGCACCTGGTTGGTGTCGGCGAGCAGGCGCCGCACGCTCTCCAGGTTCTCGATCTCGGCGTCGACGGCGGCCTGGAGCTCGTTGTGACGGATCTGCTCCCGCGTGTCGGGGGTGCCGCCGGCCACCGCGCTCAGCGCCATCGGCTGGAGCACCTCGCGCAGGGCCGGATAGCCGCTGAACCCGAGGGAGGCCGCGAACCGGGTCACCGAGGGCTGGCTCACCCCGACCCGCTCCGCGAGTTCGGTGATGGACAGGAACGCGGCCTCGGTGAGGTGGTCGACCAGGTACTGGGCGATCCGCCGCTGGCCCGGGGAGAGCCGGCGGCCGTCGAAGAGCGCCAGGAGCCGGTCGGCCGGCGGCCTCTCCTGCTCCTGCGGCGGACTCTGGCTGGGCGTGATCGCGGCCGCCTGCGCGCGTGCCTGCTGCCCCGATGACACCGGCGGCCTCCTTCTCACGTCACTCTCCCCCCAACATAGCCCACGCTCCGTGGCCGGATGATCGTCCGGCACGGTACGGGGCACCGCGCGGGTGCGCCGCACCGGTACCCCGTACCGGTGCGGCGCGCGCTCAGCCCCGCGGTCGCGCCGGGCGGCCCGAACCCCTGGTCAGGGAGTACCCGTAGAGGCCCGCCAGGGCCGCGAGCACCCCGCCCGCGGCGGTCCACAGCCAGCGGTCGGACCACCAGCCGCCGGACCAGCCGCCCTCCGGCGCGCGCGCCTCGCGCTGCTGCTCGGAGGCGCTCTCGATGCCCGGGACCAGCGGCTGGCCCAGGACCGCGTCCACCGCCCGCGCCCCGCCCGCCTCCTTGACGTCGGCCTCGACCTGCGCCTTGAAGGGCAGGCCGTGGTCGTCCTCGGGGACCCCGACGACGGTCAGCCGGACGTAGTAGCTGCCCGGCAACGGGTCGTTCGACCACGTCTCGGCCCCGGAGCGGACCGTCCGCAGCGTGCAGGAGAGCTCCACGGTGGGAGCTTCCTTGGCGACCGACACGTGCTGGTTGCCGTACGTGCAGGGCTGCCTGCGGCGCAGGCCGTCGTACAGGTCGAGCTGCCAGGTCTGCGCGCCGTGCCGGGCGGCGGACTCGGGGAGGGTGACCGCGGCGCGCACGGTGAGCCGCTGGCCGGTGTCGGCGGGCACCGCCCAGTACAGGTAGTCGCCGGTGGACGCCGAGGCGGTGGCCTTCTGGCCCGGCCGGAACAGGGCCGCGGTGCGGAAGCCCGTGCCGGCCTCGGTGGGCGCGGAGCCGTCCTTGCCGGTGCCCCCGCCCGCGCTGGGGACCGGGCTCGGGGCCGCGACGGCGGCGGCCGCCGGGGCGAGCAGGGCCGCGCCGGCGAGCAGGGCCGCGGTGAGGGTGCGTACGGTACGCATCAGTTGGTCCTCCAGACGGAGATGCGCCAGCGCGAGATCCAGCCCCAGACCAGGCCGGCCAGCAGGCCGGTGAGGACCAGCAGGCCGATCAGCCACCAGCCGCGGCCGAGGCCGAAGGAGGCCACGTCGGAGCCCTCGTCCGGGCCGTCGACCAGGTCGACGGTGAGCTCGACGGGCATACCGGGGGCGGTCTTGACGGCCGGTCCGGCGGAGAAGGAGTTGCTGACCTGGAGGCAGACGGTCTCCGGCTTCGCGTCCTCGTCCCCGTCCGCCTCGGCCTTCGGGTAGCGCAGGCCGGTGGAGATCACGTCGGTACGGCCGTCCCCGGCCTCGGAGCCGCGGACGATCTCCCGCCCGTGCGCGGTGGTCGCGCGCAGCAGGATCCCGTAGTCGTTGTTGACGGCCCGGTCGGCGCCGATGCTGACCGAGGCGCGCAGCTCCTGGCCCGGGCGGACGTCGACCTTGTACCAGCGGTGCTCGCCGAAGGACTCGCGGTCGCTGTAGAGGCCGGACGTGAGGGCCGGGGCGGCCTCGCAGCTCTTGGCGCCCTCGGCGGCCACCGGGGTGGCGACGGGGTCGGCGGCCCGGTGGACGAGTTGTCTGACCCTGCCGGAGAGTTCGGCGGTGTGCGCCACGGAGGTGTAGGTGCCTCCGGTGGCCTCCGCGATGCAGGTCAGCTGGGCCCGGGTCTTGGCGTCGGGGACGAGTCCGAGGGTGTCCACGACGAGGTGGATGCCCTTGGCGGCGATGTCGCGGGCCACTTCGCAGGGGTCGAGCGGGGCGCAGGTGTCCTCGCCGTCGGTGATGAGCACGATCCGGCGGGTGGCGTTGCCCCCGTCCAGGTCCTGGGCGGCCGCCTGGAGGGCGGGGCCGATGGGCGTCCAGCCGGTCGGGGCGAGGGTGGCGACGGCGGTCTTGGCCTCGGTGCGGTCGACCGTGCCGACGGGGTAGAGCTGCTTGGTGTCCTTGCAGCCCAGCGCCCGGTCCTCGCCCGGGTAGGTGGCGCCCAGGGTCCTTATGCCCAGGCGGACTTCGTCGGGTACCGCGTCCAGGACCTCGTTGAAGGCCTGCTTGGCCGCGGCCATGCGGGACTGGCCGTCGATGTCGTTGGCGCGCATGGAGCCGCTGACGTCGAGCACGAGCTCGACCTTGGGCGGTTCCTTCGCCGGGCCGTCGGCAGCGGCGGCGGTCTGCGGGAAGAGCCCCGCGGTCAAGGCGACGAACAGGCCGCAGGCCCCGGCCGCCAGCCGATTTCTTGTGATCATCGCCGGATCGTATTGAGGATCGGCTGGGCAGTCCAAACCGTTCCCGGTGACCGGTGTCCGCACCGGCCGGGCCGCGGGGCCGGGCCGGTGCGGGCCGGCGTCGGAGCGGCTACCAGCGGACGGGGAGCCGGCTCACCCCGTGCATCAGGACCCCCGGGAGCCACTCCGGCGGGCCGCCGGCCGGGTCCGTCGCCAGGTCCGGGAAGCGTTCCAGCAGGCCGCGGACGGCGATGCGGCCCTCCATGCGGGCGAGGGGGGCGCCGATGCAGAAGTGCAGGCCGTGCCCGAAGGCGAGGTGGCCGCCGGAGGGGCGGCGGATGTCGAACACGTCGGGCTCGGCGAAGCGTTCGGGGTCGCGGTCGGCCCCGGCGAGCGACACCAGGACGACCTGGCCGGCCGGGATGACCGTGCCGCCGATCTCCACCTCCTCGCCGGTGTAGCGGAAGGTGGAGTTCTGCACGGGGCCGTCGTAGCGGAGCATCTCCTCCACGGCCCCGCCCAGCAGCCCGTCGAAGTCGGCGCGGAGGGCGGCCAGCTGGTCGGGGTGCGCGAGCAGGGCCCGTACGCCGTTGGCGATGAGGTTGACGGTGGTCTCGTGCCCGGCGATCAGCAGCAGGAAGGCCATGCCGATCAGTTCGTCGGGGGAGAGCGAGTCGCCGTCCTCGTCACGGGTGCGGATGAGCGCGCTGAGCAGGTCGTCGCCCGGGGACTGGGCCTTGGCCGCGACCAGTTCCACGAGGTAGGCGCTGAGCTGCCGTTGGGCCGTGTTGTCCAGGGATCCGGGCCTGGGGGCGACGACCTCGTTGGACCACTCCCGGAACCGCTCGCGGTCGAGGTCGGGGACGCCGAGCAGTTCGCAGATGACCGTCATCGGGAGCGGGAAGGCGAGGTCCCGGATCAGGTCGGCCGACCGTTCGGGGCGGGCGGCCATCGCGTCCAGCAGTTCGTCGGTGATCTGCTGCACGCGCGGCCGCATCGCCTCCACCCGGCGGGCGGTGAACTCCCGGGCCACCAGCCGGCGCAGCCGGGTGTGGTGGGGCGGGTCGGATTCGAGCATGTTCTCGTTGGCGGCGGTGGGCTCGAACTCCGGGAACATGTCGGTGGCGTGCCAGTCCTTGCGCAGGCCCGGGTGCGTCAGCGCGGCGCGGGCCTCCTCGTAGCCGACGACGAGCCAGTACGG
Source organism: Streptomyces sp. NPDC096136 (assembly GCF_044763325.1). Taxonomy (NCBI): domain Bacteria; kingdom Bacillati; phylum Actinomycetota; class Actinomycetes; order Kitasatosporales; family Streptomycetaceae; genus Streptomyces; species Streptomyces sp. NPDC096136. The sequence continues at coordinate 5,810 of NZ_JBIWFZ010000024.1, read as the reverse complement.
CGCGGACAGGCGGGTGTTCGGGTCGCTGACCAGGTGGACCGGCCCCGCCGCGCGCAGCTTCGCGAAGAAGGAGTGGGGGTCCGCGTCGAAGTCCGGACTGAGGGGAACGATGTCGGATACGGGCATCTCGCCACACTACGACGGCCAACTCTCGCCACGCCCACGCGAATCCGGCCACTCACCCGCGGGAGTGGCCGGTCCTCGGCGGTCAGCCCTCCCGGTTCGCGAGCCCGGCGGGGAGGCGGCCGGTGTGGACGACGCCCAGGTGCTGGGTGGCACGGGTGAGGGCGACGTAGAGGTCGCTCGGCGCGAACTCCGCGGGCTCGGCCACGATCACGGTGTCGAACTCCAGCCCCTTGGCCTGGCGCGGGTCCAGCAGGACGACGGGCCGGGTGAGGTCCGGCTGCTCCCCGGCCCGTACGCCGGGCAGGGCGGCGGCCAGCGCCGGGTGCAGGCGGCGCGGGGCGATGACGGCGAGCCGCCCCTCGGCGGGGGCGCCCTCGCGCACGCCCTCGGCGACGGCCGCCGCCAGGTCGCCGGTGGAGCGCACCCAGGGCCGGGCGCCGGTGGAGCGCACGGAACGGGGCGGTTCGAAGCCGGGGTGGTGGGCGCGCAGCACGGCGGCGGCCACCTCCATGATCTCGGCGGGCGTGCGGTAGTTGACGCCGAGCCGGACGCGCTCGAAGCGGTCGCCCACGTAGGGGTCGAGGATCCGCTTCCAGGAGCCGCAGCCCGCCTCGTCGCCGGTCTGCGCCGGGTCGCCGACGAGGGTCATGGAGCGGGTGGGGCAGCGGCGCATCAGCAGCCGCCAGGCCATCTCGGACAGCTCCTGGGCCTCGTCGACGATGACGTGCCCGAAGGCCCAGGTCCGGTCGGCGGCGGCGCGTTCGGCCGTGGTGCGGTGGTCGGCCTCCTCGTGCCGCTCGGCCATCCGCTCGGCGTCGATGACGTCGTGGGCGGCGAGGTACTCCTTCTCCGTGTCCTCGAACTCGTAGGACTCCGAACCCAGGGACAGGTCCAGGACGCCCTGGGCGTAGGCGACGCGCTCCAGCCGGTCGCGTTCGGCGGCGGCGCGTTCGGCGCTGTCGTCGACGCCGAGGAGCTCGGCGGCCTCGTCGAGCAGCGGGACGTCGGCGGGGGTCCAGCCGTCCGCGCCGTCGGCGGGGCGCCGGATCAGCGCGGCGTCCTCGTCGCAGAGGTGGGTGGGGTCGGCGAGGAACTCGGAGACCAGCTGCCGGGGGGTCAGGTGCGGCCAGAGGGTGTCGATGGCGGCGTGCACGTCGGCGCTGGTGGCGATCTCCTTGCCGAGCTGGGCGATGTCGTCGGGGCCGAGCAGGTTGGGGCCGCCGTAGGGGTCGGCGCCGAGCCGGTCGGCGAGCTGCCCGGTGAGGGCGTCGATGACGGAGAAGGCGAAGTAGGGGCGGGCCAGGTTGTGGGGCAGGCCGGTGGTGCGGGCCCGGTCGCGGGCGGCGTGGGCCATGGTGCGGTCCAGCAGCAGGGTCCCGTAGTCGTCGTGGTCGATCTCCAGGGCGGGCTCGGGGACCAGGTCGTTGTCCTCGCCGCTGCCGGCGGGGACGCCCTCGGGCAGGGTCTGCCGGTCGGCGACCACCCGGGCGAGCACCTCGGCCATGGCGGCGCGGCCCTTGACCTCGGCGGCCCCGGGGCGGTCGGTCGCGGTGGCGCGGATCCCGGGGAACAGGTCGCCGGGCGCGGCCAGGAGCACCCCGGTCTCGCCGAGGGAGGGCAGCACCTCCCCGATGTAGCCGAGGAACGCGGGGTTGGGGCCGACGATCAGCACGCCGCGTTTGCCGAGGAGCTCGCGCTGGGCGTAGAGGAGGTAGGCGGCGCGGTGCAGGGCGACGGCGGTCTTCCCGGTGCCGGGGCCGCCCTCGACGACCAGGACCCCCTGGTGGGGGGAGCGGATGACGCGGTCCTGCTCGGCCTGGATGGTCCGCACGATGTCGTGCATGCGGCCGGTGCGGGCGGCGTCGAGGGCGGCGAGCAGCACGGCGTCGGCGTCGGCGCCCTCGTGGCCGGTGCGCTCGGGGTCGGTGAGGTCGAGGATCTCGTCGTGCAGGGCGGTGACCTCGCGGCCCCGGGTGGTGATGTGCCGCCGGCGGCGCAGGCCCATCGGGACGTGGCCGGTCGCGAGGTAGAAGGGCCGGGCCACGTCGGCGCGCCAGTCGAGGACGAGCGGGGTGCGCTCGGCGTCGTCGCGTCTGATTCCGATGCGGCCGATGTGGTGGTCACGGCCGTCGGAGAACTCCAGGCGGCCGAAACAGAGGCCGTGTTCGGAGGCGTTCAGGGTGGAAAGCAGTCCGGACTGCTCGGCGACCATGACATCGCGTTCCAGCCGCGCCTGGAATCCGTTGCCGTTCTCGGCGAGGGCGCCCTTGACGGCGCGTTCGGCCTTGTCCCGCAGGTCCTCGAGGCGCGCGTAGAGCATGTCGATGAATTGCTGCTCGCTCTGGAATTCCTTGTTTGACAATTTCGCTCCCTGCGCGATACGATGTCCCTGCAAAGCTTCCTCACGCCTTCTTTTCATTCTAGGCGTGAATCATCGAATATACGCAGACGCACGCCCCGGACGTCAATTCGTCCGGGGCGTTTTCCGTATCTCCGCAGGCCGGCCCGGGGGTCCTCCGCGCGGGCTTCCGGGCGGAGGGCGGCCGCTCCCCCGCGCGGGGGAGGAAGGGCGCGCGGGCTCCTGCCCGGGGGGCCGCACGGACCGTCCCGCGGGGCGACGCCGGCGCGGACGCCGCCCGGCAGGCTGGTGCACATGACCGCATCCCACCCCGGCCGGGGCGTTCCGGCCGCGCCCCGCTGGGCCGTACGCGCCGCCCACGCCACCGCCCTGCTCACCCTGCCGACCGGGATCTGGCGGCTGTTCCTCGCGGCCGGGTTCCTGGCCGGGTACACCGAAGCCGGCTACGCGGCGGCCGGGATACCCGGCTGGGGCCGGGTGTACGTGGTGCTGCTGAGCGCGGCGAGCGAGCTGCTGGCGTTGCTGACCCTGGGACTGGTGCGCCCCTGGGGGGAGGTGCTCCCGCGGTGGGTGCCGCTGGTGGGCGGGCGCCGGCCGGCGCCTCGCCGGGTGGCGGCCGCCGCCGGGGCCGGCGCCGTGGCGCTGACCCTGCTGTGGACGCCGTTCACCCTGTGGTGGCTGCTGCCCCACGAGGACATGACGGCCCGCGGGGCCCTCCTCGTCGGCTTCCTCTACCTGCCGCTCACCGCCTGGGGGCCGCTGCTGGGGGCCGCGGCCCTCTCCTACCGCCGGCGCCACCGCGCCGCGGGCCAGGCCGGGCCACCCGTATGAGGCAGTGGGTCCGCGTCATATGAGGCGATATGCACCTGATCTTCTAACATGGCGAGCCTCCCGACCCCTCCCGACCCCTCCCGCCCGGCCGGCCCTCCCGCCCCGGCCGTCGCCCACCGAGGAGCGCGCCGCATGCCCCGAACAGCCCACCGGTCCGCCGCGTCCGCCGCCCTGACGGCCCTGCTGGCCGCCGCCCTGGCCGCGAGCTCCCTCCTCTGCGCGCCGGCCGCCCGGGCCCACGGGACCGACGGGGAGCACGAGCACGCCGACGCCGAGGCGGCCGCCATCGGCGCCGACCACGCCCGGGCCCACGCCGAGCGGCGCGGCGCCGCCGCGGGCGCCGCCGAGTACCCGCAGTCCACCCGCACCGCGAGCCTGGCCGCGCTGACGAAGTCCCAGGCCGCGGCCAACAAGGCGTTCGGCGCGGCCCGCGACGGCCGGTTCGCGGAGTACTTCCCCTCCCCCGACTTCGGGGTCCACCTCGCCCAGCTGCCCACCGGCAAGGTGCTGCTGTTCTCCTTCGAACGGGTCGAGGTCAACCCCACCAAGGAGACCGGGCCCACCGACCGCATCGGCCCGACCAACGCGGGCCGGGCCTTCCTCTGGGACCCCGCCCGGGGCACGGGGGCGCGGGCCTTCAAGGAGGTCCGGCCGCCGACCGTGCTGATGCCGGACGGCACGTACGTCCCGCGCCCCGCGCCGTTCTTCTGCGCCGGGCACGCCTTCCTGCCCAACGGGATGCTGGCGGTCTTCGGCGGCAACGCCGGCGGCAAGGGCGGCAGCGGGGCGAAGCTGTCCTTCGTGTTCGACCCGTGGACCGAGACCTGGTTCCGCAACCGGGACATGTCCGTGGGGCGCTGGTACCCCTCCGTGGTCACCGGGGCCGACGGCCGCCAGACGATCATGTCCGGCCAGTCCGAGCGCGGCACGGGCACCCCCACCCCCGTGGTGGAGCGCTTCCCCGCCAAGGGACTGCCCGTACCGTGGCGGACGTTCGACATTCCCGCGGGCATGGCCGTGGAGCGGTTCCGGGCCGACGCCCCGTTCCGCAACGACTACCCGCACCTCTTCTCACTGCGCGACGGCATGATCTACGGGCTGGGACGCGACGCCGACCAGCAGTGGCTGTTCGACCCCGTGAAGGAGACCCGGGCCGTCCTGCCCCGGCGCCCGGCGGACTTCCGGGGCTACGGGTCGGCCGTACCGCTCCCGGCGGGGCTGCGCGGACCGGACTCGGTCCTGGTCCTGGGCGGCGACCCGCACGACCCGAACACCTACCGGCTGTCGGGCCGGCGGTGGACCACCGAGGAGCCCCGGGCCTTCGGCCGCACCCAGGACGACACCCTGATCCTGCCGGACGCCACCCTGCTCACCGTCAACGGCGCCCTGAGCACCCGCGACTACGGCCACGGCCCGTTCAACCCGCAGGCCGACCTCAAGTACCGGCAGACGGAGCTGCGCGACGCCCGCGGCCACTGGCGGCTCGGCCCGGCCCAGCGGCTGCCCCGCGGCTACCACTCCAACGCCCTGGTGATGCCGGACGGCCGGGTGATGGTGACCGGCGACGAACTCCAGCAGATCGCCAACGACCCCGACATCCGGGACGCGATGGACGGCAGCATCGAGATCTACGAACCCGCCTACCTCCACCAGGGCGGCACCCGGCCCGCCCTGGACCGGGTACCGGCGGGCGAACTCGCCCACGACGCCCTCTTCGAGGTCCGCAGCCGCACCGCCGCCGCCGTCCGGCGGGCCGTCCTGCTGGCGCCGACGACGGTCACCCACGCGGTCAACACCAGCCAGCGGCACCTGGAGCTCGCCGTCACCGCCGTACGGGGCGACGCGCTCACCCTGCGCACCCCGCCGGGCGCGGCGGACGCCCCGCCCGGCTACTACATGCTGTTCCTCCTGGACGGGCGGGGAGTGCCCAGCACCGCCAAGTGGGTGAAGCTGGGCCACCGGTAGGCCCGCCCCGCCCCCGGCGGCCCGCAGTTCGCCGGCGCCGTCACCCGGACGGCCGTGGACGACCGCTCCCCCGCGCGACACGCCCACGGACGGCCCCGTAGCGTCGTCAGCGTCGGGCCCGACGGCCCGGCGGTCGGGCCCGACGGCCCGGCGGGCCCGGTCGGGCGAGGGGGAGACCTCCTGCTGAGAGGCCGTGACGATGCGAAGCGAAGACGCGATATCCAGCCTGCTGCGGGTCCATCGGGGCGCCGCCCGCCCCGAGGAACTGGCCGCGATCACGGTGGTGGTGGCCTGCCTCGCGGGCCGCACCGGCCGCCCGCCCGCCTCCCCCGGGCCCGCCCGGGGTCATGCCCGGGCGCACCGCCGCCCGCATCCGCGGCCCGGGGGCCACGGATGCTGGGCGGGGTGCTGGGCCTGCCGCTGAGCCGGACCCCCCTAGTGATCTGGTTTTGAGTCCGTGGGTCGCCACGTGAGGCGTCGCCTGTTTCAGATTGCGGTGTTTGCCTGCGGCAGGTCACGCGCTCGCGCT
>NZ_JBIWFZ010000023.1:0-130819 GCF_044763325.1 Streptomyces sp. NPDC096136 | reverse complement strand
CTCGACCTCCTGCGCCCGATCTACGCGCAGACCGCCGCCTACGGCCACTTCGGCCGCGAGCTCCCCGACTTCACCTGGGAGCGCACCGACCGCGTCGACGCCCTGCGCGCCGCCGCCGGCCTGTAGACGGCACCCGCTCCACCCGGTACCGCCCCGGACCCACCGGTCCGGGGCGGTACCGCGTTGCGGCACCCGTCCGCCCGGCACGGGCTGCCCGGGCGCTCCAGCGCGAGGGGCGACGGCTCCATCCCGAGCCGGGCGCGAGCCCGGTGGCGAAGGACCGCGGTACCGCCGCCGCCCGCCGAGACCTCGGGAGGGCCCCGACTGTCGGTGCCCTTTGGTAAGAATGCTGCTGTGAGCAGCGAGAACGCACCCGACGCAGACGGCCCCGGCGGCCCGCCGGAACAGCTCGCACTGCTCCGGGACATGGTCGCCGAGGCGAAGGCCAAGGCGCCCAAGGCCAAGCCGCGGACCTGGCGCGGGGCCGCCCTCGCCGAGGAGCTGCCGGTGGCCCGCGTCCTGGTGAACAAGGGCGTCCTCCACCTCGACCGGCTCTTCGACTACGCCGTCCCCGCCGAGCTCTCCGAGACCGCCCGGCCCGGCGTCCGGGTCCGGGTCCGCTTCGGCGCGGGCGCCCACCGGGTGCACGGCGGCCGCCGCGAGGGCGGCGGGCTCATCGACGGGTTCATCGTCGAGCGGTGCGCCGAGTCCGACTACGAGGGGGCGCTCGCCGCCCTCGCCCAGGTCGTCTCGCCCGAGGTGGTCCTCGGCCCCCGCATGCTGGCCCTCGCCCGGGCCGTGGCCGACCGGTACGCGGGCAGCCTGGCCGACGTCCTCCAGCTGGCGCTGCCCCCGCGCAACGCCCGCGCCGAGGCCAGGCCCTCCCCGGAGCCGCTGCCCCCGCCCCCCGTGCCCGAGCCGGGCGGCTGGACCCGGTACGGCGCCGGTACCGCCTTCCTGCGCGCCCTGGCCGGCGGCGGCACCCCGCGCGCGGTGTGGACCGCCCTGCCCGGCCCCGGCTGGGCCGACGAGCTGGCCCGGGCCATGGCGGCCGCGCTCGCCTCCGGCCGCGGCGCGCTCGCCGTCGTACCCGACGGGCGCACCGCCGCCCGGGTCGACGCCGCCCTCACCGCCCTGCTGGGCGAGGGCAGGCACGCCCTGCTGACCGCCGACTCCGGGCCCGAGAAGCGCTACCGGGAGTGGCTCGCGGTCAACCGGGGCTCGGTACGGGCCGTGGTAGGCACCCGGGCCGCCATGTTCGCGCCCGTACGGGACCTCGGGCTCGTCGCGGTCTGGGACGACGGCGACTCCAGCCACGGCGACGACCACGCCCCCTTCCCGCACGTCCGCGAGGTGCTGGAGCTGCGCGCGGTCACCGACGGCTGCGGCTTCCTCGTCGGCGGCACCAGCTGCACGGTCGAGGCCGCCCAGCTGGTCGAGTCCGGCTGGGCCCGCCCGCTGGCCGCCGACCGGGAGACGGTGCGCGCCGCCGCCCCCCGCGTCCGGACCGTCGGCGACGAGCTGCTGGCCCGTGACGGGGCCGCCCGCGCGGCGCGGCTGCCGAGCCTGGCCTGGGAGACGGTCCGGGAGGGCCTCAGGAGCGGGCCCGTACTGGTCCAGGTGCCCCGGCGCGGTTACGTGCCCCGGCTGGCGTGCGAGCGCTGCCGGACCCCGGCCCGCTGCACCGTGTGCGCCGGCCCGCTGGAGGCCCCCGACGAGCGGGACCTGCACTGCGGCTGGTGCGGGCGGGGCGAGCCCTCCTGGCACTGCGAGGAGTGCGGCTCCTTCCGGCTGCGGGCCCAGGTGGTGGGCGCGCGGCGGACCGCGGAGGAGCTGGGCCGGGCCTTCCCGGCCGTGCCCGTGCGGACCTCGGGGCGCGACCACGTCCTGGACGAGGTGCCGGACCGCCCGGCGCTGGTGGTCTCCACCCCCGGCGCCGAACCGGTCGCGGCGGGCGCCGGGTACGCGGCGGCGCTGCTGCTGGACGGCTGGGCGATGCTGACCCGCCCCGACCTGCGGGCGGGGGAGGACGCGCTGCGCCGCTGGATCGCCGCAGCCTCGCTGGTCCGCGAGGACGGGCAGGTCGTGGTCGTCGCCGAGCCGACGCTGCGGCCCGTCCAGGCCCTGGTGCGCTGGGACCCCGTGGGGCACGCGGTCCGGGAGCTGGCGGAGCGGGCCCAGCTGGGGTTCCCGCCCGTGTCGCGGATGGCCGCCGTGGCGGGACGGCCCGAGGCCCTGGAGGCCTTCCTGGGGGCCGCCGCCCTGCCGGCGGACGCGGAGGTGCTGGGTCCCGTACCGCTGCCGGGGCGGCGGGGGGAGGCCTCGCCGGGGGAGCGGGCCCTGATCCGGGTGCCGCCCGGCAGCGGGGCGGCGCTGGCCGCCGCGCTGAAGTCGGCCCAGGCCGCGCGGATGGCCCGGGGGGTGGCGGTCGCCGACGCGGTCCGGATCCGGATCGACCCGCCGGACATCGGCTGAGTTCCGGGTGGGGGCCGCGGGTGCCGCTGCGCGGGGCGGGGTCCCCTACCCGCCCTTCCACCGTTCCTCCGCCAGCTACCGCTGGGAGGGGCGCCCCCAGACCCCCGCGCCTCAAACGCCGGCGGGGCTGGAATTTCGCTGCGCGAATTCCGGCCCGCGCGGCGTTTGAGCGCAACGGGGTCAGGGGTGAAGCCCCTGGGGCCCCTCCCAGCGGTAGCTCGGGGGGGAACGGTGGAAGGGCGGGTAGGGGACCAGCCCCGCAGGGCCGCCCTCAGGGGCCGTGCCGTCGGGGGTCGGCGTCCCGGCGGCGGGGGGTGTCAGCCGTTGCGGGGGCCCGGGAAGGCGGACTGGCGGGTCGCGGCTGCGGCCTGGGTGTCCTCGCGGACGGGCTGCGGCGGCACCGAGCGCGCCGCGGGGATCGTGGGCAGCGGGCCCAGGGGCCGGGGCGCGGTGCCCTCGGCCGACGGCTCCGCGGCCTCGGCGGCCTGCGCGCGCCGGGCGCCGTAGCGGCGGTGAACGGCCTGCTTGGTGACGCCGAGCGCCGAGCCGACCGCGTCCCAGGAGAAGCCGAGGGAGCGGTCGAAGTCCACGGCCGCGGTGACGAGCGTCTCGACGCTGTCCCGCAGTTCCTGGGCGAGGCGGACGGTGGGCGCGGGCGCCCTGCCGTAGACGACGAAGCCCGTGGAGGGCCCGGAGCGGCGCGGGCGGTAGACGTTGCCGAGCTGGGCGGTGAGCGTGCGGAGTGCGTCCACCTGCCGGCGAACCCGCTCGATGTCCCGCACCAGGAGGTGCAGACTGGCCCGTGCTTGGGCGTCATGGGTGGCGTGGTCGGCCATGGAGAAGCCTCTCGAACCGGTGCTGAAGAGCGGATCGGGCCGCAGACACCGTTCTTGATCGCGGCCCGTTTCGGTCAATCTCTCTTGACCAACGCGCCAACGTGCGCGCAGGTCACGCCCTGGGGGCGTGTCGGCATATGCGAGAGGCGCGCGTGTGTGCGTACGCCCCCGGTCCCACCGGTGGGTGCGGGGGGCCACGCCCCCTAGACTGGACCGCTGCTGACGCCGAGATAGCGAGGTAGGACCCAGTGAAGCTCGTCTTCGCAGGCACCCCCGAGGTCGCCGTGCCCGCCCTGGACGCCCTGATCGCCTCCGGGCGGCACGAGGTCGCGGCCGTCGTCACCCGGCCCGACGCACCGGCCGGCCGCGGCCGCCGGCTGGTCGCCAGCCCGGTCGCCGAGCGCGCCGAGGAGGCCGGCATCGAGGTCCTCAAGCCGGTCCGCCCGCGCGATCCGGAGTTCCAGGAGCGGCTGCGCGAGATCGCCCCGGACTGCTGCCCCGTCGTCGCGTACGGCGCCCTGCTCCCCAAGAGCGCGCTGGACATCCCCGCCCACGGATGGGTCAACCTGCACTTCTCGCTGCTGCCCGCCTGGCGCGGCGCCGCGCCCGTCCAGCAGTCGATCATGGCCGGCGACCAGGTCACCGGCGCCTCCACCTTCCGCATCGAGGAGGGGCTCGACACCGGCCCGGTCTTCGGGGTCCTCACCGAGGAGATCCGCCCGACCGACACCAGCGGCGACCTGCTGACCCGCCTCGCCTTCGCCGGCGCCGGACTGCTGACCGCGACCATGGACGGCATCGAGGACGGCACCCTGCGCGCCGTCGAGCAGCCCGCCGAGGGGGTGTCCCACGCGCCGAAGATCACCGTCGAGGACGCCCACGTCGACTGGAACGCCCCCGCGCTGCGCGCCGACCGCGTCGTGCGCGGCTGCACCCCGGCGCCGGGCGCGTGGACCGTCTTCCGCGGCGAGCGCCTGAAGCTGGTCTCCGTCGGGCTCGTCCCCGACCGCACCGACCTCGCGCCGGGCGCCCTGGCCCCGGCCAAGAACAACGTGTACGTCGGCACCGGCTCGCACGCCGTCGAGCTGCTCTGGGTGCAGCCGCAGGGCAAGAAGCCGATGAAGGGCGCCGACTGGGCCCGCGGGGTGCGCATCGCTCCCGGCGAGCGCCTGGGCGGGGCCGACGTAGGCTGATTCCATCCGCACCCCCGCCCGGGCGGGGGCGCCCGCGGCACCCGAAGGACCGCCGTACCCGCCGCCGCCCCATCGCGGCACCCGCACCACCGCCGCACCCGCACCACCGCCGCACCCGCACCACCGCAGTACCCCGAAGCACCTCGTACCTCCGGAGCACCTTTCACGTGAGCGAAAAGTCCCCCCAGCCCCGCCGCAGCCCCGCCCCGGGCGGCCGGCCGGCCAAGCCCTACCGCCGGCCCCAGAAGGACCCCGTCCGGATGCTGGCCTTCGAGGCGCTGCGGGCGGTGGACGAGCGCGACGCGTACGCGAACCTCGTCCTGCCCCCGCTGCTGAAGAAGGCCCGCCAGGACGAGCGGTTCCAGGCGCGCGACGCCGCCCTGGCCACCGAGCTGGTCTACGGGACCCTGCGCCGCCAGGGCACCTACGACGCGATCATCTCCGCCTGCGTCGACCGTCCGCTGCGCGAGGTGGACCCGCCGGTCCTGGACGTGCTGTCGCTCGGCGCGCACCAGCTCCTGGGCACCCGCATCCCCACGCACGCCGCGGTGTCGGCCAGCGTGGAGCTGGCCCGGGTGGTGCTCGGCGACGGCCGGGCGAAGTTCGTGAACGCCGTCCTGCGCAAGATCGCCGCCCACGACCTGGACGGCTGGCTGGAGCGGGTCGCGCCGCCGTACGAGGAGGACGCCGAGGAGCACCTCGCGGTCTACCACTCCCACCCCCGCTGGGTGGTCAGCGCCCTGTGGGACGCCCTGGGCGGCGGGCGCGCCGGGATCGAGGACCTGCTGGAGGCCGACAACGAGCGGCCCGAGGTCACGCTCGTGGCGCGGCCGGGCCGGTCCACGCCCGAGGAGCTGGTGGAGGCGCTCGGCGAGGAGTCGGCGCTGCCCGGCCGCTGGTCGCCGTACGCCGTCCGGATGGCCGAGGGCGGCGAGCCGGGCGCGCTGGAGGCGGTCCGCGAGGGGCGCGCCGGCGTCCAGGACGAGGGCAGCCAGCTGGTGGCCATGGCCCTGGCGGCGGCCCCGGTCGAGGGCCGTGACGAGCGCTGGCTCGACGGCTGCGCGGGCCCGGGCGGCAAGGCGTCGCTGCTGGGCGCGCTGGCCGCGCAGCGGGGTGCGTTCCTGCTGGCCTCCGAGAAGCAGCCGCACCGGGCGCGCCTGGTGGAGCGGTCGCTGTCCGGCAACCCGGGCCCGTACCAGGTGATCGCCGCCGACGGCACCCGCCCGCCGTGGCGCCCGGGCTCCTTCGACCGGGTGCTGATGGACGTCCCCTGCTCCGGCCTGGGCGCGCTCCGGCGCCGCCCGGAGGCCCGCTGGCGGCGGCGCCCGCAGGACCTGGAGGGCTTCGCGCCGCTCCAGCGGGCCCTGCTGCGCGAGGCCCTGTCGGCGGTGCGGATCGGCGGCGTCGTGGGCTACGCGACCTGCTCCCCGCACCTGGCGGAGACCCGCGTGGTGGTGGACGACGTCCTCAAGGGCCGGGGAGCCGGCAACCTCCCGGTGGCGGCCGAACTGATCGACGCCCGCCCGTACATGGAGGGCGTCCCGGCCCTCGGCGACGGCCCGGACGTCCAGCTGTGGCCGCACCTGCACGGCACGGACGCCATGTACCTGGCCCTGCTGCGCCGCACGGCGTAGGGCTCAGCCGGCCGGTACGTGCCCGGTGCCCGCGCACCAGACGCGGCGGATGCGGCGGGTGGCGCGGATGTCCGCCAGCGGGTCGCCGTCGAGGAGGACGAGGTCGGCGCGCAGGCCGGGGCGGACCGCGCCCCGGTCGGTGAGGCCGAAGTGGCGGGCGGGCAGGACCGTGGCGGCGCGCAGGGCCTCCCGCGGGGACAGGCCGGCGTCCACGAGCAGTTCCAGCTCGTGGTGCAGGCTGCTGCCGTGCGCCGGGGTGAAGGGAACGCCCGGGGTGGCGTTGGCGTCCGTGCCGGCGAGGACCGGCACCCCGGCCCGGTGCAGGGCGGCGACGCCCGCCCGGGCCGGTGCGTACGCCACGCCCGGCAGCCCGGTCCCGGCGAGACCCTCCATCATGGTCAGGGTCGGTACGGCGGCCCGTCCGGCGGCGCGCATCCGGGCCGCGGCGGCCGCGTCGAGGGCCCGGTCCCCGGGGACGTGGGTGAGGACGTCGGCCCCGGCCTCCTGGGCCATGGCGTACGCCTCCACGGCCGCCGCGTGGGCGACGACGAGGCGGCCGTGCGCGTGCGCGGCGGCGACCAGGGCGTCGAGGGTGGGCTGGTCCAGGGCCCCGGGCCCGGGCCGCTCGGCGACGATCTTGATGTAGTCGGCGCCCTCGGCGACCCGGGCCGCGACGAACCGCTCCGCGTCCCCGGGGCCCGTCACGACGCTGTCCGGGGGCACCCCGGGCAGGCCGGAGTGCGGGCCGCCCGCCGCGACGGCGAGGGTGCCCGGGCTGCGGACGTCCGTGAGCCCCGGCACCCCGCGCAGGGAGTCGACGAGGGCCGGGGGCCAGGTGGCCATGTCCAGGGCGGTGGTGACGCCGTGGTCGCGCAGCCGGCGGAGGTCCCCGGGGCCGCGCAGGTGGACGTGGGCGTCGATCAGCCCGGGCAGCAGGACGCCGCCCGCGCAGTCGACCACCCGGGCCCCGGCGGGGTCGGTGCCGATCACCCCGCCGTCGACGACGACCGTGGCGGGGTCGAGGATCCGCCGGCCGTCGAAGACCCGTACGCCGGTCAGAGCCGTCTTCACACCGTCCTCCAGGCAGTTGCGGGGGCGGTCATCGTCCCGCGGAACGACGGCTGCGGACGGGGGACACCAGGGTCGGCACGAAGGAGAGCGCCAGGACGGCCGTACCGGCCCACAGGGCGGTCCGCAGGTCCGTGAGCCCCGCCAGGAGGCCCGAGGCGGCGGAGCCGAGGGCGAGGGCGCCGGTCAGCATGCACCGGAAGGTGGCGTTCATGCGGCCGAGGAGCGGGTCCGGCGTCAGGTGCTGGCGCAGGCTGACGCCGAGGACGTTGCCGGAGCCGATCGTGACGGTGGACACCAGCCAGCCCGCCGCGGCCGCCCACAGCCACGGCCCGCGCTCCGCGAGCGGGACCAGCAGGGCCGCCGGGGTCAGGCTCAGCGTCAGGGCCCGGCCGTAGCCGGCCCGGGCGGCGAAGGGCCGGGCCAGCCGGGCCCCGCACAGCAGCCCCGCGCCGCCCGCCGCCCAGAACAGGCCGAGCGCGGTGGCGGACAGCCCCAGCTCGCGGACGAAGAGCACCGGGAGCATCGCATTGACCACCGCCCCGCCCAGGTTGTTCAGGCTCGCCGTCAGCGCCAGGGCGCGCAGCTCCGGGTGGCCCAGTACGTGCCGCAGCCCTTCCGAGACCTGGGTGCGCAGCGGGGTCCGCGCGGTGGCGGACGGCTCCGGGAGGGGGCGCAGGCGCAGCAGCCCGAGCGCGGAGCCGAGGTGGCCGAGGGCGGCGCAGGCCAGCGCTGCGGGGGCGGTCAGCGAGGCGATCAGGGTCCCGCCGACCCCCCGGCCGGCGATGTTGGCCACGGCCGTCAGCGTCACCAGGGCGGCGTTGGCCCGTACCAGGCCGTCCCGGCCCACCAGGCGGGGCAGGACGCTCTGGGAGCCGACCTCGCCGAACACGGCGGCGCAGCCGGACAGCAGGGCGACGGCGTACAGGTGGGGGAGGGTGAGCCGGTCCGCCCACCAGGCCAGCGGGAGGGAGGCGACGAGGGCCGCCCGGGCGAGGTCGGCGGTGATCAGGACCCGGCGGACGGGCAGCCGGTCGACCCACGCGCCTGCAGGCAGGCCGATGAGCAGGAAGGCGGCGGTGGACAGCGCCGCGAGCGCGCCGACCTGGGCGGCGCTCGCGTCGAGGGCGGTCAGGGCGAGCAGCGGGACGGCGATGTAGCCGGTGTTGGCGGCGAACTGGCTCAGGGTCGCGGCGCCGAAGAGGGCGCGGAAGTCCGGGATGCGCCAGGGGCCGGCGCCGGCCGGGGGCGGGCAGGGCGAGCCGGTCGGCCGGGGGGATGCGTCGGCGGTCGTCATGGGTGTAGTTGTGGTCACACTCCACCGCGAAGTACAAGCGGGTATCCGGGCCGTCGTCACTTAAGCGCTGCTAAGAGAACCGCGAGTTCCGGGGCCGTGGCCTGAAGTGGCCGGGGGCATGGCAGGCTTGGGGCATGGCCGTTCAGATCAATCCCAGCATCCTGTCCGCCGACTTCGCCCGTCTCGCCGAGGAGGCGAAGGCCGTCGAGGGGGCCGACTGGCTGCACGTCGACGTCATGGACAACCACTTCGTCCCGAACCTCACCCTCGGCGTCCCGGTCGTGGAGTCCCTGAGCCGCGCCACGCAGACCCCGCTCGACCTGCACCTCATGATCGAGGACCCCGACCGCTGGGCGCCGCAGTACGTGGAGGCCGGCGCCGGCTCGGTGACCTTCCACGCCGAGGCCGCGGCGGCGCCGGTGCGCCTCGCGCGCGAGATCCGTGCCCTGGGCGCCCGGGCGGCCATGGCGCTCAAGCCCGGCACGCCGATCGAGCAGTACGAGGACATCCTCCCCGAGCTCGACATGGTGCTGATCATGACGGTCGAGCCAGGCTTCGGCGGCCAGTCCTTCCTCGACATCATGCTGCCCAAGGTCCGCCGGACCCGGGAGCTGATCGCCAAGCACGGACTGGACCTGTGGCTCCAGGTCGACGGCGGGGTCTCGGCCACGACGATCGAGCGGGTCGCGGAGGCCGGCGCCGACGTGTTCGTGGCCGGAAGCGCGGTCTACGGGGCGGTGGATCCGGCCGCCGCGGTGCGGACTCTGCGTGACCAGGCGGGTGCGGCGATCGCGGCGGCGCCCTGGGCCTGCGACCACTGAGACAAGCGTTGGTGAACGGCTCGGTGAACGGAAGCCGTCCAGGCTGATCAATGGCCGTTGGATCTGACAGGATGAACGGCGAGTCGAGAGTGTGAACACGACAGTGTGAACAGCAGTGAGGAGAGCGCGGTGTCTGCAATGTCGGCGGGACGGTCAGCCCTGCGGATGGGACCCGCGGAGCTGGTGCAGGCGGCGGCCATGGCGCGCCGCTTCTACCTGGAGGGCAAGTCCAAGATCCAGATCGCCGAGGAGTTCGGCGTGAGCCGCTTCAAGGTGGCCCGGGTCCTGGAGACGGCCCTCGAACGCGACCTCGTCCGCATCGAGATCCGGGTACCGGCGGAACTGGACGCGGAGCGCTCGGACGCGCTCCGCGCCCGGTACGGGCTGCGGCACGCCGTCGTGGTGGAGTCCCCGGCCGACGCGAGCGAGGACGCGCCCGATCCGGAGAACCTCGGCGCGGTCGCGGCCGACCTGCTGGGCGAGCTCGTCAACGAGGGCGACGTCCTGGGGCTGGCGTGGGGCCGGTCGACCATCCACATGGCCGCCTCCCTGCACCGGCTCCCGCCGTGCACCGTCGTCCAGCTGACCGGCGTGTACGACGCGGGGACGGCCGAGCGCGGGTCCGTGGAGGCCGTGCGGCGCGCCGCGCAGGTCTCCGGCGGGGACGCGCACCCCATCTACGCGCCGATGCTGCTGCCGGACCCGGCGACGGCGGCGGCGCTGCGCAACCAGACGGGCATCGCGCGGGCCTTCGAGTACTTCGACAAGGTCACCGTGGCGGCCGTGTCCATCGGCTCCTGGGAGCCGGGCATCTCGACCGTGCACGACATGCTCACGGACGAGGAGCGGGCGCACTACGCCTCGCTGGGCGTGGCGGCCGAGATGTCGGCCCACCTGTTCGACGCGGAGGGCCGCCGGGTCGGCCGGGACCTCGGCGAGCGGTGCATCACCGTCGAGGCCGACCGGCTGCGCCGGATCCCCGAGGTCGTGGCGATCGCGGGCGGACTGCGCAAGGCCGCCGCGATCGGCGCGGTGCTCAGATCCGGGCTCGTGACCAGCCTGGTCACGGACACGGCGGTGGCGGACTACCTGCTGACCGAGTCCGCGCCGGGGCTGCGGCCGGCGCTGGAACGGGCCGATCCGGACGAGCTCTAGTCCGAGCGGCGGGCCCCCGCCCGGCGATTCGCCAATAAAACGGATATTTGGCACGATCGGCGCATGATCTTTCGGAACGTGCCCCGGTCGTTGCTGCGCGCGCTGGGGGCCCTGTTCCTGTGCGTCGCGCTGGCGGGAGCCGCGGCCTGCGGCGGCGCGCCCCGGCAGGCCGCGCCCGCCGGTACGGGGGCCAGTGCCGCCCCGGCGCCGTCCTGGGCGAAGGGGATGTCCACCGTACGGGCCGACGCGCTGCCCCCGCAGGCGCGCGAGGTGCTCGCGCTGATCGACCAGGGCGGCCCGTACGCCTACCGGCAGGACGGGACCGTCTTCGGGAACTTCGAGAAGGCCCTGCCGAAGCAGAAGCGCGGCTACTACCACGAGTACACGGTCAGGACCCCCGGGGAGCGCGACCGCGGGGCCCGCCGCATCGTCACGGGCGAGGGCGGCGAGTTCTACTACACGGACGACCACTACGACACCTTCAGGGCGGTTCTCCGATGACCCTCGACCCGCAGCCGCTCGCCCCCGCCCTCGCCGCGGCCGAGGGGGCCGGCTGGACGACCGTACGGCTGGACCTGGACGGCGTGCGCAGCAAGGCGGCGCTGATGCGGCGCTGCGGGGCGGCCCTGGCGGTGCCCGAGTGGTTCGGCGGGAACTGGGACGCGCTGGCCGACGCGCTGATCGACCTGTCCTGGCTGCCGGACGCGCCGGGGCGGCTGCTGGCGGTGACCTCCTGGCGCGGGTACGCCGCGGAGCGGGCCGAGGACTGGGAGACGCTCGGGGAGGTCCTGGAGGAGGCCGTGGACTTCTGGCGGGGGCAGGCGGGGGCGCCGCCGCTCACGGTGGTCCTGGCGGGCTGAGCGGGGCCGCGGGACGCGAACACGGAACACGGAACACGGAGCAGGCCCCGCGCCCTTCCGGGCCGCGGGGCCTGCTCGTTCACGCGTCCTTCGCCTTCGGGACCCACGGCGGGGTCTGGCCCCAGGACCAGACCGGGACCTTGGCCGCGTCCACCGGCGGCGGGTTGGGGCCCGAGTAGATCAGGGCCATCCGGGTGCCCCACTCGATGTAGTAGACGAACACCGCCCGGAACTCGGGGTCCGTCGGGAGGCCGACCTCGTCGGCCGTGTCCAGCAGCAGGTCCACCCAGCGGCGGCGCTGCTGCTCGGTGATGCCGCGTCCCAGGTGCTTGGTGGCCATGTGCATGTGGCCGCCGTGGTGCGCCGAGTAGTCGGCCGGGCCGCCGAAGACCTCCGACAGCCAGACCGCGACGTGCTGCGGGTGCTCCGCGTCCATGCCCGCGAAGACCGGGGCCAGGACCTCGTCCTGCAGCGCGTGGGCGTAGAAGGCGTCGGTGAGCCGCCGCATGGCCTCCGCGCCGCCCATCCACTCGTAGATCGTGGGCGTGGTGCTCATGACTGTCCGGCGGCCTTTCCCGGGCCGACCACGTCGGTGACGGTGTAGTGCTGCATCTCCTCGATGTTCGTCACGTACGGGCGGATCGCCTGGAAGAAGGCCGGGAAGTGCTCGCCCTTGCGGAAGCCGTTGAGGTGGGCGTCGACCGAGGTCCAGCGGATCCGCAGGATGTACCGCTCGGTGTCCTCGGTGTTGTGGGCCAGCTCGTAGTCGATGCACTCGGGCGAGGCGGCCAGGGCCTCGGCCGCGCGGGCGTACGCCTCCTCGAAGGCCTGCTGGTCCTGCGAGGCGATCCGGTAGCGGATGTACTCGACGGTGGTGGTCATGGTGTGCGTGCCTCTCCCTGGGATCAGGTCGTCCCGGATACTTTCCGGGATCATCAGTGCCCGGTGGGGATTTCCGTCACTCCGGCCGAGACTTCTGGATGTCGGGGCCCTGCGCGCGGACCCGCTGGACCTCGTCGAGGGACTCCCGCAGCTCGCGGAGCCACTCGTCCGCGTTCTCCCCGACCAGGCGCACGCACCAGGCCAGGGCGTCCGCCCGGCTGCGCGCCACGCCGCCGGCGACCAGGGTGTCGAGCACCTGGCGCTCGGACTGGCGCAGCCGGGTCATGACCGGGACCGCGAGGTGGGTGAAGAGGACGGTCTCCTCACCCGACCTCACGCCCCAGGCGACCTTGCGGCGGTAGAGCTCCTCGGCCTCGCGGGCCACCTCCATGCGCTGCTCGCGGGTGCGCTCGCGGAACTCCTTGACCGACTCGGACGCCGGGGCGGCGCCGACGACGGTGATCTCCTCCCGGTCGACGGTGACCGAGACGAGGGACTCGTAGACGTCCACCGGCAGGCGCTCGGCGAACCACGCGCGGAGCTTCTCGCTCTGTTCGGCTGTAATCATGTAATCAACGTTGCATCCGCTCTCCTCGTGATCGCAAGGCCCCGGCCGTTCGCTCTCGGCGTCAGCCCATCGAGCGGTAGCGGTGGATCAGGGAGACCGCCATCGCCCCCTCGCCCACGCCCGAGGCGACCCGCTTGACCGAGTGGGCCCGCACGTCGCCCGCCGCGAAGACCCCGGGGACGCTGGTCTCCAGCGGATACGGGGCGCGCTCCAGGCTCCACTCCGCCGGGAGCTCCCCGCCGTTGGCGATCAGGTCGGAGCCGGTGAGGACGAAGCCGTACTCGTCGCGCTCCACCACCCCCGACAGCCAGTCCGTGTGCGGCCGGGCCCCGATGAACGTGAACATGAACCGGGCCGGGACCTCCCGGTCCTCGCCGGTGTCCGCGTCGTGCAGGGTGATCCGCTCCAGGTGCTCCCCGCCGTGCAGGGCGGTGACCGTCGTGCGGACCTTCACCTCGATGTTCGGGGTGCGCCCGATCTCGTCGATCAGGTAGCGGGACATGCTCGCGTCCAGGGAGGCCGCCCGGACCAGGATGGTCACCCGGGCCGCGTACTTGGCGAAGTGCACCGCCGCCTGCCCGGCCGAGTTGGCGCCGCCCACGATGAACACGTGCTGCGAGATGCAGGCCGAGCTCTCCGTGGTCGCCGCCCCGTAGTACAGGCCCGCGCCCTCGAAGCGGTCCGCGCCGGGAGCCTCCAGGCGGTTGTACGAGACCCCGGTCGCCAGCAGCACCGTCTCCGCGCTGATCTCCGTCCCGTCCGCCAGGGTCAGGATCTTCGCCGGGTCGTCCCGGGTGAGGGAGACCACCTCCACCGGGTGCAGGATCTCGGCGCCGAACCGCGAGGCCTGGATGGTGGCCCGGCGGGTCAGGTCGCCGCCGGAGAGGCCCGAGGGGAAGCCGAGGTAGTTCTCGATCAGGCTGGAGGTGCCGGCCTGGCCGCCCGGGGCGCGGGAGTCCAGCATCAGCGTGGACAGGCCCTCGGAGGCCGCGTACACCCCGGCGGCGAGCCCCGCCGGGCCGGCGCCGACGATCACGCACTCGTAGTGCGGGCGGGACGCCGTGGTGGACAGGCCCAGGCGCCGGGCGAGTTCCGTGTCGGTCGGGGCCGAGAGCACCGAGCCGTCCGGGAAGCGCACCAGCGGCAGCGCCGCCCCGGCCCGCGCGTCGGCGATCACCGTCAGCGCCTCGGGGTCCCGCTCGACGTTCAGGAAGCGGAACGGCTGCCCGTTGCGGGTGAAGAAGTCCCGCACAGCGTGGGTGCCGGGGGAGACCAGGTGGCCCGCGACGATGATCCCGTCGTAGGCCGGCCGGTAGGTGGCGAGCCAGTCCGACAGCAGGTCGTCCAGGACCGGGAAGAGCCGCTCGTGCGGCGGGTCCCAGGGCTTGAGCAGGTAGTAGTCCAGCCGGACCCGGTTGATGGCCGTGATGGCCGCGTCGGTCTCCGCGTACGCGGTCAGCAGCACCCGGCGGGCGTCCGGGAACCGGCTGACCGCCTCCAGCAGGAACTCCACGCCCGTGACGTCGGGCATCCGCTGGTCGACGAGGAACAGCGCGGGGTCGTGGCCGCGCTCGTCGAGGGAGTCCAGGATCTTCAGGGCGTCGGCGGCCGAGGAGGCGCCCAGCACCCGGTAGCGGTCCCCGTAGGCGCTGCGCAGGTCGCGGCGGACGGCCCGCAGCACCTGCGGGTCGTCGTCGACGGCCAGGATCACGGGCTTGCGGCTCTCCGCCCGCTCGGGAGCGGCGGCCGTGCTCGTGGCGGGGGAGGCGGGGCTCCCCTGGGCCGCGCTCACGCCGGCTCCAGCATCAACTGGTCGGCGTAGCACCAGGCCCAGTCCTCACCGGGCTCGTGCGAGGCCGCGATCGGGTGGGAGCTCGCCCGGTAGTGCCGGGTGGCGTGACGGTTCTTCGAGGAGTCGCAGCATCCGACGTGCCCGCAGCTCAGGCACATCCGCAGGTGCACCCAGGCGTCCCCCAGGCGCAGGCACTCCTCGCAGCCCTCGGCTGATGGCTTCACCGGACGTATCTGGTCGATGTGTGTGCACAACAGGTCCTTCGTCATCGTCCCCGTCCCTCTCCTCACGCACTCCTGACCCGGCGCGCCCCGCGCATCACGGCGCGTCCAGACCATAAGTCGGGGATCTTGAATTGGTTCAGCGATCCGGCCGAGGTCAGGAAGTCCGGCGCGTACTTCCTGACCTCGCCGGACTACTAGGTGAGGTGTCGTCACCACCTTGCCCGCTACCTCACGAAGTCGCATTCCGGCCCTTTGACGCGAGCTCCGGGCGCACGCAGTGTGGTGAACGCAAACGACAACAGGCCGCGCCTGGAGGAATCCGTGAGCAGAAAGATTCTGGTCATTGTCTCCGAACACGGATACTGGTCCGAGGAACTGATCGGTCCCGTTTCGAAGTTCGACGAGCAGGGCTACGAGATCACATTCGCCACGCCGACCGGAAAGCGCGCCCACGCGCTTCCGCCGAGCCTCGACCCGAACTTCGTCGACCCTCCGCTCGGCCGCTCGGTCACCTCGGAGGAGAACGCCCGCCTGGGCCGGGAGTTCGAGCAGTCGAACCGCCTCGACACGCCCCTCGACATCGAGGCGTGGGTGCCGGAGCGCCCGTACACGAGCGACGGCGCGTACCTGCGCAAGCTGGAGCAGTACCACCGGGACCTGGAGAAGCTCCAGGCCGACATCGCCGGCTACGACGCGGTCCTCATCGTCGGCGGCAGCGGTCCCATCGTCGACCTCGCCAACAACGAGCGGGTCCACGCCCTGATCCTGGCCTTCAAGAACGCCGGCAAGGTCGTCGCCGCCGAGTGCTACGGCGTCGCCTGCCTGGCCTTCGCCCGCGACTGGGGCGACCGCAAGAGCATCATCTGGGGCAAGCACGTCACGGGCCACTGCAAGGAGTACGACTACAAGGACGGCACCGGATTCCTCGGCACCGACTTCAACATGGGCCCGCCGCCGTACCCGCTGGAGTACATCCTGCGCGACGCGACCGGCCCGCGCGGCGCCTATCACGGGAATTTCGGCCACCCCCTGTCGGTGATTGTCGACTACCCCTTCGTCACCGGCCGCTCCACCCCCGACTCGTATCTCACGGGGCAGAAGATCGTGGAAGTCCTGGAGAACGGCCTCACCCGTTACGGGTGGTAGGGGAATGAGGGGGAGTCCGATGAATTCCGAAGCCACTCCCGGACGGGAAAGGCTGATCGAGCAGTTCAAGGCCGACGGCCTGACGGTGATGTTCGGAAATCCGGGAACGGTGGAACAGGGATTCCTCGACGCGGTCGACGCGGCGGCGGACTTCCAGTACGTCCTGGCCCTCCAGGAGACCGTGGCCGCCGGCATCGCCGACGGCTACGCCCGGGCCACCGGCGGTGCGGCCCTGCTCCAGCTGCACTCCGGCGTGGGGCTGGGCAACGGCATCGGCATGCTCTACCAGTCGCTGCGCGGCCACACCCCGCTGGTCGTGGTCGCCGGCGACGCCGGGGTGCGCTACGACGCCATGGACGCCCAGATGGCCTGCGACCTGGTGGCCATGGCCAGACCCGTCACCAAGTACGCGACCCGGGTCACCGACCCCCGGTCCGTGCTGCGCACCATCCGGCGGGCCGTGAAGATCGCCCTCACCCCGCCGCGCGGACCGGTGTTCGTGGCCCTGCCCATGGACGTGCTGGACGAGCCCAACTCCGAGCCCGTCCTGCCCGCCACGGTCCCGCTCACCGACGTGGCGCCCTCGCCCGCCTCGGTGGGCCGCGCGGCCGAGCTCCTCGCCGGCGCCGAACGCCCGCTGGTCCTCGTCGGGGACGGGGTCGCGCTCTCCGGGGCGCAGGCCGAACTCGCCGCCGTCGCCGAGCTGCTGGGCGCCGACGTGTACGAGGTCGACTCCTCCGAGGTGAACATCGCCGCCTCGCACCCGCTGCGCCGCGGCCAGACGGGCCACATGTTCGGCCCGCACAGCAAGGAGCTGGTCGGCGAGGCGGACGGGGTGCTGATCGTCGGCACCTACGTCTTCCCCGAGGTGTTCCCCGAACTGGAGAACCCCTTCCGGCCCGGCGCCAGGGTCGTGCACATCGACCTGAACGCCTACGAGATCGCCAAGAACCACCCCGTCGACCTCGGGCTGGCCGCCGACCCGCGCCAGGCGCTGCGCGCGCTGGCCGGCGTACTGGAACACCGGCTGACCCCGGCCCGGCGGGCGGCCGCGGCCGCCCGGCTGGAGGCGCGGACCCGGGAGCGGGCCGACACCGCCGGGCAGGCGTCCCCGGACGACGACACGCCGATGGCCGTCTTCCTGCGGACCCTGGCCGAGCGCACCCGCGGGGACCTGATCGTCTTCGACGAGGCCCTGACCACCTCCCCGCTGGTCACCCGCCACCTGCCGCCGGAGCGCCCGGGCGACTACCACCTCACCCGGGGCGGCTCCCTGGGCGTCGGCTTCCCGGGGGCGGTCGGCGCCAAGCTGGCCCGCCCGGACCGGCTCGTCGTCGGCTTCGCGGGCGACGGCGGATCGATGTACACCTACCAGGCGCTGTGGACGGCGGTCCGGCACGGGATCGACGCCAAGTTCGTGGTCTGCAACAACCGCAAGTACCGGCTGCTCGACGACAACATCGCCCAGTACTGGCGCGAGCGGGACATCGCCGAGCACCCCTTCCCGGGCTCCTTCGACCTCTCCCGCCCCGAGATCGACTTCGCGGGGCTGGCCCGGGCGCTGGGCGCCGACGGGACGCGGGTGGAGAAGCCGGACGAGGCGGCGGCCGCCGTGGACCGGATGCTGGCCCACCCCGGCCCGTTCCTCGTCGACGTCCAGATCTGAACCGACCGGACCCCACCGAACAGGAGGAGACCGCATGCCCGCCGAGCGGCTGACCGAAGACGCGATCCGCACCTTCACCGAGAACTGGTACGTGGCCCTGGACCGCCACCTCCCGCTGGAGCAGGTCCGCGCCCTCGTCACCGAGGACCTGGAGCTCAAGGTCCCCGAGGACACCTTCCTCGGCCACCAGGGCTTCGCCCGCTGGTACGACGCCGCCGTCCACCGCTTCTTCGACGAGGTGCACACGGTCACCAAGGTGGAGCCGGTGATCGAGGGGGACCGGGCGGTCGTCCGCGTCCTCGTCAACTGGCAGGCCAAGATCTGGGACGCGCCGGCCGCCCGCAGCCAGTGGATCGGCTTCGACGCCGACCAGACCTGGACCGTGGTGGCGGGCGCGGACGGACCGCGGATCAAGCAGTACACCGTCAACGAACTGACGCCGATGCCCGGTTCGGGCTCGCTCTGAGAGGGCCGCGGCGATGACCGAAGTCACCCGCGAGCGGGTCGAGGCCGCCTACCGCGCCCTCGGCTCCGGAGACCGGGCGCGCATCCTGGAGTACTACTCCGAGGACCTGCGCTGGCTGGTGCCCGGCAACCACCCGCTGGCCGGCTGGTACGAGAGCCTGGACGCCTTCCTGGAGCTGATGGGCCAGACCCACAAGCTCACCGGCGGCACCTTCCGCATGGAGCTGGAGGCCGTCCTCACGGGGGAGGACTGCAGCGCCGACGTCTGCCGCAACACCGCCCGGCGGGACGGCGCGGACCCGGCGGGAGGCTCCCCGTACGAGCACATGGACTACCCGGTCTTCCACTTCATGCGGTGGCGGGACGGGCGGATCGTCGAGGGCCGCGACGGGCTCTTCGGCGACACGGCCAGTGCCTTCAGCCAGTTCTGGGCGCCCTTCGCGCCGGACGGCACCCGCAGGGACCGATAGGGGGATGAGAGACGCGATGGACGCCCGAGAGATCCTGACCAAGTACTACGAGTACGCCAACGCCGGTGACTGGGACCGCTGGTGCGACCTGTTCGCCGAGGACCAGGTCATGGACGAGCAGCTCGCCGGACACATCGAGGGCCTGGAGACCCTGCGCTCGATGATGAAGGGCATGGGGAGCATGTACCGGGTCTTCCGCAACGAGCCGGTGCACTTCCTGGTCGACGGGGAGAAGGCCGCCGCCGTCTCCCACATCACCGCCGTCAGCCCCTCCGGCCGGGCCATCGAGGCCGAGGTCATGAACTTCTTCCGGATCGTGGACGGCCGGATCGTCTACATGGCGAACTACCACGACACCGTCCCCTTCCAGGTGCTGAGCCAGGACTGAGGGGACCGGACCGTGGCCACAGAGCAGTACGACTACGTGATCGTCGGCTCCGGCACCGCCGGCAGCGTCCTCGCCGACCGCCTCTCCGCCGACCCGGACGTCTCCGTCCTGGTCCTGGAGGCGGGCGGCCACCGCATCCCGCCCGAGGTGGACGACCCGTCCTCCTGGTACAAGCTGCTCGGCGGACCCGTCGACTGGGGCTACACCAGCGTCCCGCAGCCGGGCCTGGGCGGGCGCCGCACCTACGAGCCGCGCGGCAAGGCCCCCGGCGGCAGCAGCAACCTCTACATCATGATGCACATCCGGGGCCACGCCTCGGACTTCGACAACTGGGCCTACCGGGGTGCGGCCGGCTGGGCGTACGAGGACGTGCTGCCGTACTTCGCCCTCCTGGAGGACCAGGAGGACGTCACCGCCCCCACCACGGGCACCGGCGGCCCCCAGCGCGTCACCAACGCCGGGCGCCACGCACCCAACCCGGTCTCCCGCGCCTTCATCGACGCCGCCGTCGAACTCGGCCACCGGGAGATCGCCGATTTCAACACCGACGGCCCGCGCGGCGGCCTCTTCGGCACCGGCTGGCACCACATCGACGTGGCCGACGGCCGCCGCCAGGGCACCCTGGCCGCCTACCTGGAGCCGGCCCTCGCCCGCCCCAACCTGACCCTGCGCACCAGCGCCCAGACCACCCGGCTGCTCATCGACGGGGACACCTGCACGGGCGTCGAGTACGTCCAGAGCCGGCCCCCGGCCGAGATCCCGGGCCGCACGGTCCGGGACGGCCACAGCACTGCCGCCGCCCCGGGGCTGCACACCGTACGGGCCCGCCGGGAGGTGATCGTGGCGGCCGGGGCGATCGAGTCCCCGAAGCTGCTGCTGCTCTCCGGCATCGGCCACCCCGAGCGGCTGCGCGAGCACGGGATCGGCGTCACCGCGGCCCTGCCCGGGGTCGGCGAGAACTTCCACAACCACGTCCTGACCGGGCTGATGGCCGAGGTCACCCAGGAGCTCCCGGCTCCGGCGCAGAACCTGTCGGAGAGCGCGCTGTTCCTGTCCTCCCGGCCCGGGCTGCCCGCCCCGGACCTCCAGATCGCCTTCGTCCACGTCCCGTTCGACGTGATCGTCGGCCAGGACCACCCGAACACGGTCTCCATCCTGCCCGGGGTCGTCCGCCCGGTCTCGCGCGGCTGGATCCGGCTCGCGAGCGCCGACCCGCTCGCCCACCCGCTGATCCACCCGAACTACCTGGGCGACCGCTGGGACCTGGAGCGGATGGTGCAGGGCGTCAAGCTGGCCCGGGAGATCTTCGCCACCTCCGCCTTCTCGCCCTGGTACAAGCAGGAGCTCCAGCCGGGGCCCGGCGCCGTCGGCGACGAGGACCTGCGGACCTTCGTCCGGCAGAAGGCCGAGAGCTACCACCACCAGGCGGGCTCCTGCCGCATGGGCGTCGACGACCTCGCCGTCGTCGACCCCGAGCTGCGGGTGCACGGCGTACGGAACCTGCGCGTCGCCGACGCCAGCGTGATGCCGGCCGTCCCGTCGGGCAACTGCCACACCGCCATCGCGATGATCGCCGAGCGCGCGGCGGACTTCCTCACCGGCCGGAACAGGGGGGCCCGACGTGCCTGACGCCGTACTGCGCGAAGGCGCGCTGAGCGGGACGCGCATCGCCGTCCTGGTCGAGAGCGACTTCTACGAGCCGGAGATCTCCTACTACCAGCGCCGGTTCGCGGAGGAGGGCGCCGAGGTCCACTTCCTGACCCGGCTGTGGGGCAACGACTCCATCACCTTCACCGGGCACGAGTACCGGGCGCCGTTCACCGCCGACCGCTCCCTGGAGGGACTGGACGACGAGGAGCTGCGCGGCTACGCGGCCGTCATCGTGCCCTCGGGCATGGTGGCCGACCGGCTGCGCTACACCGAGGACGTGGACGTGCTGGCGCCCGCGACCGAGTTCCTGCGCCGGGCCTTCGAGGAGCCGACCGTCCTCAAGGGGATCATCTGCCACGGCATGTGGCTGGCCTCCTCCATCCCCGACAAGGTGCGCGGCCGCAAGGTCGTCTGCCACAACAACCTCGTCGGCGACGTCCGCAACATGGGCGCCGAGTATGTCGACGAGGACGTGGTGGTCGACGGGGACCTGGTCACCGGCCGCACCGGCGCCCACCACCACCTGTTCGCCCGCCGGATCATCGAGCTCCTCGCGGCGCGCCGGGGCCGGGGGAGCACCTGATGCCCGGCGCCGGCGAGCGCCCGATGGTCTGGTCGCACGTGGGCCTCAACTGCGCCGACCAGAAGAGCACCGAGGAGTTCTACACCCGCCACTTCGGCTTCACCCGGGCCCGGGTGGTCGACCTCGGGGAGACCCGGATCGTGTTCCTGCGCAAGGGGGACGCGTACCTGGAGCTCTTCGAGGCCGCCGCCGGGCCGGCCGGCCCGGCCCCGGGGGTCCCCCCAGCGGTAGCCGGGGGAGACGGGCCGCCGGCCCCGGGCCTGATACGCCACCTGGCCTTCCAGACCGACAGCGTCGACGCCTTCCTCGCGGAACTGGGCGACGCCGCCGATGTGACCCTGGGGCCGCTGGCCTTCGACGACTTCCTCTGCGGCTGGCGGACCGTCTGGGTCCGCGATCCCGACGGGGTGATCGTCGAGGTCAGCCAGGGATTCGAGGACGACCGCTCACACGACAAGGACGGTGCATGACATGGCGGGCTCGCCCGGCTTCTCCTTCTCCGACACGATCGCGGGCTACGTCGTCCGCTTCGACTCCGCCGCACGGCTGCTGCGGCTGAGGACCGCCGACGACCGGGAGTTCGACGTCTCGCTCGCCTCGGGCCCCAGCGCCGAGCTGGTGCGCAACCTCGACGAGCCGTACATCGACGCCTCGGGGCACATCGACGAGATGCTCTCCCCGGGCCGGCTGCTCTTCGCCTACGGGGTCCACTACCCCGAGCAGGGCGGGCGCTTCGACGCCAAGAGGCTGGTGTTCCTGGGCCGCAGCGCCGAGGACTACCGCTTCGAGGAGGCCGGCTGGTGGGTGAAGCAGATCGAGTCCCTCGCCGACTTCTACAAGCGGGCGCAGTTCGGCGACGGGCCGGTGGACTTCACCCAGTACCGCACCGAGATCCGCCTCGGCGGCGACAAGACCGCCAGCCACGTCCAGGAGACCGACACCATCTCCCGCCTGGTCTACGGCATGGCCTCGGCCTACCTGCTGACCGGCAAGGACGAGTACCTGGAGGTCGCCGAGCGCGGCACCGAGTACCTGCGCAAGCACATGCGGGTCGTGGACACCGAGGAAGACGTCGTCTACTGGTACCACGGCATCAGCGTCGACGCGGACAGCGAGCGCAAGCTGTTCACCTCGGAGTTCTCCGACGACTACGACGCCATCCCGATGTACGAGCAGATCTACGCCCTGGCCGGCCCCATCCAGACCTACCGGGTCACCGGAGACGTCCGGATCAAGAACGACGCCGACGCCACCATCCGGCTGTTCGACAAGTTCTTCCTCGACCGCGAACAGGGCGGCTACTACTCGCACGTCGACCCGATCCTCTTCAGCCCCGACCACGAGTCCCTCGGCGAGAACGCCGAGCGCAAGAACTGGAACTCGGTCGGCGACCACGCGCCCGCGTACCTGATCAACCTGTACCTGGCGACCGGCGACCAGAAGTACGCCGACTTCCTGGAGTACACCTTCGACACCATCGCGGACAAGTTCCCGGACTACAAGAACAGCCCGTTCGTCCAGGAGCGCTTCTTCCGGGACTGGTCGCACGACACCGCGCACAGCTGGCAGCAGAACCGCGCGGTCGTCGGGCACAACCTGAAGATCGCCTGGAACCTGATGCGGATGAACTCGCTGAAGGCCAAGCCCGCCTACGAGGAGCTCGCCCGGAAGATCGGCGGGATCATGCCCGCCGTCGGCAGCGACCTCCAGCGCGGCGGCTGGTACGACGTCGTGGAGCGGGTGAAGGAGGGGGACCAGGAGACGTATCGTTTCGCCTGGCACGACCGCAAGGCCTGGTGGCAGCAGGAGCAGGCGATCCTCGCCTACCTCATCCTCCACGGCACCGTCGGCGGCGACGCGACCCTGCGCGAGGCGCGCCAGGCGCAGGCCTTCTACAACACCTTCTTCCTCGACCACGACGAGGGAGCCGTGTACTTCAACGTGCTCGCCAGCGGCACGCCGTACCTGCTCGGCACCGAGCGGCTCAAGGGCAGCCACTCGATGTCCATGTACCACTCGGCGGAGCTCTGCTACCTCGCCGCCGTCTACAACAACCTGCTCATCAACGGCCGGGAGATGGACTTCCACTTCCAGCCCGACCCGACCGACCTGCCCGGCCGGACGCTGCGCGTCTCGCCCGACCTGCTGCCCGCGGGCTCGGTGCGGATCGCGTCCGTGGAGATCGACGAGAAGCCGTACGAGGAGTTCGACGCGGACGAGCTGACCGTCCACCTCCCCGACGTCCAGGGGCGGGTCAAGGTCAAGGTCCGGCTCCGGCCGGTGGCCCAGAAGTAGTGCCCAACGGGGGGCGCCCCAACCAGAGGGGAAGCACGACATGAGTCTGAACGTGAAGGAACGCCGCAACAAGACGGGCACCGTGCTCGTCGCCACCGGCGAGATCAACAGCGAGACCTCCGGCACCCTGCTGGAGACCCTGCTGCCGCTCGTCCGCGAGGGCCGGCCGCTGCGCATCGACCTGACCGCCGTCACCTACGTCTCCAGCGCCGGCCTGCGCACCCTGCTGGTCGTCTACCGCGAGGCCCAGCACGCCGGCGTCGCCGTCACCCTGTACGGGGTGAGCGAGGAGGTCCGGTTCGTCATGTCGGCCACCGGCTTCCTCGACTTCTTCGAGACCGGCGAGGCCGCGGCCGCCGCCGGCCGGGCCAAGGCCGTGCGATGAGCGAGGCCCGCTCCGAACGAGTGCTGCGCGTGGACGCGTACCCGACCCACGAAGTGGGCGGGTACCGCGTCCGCGCGGGCAAGCCGTTCCCCTTCGGGGCCAACGTGGTCCCCGGCGGGGTCAGCTTCTCCGTCTTCTCCGACCAGGCCACCTCCATGACGCTGGTCATCTACAAGCGCGGAGAGCCCGAGCCGATGGCCGAGCTGGAATTCCCCGAGGAGTTCCGCACCGGCAGCGTCTTCTCCATGACGGTCTTCGGCCTCGACCACGAGAACATCGAGTACGGGTACCGGGCCGACGGCCCCTACGACCCGGCCACCGGCCACCGCTTCGACGCCCGGCAGGTCCTCTCCGACCCCTACGCCCGGCTGATCGCCGGCCGCGACGTGTGGGGCGTGGAGCCGGACCGCAGCCGCGGCTACCAGTACCGCTCGCGGGTCTGCCTCCAGGACTTCGACTGGGGCGACGACACCCCGCTGGGGATCCCCGCCGAGGACCTCGTCGTGTACGAGGCCCACGTACGCGGCTTCACCCGGCACCCCTCCTCGCAGGTCACCGCCCCCGGCACCTTCGCGGGGCTGCGGGAGAAGATCCCGTACCTGAAGGAGCTCGGGGTCAACTGCATCGAGCTGCTGCCCGTCTTCGAGTTCGACGAGAGCGACAACCCGCGCAGCAACCCGGAGACCGGCGAGAAGCTCTACGACTACTGGGGCTACAACACCGTCTCCTTCTTCGCGCCGAAGGCCGGCTACGCGGCCACCGGACGCTACGGGATGCAGGGCGACGAGTTCCGCACCCTGATCAAGGACCTGCACGCGGCCGGCATCGAGGTCATCCTCGACGTCGTCTTCAACCACACCGCCGAGGGCAACGAGCAGGGCCCGACCATCTCCTTCAAGGGCCTGGACAACGCCACCTACTACATGCTCACGCCCGAGGGCTACTACTTCAACTTCAGCGGCACCGGCAACACGGTCAACTGCAACCACCCGGTGGTGCGCAACTACGTCCTCGACTGCCTGCGCCACTGGGTCGCCGACTACCACGTCGACGGCTTCCGCTTCGACCTCGCGGCCATCCTCGGCCGGGACCTGGACGGCACCCCGCTGCCCAACCCGCCGCTGCTGGAGATGCTCGCCTTCGACCCCGTCCTGCGCCACACCAAGCTCATCGCCGAGGCCTGGGACGCGGGCGGCCTCTACGAGGTCGGCAACTTCCCGGCCTACGGCCGCTGGGCCGAGTGGAACGGCAAGTACCGCGACACCGTGCGCCGCTTCCTCAAGGGCGACCCCGGGGTCACGGGGGAGCTGGCCACCCGGATCGCCGGCTCGCCGGACCTGTACTCCAGCCGCGGGACCTCCGCCTCCGTCAACTTCCTGACGGCCCACGACGGCTTCACCCTGGCCGACCTGGTCGCGTACAACGACAAGCACAACGAGGCCAACGGCGAGGGCAACAACGACGGGGCCAACGACAACAACAGCTGGAACTGCGGGGCCGAGGGGCCCACGGACGATCCCGGGGTCAACGCCCTGCGGCTGCGCCAGATGAAGAACGCCCTGGCCATCCTGCTCACCAGCCAGGGCATCCCGATGCTGCTGTCCGGGGACGAGGTCGCCCGCACCCAGCAGGGCAACAACAACACCTACTGCCAGGACAACGAGCTGTCCTGGTTCGACTGGGACCAGGTCGACGAGAACGCCGAACTGCTGCGGTTCACCCGCGAGATGATCGCCTTCCGGGGCCGCCACCGCGAGCTGCGCTCCACCACCCACCCCACCGGCCGGCTCCGCGACAGCCTCGGGCTGCCGGACATCAGCTGGCACGGGGAGCGGGCCTGGCAGCCCGACTGGTCGTCCGAGAGCCGCCTGATCGCGGTGGCCCGCTGCGGGACCGCCGACGAGGACGTGGTGTACGTCGCCATGAACTCCCACTGGGAGGCGCACGACCTGGAACTGCCCGCCCTGCCCCACGGGCGCAGCTGGCACCTGTTCGCCGACACCGGCGCCGAGGCCCCGTACGACATCCGCACCCCGGGCACGGAGCAGGAGCTCGACAACGCCGGCAAGTACCTGATCGGCCCGCGCTCGGTCGTGATCCTGGTCGGCCGCGCCAACGACCCCGAGTGACCGAAGGAGACCTGACATGCCGCTTTCCGTGTCCTTGAGCATCGAGGGCGACACCACCGTGATCGAACTGACGGGCGAGCTGGACGCCAAGACCGCGCCGGAGCTCCACCAGACCATCGAGAAGGCCGCCGGCCACGGCACCAGCACCGTCGAGATCCGGATGGCGGGCGTCGGCTACATGGCCAGCGCCGGGCTGCGCTCCCTGGTCTTCGCCCAGCAGAAGGTCGCCGACCACGTCACCATCAAGGTGGTCGGCGCCATCGAGCCCGTCTCGCGGACCATCCGCACGGCCGGACTCGACCGCAGCATCGTGCTCTCCGATGACTGAGCACGCGGCCCGGGCCGGTGAGTGACGTGGTCGAACTGGCGAGGAAGCCCGCCGTATTGGAGGTGCCCGCGACCGTCGGGGCACTGGGCGAGATCGCCGCGTTCGTCCTTCGGCTCGCCGGCCGGGCCCGGCTCGGCACGGGGGCGACCTACCGGATCAGGCTGGCCGTGGACGAACTGGCCACCAACATCGTGATGCACGGGTACCGGGGCGGCGCGGGGCGGATCACCGTCCTGGGCCGTTCCGGCCCCGACGGGGTGCGGATCACCATCGAGGACACCGCCCCCGCGTTCGACCCCGTCGCAGGCCGCCTGCCCCCAGCCCCCGGGATCCCCCCGGAACGGCGGCGGGTCGGCGGCCTCGGCATCCACCTGGCCCTGACCAGCGTGGATTCGTACACCTATGCCCACAGGGACGGTCGCAACATCAGCACGCTGACCGTCAAGGCTGAGGGGACGGACGCATGCCCTCCACGACCGTGATCATCCTGGACGTGCACCCGCTGCCGCCGGCCGAACTGCTCGAAGCGCTCCGGCTGATGGACGCGGAACTCGTCACCCCCTCCCTCGCGCACCTGCTGCGCGACCGCCCGGACGCGCTGCCCTGCGCGGACGTGCTGCTCGTCCCCGCCGAAGCCGACGGGGACACCGTGCGCACGGTCGTCCGGCGGCTGCGCCGCTGGGCCGGGGCGCCGATCGTGGTGGCCTGGACCGTGGCGGACTTCGCCGCCCTGGAGCGGCACGTCCGCCTCGGCCACGACTACCTCGTCCCGCCCTTCCTGCCGGCCCTGGTCGCGGCCCGGCTGCGCAGTTGCACGGAGCGCGCCGGACTCGGCCGCACCGTGCAGGAGGCCGACGCGCGGGCCGAACTCATGGGCTACGAGAAGGAACTGGAGATCGGCCGCGAGATCCAGGCCGGCTTCCTGCCCGAATCGCTGCCCGTTCCCGCCGGCTGGGAGATCGACGTGCGCTTCCGGCCGGCCCGGCAGGTCGCCGGGGACTTCTACGACGTCTTCGAGATCTCCCGGGGCCGCAGACTGGCCCTCGTGGTCGCCGACGTCTGCGACAAGGGAGTGGGCGCCGCCCTCTTCATGGCCCTCATCCGCTCCCTGCTCCGGCACACCGCGGAGAACAGCGGCCTCCAGCACCTGATGGCCGCCGGCCGCACGGGCGGCAGCCGGCGCACCCCGGTGGTCGGCGCCACCCCGCTGCTCAACGCGGTCACCGCCACCAACGGCTACCTCACCCGCAACCACCTCAGACAGGGCTACTTCGCCACCCTCTTCTTCGGCGTCCTGGACCCCCACACCGGCAGCCTCGTCTACATCAACGGCGGCCACAACCCGCCGCTGCTGCTCTCCGGCGACGGCTCCGGCACCCGGGCGCTGGAGGTCACGGGGCCCGCGGTCGGGGTCCTGCCCGACTGCGTCTACACCCTCGGCTACGCCCAGCTGGACCCGGGCGACACCCTTTTCGTGTTCACCGACGGAGTACCCGAGGCGCGCTGCCCCGAAGGCTACTTCCTCGGTGACGAGAGGATGCTCGAACTGCTCGCCGGCCCCCCGGCGAGCGGCCGGGACGTGGTCGACCTGATGGACCGGGCGGTGCGCGATCACACCGGCGTCGCCGAACAGCACGACGACGTCACCATGCTGGCCCTGCACCGGCCACGTGCGGCGCGGGGGCCGCATGCGGACGGCACGGGCTACCGGGTGGTGGCGTGATGACCCGGACCATCGTGGTGCACTCGCACCGCGGCGGCACCGGGAAGTCCTCGGTGCTGGCCAACCTGGCACTGCTGCTGGCGGCCGCCGGACGGCGGGTCGGGGTGGTCGACACGGACCTCCAGTCGCCCACCCTGGACCTGCTGTTCGGGGTGGCGCCCGGAGCCGGCTCGCTGGCCGACTACCTGCTCGGCCGCTGCGAGATCGAGGCCGCGGCCCGGCGGACGGCGGTGCCCGGACTGTTGGTCGTACCGGCCCGGACCGGGACGGCGGCCCTGCGGGAGCTGATGGCCACCGGGTACGACGTCGGACTGCTCCCGGAGGGCTTCGAGCGGCTGGCGCGCAGCCACGCGCTGGACGTCCTGCTGCTCGACACGCACGCCGGACTCAACAACGAGTCGGTGACCGCCATGGGCAGTGCCGACATCGTCCTCATCATGACGAGGGCGGACCGGATCGACCTCTCCGGGGTCGAGGAGACCATCGCCCTCGCCGGGCGGCTGGCCTGCCGGCGCGCCCTGGTCCTCAGCATGGCGCCCGAGGGCGTCGACCACGACGCCGTCCGCCGGCGCGCCGAGGAGGTATACGGCACCCCCCTGGCCGGAATCCTCCCGTACGTACCGGAAATGGCGGCCCTCTACGGCGAACGCATATTCGCCGAAGCCTTCCCCGACCACCCCCTGGTCGGTGAATTCCGCACGATCCTCACGGCGTTGGACGCACGTGACGAAGTATCGCGTGCCTGACGCCACCCCCTTACGCCCCTGTAGAGGGGCGTGTTGAATCGGCAGCGAATCCAGAACAAGGAGAGAATCATGAGGATTCTCGTCGTCTTGACGGCAAAGGCCACCCTCCATCTCCTGGACGGGGAGCAGCACCCCTCGGGCTTCTGGGCCGAGGAATTCGTGGTTCCCTACACCCTCTTCCGGGACGCCGGTCACACCGTCGACGTGGCGACGATCGGGGGCGCCGCCCCCACGGTCGACCGGACCAGCATCGACCCCCAGTTCCTGCAGTACGTCCGCCCGGCGGGCTCGCCCGACGAGGACGCGGCCAACGCGGCCGAGTACGTGCGCGTGATCGAGCAGGCCCCCCAGCTCCGCAGCCCGCTCGCGATCGAGTCCCTCGGGGAGAAGGACGTCGCCGGGTACGACGCCCTCTACATCAGCGGCGGCCACGGGGCCATCGGCGACCTGCCCAAGTCCGACGAGCTGGCGCAGGTGCTGCGCTGGGCCCTCGCGCAGGACAAGCCCCTCGCCACCGTCTGCCACGGCCACACCGCCCTGCTCTCCCTGCGCGACGGAGAGGGCCGCTGGCCGTTCGAGGGCTACCGGATGACGGCGTTCTCGCACGACGAGGAGCTGGTCACCAACATGGCCGGCCGCCTCCCGCTGATCCTGGAGGCCGAGCTGACCCGGCTCGGCGCCCGCTACGAGAAGGCGGACGCGATCTGGGACTCGCACGTCGTCGTCGACCGCAACCTCACCACCGGACAGAACCCCTACTCCTCCAGGGCCCTTGCCGAGACGTTCCTGCGCCGGCTCGAAGAGGCCTAGCCCCCGCGACACCGGAAGGTGCAGCCATGACCAAGCGCGAGCTCAGCGGCCACCCCCTGGCCCATCCCGGGAAGCTGTTCATCGGCGGCCAGTGGGTCCCGGCCCGGGACGGCCGTACGGAACCGGACATCAGCCCGATCGACGGGCAGGAGATCGTACCGGTGGCCCAGGCCGCCGCGACCGACGCGGACGCCGCCGTCGCGGCCGCCCGCACGGCGTACGAGGAGGGTCCGTGGAGCAGGCTGTCGGCCCAGGAGCGCGCGCTGCGGCTGAACCGCGTCGGTGAGCTGATCGAACGGGACCTGGAGGAGATCGCCCTGCTGGAGACGGTGGACATGGGCAAGCCGTTCGCCTTCTCCAGCACCGTCGACGCCCCCATGGCCGCCCAGCTCATGCACTACTACGCGGGCGCGGTCACCCGGGTCGACGGCTCCTCCAGGGCTCCCGCCGGCGGTCAGCTCGCCTACACCCTGCGCGAGCCGCTGGGCGTGGTCTGCGCCATCACCCCGTTCAACTTCCCGCTGCTGCTGTCGATGACCAAGATCGCCCCGGCCCTCGCGGCCGGGAACACGGTCGTCCACAAGCCCTCACCGGCCACCCCGCTCACCGCCCTGAAGATCGCCGAGCTGTTCCAGGAGGCGGAGATCCCAGACGGGGTGCTGAACGTCGTCACCGGACCCGGGGTGGAGCTGGGGGAGACCCTCACCGGCCACCCCGGCATCGACAAGATCGCCTTCACCGGCTCCACCGCCGTCGGACAGTCGATCATCCGCAAGTCGGCCGGCACCCTCAAGAAGGTCACGATGGAACTCGGCGGCAAGTCCGCCAACATCGTCTTCGCCGACGCCGACCTCGACGCCGCCGAGGAACTCGCCTTCTTCGGCATCTACTACAACAAGGGCGAGATCTGCACGGCCGGCTCCCGGCTGCTGCTCCAGCGCCCCGTCCACGACGAGCTGGTCGAACGCCTGGTCCGCCGGGCCGCCGCCCTCAGGCCAGGCGACCCGCGCGACCCGGAGACCCTCTTCGGCCCGCTGGCCCACCGCGCCCAGTTCGACAAGGTCAGCTCGTACATCGAGGTGGGCGAGAAGGAAGGCGCGGTGCTGCGCACCGGCGGCACCGGCTGGACCCCCGAGGGGGCCTCCAGCCAGGGCCTCTACTTCCTGCCCACCGTCTTCACCGGCGTGGACAACGGGATGCGGATCGCCCAGGAGGAGATCTTCGGCCCCGTCCTGTCGGTCATCCCCTTCGACACGGAGGAGGACGCCGTGCGCATCGCCAACGACAGCGCGTACGGCCTCGCCGCCGGGGTCCACACCAAGGACCTGCGGCGGGCCCACCGGGTCGCCTCCCAGATCAAGGCCGGCACGGTCTGGGTCAACTGCTACAACCAGTACGACCCCTCCGTCCCCTACGGCGGCTACAAGGCCTCCGGCTACGGCCGCGAGTGCGGCCCCGAGTCCCTGGAGAGCTACACCCAGACCAAGTCGGTCTGGATCGGCATGGACTGACGTCCGGCACCGCCGGACCGAGCGATCGAGGAGCATCGATGCGGACAGGCGTCATCGGCACCGGGCGGATCGGTTCGACCCTCGCGAGGATCCTCGTGGCGGCAGGCCACGACGTGGTCCTGGCCAATGCCACCGGGCCACGGTCGCTCGCCCCCCTGCTCGCCGAACTGGGGCCCGCCGCGGCTGCGGCGGACCCCGTCGCAGCGGCCGGCCGGGCCGACCTCGTGGTGCTGATGGTGCCCTACGCGAGGGTGCGCGGGCTGCTGCCACCGCACGTCGTGCAGGACAAGGTGCTGGTGGACGCCACCAACGCCTTCGCCGGCCCCGGCACCCCCGCCGACCTGGGCGGGCGCGCGTCCAGCGAACTGGTCGCCGAGTGGTACCCCGGCGCCCGGGTCGTGAAGTCCCTGAACACCATGCATTACGAAACCCTCGCCGTCGCCGGAAAAGCCGGAGGTGAGCGCCTCGCGCATTACACGGCGGGCGACGAGCCGAAGGCGAAGGAAATCGTCGCGGGAATCCTCACCGATCTCGGATTCGCCGCCGTCGACACCGGACCGCTGCATTCCGGAGGAATTCTCCAGCAGCCCGGCGGCCCCCTCTTCAACCGGTCGCTCACGGAAGCGCAGGCGCTCGCATGGATCTGACACCCGCCCCCACGCTGACCCTCCACGTGAACGGAAGACCCGAGGAGTTCGCGGCGCGGCCGAGCGAACTCCTCGTGGAACGGCTCCGCGACGGACTCGGGCTGACCGGCACCAAGGTCGGCTGCGACACCGGCCAGTGCGGCACCTGCGTGGTCCGCCTCGACGGCAGGTCCGTCAAGAGCTGCCTGGTGCTCACCGCCTCCGCCGCCGGCTCCGAGGTCACCACCATCGAGGGGGTGTCCGCCCGGGGCGGGGAGCTGACCGGCCTCCAGGAGGCCCTGCGCCAGGAGCACGGCACCCAGTGCGGGTTCTGCACCCCCGGCATGGTCATGGCCCTCGGCGAGCTCGTCGAGAACACCGCCCCCGGAGCGGCGCCCACCGAGCCCGAGATCCGCGAGTGGCTCACCGGCAACCTGTGCCGCTGCACCGGCTACCACAGCGTGGTCCGCGGCGTGCAGCGCGCCTGCGCCGCGCCCGCGGAGAGCGCCGCCGCAGCCGACTCCGCCGTGCCCGCGGCCGAGGGGCGGTGAGCGCGATGACCACCGCGACGGGGGAGAGCACCACCGGCGGCGGGGTCCTCGGACGGCCGCTGGACAGCCGCGAGGACCCGCAGCTGCTGCGCGGCGAGGCCGTGTACGTGGCGGACATCGACCTGCCGGGCACCGCCCACATGGCCATCCTGGGCAGCCCGGTGGCCCACGCGAGGATCCTCTCCATCGAGACCAAGGCGGCCGAGCAGCTGCCGGGCGTCCTGAAGGTGGCCACCGCCGCCGACTTCACCGACGTCATGCCGCTGCCCTGCATCTGGATACCCGGCGGGGTCGAGAGCCACTTCCCGCCCCACCCCTACGGACTGCCCGGCGCCCGACCGGTCCTCACCGGCGACACCGTCCGCCACGTCGGCGACCCGATCGCCGTGGTCGTCGCCGAGACCCCGCGCCAGGCCGCCGCCGCCCTCGCCGCGATCGGCGTGGAGTACGAGCCGCTGCCCGTGGTCACCCGGGCCGACGAGGCCCTCGCCGAGGGCGCGCCGCAGCTGCACGAGGCCGTCCCCGGCAACCTGAACGCGTACTGGACCTGCGGCGACAAGGACCGCACCGACGCGGCCCTCGCCCGCGCCGAGGTCACCGTGGAGCTGGACCTCGTCAACCAGCGCACCATCAACAGCCCCATCGAACCGCGCGGGGCCGTCGGCGACTACAACGCCGCCACCGGCGAGTACACCCTCTACGCCTCCACCCAGGGCCCGCACAACCACCGCTTCCTGCTCTCCGCGCTGGTCCTCGGCATCCCCTTCAACAAGCTCAGGGTGATCGCCCCGACCGTCGGCGGCAGCTTCGGCACCAAGGGCTACCTCTACCCCGACATGGCGCTGGTCCTGCTGCTCTCCAAGGCCCTCGGCCGGCCCGTGAAATGGGTGGACACCCGCACCGGGCTGATGAACTCCACCGTCCAGGGCCGCGACCACCGCCAGCACGTCACCCTGGGCGGCACCCGCGACGGCCGCATCACCGCCGTCCGCTGCACCAGCTACGCCAACCTCGGCGCCTACCCCTCCACCATCGGGCCCGGAGTCGCCACCGCCCTGATGGGCCGCTCCATCACCGGCATGTACGAGGTCGACGCCGCCTTCTGCGAGGTGTACGCGGCGTTCACCAACACGGTCTCCCTCGGGGCCCAGCGCGGCAGCGGCCGCGCCGAGGCCGCCTTCCTGATGGAGCGCCTCGTCGACCGGTACGCCGCCGAGATCGGCATGGACCCGGCGGAGGTCCGCCGCAGGAACCTGGTGCCCAAGGAGAAGTTCCCGTACGACAACGGCCTCGGCTGGACCTACGACTCCGGGAACTACGCGCCCAACTTCGAGCGCGCCCTGGAGCTGGCCGGCTACGCCGACATGCCCGCCCGCAAGGCGGCGGCCCGCGCCCGCGGCAGGCGCCTGGGCGTCGGCATCGCCACCTACGTCGCCATCTGCGGGGTCGGCCCCTCCACCCGGATGTCCAAGGAGGGCATGCTCGGCGGCACCTGGGAGAGCGCCAACATCCGCGTCCACCCCACCGGCGAGGTCACCGTCACCGTCGGCTCCGCCTCCACCGGCCAGAGCCACGGCACCGTCTTCGCGCAGGTCGCGGCCGACGAGCTCGGCATCGACCCGGCCCAGGTCCAGGTGTACGAGGGGGACACGCTCAAGGCCCCGTACGGGCAGGGCACCTACGGCTCCCGCTCCTACAGCATGGCCGCCCCCGCCGTCGCCCTCACCGCCCGCAAGATCAAGGACAAACTGGTCCGGGCCGGGGCCGTCTTCCTCGGCGTCCCCGAGGACCGGGTCGTCTACGCGAACGGCGGCGTCCACGAGGCAGGCCACCCCGAGAACGCCAAGACCTTCTCCGAGCTGGCGATGGCCATGTGGTACGGCTGGGGGCTGCCCCCCGAGATCGAGCCGGCCCTCGACGAGACCACCCACTTCGACCCGCCGGACTTCAACTACCCCTTCGGCACGCACGTCGCGGTCGTCGAGATCGACGAACTCACCGGCGAGACCGAGGTGGTGGGCTACACCGCCGTCGACGACGCCGGAAACGTCGGCAACCCGAAGATCGTGCACGGCCAGATCGAGGGAAGCATCGTGCACGGCCTGGGCCAGGCCCTGATGGAGGCCGCCGAGTACGACGAGAACGGCCTCCTCGTCAGCTCCGACCTGACCCGCTACGCCCTGCCGCGCGCCGCCGACGTGCCCTTCTTCACCCTCGACCGGACCGTCACCCCCTCGCCGCACAACCCGCTCGGCGCCAAGGGGGCCGGCGAGATCGCCACCGTGCCGCCCGCCGCCGCCGTCGTCAACGCGGTCGTCGACGCCCTCGCCGACCTGGGCGTACAGCACATCGACATGCCGCTGACCCCCGAGAAGGTCTGGCGCGTACTGGAAGGGGGAGACCGGTGATCCTCACCGAGTTCGACTACGCCCGGCCGGCCTCCCTCGACGAGGCCCTCGCCCTCCTGGCCGGCCCCCCGGGAGCCCGCGTCCTGGCCGGCGGCCAGAGCCTGCTGCCCGACCTGCGGACCGGAGCCGAACGGGCCCGCCTGCTGGTCGACGTACGGCACCTCGCAGCGCTGCGGGGGATCGAACGGGCCGGCGCCGAGCTGCGGATCGGGGCCCTGACCACGCTCGCCGAGCTCGCCGCGCACCCGCTGGTGCTCGCCGGGGCACCGGAGCTGGCCGCCGCGGCCCGCGCCAACGGCGACCCCCAGGTCCGCAACCTCGGCACCGCCGGCGGCAACCTGGCCGCCACCGGCCGCCCCACCGACCTGCCCGTCGCCGCCATCGCCGCCGGCGCACGGGCCGAACTGGCCGGACCCGGCGGGACCCGTACGGTCCCGGCCGAGGAACTGGCCGCCTCCGGGGTGCCCGCCGGGGAGGTGCTGACCGCCCTGCTGGTGCCCGCCGCCGGAGGGGCGGGCGCCTTCGAGAAGACCGCCGACCGGGCCACCCGCTACCCGCTGTGCGCCGCCGCCGTGCGGATCACCCCCGACGGGCCGCGGATCGCGGTCACCGGAGCGACCCCCCGCGCCCTGCGCCTGCGCGGGGTCGAGGACCGGCTGCGCGGGGGCCCGTACACGACCGGGGCGGTGCTCGCGGCGTTCCGCGCCGAGCCCAGGGAGCTGTTCGTCCCCGGGCGCGGTACCTCGGCCGAGTACCTCGGCCACCTCGCGGGCGTGCTCACCGCCCGCGCGCTGGCCAGGGCGGCGGCCCACAGCAGCGCCTGACGGCCCGCCGGGGCAGGGCGGGGGAGTGGAGTTGACCAGCGTGACCGAACCGACCGAGACGACGACCACGGGAGACACCCCGTACCCAGGCGGCCGCGCGGCGGCCGCGCCGAGACCGTCCGGCTTCTGGGTGGTGGGCGCGGTCCTCGTCCTGCTCATGCTCTCCTCCTCCGTCCCCTCCGCCCTCTACGTGCTCTACCAGCAGCGGTGGGGCCTGTCCTCCGGCGTCGTCACGGTGGTCTTCGCCGTGTACGCCGTCACCGTGCTCGCCGGACTGCTGCTGTTCGGGTCCCTCTCCGACACCCTGGGGCGCCGGCCCGTCCTCGGCGCCGGACTGGTCCTGGCGATCGTCTCCATGGGCCTGTTCGCCGGGGCCGGGGGGCTCGGCCTGCTGCTCGCCGCCCGCGCCGTCCAGGGGCTCGCCGTGGGCCTGGCCACCGGGGCCGTGGGCGCGGCCCTGCTGGAGCTCAGCCCGCGCTCGCGGCCCGCCCTCGGGGCCCAGGTCAACAGCGCGGGGCCGACCGTGGGCATCGGCCTGGGCGGGCTCGGGGCGGGACTGCTCGTCCAGTACGCGCCCGCCCCGACCGTGCTGAGCTACCTGCTGCTGGTCGGTGCCTTCGCGGTCACGCTGGTCGGGGTGGTCCGGATGGGCGAGAGCGCGCCGGGGGCGGGCGGCCGGCCCCGGGTGGCCCCGCACCGGATCCGGGTGCCGGCCGCCGTGCGGCGCCGGTTCGCCGTGCTGGTGCTGACGGTGGTGGCCGTCTGGACCGTGGGCGGCTTCTACCTCTCGCTCGGGCCGCACCTGGCGCTGTCCCTGCTCCACACCACCAACTACCTGGCCGGCGGGGCCACCGTGGCCCTGCTCGCGGGCTCCGCCACCTGCGCCCAGCTCCTGCTGGGCCGCACGGAGCCGCTGCGCACCGCCGTCCTGGGGCTGCTCGGGCTGCTCGCCGG
The DNA here is from genome assembly GCF_044763325.1 of Streptomyces sp. NPDC096136. NCBI lineage: Bacteria > Bacillati > Actinomycetota > Actinomycetes > Kitasatosporales > Streptomycetaceae > Streptomyces > Streptomyces sp. NPDC096136. The sequence goes on along the minus strand of NZ_JBIWFZ010000023.1, from coordinate 94,356 downwards.
CCTGGCCCTGGTGCTGCTGGCCCTGGGCACCGGCTCGGCGCCGCTGTTCCTCGCCGCCACCGCCGTCCTCGGCAGCGGCTGGGGAGCGGCGTTCCTCGGCTCCTTCCGCGCGATCAGCACCCTCGCCGAACCCGCGCACCGCGGCGAGCTGACGGCCGCCGTCTACGTCTTCGCCTACCTCGCCATGAGCGTCCCGGCGGTCCTCGCCGGTCTCCTGACCAACATCCACGGCCTGCAGCGCACCGCGGTCGGCTTCATGGCGGCCGTCGCCGCGGTGTGCGCGCTGGCCCTGTTCACGACCCTGCGGCTGGCGGCACGCACCAGGGCCGAGGGGAGCACCCTGTGACCACCGTGAGCACCAAGGAGCTGCGGACCGCCCTCCAGGGGCTGGAGATCTTCGCGGCGATCACCGAGGACCAGCTGGACTGGCTGGTCTCGGTCTCCGTTCCGCGCGTCCTCGCCGACGGGGAGGTCCTCTTCCGCGACGGGGAGGAGGCCACCTGCTTCCACGTGCTGGTCTCCGGCGGGCTGGTCGTCACCAAGGTCGTCGACGGCCGGGAGGAGGTGCTGACCCGGCACTCCACCGAGGAGGAGGGCGCCGCCGCCGAGGAGCACGACGGGAAGCCCGCCGCCGCGCACCGCTTCACCGGCGAGCTGCCCCTGCTGACGGACGGGTCCTACGTGGCCACCGCCTCCGCCAGCGGGCCCGCGACCACCGTCGTGGCCTACCCGAAGCCGGTGTTCTTCGAGATGCTGACCCGCTGCAACGGGGTGGCCGCCGTCCTGATCCCCGTCCTGGCCTGGAGGATCAAGTCCTCCGAGGTCCAGGCCCGCAAGCGGGCCACCGTCGAGGCCCTCGGCACCCTCGCGGCAGGGCTCGCGCACGAGCTGAACAACCCGGCCGCCGCCGTGGCCCGCGCCGCGCAGGAGCTGGTGCCCGCGCTGGAGCGGCTCACCGCCACCGCGTACGGGTGGGGCGCGGCCGCCACGGACGCGGAGCGCGGCGCACTGGAGCGCCTGGCCGGGGAGCTGGACCGGCTCCCGCCGCCGGAGACCACCGACCCGCTGGCCCAGGCCGACGCGGAGGAGGAGATCGCCGACTGGGCCGAGGAGGCCGGCGCCGCCCGGCCCGCGCTGCTCGGCTCCGGGGCCTCCGACCTCGGGCTGGAGCTCGGCCGGCTGCGGGAGTGGCTGGAGGGGATCGGCGAGGGCGCCCTGCCGGCCGCCCTCGACCACCTGGCGGCGCTGCTGGAGGCCCGCTCGCTGGCCGCCGAGCTGCGCGCGGCCGGCCCTCGCATCTCCCAGCTGGTCGCGGCCACCCGGGACTACGCCAACCTCGACCGGGCTCCCGAGCAGCGGTTCCCGGTGACCGACGGGCTGGAGAACACCCTGGTCGTGCTGCGCTCCAAACTCACCGGGATCACCATCGTCCGCGCCTACGCACCGGACCTGCCGGAGCTGACCGGCTACCCCGGCGAGCTCAACCAGGTGTGGACCAACCTGGTCGACAACGCGGCCGAGGCCATGGAGGGCGCGGGCACGCTGACCCTGCGCTGCCACGCCGAGGGCGTCTGCATGGTCGTGGAGATCACCGACACCGGCCGGGGCATCCCCGAGGACGTCCTGCCGCGCATCTTCGAGCCCTTCTATACCACCAAGGACGTGGGCAAGGGCACGGGCCTCGGGCTGCACCTCAGCTACCGGATCGTGACCCAGCGCCACCACGGGTCGATCTCGGCCCGCTCCCGCCCGGGCGAGACCCGGATGCTCGTCCGCCTGCCCCTCGCGGGCTGAGCCGCCGGGCCGCCGCCCCGGGGCCCGTCCGTGATCCGTCACCCCGCAAGCCGTCACCCACTCCCACCGAAAGGAAGTCGAACATGGCCAAGTACGACATCTCCGCGCTGCACCCGGTCTTCGTCCGCCAGATGGACGCCCTGGCCGCCCTGGACATCGAGGCGGTGATGAAGAACTACACCGAGGACGCCGTCCTGCTCCGTTTCGAGGGGGTCTCGGCGGGCATCGAAGCCGTTCGCGAGACGTTCACCGGGTATCTCACCCTGAAGCCCGCGCTCGTCGAACTCCAGGAGTACGTCGAGACCGAGGACACCATCTTCTACCGGGCGATCATGAACCTGAACGGCGCGCCGGAGCACGCGTTCGGGACGCTCGTCGTCCGCGATGGCCGGATCTGGCGCCAGACGGCCGGCTTCGGCAGCTGACCGCCCTTTCGTGGGTAGCGTGAGCGGGGAGGGCGGGGCGGCGCCCTCCCCGTACACGTGAGGGAATCGTGAAGGGGAGGCCATGGAGCAGGAAACCAACCGGGTGGAGGCGTTCAGCGACGGCGTATTCGCCATCGTGATCACCATTCTGGTGCTGGAGTTAAAGGTTCCGGAAGAGCAGGGGTCGGCCCTGTGGCACGGACTCTGGGAGCAATGGCCGCACTATGCCGCGTATCTGGTGAGTTTCCTCATCATCGGCGTGATGTGGGTGAACCACCACACGATCTTCAGTCATCTCAAGCGGGTCGACCGACCCCTGTTGTTCCTGAACCTCATGGTGCTGATGGTGGTTTCGGTGATTCCCTACACCACCAACATCCTCGCCGAGCACCTGACGGACGGGGATTCGGCCAATGTCGCGGCGATCCTGTACAGCATGTGGACCGTCGTGTACGCCCTCGCCTTCCTGGCCTTCTGGTGGTACGTGACCAAGGTCGGCCACCTCTTCCACGAGGCGGTGGACAAGGAGGGGGCGCGGGCCACCCGTGTCCGATTCGGACTGGGAGCCGTCGCGTACCCCTTGACGGTGATTCTGTCCTTCTTCTCCGCACCTCTCACACTCGTCGCACACTTCCTGATCGCCCTCTACTACGCCGCGAACCAGATCCCCATCCCACTCGTGGTAGAAGAAGAGCGGCTCGAATCTGGCAGCGACCTCAGGAAGTAGCCGCAGGGCCCTACGGACGTTCTCGGCGGTCAAGTAGGGTCAAGGTCTAGTCTGGTCGCGGGGGAGGCTCCAGATGGTTCGCGCAGTGCTGCCGGAAGATTCCGCTACGGAAATCTCCGAATTGATCGACGAATTGATCTCGCTATTCTTCGAGTCTTTACCGCGGCGGGACCAGCGAAACTGGGCCCGCGTTTATCTCCATGGTCTGGTGCGGACCAGCGGGAAGAAAACGATCCGCAACATCGCCGGAACGGGGGCCAGTTCCGTCGAACAGAGCCTCCAGCAGTTCATCAGCAAATCCCCGTGGGACTGGACCCCGGTACGGCGGTCCCTCGCCCAGCACCTCGAACGCACCGCCCAGCGCCCGCTGGCCTGGGTGGTCCAGCCCATGGTCATCGAGAAGGCCGGGGACCGGTCCGTCGGCGTCGGCCGGCAGTTCGTGCCCCAGCTCGGCCGCACCGCCAACTGCCAGCAGGCCGGGGGGATCTGGCTCGCCTCCAGCGAGGCCAGCTTCCCCGTCGAATGGACGCTCACCCTGCCCGGCCCCTGGACCAGCGAGCTGCTGCGCCGCCGCCGGGCCGGCATCCCGGACACGGCCCGCTCGCAGACACCCGCGCTGGACGCCGTGCACGCCGTCCAGCGGATGGCCGCGACCTGGCAGCTCCAGCGCCGCCCGGTCGTCATGGAGGTCTCCAACTCCGACCTCCCCCAGGTCCTGGAGGCCTTCGCCCTCCAGGACATCCCCTTCGTCCTCAAGGTCGACGGCTCCCTGCCCGTCTCCTTCGGCGGTGCGGGCCGCCACAAGCCCGGCCCGTACACCGCGCCCGCCCGCGAGCTGATCGACTCGCTGCGCTCCCAGCGCCGCGTCGTCGAATGGACCCGGCACGGCCGGTCCGAGGGAGCGGTCACCCTGCTCACCTCGGCCCACATCCTCGCCACCCCCGCCGAGGACCGGCCCGCCCCCGCCCCGCCCGCCCCCCTGCTCCTGATGGGCGCCTGGACCGAGGCCTCCCTGCTGCCCTCCGAGTTCTGGATCACCAACATCGGGGACCGGCCGCTCGCCCAGCTCTTCCTGCTCGCCAAGCTCACCGACCGGGTCGCCCTGGACTTCACCGAGACCTGCGAACCCGTCGGCATCCGCGACTTCGAGGGCCGCTCCTTCCGCGGCTGGCACCACCACGCCACCCTCGCCAGCGTCGCCCACGCGGCCCGGCTCCTCGGCACCGGCGGGCGGACCCCCGACCCGGTGTCCCTCGCCTCGCCCGCCCGCTACCCGGGCGGACGCGCCCCCGGCCGGCCCCCCGCCGTCCTGCCGCCGCGCCCCCTGATCCCCGGCCAGTCCGCGCGCCGCGCGTACATCCGCTGATGCTCGACATCGCCGGACCGCTGCGCGGCTGGTGCGCCGAGCGCCGGGAGTTCGCGCTGGCCACCGTGGTCGCCGTCAGCGGCAGCGCGCCGCGGGGGCCGGGCGCCTCCCTGGCCGTGGACGCCGGCGGCACCGCGCTCGGCTCCCTCTCCGGGGGCTGCGTGGAGTCCGCCGTCCACGAGCTCTGCCTGGACGCCATCACCTCGGGCCGCGGCGGCGTCCACCGCTTCGGCTACAGCGACGACGACGCCTTCGCGGTGGGGCTGACCTGCGGCGGGGTCCTGGACGTGCTGGTCACCCCGGTGCGCGGCCGGGACCCCGTCCGGCCCGTCCTCGGCTCGGTGCTCGACGCCGCCGCCGGCGGCGGCCGGGCCGCGCTGGCCCGGGTGGTCTCCGGACCGCCCGGCCAGCTCGGCCGGGCCCTGGCCGTCCACGCCGACGGCTCCTGGGAGGGCGGGCTCAGCGGCGGCGCCGCACTCGACCGGGCCGCCGCCGACCGGGTCCGGGCCCTGCTGCTCGCCGGGCGCACCGGCACCGCCGAGCTGGGCACCGCCGGCGGGCTGTGCGGCGAGCCCCTCACCCTGCTGGTGGAATCCGCCGCCCTGCCGCCCCGGATGATCGTCTACGGGGCCGTCGACTTCGCCTCCGCCCTGGTCCGGATGGGGGCCTTCCTCGGGCACCGGGTCACCGTCTGCGACGCCCGGCCCGTCTTCGCGACCCCCGAGCGCTTCCCCGGCGCCGACGAGGTGGTCGTCGACTGGCCGCACCGGCACCTGGCCGCGGAACGCGACGCCGGGCGCCTGGACGGCCGGACGGCCGTGTGCGTCCTGACCCACGACGCCAAGTTCGACGTACCGGTCCTCACCCTGGCGCTGCGGCTCCCGCTCGCCTACGTCGGGGCCATGGGCTCGCGCCGCACCCACGCCGAGCGCACCGAACGGCTGCGGGCCGAGGGGGTGACCGAGGTCGAGCTGGCCCGGCTCAGATCGCCCATAGGCCTCGACCTGGGAGGACGCACCCCCGAGGAAACGGCCGTCGCCATCGCCGCCGAGCTGACCGCCGTCCGCCACGGGGCCACCGCCACCCCGCTGACCGGCGGCCGGAACCCCCTGCACCGCCCCTTCGGGACCATCGCCTCGTAGGAAGCGACCACGCGGCCCGGAATGTCCTGGACGATCAGCCCGGGCCGTGTAAACGCCGGGCCGTGGGAGAATGAAGTACGTGCGTTTCCTCGGCTGCCTTCTGTCGAGGTACCTCCGATCGACTGGGATGTTCAGCACGTGCGTTTCCTCAATGACCTGAAGCCGCCGTACGACCTGACGTACGACGATGTGTTCATGGTGCCGAGCCGCTCCGCGGTCGGCTCCCGCCAGGGCGTGGACCTCTCCTCGCCCGACGGCACCGGCACCACCATTCCGCTCGTGGTGGCCAACATGACCGCCATCGCGGGCCGGCGCATGGCCGAGACCGTCGCCCGCCGCGGTGGAATCGTCGTCATCCCGCAGGACATCCCGATCGAGGTCGTCACCGACGTCATCTCCTGGGTCAAGACCCGCCACCTCGTGCTCGACACCCCGATCACGCTGGCGCCCACCCAGACCGTCGCCGACGCGCTGTCCCTGCTGCCCAAGCGCGCCCACGGCGCCGGCGTCGTCGTCGACGCCGACCACCGCCCCGTCGGCGTGGTCACCGACCACGACCTCACCGGCGTGGACCGCTTCACCCAGCTCTCCGAGGTCATGTCGAAGGAGCTCCTGCTCATCGACGCCGAGATCGACCCCCGCGAGGCCTTCAACCAGCTCGACGCCGGCCACCGCAAGCTGGCCCCGGCCGTCGACAAGGACGGCAGGCTCGTCGGCATCCTGACCCGCAAGGGCGCCCTGCGCGCGACCCTGTACACCCCCGCCACCGACGCGGACGGCAAGCTGCGCATCGCCGCCGCCGTCGGCATCAACGGCGACTTCGTGGGCAAGGCCAAGCAGCTCCTCGACGCCGGGGTGGACACGCTCGTCATCGACACGGCCCACGGCCACCAGGAGTCGATGATCAACGCGATCAAGGCCGTCCGCGCGCTGGACCCGAACGTCCCGATCGTGGCCGGCAACATCGTCGCCGCCGAGGGCGTCAAGGACCTCATCGACGCCGGCGCCGACATCATCAAGGTCGGCGTGGGCCCCGGCGCCATGTGCACCACCCGCATGATGACCGGCGTGGGCCGCCCGCAGTTCTCCGCGGTGCTGGAATGCGCCGCCGAGGCGAAGAAGTACGGCAAGCACGTCTGGGCCGACGGCGGCGTCCGCCACCCGCGCGACGTGGCCATGGCCCTGGCCGCCGGCGCCTCCAACGTGATGATCGGCTCCTGGTTCGCCGGCACGTACGAGTCCCCGGGCGACCTCCAGCAGTCGGCCGAGGGCCGCCTGTACAAGGAGTCCTTCGGCATGGCCTCCGCCCGCGCCGTGCGCAACCGCACCTCGGAGGAGTCGGCCTACGACCGCGCCCGCAAGGCGCTGTTCGAGGAGGGCATCTCCACCTCCCGCATGTTCCTCGACCCGCAGCGCCCGGGCGTCGAGGACCTGATCGACTCGATCATCGCCGGTGTCCGCTCCTCCTGCACCTACGCGGGCGCGGCCTCCCTGGCCGAGTTCGAGGAGAAGGCCGTCGTCGGCATCCAGTCCGCCGCAGGCTACGCCGAGGGCAAGCCGCTCCACGCCAGCTGGAGCTAGTCCTCCCGGGCTTCCGACGACGCCCCGCCCCCCGCCGGACCGGCAGGGGGGCGGGGCGTCGTCGTGTGCACGCCCGCCCGGTACTTGGGGATCCGGACCGTGATCTTCATGCCGGCGCCCACGCCCGTCTCGACGACCAGGCCGTAGTCGTCCCCGTACACCTGCCGCATCCGCTCGTCCACGTTCGGCAGCCCGATGCCCGGGGAGGACCCCGCCCGTTCCCCGGCCAGGATCCGGCGCAGCCGGGACGGGTCCATGCCCACCCCGTTGTCCTCGATCGTCAGTACCGCCTCCGCGCCCGCGTCCCGGGCCGCGATGGTGATCCGGCACTCCCCGGCGGAGTCCTCCACCCCGTGCTTGACGGCGTTCTCCACCAGCGGCTGGAGGCACAGGAACGGCAGCGCCACCGGCAGCACCTCCGGCGCCACCTGCAAGGTCACCTTCAGCCGGTCCCCGAACCGGGCCCCGGCCAGGGCCAGATAACGCTCGATCGAACGCAGCTCCTCCGCCAGCGTGGTGAACTCCCCGTGCCGGCGGAAGGAGTAGCGGGTGAAGTCCGCGAACTCCAGCAGCAGCTCCCGCGCCCGCTCCGGATCGGTCCGCACGAACGAGGCGATCGCCGCGAGGGAGTTGAAGATGAAGTGCGGGGAGATCTGCGCCCGCAGCGCCTTGATCTCCGCCTCCATCAGCCGGGTCCGCGCCCGGTCCAGCTCCGACAGCTCCAGCTGCACGGAGACCCAGCGCGCCACCTCCGTCGCCGCCCGCACCAGCACCGCCGACTCCCGCGACCCGTAGGCGACCAGCGCCCCCAGCAGCCCGTCCTCACCGGTCAGCGGGGCGAACACCGCCCACTTCAGGGGGCAGCCCGGCCGCTGGCACTCCGTCCGCACGCTCTGGCTGCGCCCCGACTCCAGCATCACCGCCACCCGGGCCATCGCCCGCCGCTGGTGGTGGTCGGCGCCCGGCCCGTCCCAGGCCAGCACCGCCTCGCGGTCCGTCAGGCACAGCGCCTCCGTGCCCAGCAGCGAACGCAGCCGCCGGGCGGCCTTGCGGGCCGCGTCCGGGGTCAGCCCGGCGCGCAGCGGGGGAGCGGCCAGCGAGGCGGTGTGCAGGGTGTGGAACGTCGCCCGCTCCACCGGGGTCCCCAGGTCCAGCCCCGCCGCCCGCTCCCCGCGCCGGGCGTGCCGGCGGCCGCCCGCCCAGCCCAGCGCCAGCAGCAGGAGCGCCCCCGTCACCACGAGCACCCCGAGCGCAGCCCCCGTCACCACGCGCCCCGCCCGGCGGCCCGTGCCCCGGCCACGTCCTCGGGCAGGTGCAGCCGCGCCAGCGCCGCCGCCGCCCCGGCCGGCACCCGGGACCGGGTGGCCAACGACACCAGCACCATCGTCAGGAACCCCAGCGGCACGGACCACACCGCCGGCCAGGCCAGCAGCGCGTGCGCCCACCCCGCCGGAACCCGCCCGCTGCGGGTGGCCACCACCGCGCCCAGCGCCGCCCCGCCGCCGGTGAGCAGCCCGGCCACCGCGCCCGGCGGAGTCAGCCCGCGCCACCAGATGCCGAGCACCAGCAGGGGGCAGAACGAGGACGCCGACACCGCGAAGGCCAGACCCACCGCGTCCGCGACCGGCACCCTCGCGGTGACGAACCCGCCCGCCAGCGGCACCGCCATGGCCACCGCCACCGCGAGCCGGAAGCTGCCCACCCCGCGCCGGGGCAGCACGTCCTGGTGCAGCACCCCGGCCACCGCCATGGTCAGCCCGGAGGCCGTCGACAGGAACGCCGCGAAGGCGCCCCCGGCCAGCAGCGCCCCCAGCAGGTCGCCGAGCGGCCCGCCCAGCATCCGCTCCGGCAGCACCAGCACCGCCGCGTCCGCGTCCCCGGTCAGGGCCAGCTCGGGCGCGTAGATCCGGCCCAGGGCCCCGTACACCTGCGGCAGCAGGTAGAAGACGCCGAGCAGGCCCAGGACCACCAGGGTGGTGCGGCGGGCCGCCCGGCCGTCGGGGCTGGTGTAGAAGCGCACCGCGACGTGCGGCAGCCCCATGGTCCCGAGGAAGGTGGCCAGGATCAGCCCGTACGTGGCGTACAGCCGGTGCCCGCGGTCGCCCCCGGCGGGCGGCTGCGACCAGCCCGGCGTGTCCCTGACGGTCCCGGCACGGGAGTCCGGGACGGCCGAGCCGGCGGTGAACTCCAGCCGGGTGCGGGCCTGGACGGAATGCCGGCCGGCCGTCAGCGTCAGCGGGGCCTCCCGGTAGGAGCGCCCGTCCACCCGGCCCGTCACCGTCAGCTCCAGCGGCTCGCGCACCGACAGCCGGACGTCCTTCGCGACGGTGACGGCGGTGTGCTCGCGGAAGACGGCCGGGGCGTCGAAGGAGGCCCGGGGCGCGCCGTCCGCCGTCCAGGCGGCGATCAGGAAGAAGGCCGGCACCAGCAGGGCGGTCAGTTTGAGCCAGTACTGGAAGGCCTGTACGAAGGTGATGCTGCGCATCCCGCCCGCCGCCACGGCCGCCGTGACCACGCCGGCGACGACCAGCCCGCCCACCCACTGCGGGGCCCCGGTCAGCACCTCCAGCGTCAGCCCGGCCCCCTGGAGCTGCGGCAGCAGGTACAGCCAGCCGACGCCGAGCACGAACAGCACCGCGATGCGCCGCACCGCCCGGGACCGGAGCCGGTCCTCGGCGAAGTCCGGCAGCGTGTACGCGCCGGAGCGGCGCAGCGGCGCCGCGACGAACACCAGCAGGACCAGGTACCCGGCGGTGTACCCGACGGGGTACCAGAGCATCTCCGGCCCCTGGAGCAGCACCAGCCCGGCGACGCCGAGGAAGGAGGCGGCGGAGAGGTACTCCCCGCCGATGGCGGCCGCGTTCAGCCGCGGGCCGACCGTGCGCGAGGCGACGTAGAAGTCGGAGGTGGTCCGCGATATCCGCAGCCCGAGCGCGCCGACCAGCACCGTGACCAGGACGACGACGGTGACCGCGGTCAGCGCGTACGTCCGGTTCAACAGGGGTCCTTCGGCCGGGGCGGGGGTCTTGGGAGTCTACGCAGCCCCCGCCCCCCGGAACAGGCGTGTTCCGGCCCCCGACCAGGCCGGGGACGCGGCGTCAGAACGCAGGGTCGCGGTGTTCGGCGCAGTCGCGCAGGGCGATCTCCAGCTCCACGTACGACTCCTCGGCCCGCCGGAAGGCCAGCGTCAGGGCCGCCTCCGCGCTCGGCGACAGCTGCTCGCGGGTGCCCTCGCGGGCCTCGTACAGCACGTCCGCCCAGCGGGCGGCCGCGCTCCGCAGCCGGGCCAGCAGCGCCTCGGCCTCCGCGGGCCCGGAGGCCCGGGTGCGGGGCAGTCCGGCCAGCGCCTCCAGCAGCGCCTCGATCTCGGACATCTCGTTCCTCCCCCGGCCGGAAGATCACACGATAAGGCCGCCCCGGAGGCGGCGGGCCGCCGTGTCCCGCCCCTGCGGCCGACGGGCCCGGCGGATCGCCGTACGCCCCTCCCCGAGCGACGAACGGCGCTCCGGTACGCCGGACGGTCGCGCGGGAGCGGGCGCGCGAGCCGGTCGCACGGACGGGCGCACGGCCGAGGGGTACCGGCCCGCCCGGGGGCGGGAGGGTCAGCCGGTGGCCTGGCGCATCAGGAGGTCGCGGAGCTGGCGGGCGTGACGGCGGCTCACCTGGAGCTCGGCCGAGCCGATCCGGACGCTCGTGGTGCCCGCGTCCACACGGAGTTCGTCGATCCGGCCCAGCGCCACCAGGTGGCGCCGGTGGATGCGGACGAACCCGCGGGCCGCCCAGCGTTCCTCCAGGGTGGACAGCGGGATCCGCACCAGGTGGCTGCCCCCGTCCGTGTGCAGCCGGGCGTAGTCGCCCTGGGCCTCGACGTACGCGATGTCCGCGATGGCCACGAACCGGGTGACCCCGCCCAGTTCGACGGCGATCTGCTCGGGCGCCCGCTCGGCGGCGGCCGCCCCGGGGGCGTCCCGCCCGGCCGGGGCGGCCGGTGGGGGCGCGGGGGGTGCGGCCTCCACGGGGCCGTCCGGGCGGCCGAGCAGGGCCCGGGCCCGGCGCACCGCCTCGGCCAGCCGCTCCGGCCGCACGGGCTTGAGCACGTAGTCCACCGCCTTGAGGTCGAAGGCCTGGACGGCGAAGCCCTCGTGCGCGGTGACGAACACGATCAGCGGGGGCCGCGCGAACCCGGCCAGCAGCCGGGCGATGTCCAGCCCGGTCAGCCCGGCCATCTGGATGTCGAGGAAGACCACGTCGATGGCGTCGGGCCCGTCGGGCCCGCTCTCCACCGCCCGTGTGATCCGGCGCAGCGCCTCGGTGGCGTCCGAGGCGCCCTCCGCGCTGAGCACCCGGTCGTCGGAGCGCAGCAGGTAGAGGAGTTCCTCCAGCAGGGGCTTCTCGTCGTCGACGGCCAGTACGCGCAGCATGGCCCGAGTCTAGGGAAGGCACCGGCGGCGGAAAACGGTGCGCGACCCCCGCCCGGGGGGAGGAGGGCGGGGGCCGCGCGGCCGGTGCGTGGGGGACGTGCGGGACCGGCGGCCGGTCCGGCACGGGGTTAGGGGGCGGTGGTGATGAGCTTGCCGTCGGGGGCGACGGCGTACCAGGTGCCGCCCGCACCCTGCCCGTTGGTGTCGCCGGCCTTCTTGTCGCCGGTGAAGGTGTAGACGGGCCAGCAGTTGACGGTCTGCTGCTTCTTGCCGTCGGGGCGGTCGAGGACCAGGTAGTTCTTCTCGACGATCCCTTCGCCGCGCTCCGCCGGCGGGACGACGGGCCACTTGGCCAGGCACTCGCCGGTGCACTTGGAGACCATCGGCCAGGCGGTGTCGGGCTTGAAGCGGTAGACGGTCATGCCGTTGCCGTCGACGACGTGGTCGCCCAGCTTGGCGTCCTTGGCCACCGTCAGGGCCCCGGCGGCCTGGCCGGCTCCGGCGGGGGCGGGGGAGGCGGCGGGGGCCCCGGCCTTCGCCGCCTTCTTGCCGTCGGGGGCGAGGGCGAACCAGGTGCCGCCGACGCCCTGGCCGTTCAGGTCGCCGGCCTTGGCGTCCTTGGCGTAGCGGTAGGCGGGCCAGCCGGCCACCGTCAGCTGCTTGCTGCCGTCCTTGCGGACCACCTCGCCCAGCAGGGCCGGGTCCATGCCCGCCGCGGCGCTCGCGTCGCCGGCCGGGACCACCGGCCACGCCTTGGCGCAGTCCCCGTCGCAGTTGGAGGCCGGCGGCTTGGCGGTGTCCTTGTCGAAGCGGTACAGGGTGAAGCCGGCGGCGTCGGTCAGTACCGGCCCGAGCCGGTCGGTGGTCGAGACCGTGAGCGCGCCTGCGGGCTTGGCGCCCGCGTCCCCGGCGGCCTTGTCGCCTGCGTAGGGGTCGGCGGCGGGAGCGGCGGCCGCGGCCCCGGCCGGCTTCGCCGCGTCGGCCTTGTCGGCCTTGTCGTCCCCGTTGCAGGCGGTCGCCGCCAGCACGACGACGACCGCGACCGCGGCCAGGGTGGTTCCGCGCTTGATGCCCATGTTGTTCTCTCCCACGTGTGGTGTCCGCCGGGTCCGGGTCCTGCCCGTCGCCGGAACCCGTCAACTCGTGCGGAACACGGCGCCGGGGGAGCGTCCTGTTCACCGGGAGCGGTGTGGGGTGTTTCACTCACCGTCCGTCGAACCCGGCCCGGCGCAGGGCCGTGACCACAGCGAGGCCCAGGGCCCGGTGTCCGGCGTCGTCGGGGTGCAGCCCGTCCGCGAGGTGCTCGGGCCCCAGCAGGTCCCGCCCCGGCAGCAGGGCGAGCCGTCCGTCCCCGGCGTCGATCCGGTCCCGGGCGGCCCGCTCCATGGCGTCGCGCAGGGCGCCCAGGGTGGCGCCGAGCCGGTTCGGGGTGCGTTCGGCGTCCGGGCGCAGCACGGGGGAGACCAACAGCAGCGGGGTCCGGGGGTGGCCCTGGCGGACCAGGTCGAGGAAGACGCGGGTGGTCTCGTACAGCAGGGCGGCGGTGTAGGGGACGCGGGTCCAGCAGTTGGTGCCGAAGGCGAGGGTGAGGACGTCGGCGGGGAGGGCCGCGAGCTGCTCGGCGGTGGCCAGCTCCCCGCGCCCGGCGCCGGCGTACCCGAGGTTCACGGTGTCCCAGCCGAGCGCCCGCCCGGCGGCCGCGGGCCAGCCGTGGGCGGGCCGGGTGGCCCACCAGCCCTCGGTGATCGAGTCGCCGTGCACCACCCAGCGCGGGGCCGGCGGGGCGGGGGCGAGGGCTCCGCCGACCCCGCGCAGCTTCAGGACCAGCGGGGACTGCGCCTCGGGCGGGTGGACGGTGTAGGGCCCCGGCCCGCCGGGCAGGGCGATGCGCACGACGGCCTCGGCGGCGGGGTCGGTGAAGACCTCGCGGACCATCCCGTGGCGGTCCCAGAGGGAGAAGCCGTGCGCGAGGTCGCGCAGGGCGTCGTCCGGGCCGGGGACCGCGGCCCGGTAGCGGACCTCCACCGCGTGCGCCCCGCGGGGGAGGAACTCCAGGCGGACCCCTATCGGCAGGGCGGCCCGCTCGCCGGTGTCCCACGGCAGGCGCTCGGTGTCGGCCGGGTCGGCCCGTACGGGCCGGTCCCCGTCCACCCAGGCGACCCCGCGCAGGAAGGGGCCCGGGTCGAGCCAGGCCGTGGCCGTGCCGTCTGCGTCCATGGCGGCACGCTGCGGGAATTCTGATGGACTGTCAAGAACGGAGGTCGGGGGCGGGCGCGCACTGATCGATCATCCGCATGCAACAAAGGACCATCCAGGACAGATCCGCGCAACGATCGTGCGCCAATGTGCAAGGATGGTGCATTACGGGCGGTATCACTCAGCTCGTAGGCTCACCCCCTGTACGTGGAGTGGCGCGGACCGCCTGCTCGGCGGTCCTCTCATGCCCAGACGGGTTCCCACCCGTCTGACAACTGCTCCGGACCGCTGCGGTCGACGCCTGACCCGTCCCCATCCCGCAGTGTCAAAGGAGTCCCCTCGTGCTCGATCAGGGCCAGGCACCCCCGCTCTCCCCGGAGACGCGCAAGCCCGTGAACCCGCTCATGCGGCGCAAGCCGGTCGAGCGGCTCATCTCGGAGGGTGGGCAGGGTGAGGGCGGTACGCTGCGCCGCTCGCTCACCATGTGGCAGCTGACCATGATCAGCATCGGTGCCACGCTGGGCACCGGCATCTTCGTCGTCCTCGGCACCGCCGCCCCCAAGGCCGGCCCCGCCGTGACGATCTCCTTCATCCTCGCGGGCCTCACCGCCCTGTTCTCGGCCCTCTCCTACGCCGAGCTGGCCGGCTCCGTCCCGGTCTCCGGCTCCTCGTACTCCTACGCGTACGCCACCATGGGCGAGCTCATCGCCTGGATCTGCGGCTGGTGCCTGGTCCTGGAGTACGCCGTCTCCGTCGCGGCCGTCGCCGTCGGCTGGGGCCAGTACCTCAACGAGTTCCTCGACGGCACCATAGGCGTCACCGTTCCCGAGGCGGTCTCCGCGCCGCTGGGCGACGGCGGGTACATCAACCTCCCGGCCCTGGTCGTCGTCCTGCTCTCCATGGTCTTCCTGATGCGCGGCGCCAAGGAGAGCGCCACCGTCAACTCGATCATGGTCGCGGTGAAGATCGTCACCCTGCTGCTCTTCATCGGCATCGGCGTCATGGGCATCAAGGCCGGCAACTACACCCCGCTCGCCCCGCTGGGCATGAGCGGCATCGCCGCCGGCGCCTCCACCCTCTTCTTCTCCTACATCGGCTTCGACGCCGCCTCCACCGCCGGTGAGGAAGCCAAGGACCCGAAGAAGGACCTGCCGCGCGCGATCATGCTCTCGCTGGGCATCGTCACCGTCCTCTACGTCCTCGTCGCCTTCGTCGCCGTCGGCGCCATGCCGTGGAAGGACTTCGAGGGCGCCGAGGCCGCGCTGGCCCAGATCATGACCGACGTCACCGGCACCAGCGTCTGGGGCGTCGTCCTCGCCGCCGGCGCCATCGTCGCGATCTTCTCCGTCGTCTTCGCCGTCCTCTACGGCCAGACCCGCATCCTCTTCGCGATGTCCCGCGACGGCCTCGTCCCCAAGGTCTTCGCCAAGGTCGACGAGAAGACCGGCGCCCCCCGCGCCAACGTGGTCATCGTCTCCGTCTTCTGCGGCGTCCTCGCGGCCTTCATCCCGCTCGGCAAGCTCGCCGACGCCACCAGCATCGGCACCCTCTTCGCCTTCGGCCTGGTCAACGTCGCCGTGATCATCCTGCGCCGCACCAAGCCCGACATGCCCCGCACCTTCAAGGTGGCGCTCTTCCCGGTCACCCCCATCCTGGGCGCCGTCGCCTGCGGCTACATGATGTTCGAGCTGGATGCCGCCACCTGGATGGTCTTCGGTGGCTGGATGATCGTGGGCCTCGTGTTCTACTTCCTGTACGGCATCCGCCGCTCCCGTCTGGCCACGGAAGCAGAAGTGGCCACAGCAGAGAAGTGATCCATCCTCAGTGCGACTGAACGATCTCGACGAACGCATCGTGCACGCCCTCGCCGAGGACGCCCGCCGCTCCTACGCCGACATCGGCTCCGAGGTCGGACTCTCCGCACCGGCCGTCAAGCGGCGCGTGGACCGGCTGCGCGCCGAAGGCGCCATCACCGGGTTCACCGTCCGCGTGGACCCGGCGGCCATGGGCTGGGAGACCGAGGGCTTCATCGAGATCTACTGCCGCCACAACACCTCGCCGGACGACATCCGGCGGGGGCTGGAGCGGTACCCCGAGGTGGTGTCCGCGTCGACCGTCACCGGCGACGCGGACGCCCTCGTCCAGGTCTTCGCCTCCGACATGCGCCACTTCGAGCGGGTCCTGGAGCGCATCGCGGGCGAGCCCTTCGTGGAGCGGACCAAATCCGTCCTCGTCCTGTCGCCCCTGCTGCGCCGCTTCACCTCGGGCGCACCGGCGTAGGACACCCCGACGCCCCCGCCGGACCATCCGGCGGGGGCGTCGCCGTTCCTACGGGGAGACGGCCGGGGGCTGTCACAGGCGCGTGCCACCATCGGCCGCATGAAGATCCAGATCCCGCTGCCGGCCGAACCGCACACCTCGACGGTCTACACCGACTGGGCCCGCGTCCACGACCCCGCCGCCGAGCCCGCGGCCGTCGAGCTGTTCGACGAGGTCACGAGCACCATCCACCGGGCCTACGAGAAGCCCGGCCGGTTCGTGGACGGGCTGGAGCGTCGGGTCCGGGAACTGGACCCCGCCCACCTGCCCTGGTTCTGGGACACCGTCGGCCACAAGCTCATCGCCTGGCACCTGCGCTCCGCCGCCCGCGCCCACGCCCTGGCCCGCAAGGCCGAGCGCACCCACGCGCTGCCCGTCGACCCCGACTGGCAGCACGCCAACGTGCTGCTCTTCGCCCGTGCCGGCGCACTGCCCGCCACCGAGCTGAGCGGCCACCAGGACCGGCTGGCCGCCTCCCTGGAGCCCGCCGCCGCGCACGAGGAGTACGTACGCGTCCTGCGGGCCTGGTCCGGCTCGCCCGGCGAGCTCCCCGCCGACCTGGCCCGCCGCGTCCGGCAGTCCGCCCGCGCCGCCGGACTCGGCGCCGCGGAGGAGGCCCGCGTGCTCGGCCTCGTCCTGGCCCCCGCCCGGCACAAGGAGGTCCCCGACCGCCTGCTGGACGCGGCCACCCCGCTGCTGACCGCCCACCCCCCGGCCGACGACACCGCCCTCGCGCTCCTCGACCTCTTCCCCGAGAGCCGCGGCGACGCCTCCTCCTGGCTGCGCCTCCTCATCGGCTGCGGCGCGGCCGACGCCGCCGCGGCCGGCCGGATCGTCCCCGAGGACGGCCTGCCCGGCTGGTTCGCCCGGTACACCCGCCGCTTCGGGCACGGCCGCTCCGGCGGCGGCGTCGTGCGCCAGCCCATGCCCGCCGAGCTCTTCGACCTCCTCGCCCGCTGGGCCCCCCGGCTGCGCGCCGCCGGGACCCCGCTGCGCCTGCACGAGGACCGCTACCGCTACCCCGGACTGGACGCCGACCTCCTCGACGCCTGCCTCGCCGAGGGCATACCCGTCGAGGACCCCGGCATCGCCGTGGAGCTGGTCTTCTGGGACGGGCGCTCGCGCCGCGACCTCAAGGCCCTCGCCGCCGACCCCCTCTTCGGCCCCCGCCTGGAGGGCACCGTCCACGCCGCCCTGCGCCGGGCCGGCACCGCCATCACCCACCTCCCCGGCAACGCCGGCATCGCCGCCGAGGTCCACGGCCGCGTCGAGAGCCTGATCGGCGCCCTGCGCGGCGGCGGCCTCGCCGCGGCCGACGAGGCCGTCGACGAGCTCGCCGCCCTCCTCGACCGGCCGACCGCCCTCGCCCTGGACGGCATCGAGGAGGCCCTCGCCGCCCTGGACCTCACCGGCCCGCTCGCCCGCGCCCTGCGCGCCGGACTGCCCGAGGAATGGGCCTGGCCCGCCCTGGAGGAGGCCGTCGCAGGCCTCGGCGGCCCCGACGCCGTCACCGGGGTCACCTGCACCTGGCCCGTCCTGACCGTCTACGGCCCCGACCGGGCCGTCGCCGTCGACCACGCCGGCACCCGGGGCACCTGCGCCTTCCGGCTCCCCGAAGGGGCGACCACGCACACCGCCCACTGGGTCGGCGGCTCCTTCCTGATCGGGTTCGCCACCACCCCCAAGGCCTCCTTCGGAACCCACGCCTTCTGGGCCGACCGGCCCGAGGACGTCTTCGAAGCCGAGCGGCAGCTCGGCCTGCGCCGCTACGGCGGCATGATCCAGGGCGGCCTCGGCTACCAGTTCGCCACCCCCGACGGCGGACGCCTGGAGGAGGGCCACGTCCTGCGCCCCGGCGACCGGGACGGCATCGGCTCCCACGACGTCCAGATGAGCGACGGCAAGACGATCTGGAGCACCCGGGTCCACCGCTCCTGGCGCACCTGGACCCGTGTCGACCCCGCCACCGGAGCCGCCCTCCCCGGCCACGACACCCCCGCCTTCCACACCGCCGCCCCCCTCCCGCCCGGCACCGAGCACTTCGGCGACCTCCAGACCCTCGCCGCCCTCCCCGACGGCGCCCCCGACTCCCCGCTCGGCCGCGACGGCGCCCTCGTCGGCTTCCGCGTCCTGAACCGCACCCCCCACCCCGGCCCCTCGCCCAAGGAGTTCGTCCTGGAGGGCGTCGACGGCCGCCGCGCCTCCTACCGCAGCCGCCGCTGGGGCACCCGCCCCTGGGCCGTGATCCGGATGCCGCAGGACGGCGAGGAGGCGGTCCTGGCCGGCCAGGAGACCATCCGCTGCCACGCCGCCGAGGACAACTCCCTGCTCTGGCAGGTCCAGGGCTTCCCCGGCTCGGACGGGCGCCGCACCCCCGGCTTCGGGGACGCCGCGGGCCCCGTCCCTCCGCCCGCCTTCTGGCACTTCCTCACCGTGCGCTGCGAGGCCTCCTCCCGGGCCCTGCGCGCCGTACCCGACACCGCCGTACGGGCCCTGCTCGACGCCGCCGCGGCCGGCGGGCCCGCGCCCGCCCTGCCCGGCGAGCCCCTCGACCCCCGGGTCGCGGACGGCGTCGCCCGGGCCGCCGCCCTCGCCGCCGACGTCCTGCGCCGCCGCCGCGAGCTGTCCCGCCGGATCGCCGTCATCCGCTCCGGGCCCGTGGTCGCGCTGCGCGCCGAGGCCCCCGACAGCGTCCTCGTCCCGGCCCTGTACGGGCTGGTGCCCGCACGCCACCGCGCCTACGACGAGCCCTCGATCCCCCCGCAGCCGGCCGTCCAGACCGCCGTCGCCGCCGACGGGCGCCACCTGCGCGGGGAGATCGACGACGAGGCCCGCGTGCTGGCCCGGCCGGCCGTCCCCGAGACCTGGGAGCCGCTGGTCGGCGGCATCGACGCCGTCGCCTGGCGGGCCCTCGCCGCCACCACCCCCGCCGAGGAGCGCGAGGCGCTGGCCGCCCTGCTGGAGACCTGGAGCGGGCAGCCCTTCGCCGAGCCGGGCTCCGCCTGGCGCACGGGCCGGGCGACCGAGGAGGCCCTGGCCGCCCGCCGCGCCGCCGGGGCCACCCTCGCCTCGGGGCCGGTCCGGAGCGGCACCGCCTGGTTCCTCCAGCGGGCCGCCGACCCCGCGCCCGAGGGCGCCGAGGACAGCGAGGTCCGCACCATCGGGACGGACGACGCCGCCCGCCTGCCCCGGCTGCTGGAACTGCTCGCCGAACGGGGCCCGCTGGCCGCACCCCCGGCGGCGCGGGAGGCCTTCGCCGGGCTGACCGGGGTCCGCGGCCCCGTCGCCGCCCTGGTCCTCGGCGGCTTCCCCGCCCGCGACCACTACGACCACCACCTCAAGCTGCTGGCCTCCGCCCCCTTCAAGGCGAACAGGACCCTGGCCGAGCAGTACGACGCGCTCTGCCGCAGCCTCGGCGACGCCGGACGGCGCGCCGTGCTGGCCGCCGCCCTGCCCGAGGACCCGGCCGCGCTGTGGGAGCCGGGCGGCGCGGTGGCGGCGGCCGAGCGGATGGCCGCCGTCTGGAACGGGCTCCTCGGCGCCGGCGAGCCCGCCGACGAGGAGCTGGCCGCCGCCCTGGAGGCCGAGCTGGGCCTGCCCGACACCTGGGCCCGCACCCTGCCCGCCGGACGCGCCCCGGCCGACTCCGCCTTCGGCGAGGCGGGTTTCGTCCTGGCCGGCGACCGTACGGGCGGGCTCGACCTGTACCACGCGGGCCCGGGTGCCCCGACGGGGGACCCGGTCGGGACCACCGAGCCCCCGCACCGCCGGGCGGCCTCCGTGATCGCCTGGGCGCTGGCCGAGCGCCCCGTCGGGGACCCGGCCTTCCGCGGCGCCCTGGCGCTGTACGGGCGGCTGCGGGAGGTGCTGGCGGACCCGGGCACGCTGATCCCCGTCGGCCGGTTCACGCAGCTGGCGGACCGGGTCGCCGCCGACCCGCTCTTCCGCCCGTACGCGGGGCCGGTGCTGCCGTGCCCCCAGCCGCCGGGCAAGGGGGCCACCGGGACCTCCACGGCCCACGACGACGGACTCCTCGTGGTCGCGGTCCCGGCCGGGGACACCTTCCTGCGGCCCGCCGCCCTGGCCGATCCGGAGCGCCGTGAGCGGGCCGAGCGCCTCGCCGCCGGTCTGGGGGAGCGGTCCTGGCTGCTGTCGGAGCTGCGCGGGCACCGGGCCCTGTTCGACGACCTCTCCCGCCTGGCCGCCCGCGCGGCCGCCACACCCGTACCGGAGGGCGGCTACGAGGCCAACCCCGCGCTGAGCGCCCCGGAGCTGGTCGCCGAGGCCGCTGCTGCCCTCGGGACCGGTGCGGACGCGGCCGCCCTGTACCTCCAGCTCATGGCCCTCGCCCGCCCCACCGACCGGGCCGTGCGCCGCTGGAACGGCTGGACGCCGGCCCGGCACAAGGCCGCCCAGGCGGAGCTGCTGGCCACGGGCGCCGTGGTGGGCGACAAGCGGGCCCGCTCGGGACGGACCCTGTTCGCCCCCGGTGAGTGGACGCAGCTGAAGGCCCCGCACCTGCCGCTCGAGAGCCGGAAGATCGCGGCGCATTTGGGGGCGGGCTCGGCCCGGTACCTCCACACGCGGTTGCTCCGCCTGCTCGCGCCGGTCCCCCCGCACGAGCTGTTCGCCCGCGCCTGGGCTGAGCGGGGCGCGGCCGGGGCGTGACGGGACACGGGGACGGGAGCCGGGCGGAGGGCCGGACGGCCGCTGATGGCGCGTGTTCATCGCTCGGCCGTCCGTCCCCCGGCCCGGGCCCCCGTCCGTGCCGGCGCTACGGCAGGCCCGGGCGGCACTCGATGAACCCGTGTGAAACCCGCGTCACGGCCGGCCGCCCGCCGCCCCGGGGGTGCGCAGCCCGATGAACACCGGCTCCCGGCGCAGGGTGAAGCCCATCGACTCGTAGAGCCGGATCGCGTGCGTGTTGTCGGCGGCCGCGTGCAGGAACGGGACGTCGCCGCGCTCGCGGATCCCCGCCGCCACCGCCCGGACGAGCAGCGCGGCCAGGCCCTGGCCGCGGTGGTCCGGGTGGGTGCACACCGCGCTGATCTCCGTCCAGCCCGGCGGCCGCATCCGCTCCCCGGCCATCGCCACCAGCCGGCCCCCGCGGCGGACGCCCAGATAGGCGCCCAGCTCGATGGTCCGGGGCAGGAAGGGGCCCGGCTCGGTCAACCGCACCAGCGCCGTCATCTCCGCCACGTCGGCCGGCCCCAGCCTGACCGCCTCCGGCGAGCCCTCGGCCCGTACCGCCCGCCCGTCCAGCTGTACGCCCGGAATGCAGCGCACGGTCTCCCAGCCGGGCGGCGGGGTCGGCAGGCCGGTCAGCCACACCTCCCGGTCCGGCCCGACCAGCGCGGCCAGGTCCGCCCAGGCGGCCGGGTCGGCCGGGTCGGCGACCGCCGCGAACGGGTTCGCCTCCGGCAGGTAGCGGGCGGCCCCGCGGCCGGAGTACTCGGCGAAGGCCCGGTGCGGGCCGGTCAGCGCGGCCCACACCGGGTTGTCGAGCGGGGCGGCGGGGTTCTCGGTGGACATGCGGTGCGGCATCCTTCCCTGGGGGCGGCCGCCCCCGGGGAGCCCCCGCGCGGCGGCACGCGACAGCGGCGACGGCGGCAGGCTATGCCCCCCGCAGCCCCCGGGAACAGCGAATTCGGGCGTGCGCCCTCCGCCCCGCTCCCCCCGCCGAACCGGGCCCGCGCAACGATTCGCCGCACATCGGGCGGAACGCGCAACGAATCGATGAGGCCAGCGCAACGCTGACGGCTTGTCCGGATCGAACGCCCGAACGTACCGTTTTACGACCCCCACCCCATCTGTCACAGAGGTTCGCCCATGCCCCCGCTGCGCACCGCACTCCTCCAGAGCTCCGGACGGCTCGGCGACACCGCCGAGAACCTGAAGCGGCTCGACGAGGCCGCGGCGCGCGCCGCACAGGGCGGGGCCGGGCTCCTCGTGACCTCGGAGATGTTCCTGACCGGCTACGCGCTGGAGGTCGGGGACATCGCGGGCCTGGCCGAGCCGGCCGACGGCGAGTCCGCCCACGCCATCGGGGGCATCGCCCGCCGCCACGGGGTCGCCGTCCTGTACGGCTACCCCGAGCGCGACGGCGACACCGTCTACAACTCGGCCCAGCTGATCGGCCCCGACGGGACCCGGCTGGCGAACTACCGCAAGACCCACCTGTTCGGCTGCTTCGAGCAGGAGGCCTTCACCCCCGGCGACACCCCCGTCGTCCAGGCCGACCTGAACGGCCTCCGCGTCGGCATCATGATCTGCTACGACGTGGAGTTCCCCGAGAACGTGCGCGCCCACGCGCTGGCCGGGACCGACCTCCTCCTGGTCCCGACCGCGCAGATGCACCCGTTCCAGTTCGTCGCCGAACAGCTGGTCCCGGTACGGGCCTTCGAGAACCAGATGTACGTCGCGTACGTCAACCGGACCGGCCCCGAGGGCGAGTTCGAGTTCGTCGGCCTCAGCTGCCTGGCCAGCCCGGACGGGGTCACCCGCACCCGCGCCGGCCGCGGCGAGGAGATGGTCCTCGGCGAGGTCGACCCCGAGCTCCTCAAGGCCTCGCGCGAGACCAACCCGTACCTGCGCGACCGCCGCCCCGGGCTCTACGCCTCCCTCGTCTGAGGCCCGCCCGCCCCCCTCACCACCCGCCCCAGCCCTGCCTGCTCTGCCGCAAGGAGACGTACCCCCATGACGTCCACGGTGCCCACCACCGCCGTCCCGCACAGCGACGGACAGCTGCCGATCACCATGTTCGGCCCGGACTTCCCGTACGCCTACGACGACTTCCTCGCCCACCCGGCGGGCCTGGGCCAGATACCGGCGACCGAGCACGGCACCGAGGTCGCCGTCATCGGCGGCGGCCTGTCCGGCATCATCTCCGCCTACGAGCTGATGAAGATGGGCCTCAAGCCCGTCGTCTACGAGGCCGACCAGATCGGCGGCCGCCTGCGCACCGTCGGCTTCGAGGGCCCGGGCACCGAGGGCCTCACGGCGGAGATGGGCGCCATGCGCTTCCCGCCCTCCTCCACGGCGCTCCAGCACTACATCGACCTGGTGGGCCTGCAGACCCAGCCCTTCCCGAACCCGCTCGCCGAGGCCACCCCCTCGACGGTCGTGGACCTCAAGGGCGAGACCCACTACGCCGAGACCATCGCCGACCTCCCGCAGGTCTACCGCGACGTCGCCGCCGCGTGGAACGCCTGCCTCGACGAGGGCGCCGACTTCTCCGACATGAACCAGGCGATGCGCGAGCGGGACGTCCCGCGCATCCGCGAGATCTGGGCCAAGCTCGTCGAGAAGCTCGACAACCAGACCTTCTACGGCTTCCTGTGCGAGTCGGAGGCCTTCCAGTCCTTCCGCAAGCGCGAGATCTTCGGCCAGGTCGGCTTCGGCACCGGCGGCTGGGACACCGACTTCCCGAACTCCATCCTGGAGATCCTCCGCGTCGTCTACACCGAGGCCGACGACCACCACCGCGGCATCGTCGGCGGCTCGCAGCAGCTGCCGCTGCGCCTGTGGGAGCGCGAGCCCGAGAAGATCGTCCACTGGGCCCAGGGCACCTCGCTGTCCTCGCTGCACGAGGGCGCCCCGCGCCCGGCCGTGACCCGCCTGCACCGCACCGCGGGCAACCGCATCACGGTCACCGACGCCAACGGCGACATCCGCACGTACCGCGCCGCGATCTTCACCGCGCAGTCCTGGATGCTGCTGTCCAAGATCGCCTGTGACGACACGCTGTTCCCGATCGACCACTGGACGGCGATCGAGCGCACCCACTACATGGAGTCCAGCAAGCTCTTCGTCCCCGTCGACCGGCCGTTCTGGCTGGACAAGGACGAGGAGACGGGCCGCGACGTCATGTCGATGACCCTGACCGACCGCATGACCCGCGGCACCTACCTGCTGGACGACGGCCCGGACCGGCCGGCCGTCATCTGCCTGTCGTACACCTGGTGCGACGACAGCCTGAAGTGGCTGCCGCTGTCCGCGAACGAGCGGATGGAGGTCATGCTGAAGTCCCTCGGCGAGATCTACCCCAAGGTCGACATCCGCCGCCACATCATCGGCAACCCGGTGACCGTGAGCTGGGAGAACGAGCCCTACTTCATGGGCGCGTTCAAGGCGAACCTGCCGGGCCACTACCGCTACCAGCGCCGCCTGTTCACCCACTTCATGCAGGACGGCCTCCCCGAGGACAAGCGCGGCATCTTCCTCGCGGGCGACGACATCTCCTGGACCGCGGGCTGGGCCGAGGGCGCCGTCCAGACCGCCCTGAACGCGGTCTGGGGCGTCATGCACCACCTCGGCGGCTCCACGGACGCCACCAACCCCGGCCCGGGCGACGTCTACGACGAGATCGCCCCGGTCGAACTCCCCGAGGACTAGTACCCGACCGGTACTCCCGGGTCCACGGCCACGGGCCGCCCCCGCGTTCACCACGCGGCGGCGGCCCGTCCCCTATTCCGGACCGCCTCACACGGCCCGGGCCCAGAGCAGCCGCTGCCGCCGCCGGGAGGCGGCGTACCCCGGCCCGCCATCCGTACACCTGGGGAGGGGTGCGTCCCGGCCGCACCGGGGTTTCAGCCCGTCGGCGTCAGCAGGCAGCGGCCCACCAGGCCCACGCCCGCGTCGAGGGATTCCCGGAACTCCTCCGCCAGTTCGGGGGAGCGGCGCAGGGTCCACAGGAGGCGGGCCGCCGCCCAGGCGCCCGCGCGGGCGCGCTCCAGGCTCCAGGAACCCAGCAGGTGCGTCAGCGGGTCGGCGATCTCCAGCAGGTCCGGGCCCGGCATCAGGTCCTCCCGGATGCGCTCCTCCAGGGAGACCAGGGTGTCGCCGACGCGGTGGAAGTCGGCCTCCAGGGCCGCCGGGGCGCAGTCCAGCACCCGGCAGGTGGACACCACCGCCAGGGCCAGGTCGTGCCCGATGTGGGCGTTGATCCCGGCCAGGGCGTGCTGGAGCGGCCGCACCCCCGGGTGGCGGCGGTACTGGAGGAGCGGGCGCCAGCAGGCCGGCGCCCGGTCCGATTCCACCGCCGTCAGGTACCGCTCGGCGAACCGCACGCCGAGCGTCTCGGCCCGCCGGGGCTCGGGGAAGCCCCCGTGCCCGATCCGCTCGTGCAGGGTCTGCGTCACGGTCAGGTACACCCGGTTGAAGACGGCGACGCCGTCCTGCGCGGGCAGCCGCTCGTCGAGGACGCGCATCCGCGCGAGTACCGCTTCCATGACAGGCAGCGTCCCAGCCGGGGCGGCCGGCGCGGGGAACTTGGCCGCAGGCTTCCCCGGTTCGGGCGAAGCGCCGTCAACCCCGCTTGTCCCCGGGCTCCTCGGAGCCGTCGTAGGCCGAGGTGCCCGAGTCCAGCAGCGGCTCCTGCCGCTTGAGGTGCTCCGGCGCGAAGTGGCGCAGCGCGTGGTAGCCGGTGATCACCACGATCGTGCCGAGCGCGATGCCGCCGAGCTCGAAGGTGTCGCTGAACCGCAGCGTGACGCCGCCGACGCCGATGATGATGCCCGCCGCGGCCGGCACCAGGTTCAGCGGATTGCTCAGGTCCACCCGCGCGTTCAGCCAGATCTGCGCGCCGAGCAGGCCGATCATGCCGTACAGGATCACGGTGATCCCGCCCAGCACCCCGCCGGGGATCGCGGCGACGACCGCGCCGAACTTCGGGCACAGGCCGAAGAGCAGCGCGAATCCGGCCGCCGCCCAGTAGGCCGCCGTGGAGTAGACCCGGGTGGCGGCCATGACGCCGATGTTCTCGGAGTACGTGGTGTTCGGCGGGCCGCCGACGGCCGTGGACAGCATCGACGCCACGCCGTCGGCGGCGATGGCCGTGCCGAGCTCGTCGTCCAGCGGGTCGCCCGTCATCTCGCCGACGGCCTTGATGTGCCCCGTGTTCTCGGCGATCAGCGCGATCACCACCGGCAGCGCGATCAGGATCGCCGACCACTCGAAGGACGGCGCGTGGAAGGTCGGCAGCCCGATCCAGTCGGCCTGGCCCACGCCGGAGAGGTCGAGCCGCCAGTGGTCCACGGCCTCCGTCCCGCCCGCCGGGGAGTGGATCTTCCCGAAGACCAGGTCGAGGACCCAGGAGAGCGCGTATCCGAAGACCAGGCCCAGGAAGATCGCGATCCGCGACCAGAAGCCGCGCAGGCACACCACGGCCAGCCCGGTGAACAGCATGGTCAGCAACGCCGTCCACTGGTCCTGCGGCCAGTACGTCGACGCCGTCACCGGGGCCAGGTTGAACCCGATCAGCATCACGACCGCGCCCGTCACCACCGGCGGCATCGCCGCGTGGATGATCCGCGCGCCGAACCGCCGCACGGCCAGTCCCGCCAGGAACAGCACCGCGCCGACCACGAACACCGCGCCCGTGACCACCGCGCTGTCCCCGCCGCCGGCCCGGATCGCCGCCGCGACGCCGACGAAGGCGAGCGAGCAGCCCAGGTACGAGGGGACCCGCCCGCGCGTGGCGAGCAGGAAGACGGCGGTGGCGACGCCCGACATCATGATGGCCAGGTTCGGGTCCAGGCCCATGAGGACCGGGGCGACGAAGCTCGCCCCGAACATCGCGACGACGTGCTGGGCGCCGAGCCCGGCGGTGCGCGGCCACGACAGCCGCTCGTCCGGCCGCACCACCGCGCCGGGGGCGGGGGTCCGCCCGTCTCCGTGCAGGGTCCAGCGCAGGCCGAAGCCCATGTTCCACCACTTCCGTTCCGCCGAGAGGTCAAGGATCATGACCGCAGGGCGGCCAGCCATATATTAGGGCCGGGTAGCAGCGGGTTCGTCCCGATTGACGGTGCCCGCGGCACGCGGCAGGGGCCCCGGCCGCAGCGCCGCCGCCCCCGCGACCAGGGCGCACGCCAGCAGCGTCACCAGGCCGAACGACCACACCAGCGAGGTGGCGTCCGCCACCGCGCCGATCGCCGACGGGGCGATCAGCCCCGAGGTGTACGTGATCGTCGCGACCCCCGCGATGGCCTGTGCGGGGGCCGGCCCGCTGCGCGCCGCCGCCGCGAAGGCCAGCGGCACCACCACCGCGATGCCCAGCCCGATCATCCCGAACCCGGCCATGGCCGCCGCCGGCTGGCGGACGGCCACCACCAGCAGCCCGCCCGCGGTGGCCAGTACGCCGCCCGCCCGGACGGTGCGCACCGCCCCGAACCGGTCCACGACCCGGTCCCCGGCCAGCCGGGCCACGGCCATGGTCAGTGCGAACGCCGTGGTGGAGGCGGCGGCCGCACCGGCCTCGGTGCCGAGCACGTCCCGCAGGAACACCGCCGACCAGTCCAGGCTCGCGCCCTCGGCGAAGACCGCGCAGAACCCCACGGCCCCGATCAGCACGGCGGCCTTCGGAGGCCGGGCGAAGCGGGGCGGCGCCTGCGCATCCGGCTCGCTGCGCAGGTCCAGCACGCCGCGGACGGCGACCAGCCCGGCGGCGGTCAGGACGAGGGCGGCGATCAGGTGGTGCAGCCGGGCGTCGGTCCCGGCGTGCGCGGCGACCGTGCCGGCGGCCGAGCCGAGCAGGGCGCCCACGCTCCACATCCCGTGCAGCGAGGACATGATCGAGCGGCCGAGCCGGTTCTCGGTCTCCACCCCGAGCGCGTTCATGGCCACGTCCGACATGCCGGCGGCGGCCCCGTAGAAGAAGAGGGCGCAGCACAGGGCGGCCAGGTTCGGGGCCAGGCCCGGCAGGACCAGCGACAGGGTCCACAGCGCGAGCAGCCCGCGCAGCGCGGCGCGGGCGCCGAAGCGGTGGTTGACCCGCCCGGCCAGCGGCATCGCGACGGCCGCGCCGAGGGCGGGGAAGGCGAGGGCCAGGCCCAGGGTGCCGGCGCCGATCTGGGCGTGCTCCTGGATCCAGGGGATGCGGGTGGCGAAGGAGCCGGTCACCGCGCCGTGGGCGCAGAAGACGGCGGCCATCGCGAAGCGGGCGCGGCGCAGCCGCGCCGGGCCGGTGCCGGGTTCCCCGGCCGTCACGGTCGTCATGGAATGAAACTATCAGGGAGCCTGCCTGATAATTGAAGTCCTTTCCCTAGGATGGGTCCCGTGACCTCTGTGAAGGCGATGTCCCCCGCCGCTTCCGCCCCCGCCGCCCCGGCCCCCTCGCCCGCCTCGCCGAGCACGGCCCGGGCCATGAACGACCGGCTCGCGCTCGAACTCCTCCAGGCCGAGGGGGCGCTGACGGCCACCCGGCTCAAGCAGCTGACCGGACTCTCCCGCCCCTCCGTCGCCGACCTGCTCGAACGGCTCGGTGCGGCCGGACTGGTCGAGGTCGTGGGGGAGTCCGGGGCGGAGCGCCGCGGCCCCAACGCCCGCCTCTACGGGATCGTGGCCCGGCGGGCCCACCTGGCCGCCCTGGACGTCCGGACCGACAGTGCGACGGCGGTGGTCACGGACCTGCTGGGCAACCCGCTGGCCCGGGCGGAACTGCCCGTCGACGCGGTCGGGGAGGCCGTGGACCGGCTGGAGGCCCTGGCCCGGGAGGCCGGGGCGCAGGCGCTGCACACGGTGGTCGTCGGCGCGCCGGGCCTGGTCGCCCCGGCCACCGGCGAGCTGCGCGACAGCGGCGGGCTGCCCGCCTGGCACCGGGACCTGGCGGCCGCGCTCCGGCGGCGGCTGCCTGCCACGGTGGTGGTGGAGAACGAGACCAACCTCGCGGCCCTGGCCGAACAGCGCGTCGGCGCCGCCCGGGACGTGGGCTCCTTCGTGCTGCTGTGGCTCGGCGCCGGGGTCGGGGCCGCGGTGGTGCTCGACGGGCGCCTGCGCCGGGGCGCCTCCGGCGGGGCGGGGGAGATCGGCTTCCTGCCGGTGCCCGGGACCGCCGCGCTGCCCTCCGCCACCGACTGCGGCGGCGGCTTCCACGCCCTGGCCGGCCGGGCGGCACTGGCCGCGCTGGCCGTGGAGCACGGCTTCGGCGGGCCCGTGGAGGAGGCGCTGGCCGGGGCCGCCGGGGAGGCCTTCCTGGAGGCGGTCGCCGAACGTCTCGCCCTCGGGGCGGCGGCCGTCGCCTCGGTGCTGGACCCTGGCTGCGTGGTCCTCGGCGGGGCGCTCGGCCGCGCGGGCGGAGAGGACCTGGCCGCGCGGGTGGCCCGCCGCCTGGCCGCCCTGAGCCCGGTCCCGACCGAGGTCCGGGCCACGGCCCTCGGCGACCCGGCGGTCCTGGAGGGCGCCCGCCTCGCGGCCCGCGAGGCCGCCCAGGCGGAGCTCTTCGGCTGACCGCCCCCGGGGACCGCTGCGCGGGCAGGGGACGGCCCCGCGCGGCGGCACCCCCGTACGGCTAGCCGCGCCGCTCCAGGAACTCCCCGAACGTGATCCGCCCCACCGCCCGGTCAGGGGCCAGGATCCCGCCCCGCCGGAACGCCGCGTACGCCCGCCCGGTGAGCCGTACCCCCACCACCCGCCGCCGGCTGCCCGCCGCCGCGAGGTACGCCCGCCCCCACTCCTCCAGGGTCCGCGCCTGCGGCCCGCCCATGTCCGCCACCCGCCCCGCCGCCTCCGGCACCGCCAGCTCCGCGAGCCGCTCCGCGACCTCCTCGACGGCGATCGGCTGCACCCGTACGCCCTTGGGCAGCGGCACCACCGGCAGCGGGAGCCGCGCCGCCGCCCCCGCCACCTGGGCCACCAGGTCGTGGAACTGGGTGGTCCGCAGGATCGTCACGCCGAGCCCCGACCCCTCCAGCATCCGCTCCACGCGCAGCTTGGTCCGGTAGTAGCCGAACGGCACCACGTCCACGCCGACGATCGAGATGTAGACGAGGTTCGTGACGGTCCCGGCGCGCCGGGCCGCGTCGATCAGGTGCCCGGCGGCCACGTCGTCGCCCCCGCGCGGCGAGCTGGCGCAGTGGACCACCACCCGCACCCCCGCCAGCGCCGCGTCCAGCCCGCTGCCGTCGCGCAGGTCGACCGGGTACGCGGCGGAGGACCGGCTCAGCGCCCGGACCTCGTGGCCCTGGTCGCGCAGCATGGTGACGACCAGGGCTCCGAGATTGCCGGTGCCGCCGGTCACGAGGATCGTGCTCATCGTGGGGTTGTCCTTCCGCGGGGGAGTGCCTTCCCCCACAGGACAGCCGGGGGCGCGGGAACGTGACACCGGCGCGCGGGAGGGGCCGCGGACGTGCGGGGACCCGGTGGCCGCCGGGCCACCGGGTCCTCACGTCCGTGTCACCCGGAGGGTGTCAGCAGGCGCCCAGGTCCTGCCAGACGCCCCACTGGCCGGTGGTGCCGGGCTCCTCGTTCTGCGTCCACCACTGTGCCTTCCAGTTGCGGCCCTTGTGCGAGACGACCGTCCCGCCGTTGTAGACCGTGCCCGCCACGTACGCCGGGTTGGTGCAGGTCCCGCCCGGGGGCGTGGTCGGCGGCGTCGTCGGGGGAGTGGTCGGCGGGGTGGTGGGAGGCGTGGTCGGCGGGGTGGTCGGGGGCTGGCCGGCGCCCGGCTCCGTCACCGTGGTGCCGCGCGCCAGGTCGCCGGCGAGGGCGTACGTGGTGCCGGAGATGTTCACCGTCCAGTTGGAGGGGGTGGACACCGGCAGGTAGTAGTTGAACGCCAGGTCCACCGAGGCCCCCGGGGCCAGCGTCTGCCAGGCCGGGAGCTTCAGCGAGACCCGCTGGAAGTCGCCCTTCAGGCCGCCGGCGTTGGGGCCGGAGTGGCCCGTGGCGATCACCTTCGTGCCGAAGCCGGACTGGTCCGAGGCGTTGGCCGGGGCCGAGGTGCCGTAGTCGAACTGGAACTCGGTGCCGCCGGGCAGGGTGGTCTTCGTGTTGTTGGTGATCTTCAGCTTCGGGGTGATCGGGTAGTTGGAGTCACCCAGCTTGAACTCGGTGAACTCCGTCTTGATGTCCACCGCCTGGGTGGGCAGCGTGCCCCCGGCCTTCTTCGCGCCGTAGGGGGAGGCCGCCTTGAACTTGTCGTACATCAGGGAGGTGAGGGTGTCGCCCATCTCGTACTGGCCCTTGGCGGCGTTGTACGCGTAGTCGCCCGCCAGCTCCCAGACCATCGTGCCGCCGATGCCCTTGTCCACGACGTAGTCGGCCTTGGCGGCGACGGACTGCTCGTCCTCCGTCGACAGGAAGACCTTCTTCTGCGCGTTCCACAGCCACGGCGCCACCAGCGTGGAGTCGTACTTGCGGGCGTAGGTGCCGGTCAGCGTGGTGTTCGCGGGGAAGCCGTACCTGGTGACGTAGTCGCCGACGACGCCCTTCTCCAGGTTCTTCGCGTGCCACATCGGGTTCGAGCCCGCCGGGGACTCGACGCCGTTGGTGTCGAGGTCGTGCCAGAGGTTGTCGATGCCGACCGCGCCGTCACCGCACTTGGTCAGACCGGCGCCCGCCGGGCAGCCGGTGGCCGGGGCCTTGCCCCACAGGCCGTCGGTGCCGCCCTGCACGTTCTTGAAGCCGCGGGTGTAGTACGGCAGGCCGATGTTGATCCGGCCCGACGGCATCGAACCGCGGAAGTAGTGGTAGGCCCAGTCGGTGTTGAGGTAGCCGACGCCGCCGTACTGGGAGGTGGAGTAGACGCCCGCGGCCGCCAGCTCGGCGTCCTTGCCGTCGTCGAAGAGGGAGGCGTTGGGGCCGACGTACTCGTTCCAGGCGCCGTGCAGGTCGTAGGACATGATGTTGACGTAGTCCAGGTACTTCTGCATCTGGAACGTCTCCATGCCCCGCAGCAGGTAGCCGGAGGAGGGGGCGGCGACGGACAGCAGGTAGTGCTTGCCGTCGGCGGCGCCCGCGCGGTCGAGCCTCTCGCGCAGCGACTTCATCAGCGCCGCGTAGCCCTGGACCAGACCGGCCCGGCGGGCGTTGGACAGCTGCCAGTCCAGAGGGTTGCCCGCGTCCTTCATCGTGGTCGGGTACTCGTAGTCGATGTCGACGCCGTTGAACCCGTACTTGCGGACGAACTCCACCGAGGAGTCCGCGAAGGTGTCGATGCCCGCCTGGTTGACGGAGCCGTCGGCGTTGGTGGCCATCGAGTAGAAGCCGCCCGAGGCCACGCGGTTGCCGTCGTCGCCGAAGTAGCCGCCGGTCTCGGCCCAGCCGCCGACCGAGATCAGCGTCTTCACGTTCGGGTACTGCTTCTTGAACTTGTTCAGCAGGTTGAAGTGGCCCTTGTAGGGCAGGGCCGGGTCCATCTCGGCGCCCGCCACGCCCGGCCAGGTCATCCCGGTGGCGGCGTTGTTCGGGCCGTCCGAGCCGACCGAGATCCTGTTGTCGGAGCCGACGTGGGCGAAGGCGTAGTTCAGGTGGGTGACCTTCGACCACGGGACGTTGTTGGCCAGGTAGGCCGGGGTGCCGTCCTTGCCCGTGCGCCAGCTGGTGAAGTAGCCGATGACGCGGCGCTGGTGGTCCGCGCCCATCCTCTCGCGGCCCTCGGAGTCGTAGACGGAGCAGTAGGGGACGTCCACTCCGGGCGTCTTGTAGAGCCCGTCGGGGCGGCAGCTCTCGTTGTCGGCGGCGTGGGAGACGCCTGCGGAGAGCCCGCCGACCAGCAGTCCGGCGATCGCGGCGCCGGATGCCAGGAGCATCGCTCTCGTACGGGTGGGGGACGGCATGGTGCCTCCTGGGGAGGGGAGGATGGCAGGGCCAAAGGCGGCAACGGGCGGATACGCGGCGCTGGTTGGCCCGTGACGTGCGCACGTCGGCAGGCCGGCTCCCGGGAAGATGAAGGGAACGTTAAGAGGACTAGACCAACCCGTCAATAGGTCTGGACCAACCTCGGATCCGCGGGGTTCCGGACGCCGCCGCCGCCACAGGGGCGCTCAAGGACGGCTTCCTTGTGAGCCAGGCCACAGCGGTTCACCCGCATGGCCGCCGATCCCCCGTGGCACACTGGCCCTAGTACCAGTAGCAGCGCACTCCGGGGTCGGTGTAATTCCGAACCGGCGGTATAGTCCGCGACCCGTCCGCAGCCAGCGGCCGGTTGACCAGGTGAAATTCCTGGACCGACGGTTAAAGTCCGGATGGGAGGCAGTGCGCGGCGGGCAGTCACCGGTACGCCGCCGTCGGCGGTCCACCGACGTATCCCAGGGATACGTGTCGGACGGGCCGTTTTTCCGGCCCCGGCGTTCCCGCGTGCGCTTTCCCGCTTCATCTGTCGTATCCCGACAGGCCCCGGAGTCCGTGCCCGACGAGGCAGGAGGACCCGGTGGCGACACACGCCGCGCAGGCAGCACCCGACCCGAGCACCACCGCGATGCGCCGGGCCATCGAGCTGGCCTCCCGCGGACTCGGCTCCACCAGCCCCAACCCCGTCGTCGGCTGCGTCATCACCGACCCCGCGGGCGCCGTCGTCGGCGAGGGCTGGCACCAGCGGGCCGGCGGCCCGCACGCCGAGGTCCACGCCCTGCGCGCGGCCGGAGACGCCGCCCGCGGCGCCACCGCCTACGTCACCCTCGAACCCTGCAACCACACCGGCCGCACCGGCCCCTGCGCGCAGGCGCTCATCGACGCCGGGATCGCCCGCGTGGTCTACGCCGTCTCCGACCCGAACCCGCAGGCCAGCGGCGGCGGCGCCACCCTGCGCGCCGCCGGGGTCCCCACAGAGGCGGGCCTGCTGGCCGACGAGGCCGAGCAGGGCAACGCCGCCTGGCTCACCTCCGTCCGCCTGGGCCGCCCCCACGTCACCTGGAAGTACGCCGCCACCCTCGACGGCCGCAGCGCCGCCGAGGACGGCAGCAGCCGCTGGATCACCTCCGCCGAGTCCCGCGCCGACGTCCACCGGCTGCGCGCCGAGGCCGACGCCGTCCTCGTCGGCGGCGGCACCCTGCGCACCGACGACCCCCACCTCGCCGTCCGCGGGGTCGACGGGGCCGTCCAGCCGCTGCGCGTCGCCCTCGACACCCGCGCCGGCCTGGCCCCCACCGCCCGCATCCTCGACGACGCGGCCCCCACCCTGATCGTCACCGGCGAGGACGCCGACACCCGCCACCTGCCCGGCACCGACGTCCTGCGGCTGCCCCTGCACGACGGCCGCGTCCCCGTCCCGCTCCTGCTCGCCGAGCTGAACGCCCGCGGGGTGCGCTCGGTCCTCCTCGAAGGCGGACCCGCCCTCGCCGGAGCCTTCCTGGAGGCCGGAGCCGTCGACCGCGTCGTCGGCTACATCGCCCCGGCCCTCCTCGGCGCCGGCCCCGCCGCCCTCGCCGGCGCCGGCATCACGAACATCGCCCACGCCGTACGCCTCGACATCACCGAGGCCGTCCGCGTCGGCACCGATCTGCGCATCACCGCCGTCCCCTCCAACGCCCCCAAGGAGCACTGAGTGTTCACCGGAATCGTCGAAGAACTGGGCGAGGTCACCGCCGTCGAGCAGCTCGCCGAGGCCTCCCGCTTCCGCCTGCGCGGCCCGGTCGTCACCGAGGGCGCCAAGCACGGCGACTCGATCGCCGTCAACGGCGTCTGCCTGACCGTCGTGGAGACCGCCGACGGCGAGTTCACCGCCGACGTCATGCAGGAGACCCTCAACCGCTCCAGCCTCGGCGCCCTGGGCGCGGGCTCCCGGGTCAACCTGGAGCGCCCCATGGCCCTCGGCGGCCGCCTCGGCGGGCACCTGGTCCAGGGACACGTCGACGGCACCGGCGAGATCCTCTCCCGCACCCCCTCCGAGCACTGGGAGCTCGTCAAGGTCGCGCTCCCCGCGCACCTCGCCCGGTACGTCGTGGAGAAGGGCTCCATCACGGTGGACGGCGTCAGCCTCACCGTCGTCGAGGCCGCCGCCGACCACTTCACCATCAGCCTCATCCCCACCACCCTCGCGCTGACCACCCTGGGCATCAAGCAGCCCGGCGACCCGGTCAACCTCGAGGTCGACGTCCTCGCCAAGTACGTCGAGCGGCTGCTCGCCGCCGGCGTGGACCCGCTGCACGCCGAGGAGGGGCAGAAGTGAGCGCCCTGACCTGGCTGAACTCCGAAGCCTTCACCGCCTTCGGCCAGAAGATCATCTGGTCCGACGCCATCGGCAACACCATGGGCCTGGCCGCCCTCGCCCTCGGCTGGCGGCGCTCCATCTGGACCTGGCCGACCCAGTTCCTCTCCGGGGCCATCCTCTTCGTCGCCTTCGCCGCCGGCCACCTCTCCGGCAACGCCGGCAAGCAGGTCGTGGTCATGCTCGTCGCCCTGTGGGGCTGGGCCCAGTGGACCCGCGGCAAGCGGCAGGCCCAGGACGCCTCCCTCGCCGTCCGCTTCGCCACCTGGCGCGAGCGCGGCCTGCTGCTCGGCGCCGCCGCCGTCGGCACCCTCGCCGTCACCGGGCTCTTCACCCTCTACCCGTGGATGTCCTGGAACCCGCTCCCGGACGCCTACATCTTCGTCGGCACGATCGTCGCCATGTACGCCCAGGCCAAGGGCCTGGTCGAGTTCTGGTTCGCCTGGCTGCTCGTCGACGCCGTCGGCGTCCCCCTCGCCTTCACCAGCGGCTACGCCTTCTCCGCGTTCGTCTACGTGATCTACGGAGCCCTCGTGCTCTGGGGTGCCCACGACTGGTACCAGCGCTCGCGCACCACCCCCGCCCCGGCCCTCGAAGGAGCAACGGCATGACCCCCGTCCTCAAGCCCGTGCCCGACCCGGCCGACTCCTACGCCGAGGAGTCCTTCCGCCTCGACCCCGTCGAGCAGGCCATCCGCGACATCGCCGCCGGCCGCCCCGTCGTCGTCGTCGACGACGAGGACCGCGAGAACGAGGGCGACCTCGTCATCGCCGCCGAGAAGGCCACCCCCGAGATCGTCGCGTTCATGATGAGCGAGTGCCGGGGCCTGATCTGCGCGCCGATGGAGGGCCCCGAGCTGGAGCGCCTGGAGCTCCCGCAGATGGTCCGCGACAACACCGAGTCGATGAAGACCGCCTTCACCGTCTCCGTCGACGCGAGCGCCGCCCACGGCGTCACCACCGGCATCTCCGCCGCCGACCGCGCCACCACCCTGCGCCTCCTCGCCAACGGCACCTCCGAGGCCGGCGACTTCGTCCGCCCCGGACACGTCTTCCCGCTGCGGGCCAAGCCCGGCGGCGTCCTGGTCCGCAACGGCCACACCGAGGCCGCCGTCGACCTCGCCCGCCTCGCGGGCCTGCGCCCCGCCGGCGCCATCGTGGAGATCGCCGGCGAGGACGGGGTCATGCTGCGGCTGCCCGAGCTGATCCCCTTCGCCCGCAAGCACGGGCTGACGATCATCTCCATCGAGGACCTGATCGCCTACCGGCGCTCCGCGGAGCCCACCGTCCGCCGCGAGGCCGAGGTCAGCCTGCCGACCGCCGCCGGCGAGTTCACGGCGTACGGCTACCGCTCCACCGTCGACGGCGTCGAGCACGTCGCCCTCGTCCACGGCGAGATCGGCGACGGCCGCGACGTCCTCGTCCGGATGCACTCCGAATGCCTGACCGGCGACATCTTCCAGTCCCAGCGCTGCGACTGCGGCCCCCAGCTCCAGGCCGCCATGGCCCGGGTCCAGGCCGAGGGCCGCGGGGTCATCGTCTACCTCCGCGGGCACGAGGGCCGCGGCATCGGACTGCTGTCCAAGATGCGCGCCTACGAGCTCCAGGAGCGCGGCCGCGACACCCTGGACGCCAACCTGGAACTGGGCCTGCCCGCCGATGCCCGCGACTACGGCGCCGGCGCCCAGATCCTCGCCGACCTGGGCGTGCGCACCGTGCGGCTGCTGACCAACAACCCCGACAAGGCCGACGCCCTGGAGAGCCACGGCATCTCCGTCGCCGGCCGGGAGGCCATGCCGGTCGGCGCCGGCGAGCACAACCTGCGCTACCTGCGCACCAAGCGCGACCGCATGGGCCACGACCTCCCCTGGCTGGAGGGGGCCGTGCCCACCTCCGCCTGCGGAAACCAGTAGTCACCCCGCACCACCCCACCCCACCCCCCGTCAACCCCGGTACCCACCGGACCCCCCCGAGGAGCAGAGCTGTGAGCGGCAAGGGCGCACCCGTACTGAGCGTGAAGAACTGCGGCGACCTCCGGGTGGCCGTGATCGCGGCCCAGTGGCACGAGAAGGTCATGGACGGCCTGGTGGACGGCGCCCTGAGGGCCCTGCACGAGCTGGGCATCGACGAGCCCACCCTGCTGCGCGTCCCGGGCAGCTTCGAGCTCCCGGTCGTCGCCAAGGTCCTCGCCGGCCGCGGCTACGACGCCATCGTCGCCCTCGGCGTGGTCATCCGCGGCGGCACCCCGCACTTCGACTACGTCTGCCAGGGCGTCACCCAGGGTCTGGTCCAGGTGTCGATCGACACCGGGGTCCCCGTCGGCTTCGGCGTCCTGACCTGTGACAACGACGAGCAGGCGCTGGACCGTGCCGGCCTGGAGGGATCGAACGAGGACAAGGGGCACGAAGCGGTCACCGCCGCCGTCTCCACCGCCATGACCCTGCGGACCGTCAGCGAGCCCTGGCGGTAGTCCACGGAGTGAACCCCGGCACCGGGGGGGCCGGGTGAACCCGTACCCTAAGGGCATCATGGCGAACACACCCGTTAAGACCTTCGAAGAGCTCTTCGCCGAGCTCCAGCTCAAGGCCGCCGACGGCGACCCCAGCACCTCCCGCACCGCCGAGCTCGTCGGCAAGGGCGTCCATGCCATCGGCAAGAAGATCGTCGAGGAGGCCGCCGAGGTCTGGATGGCCGCCGAGTACGAGGGCAAGGACGCCGCCGCCGAGGAGATCTCCCAGCTGCTCTACCACGTCCAGGTGATGATGGTGGCGCGCGGGATCTCCCTCGACGACGTCTACGCCCACCTCTAGGCCGGAGCCCTCCGCCCCGGGCCCCCCGGCCCACCCCCCTTACGCACCTACGCACGAAGGAAGCCCATGCTGCGCATCGCCGTCCCCAACAAGGGTTCGCTCTCCGGACCGGCGTCGGAGATGCTCCATGAGGCCGGCTACCGCCAGCGCAAGGAGTCCAAGGAACTCGTCACGGTCGACCCCGACAACGAGGTCGAGTTCTTCTACCTCCGCCCGAAGGACATCGCGATCTACGTCGCGTCGGGCAAGCTCGACATCGGCATCACCGGCCGCGACCTGCTGCTGGACTCCGGAGCCAACGCCGAGGAGATCCTGCCGCTGAACTTCGGCCGCTCCACCTTCCGCTACGCCACCAAGCCCGGCACCGCGAAGGGCCCCGAGGACTTCGCCGGGATGACGATCGCCACCTCCTACGAGGGCATCGTCGCCAAGCACCTCGCCGACCTCGGCGTCGACGCCTCCGTCGTCCACCTGGACGGCGCCGTCGAGACCGCCATCGAGCTCGGCGTCGCCCAGGTCATCGCCGACGTCGTCGAGACCGGCACCAGCCTGCGCAACGCCGGCCTGGAGGTCATCGGCGAGCCGATCCTCAAGTCCGAGGCGACCGTCATCCGCCGCACCGGCGCCGGCGACGACGACCCGAAGGTCGGGCAGTTCCTGCGCCGCCTCCAGGGCGTCCTCGTGGCCCGCAGCTACGTGATGATGGACTACGACTGCCGCGCCGAGCACCTGGAGCGCGCGGTCGCCCTCACCCCGGGCCTGGAGTCGCCGACCATCTCCCCGCTCCACAACGAGGGCTGGGTCGCGGTCCGCGCCATGGTCCCCGCCAAGGAAGCCCAGCGGATCATGGACGACCTGTACGAGCTCGGCGCGCGCGCGATCCTCACCACCTCGATCCACGCCTGCCGCCTCTAGGGCCCGTCCGGCCCCGGCCCGGTCACCCGCGACCCGGCCGGGCCGTCCGCCGCCCCCCGTACGCCATCCCCAGAAGGCCCCACCGCACCATGAGCGAGTCCGCCGCCCAGCCCGCCCTGCCCGAACTCCCGGTCACCTTCCGGCCGAACCGTACCCGGGCGGTGCTGCTGGGCGTCGGCCTCGTCATGTTCGCCACCATCACGGCGATCGCGCTGCTCCTGGAGAACCTCAGCCCCGGCGAGCGGGTCAGCTTCATCGTCACCGCCGTCCTGATGGGCTCCGTCCTCGTCCTGCTCAGCCGCCCGAAGGTGGTCGCCGACGAGTCCGGGGTCACCGTGGTCAACCTCACCACCACCCGCCGCCTGGAGTGGGCGCAGATCCTGCGCGTCAACCTCCGCCCCGGCGACCCGTGGGTGTTCCTCGACCTGAACGACGGCACCAGCCTGCCCGCCCTGGGCATCCAGCCCGGCATCGCCAAGGCGCGCGCCATCGGCGACGCCCGCGCCCTGCGCGCCCTCGCCGAGACCCGCGGGACCGGCACCGTCGGCCACTGAGCCGGGCGGACCCCGTCGCTGCGTCCCATTGCGGCGGCGATCTCAATGACTACCCTGGTGGGGCGGCGCACCACTGCGCCCACCCACCCGCCCCGGGACCCCGTGGCCCGTGGGCACCTGCGACCAGAGGAGTGACTCCCTCCAGCAATGGACGGATCGTCCGGTAGTACCCGCGCCGCCCTCCCCGTGGAGGCGGCGGCATGACCATCCCGCTACTCCTGCTCGTGGCGGCATTCGCCCTGATCCTCGCCAACGGTTTCTTCGTGGCGGCCGAGTTCGGCCTCGTCACGGTCGAGAAGCCCGAGGCCGAACGGGCCGCAGCCGACGGTGACCGCCGTGCCCGCACGGTGGTCGAAGCCCTGCGGGAGCTGTCCTTCCAGCTCTCCGGGACCCAGCTCGGCATCACCATCACCTCCCTCGTGGTCGGCATGCTCGCCGAGCCGGCCCTCGCCGCGCTGCTGTCGGGCCCGCTCGCCGCGACCGGCCTGCCCGCGGGAGCCGTCCCCGGCGCCGCCGTCCTCATCGGCATGCTGCTCGCCTCCGCCGTCCAGATGGTCGTCGGCGAGCTCGTCCCGAAGAACTGGGCGGTCTCCAAGCCGCTCCAGGTGGCGCGGTTCGTGGCCGGCCCCCAGCAGGCCTTCTCCCGGGCCCTGCGGCCCGTCATCGCCGGCCTCAACTCCGTCGCGAACCGCCTCGTGCGGGCGCTCGGCGTCGAGCCCGCCGAGGAGATGGCCTCCGCCCGCACCCCCGGCGAACTGGTCTCCCTGGTCCGCCATTCGGCCCAGGCCGGCGCCCTCGAACAGGACACCGCCGACCTCTTCGTACGGACCCTCTCGCTGGGCGAGCTCACCGCCCAGCACGTCATGACCCCCCGGGTGAAGGTCAGCGCCCTCCAGGACTCGGCCACCGCGGCCGACGTCCTGAACCTGACCCGCGCCACCGGCCTGTCCCGCTTCCCGGTCTACCGCGAGCGCATCGACGAGATCACCGGGGTCGTCCACCTCAAGGACGCCCTCGCCGTGCGCGAGACCGAGCGCGCCCGCACGACCGTCGGCCGGATCTGCGTCGCCCCGCTGCTGGTGCCCGGCTCCCTGCCGGTGCAGCCGCTGCTGGAGCGCCTGCGCAGCGAACAGCCGATGGCCGTGGTGGTCGACGAGTACGGCGGCACCGCCGGCGTGGTCACCCTGGAGGACATCGTGGAGGAACTCGTCGGCGAGGTCCGCGACGAGCACGACCTCGCGCAGGACGACAGCCCCGAGCTGGCGGCCGTGGCCGCCGAGGACGGCCGCCCCTCCTGGGAGGCCGACGGCAGCTGCCGCGTGCACACCCTGCGCCGCATAGGCCTGGAGGTGCCCGAGGGCCCGTACGAGACCGTCGCCGGCCTCGTCGCCGACCTCCTGGGCCGGATCCCCGCCCCCGGGGACCGGGCCGAGCTGCCCGGCTGGAAGCTGTCCGTCCGTCAGGTCCGGCGCAACCGCGCCGAGCGGGTCCGGCTGGTCCGCCTGACGGCCGCGCCGCAGACCGCCGCCGAGGCGGTCCCGCAGCCCGCCCGCCCCGCCGGGCGGCCGCGCACCGAGCAGCAGCTGGAAGGCGCCGCCCGATGAACGCCCTGCAACTGCTCTTCGCGCTGCTCCTGGTCCTGGCCAACGGTTTCTTCGTCGGTGCCGAGTTCGCGCTCGTCTCCGTACGCCGCAGCCAGATCGAGCCCCTGGCGGCCGACTCCAAGCGGGCCCGGCAGGTGCTGTACGGCCTGGAGAACCTGCCGCGCATGATGGCCGCCGCCCAGTTCGGCATCACCCTGTGCTCGCTCACCCTCGGCGCGGTCGCCGAGCCCACCGTGGCCCGGCTGCTGGAGCCCGTCTTCGAGGCCGTCCACGTCCCCGAGGGGCTGGTCCACCCGCTGGGCTACGCCTTCGCGCTGGCCGCCGTGGTCTTCCTGCACCTGGTCATCGGCGAGATGGTCCCCAAGAACCTCGCCATGGCCGCCCCCGAGAAGACCGCCCTGTGGTTCAGCCCCGGCCTGGTGGCCTTCGCCCGCGTCTGCGGGCCCGTCACCACCGCCCTGGGCGCCTGCGCCGCGCTCGTCCTGCGGCTCTTCAAGGTGGAGCCCAAGGACGAGGTCGAGGCCGTCTACACCAGTGCGCAGCTCGGCCGGCTCGTCGAGGACTCCCGGCAGGCCGGACTCCTCGAACCGGTCGAGCAGGAGCGCCTGGAGGACGCCCTGGAGCTGGGCAGCCGTCCGGTCACCGACGTCCTGCTGGCCCCGGGCCGGCTCGTCACCGTCGGCCCGGCCGTCACCCCGCGCCAGATCGAGCAGCTGACCGTGCGCACCGGCTTCTCGCGCTTCCCGGTCCGCTCCGACAGCGGGGCCTTCATGGGCTACCTCCACGTCAAGGACGTCCTGGACCTGGAGGACCGGGAGCGGGCCGTGCCCCAGCGGGTCTGGCGCCGGATGACCACCCTGTGCTCGACGCTGCCGCTCGACGACGCGCTGACCGTCATGCGCCGTGACGCCACCCATCTGGCGCAGGTGGCCGACCCGGCCGGGCGGGT
This sequence comes from Streptomyces sp. NPDC096136, assembly GCF_044763325.1. NCBI lineage: Bacteria > Bacillati > Actinomycetota > Actinomycetes > Kitasatosporales > Streptomycetaceae > Streptomyces > Streptomyces sp. NPDC096136. Next base: position 52,632 of record NZ_JBIWFZ010000023.1, on the reverse strand, counting down.
GCTGGGCCTGGTCGCCCTGGAGGACGTCCTGGAGATGCTGGTCGGCGAGGTCCGAGACCCCGCCCACCGCGTCCCGGCCCGCCGCCACCGCGAACGCGCCCTGACCGGCTGACGCAGGGTCCCGGGGGCGCCGCCCCCAGACCCCCGCGCCTCAAACGCCGGCGGGGCTGGAATCTCGCTGCGCGAAATCCAGCCCGCGCGGCGTTTGAGCGCAACGGGGTCACCCGAACCCGGCGGACGCGACCCGGCACAATGGCCCCGTGGACCCGGACACGGAACAGGTCATCGACGCCATCGGCCCGCGGCTGCGCACGCTCCGCCGCGACCGCGGCCTCACCCTGGAGGCCCTGGCCGACGCCACCGGAATCTCGGTGAGCACCCTCTCCCGCCTGGAGTCCGGCAAACGCCGCCCCACCCTGGAGCTCCTCCTCCCGCTCGCCCGGGCGCACCGCGTCGCCCTCGACCAGCTGGTCGGCGCCCCGGCGACCGGCGACCCCAGGGTCCACCTGGAACCCGTCGGCAAGCACGGCACGGTCATCGTCCCGCTGACCCGCTACCCGGGTCGGATCCAGGTCTTCAAGCAGGTCCTGACCCCGCGCGAGCCCAGGCTGGTGACCCACGAGGGCTACGAGTGGTGCTACGTCCTCGCGGGTCGGCTGCGCCTGCTCCTCGGCGACGAGGAGCACGTCCTGAGCCCCGGCGAGGTGGCCGAGTTCGACACCGCCCGGCCCCACTGGTTCGGCCCGGCCGACGGGGGCGCCGTGGAGATCCTGCACCTGTTCGGTCCCCGCGGGGACCAGGCCGTCGTCCGCGCGGGCCCGCAGGCCCCCTGACGGCCCGGCCGGGCTACAGCGGCGGCGACTCCGGCCGCTCCTGGGGTCCCCGCCCCGACAGGACCTCCCCGTAGGCCTGCATCAGGTCCGCCAGCCGCAGCGTCGCAAGGTCGTCCCGCGAGGGCTCGCCGGCGAAGCCCGCCAGTCGAAGGTCGCGGTAGGCGCAGCTCTTCTCGTACAGGGTGCGCAGGAAGCGGCCGTTGCCGAGCTCGTCGATCCAGCCCTGCTCCACCACGTGCCCGCTGATGCTGCGGAGCTCCTCCAGGGCCTCCTCGTCCCAGCAGTCCCCGTTCCCGTCCGCCAGCACCCCGCCGATCGCGGTCAGCTCGGCCGGCCGGTAGCTCGGGAAGTCCACCCGGGTGGTGAACCGCGAGGACAGCCCGGGGTTGGCGGCCAGCAGCCGGTCCATGCCGGCCGGATAGCCCGCCAGGATCACCACCAGGTGGTCCCGGTTGTCCTCGGCCCGCTTGAGCAGCACCTGGAGGGCCTCGTCCCCGTACGCGTCGCCCTTGCTGTAGCCGGAGTTGGACAGGCTGTACGCCTCGTCCACGAACAGCACCCCGCCGATCGCCGAGTCGATCAGGTCGTTCGCCTTGACCGCGGTCTGGCCGAGGAACTCGCCGACGAGGTCGGCCCGCTGCGCCTCCACCAGATGGTCGCCGCCCAGCAGCCCCAGCGCGTAGAACACCCGCCCGAGGATCCGGGCCACGGTGGTCTTGCCCGTCCCCGACGGCCCCGAGAAGACGAAGTGCCGCTTCGGAGGCTGCACCGGAAGCCCCTGCGCCGCCCGCAGCCGGGCCATGTGCAGCTGCGCCGAGAGGGCCTTCACCTGCCGCTTCACCGGCTCCAGGCCCACCATCCGCTCCAGCTCGGCGAGGGCCTCGGCCAGGGCCCGCGGATCGGCCGGCCCGGCGGGCAGCCCGGCGGGCGCGCCCTGCGCGGGGAGGGTCGCCTTGTGCCGTACGCCCTCCAGCCGGCCCGTCCCGGCCGGCGGCCCGAACCGCGGGTCCGGGGGCTCCCCGGGCGTCGGGGGATCGGCGTCCACCTGCCCGTCCGGGGCCACGTCCTGCACGGGCCCGCCGCCCGCGCCGCCGCCCAGCGAGGCCACCGCCGCGTAGTCCCCGCCGACGGGGAAGAGCCCGTGCCCGGCGAGGCCCTCGGAGAGGTGGCCGCCGTACCCGGCGTACCCGGCGGCGTCCGCCATCCCGGCCATGTCGTCGGGGTCGGTGCTGTCCTCGATGGCCGTCAGCCGCGCCGCCGTGTCCATGAACGCCGGGTCCACCCGGTGCACGGCCCGGTACAGGGGCAGCGCCGCCGCGCTGCGCCCGGTGCCCTCGCGGGCCCGCGCCAGCCAGTACCGCAGCTCCTTGCGCTGGGGCTGCTCGCTGCGGCAGCGCATCAGCGCCGCCGACAGCATCGGCTCCGCCTGCCCGTACATCTCCAGCCGGACCCGGGCCATCCCGCCGAAGAGCCCCGCCTCGATCCCCAGCAGCGGATCGTGCACCAGCGGCTCGGTGTGCCGCACGAGCTGCTCCCAGTCCTTGACCAGGTAGGCCCGGCAGGCGTGCAGGAAGCGCACCTGCGGATCGGTGTCCACCGGGGGCAGCGCCGCCAGGGCCTGGTCGAGCTCGGGGACGTGTCGTCCGTCCAGCCAGTGCGAGGCGTGGGCCAGCAACAGGTCCCGCCGGCTCTCCAGCACCGGCTGCACCCACCAGCCCAGCCAGTACCAGGAGTTCAGGGTCCGCCGGTGCCGGGTGCGCTGCTCGCCGAAGCGGTCCCGGTGGGTGTACATGCGCAGTAAGGCGTTGGTGGTGTCCGCGCGCAGCGCGTGCAGTCCCAGCCAGGCGTCGGCCATCGACGGGTCCAGGCCGACGGCCGTGCGGAACTCCTCCTCGGCCTGCGGGTAGGCACCCATGGTGCAGGCGTCGACCCCGCGCAGCCAGGCGAGTTCGGCCGGGGCGTGTGCGCCGCCCGGCATGCCGAAGTCCATCACGTCCCCCACAAGCCTGCCCGTGGCACGCGGCAACCCCCGCGCCGAGCACGCGAGTTGTCCACCCGGCCGATGAATCAGGGCTGCATCGTACCTGCGGTGACGCACCTTACCCAGGGTGCGGTGGACACGGGTCGTGCGCCTGCCCCGCAGTCGAACGGTGACTCAGGGTGAGGGTTGGTGGGCGGAGCGGTGCATCCCGTACCCCGCCGCGACCGGCTCCGGGCAGAACGAAGCCCCCGATCACGGGGGAACAACCGGGGGCTTCGCGTCCGCGGCGGCCTTCGCAGACCGCGCATTCAGAACGTAAGGCCGCATCAGGGCCCGGGTCAAGCGGGTCGGGGAAGCCCTCGGGGGTCTGTCGAGCGGGGCGGCTCAGGCCTGGGGGAGTCCGTCACGGTCGGTGAGCGCGGGCGGCGTTCCAGGCGTCGCAGAAATCCCGGAAGTCCACTCGTATCCCGTACCGCTCTGGTGCACCAAGGTGTCCGCGAAGGGGCGCGAAGGATCGTGGGAGAAGTGCGCGCGCTCCGCGCGCTCCCATCCGTCCCAGAAATCGGAGAGTTCGCGCCCGTCCCTCCTGCGCCCCCGGCCCCAGGAGGTCTCGCGGGGGGTCTCCATCCACAGCAGCCGCGCCAGGTGCGGGCGCAGCGCCCGCCGCCCGGCCCCGACCCCCTCGACGAGCAGCACCGGCGCGGGCTCCAGCACCCGCTCGGGTCCGAAACGGCGCCCGACCCAGTCGTACGGGGTCCAGTGCGCGGGCCGCCCGGCGGCCAGCGGCTCCACCACCTGCGCCCGCAGCCGCTCCCACCAGTCGAACAGCTCGGTGTGGGTGGCCACGTCATCCAGGTGGAGCACCGGCGCGCCGCCCAGGGCGGCGGCCAGCCGGTCCGTGAAGGTGCTCTTCCCCGACCCCGCGTGCCCGTCGACGCCGATCAGCCGGACGGGGCCCAGGGAGGGCGGCAGGGCGGCGAGCTCCCGCGCGAGCGACTCCAGTGACTGCTGTGGTTCCACCCGGCCAGCGTATGTCCCCCGGGCGCCCCGGCCGCGACACGGCCCCGCGCTTCGCCGCACCACCACCGGGAACTGGAAGGGTGGACCAGTCGATCCACCGCACCGACCCCTGGGGGCCACGCCGATGACCGCACCCACGCCACGCAGGGCCCTGCTGGCCGTCGTCCTCGCCGCGGCCACCGCGGCCTCCCTGCCCGCGGGCCGGGCCTCCGCCGTCGGCGCGGACACGCCTGGCCCGGACACCCCCGGGCCGGCGCCGGACCGTGCCGCCGGACCCGACGGGGCCGCCGGACCCGACGGGGCCGCCGGACCCGCCGCGGGCGGCGCCGCCGCAGGGGCCGCGGCGGTGGACAACCGGTTCTGGTACGCGCACGCCCACTGGCGGGCCGGCACGCACCGCGGCACCACCGCCGTCGACGGCGCCCGCCCGGGCCTGGAGATCGCGGCCCCGGCCGGCCGCACCGAGTACACCGACCCGCACACCGGCCGGAAGTCGGCCTGGGAGTACGCCACCTGGACCTCCCCGGTGCACCGCTGCGCCGTCCCCGCCACCGAGGCCATCGCCTCGTGGAACGCACGCACCCCGGCCGGCAGCTGGATCCAGACCGAGCTGCGCCCCACCTACCCGGACGGGACGGTGGGCCCCTGGTACGTGATGGGCCGCTGGGCGGCCGGGGACGGCGACATTCGGCGCACCTCGGTCGACGGCCAGACCGACGGCCGGACCACCGTCTGGACCGACACCCTGGCCGTCGACGCCCCGGCCGCGGCGGCCGGACTGCGGATCACGCACTGGCAGCTGCGGCTGACCCTCCACCGCGAGCCCGGCGCCGGCGGGGGGCCCACGGTGTGGCTGGCCGGGGCGATGGCCTCCGACGTCCCGGACCGCTTCACCGTCCCGGCCTCCGCCCCCTCCGGCAGGGCCCACGAGCTGACGGTCCCGCGCTACTCGCAGGAGGTCCACACCGGCCAGTACCCGGAGTACGACAACGGGGGCGAGGCCTGGTGCAGCCCCACCTCCTCCCAGATGGTCATCGAGTACTGGGGCCGCAGGCCCAGTGCCGCCTCCCTGGCCTGGGTCGCCCCCGGGTACGCCGACCCCCAGGTCTGCCACGCGGCCCGCTCCACCTATGACGCCGCCTACAAGGGATGCGGCAACTGGCCCTTCAACGCCGCCTACGCCGCCACCTACCGCGACCTGGCCGGCGTCGTGACCCGGCTCGGCTCCCTCACCGACCTGGAGACCCTGGTCGCGGCCGGCGTCCCGGTCATCACCTCCCAGTCCTTCCGCCGCGAGGAGCTGACGGGCGCGGGCTACGGCACCGCAGGCCACCTGATGACCGTGATCGGCTTCACCGCCTCCGGGGACGTCGTCGCCAACGACCCGAACTCGGCGGACAACGCCTCCGTCCGCCGCGTCTACAAGCGCCGGGAGTGGGAGAACGTCTGGCTGCGCACCAAACGCCGCAACGCCGACGGCAAGACCGTCTCCGGCAGCGGCGGGGTCTGCTACCTGTACGCCCCGTCCCGGCCGACGGAGGCGCAGATCGCCGCCCTGCGCCGGGTCGGGGTCCTGTGAGGGGAAATCCCTCCGAACATCCGTCCGCACGAAGGGCTTAACCGGTTGAATATGGGCATAAAGCGCATATAAGGCTTCTCACAGGAGGCGGCGCACCATGACGACTCATTCGAGCATCGAACACCACCCGGACCTTGCCGAGATGCGCACTCGGTTCGAGCGGGTGACGAGCACCCCGGCCGCGCAGGCCGTGGAGGCGCTGGCCCTGATCACGGGCCTCTACCTGGCCGCTTCGGCGTGGATCGCCGGGTTCAGCGCGCTGAGCCCGCTGGCCATCAACAACCTCATCGCGGGAGCGGCCTTCTGCCTCTGCATGGGCGGCATGGGGTCGGCCTACGAGCGTACGCACGCGATGGCCTGGACCGCGGTCGTGATCGGGGCCTGGACCATCGTGGCCCCCTGGGTGATGGCCGGCGCGATGGACACCACCCGCAGCGTCCTCAGCAACGTGATCACCGGCGCGGTCGCCCTGTGCCTCGGCCTCGCCATGGTCTCCCTCGGCGGGCGCCCGCGCACGACCCGCACGACCACCTGACCGCTCCGCGCCTCCTGCCGGGCCCCGGCCCCGCCTCCCCTCCCGGAGGCCGCCGGGGCCCGGCGCCGTGTGACCCTTGCCATATACCGCGAAAGCCGCGAACGCTGGCACATTGGACGGCATGACCGCACACACCGCCGCCCTCACCGCCCGCGCCCGCCGCCTCGTCGGCACCGGTGGCCCCCGGGAGTCCGCCTGGCTGGAGCACGTCCTCGGCTGGACGCTGGTGGTCGTCGTGGCCATGTTCGTCACCCGGCTCGGCTGGCTGTAGCCCCCCGCGGCCCGGTCGGGGTCGGGACGCCTCCAGCCGCAGTCCGTCGGTCACCTCGCGGCCGTCGCGCGTGCGCAGCCGGTAGTCGCGCAGCGCGGCCGCCGCCGTCCGCAGGACCAGGACCCGGCGCGGGCCGTCGGCCGTCGCCACCTCGGTGGTGCCCGCCAGGGCGAAGCCCTGTGGCGCGAAGAGCGAGGTGGTCGCGGTCGGGGGAGTCCGCGCGGCCGTCGGCGGCCCCTGCCCGGCCCCCGCCGCGCGCCGGCGGGGCCCCGGCGGCCGGCGCCGCCAAGGGCGCCACCGGCAGTACGGCGGCCGGCGGCCGCTACGATCGGCGCGGCCCCGATCCCGACGGCCGCGATCCCGCCCGGCCCCAGGCCGACCGGCACGCTCGGCGGGGAGAGCGGGACCAGCAGCAGCTCGGTCCCGCCCGGTACCGGCAGCAGCCCGCCCCGGAAGGGGCGCTCCCGCCGCCAGACCCGCAGCCGCGCGCGCGGGCCCGGCGGGGTCCGCAGGGCGGCGCCTGGGGGAAGCACGGGTCCCCGCCGAGGATGACGCCGAGCCGCAGGCCCCTGAGCCGGAAGTCGCCGCCGGTCGCCGACCAGGCGTGCGACCGCACCCCCGCGCCCTCGATGAACCGGCCTGGAGGCCGAACTGGCGCGCCCTGCGCCGGACCACAGCCAGCGCCCCGAGGGCCGCCACCGCCGGCCGCGCGACGGCCGCCGATCTCCTCCAGCCGACCCGGCCTCCGGCGGGCTTCCTGCCGTCCTCGCCCGTGCGGTCCCTCCCGTACACTGCGGGAATTCCTGTGGCAGACAGTTCGAGGCTTCGAGGCTAGGGCCGGATTTGAATAATAGTCAACAGCGTGGCAGGACCGGCCGATCGCAGGTCCGGAGAGCCGAACTCATATCGATCGGGCGGAAGTTGTTCGCCGACACCTCGTACGACGCCCTCTCCATGGACGACATCGCCCAGCACGCGGGAGTCGCCAAGGGGCTCGTCTACTACTACTTCAAGAGCAAACGCGGCTACTACCTCGCCATCGTCGAGGACTCCGTCGCCCAGCTCGTCGCCCGCGCCACCGGCGAGCCCGAGCTCCCGGGCGCCGAGCGGCTGCGCCGCACCGTCGACGGCTACCTCCAGTACGCCCAGAACCACCACGCCGCCTACCGGACCATCGTCACCGGCGGCGTCGGCTCCGACGCCGAGGTCCTCGCGATACGCGACGCCGTCCGCGAGGAGCTCCTGGCCGCGATCACCGAGGGCGCCTACGGCCGCCGCACCGTCCCGCCGCTGGCCCGGCTCGCCCTCGTCGGCTGGCTCTCCGGGGTGGAGGGTGCCACCCTCGACTGGATCGGCTCCGCCGCCGCGGAAGGGCAGCCCGACCGGTCCGCGCTCGCCGGACTCCTCGTCCGCCAGCTGCGCGCGACGCTCACCGTGATCGAGGAACTCGTCCCCGAATGTCCCGCTCCTCCGGTCGCTCCCGAGGAGGCCTCGAGGACCCCGGATGATCATGGCAATCCTGTACCGGTGACGTAAAGCGCCTGATCGGGCATACTCAAGCCGCCGCAGCCGCTGTTCGAGCCCTTCCGTGACCCGGGAGGGCAGCATCGGCTGTGAGAGCACCGAGATCCGGCGGCGCGTACCACACCTCACGCGTCGCCGCCGTGCCCGACGAGGGAGGAGAGCGCCGCCATGACCGACCGCGCCCCGCAGCCGGTGGACCGTCAGCTGCCCACCGAGGAGTCCCGGGACCTCCTCGCGCTCGTACGCGAGATCGCCCAGCGGGAGGTCCGCCCCAAGGCCGCCGAGGAGGAGGACGCCGGGCGCTTCCCCCGCGAGGTCTTCACCCTGCTCTCCGAGGCCGGGCTGCTGGGCCTGCCGTACGCCGGAGAGTTCGGCGGCGGCGACCAGCCGTACGAGGTCTACCTCCAGGTCCTGGAGGAGCTCGCGGCCGCCCGCCTGACCGTCGGCCTCGGCGTCAGCGTCCACTCCCTGGCCTGCCACGGCCTGGCCGGCTACGGCACCAAGGAGCAGCGCGCCGCCCACCTGCCCGACATGCTCGGCGGCGGGCTCCTGGGCGCCTACTGCCTCTCCGAGCCGGCCTCCGGCTCGGACGCCGCCTCGCTCACCACCAAGGCCGTCCGCGACGGCGACGACTGGGTGATCACCGGCACCAAGGCCTGGATCACCCACGGCGGCGTCGCCGACTTCTACACCGTCCTCGCCCGCACCGGCGCCCCCGGCGCCAAGGGCATCACGGCCTTCCTCGTGCCCGGGGACGCGGAGGGCCTGACGGCCGCCGTCCCCGAGAAGAAGATGGGCATGAAGGGCTCGCCCACCGCCCAGCTGCACTTCGACGGCGTGCGCGTCCCCGACGCCCGCCGGATCGGCGAGGAGGGCCAGGGCTTCACCATCGCGCTGGCCGCCCTCGACGCGGGCCGCCTCGGCATCGCCGCCTGCGCCATCGGCGTCGCCCAGGCCGCCCTCGACGAGGCCGTCTCCTACGCGCTCGGCCGCAAGCAGTTCGGGCACCCGATCGCCGACTTCCAGGGGCTGCGCTTCATGCTGGCCGACATGGCCACCAAGATCGAGGCGGGCCGGGCGCTCTACCTCGCGGCCGCGCGGCTGCGCGACGCCGGCAAGCCGTTCTCCCGGCAGGCGGCGATGGCCAAGCTGTTCTGCACCGACGCGGCGATGGCCGTCACCACGGACGCGGTGCAGATCCTCGGCGGCTACGGCTACACCGCGGACTTCCCGGTGGAGCGCCTGATGCGCGAGGCCAAGGTGCTCCAGATCGTGGAGGGCACGAACCAGATCCAGCGCATGGTCATCGCCCGCCACCTGGCCGGCCCCGAGACCCGCTGACGAGGAGGTCCCCGTACCGGCCCGGGCCGGCACGGGGACCGGCGGGGGCGGCCCGACGGCGAGGCCTTCCGGCCCGCCCGCCGCTGCCCGGCCCGCCCGCCGCTGCCCGGCCCGCCCGCCGCTGTCCGGCTCAGGTCCCCGGCACGCTCCGCGGGCCCCGGGCGTCCCGTGGCGAAACGGTCCGCCGCGACACGAAATGCGGCGCCCGTCCGGCGGTTCAGCCCCCGAAGAGAGGTCCGGACGGCCAGATGGGGGAGGAGGCGATCCGGGACCAGTCCGGGTCGCGCCGGCCCGGCAGGGTCCGGCCGTCGGCGGCCCAGCGGGCGAGCAGGGCGGAGTAGATCGGCGGGTCGGGGTGGCCCCGGTACCCCGCCGGGCCCGGCCGGGGCGGTTCGTACGCGGCCTGCCGCACCGCCTGCTCGACCGGGCGGTGAACCGATTCTTCGGGGCCCTGCGGAGCGGGGCGCCGCCTGCGCCCCGCCCGTGGCGAGGGCGTCTCGAGGGTGGTCATGCACGGCCAACGCGGCACCCGGCGCAGGGGTAACCCCCCGCCGCCCGCGCCCATCCGTTCGAGCCCTCCCACGCGCGCGGCCGTGCCGGGGCCGGCCGGGTCGGTGGCCAGGAGTGCCGGGCTGTCAGGGTGTGCCACAACCCTGGCCGCGAGCGCGCGATCTGACGTACCGTCATATCCGCTCGCCCCGGCACCGCGCCGGAACCCGCGCCCAGGAGGTTCGCCATGCCCGCCGACCGTCCCGTGCCCCTCGACGAGTACCCCGTCCACCAGGCCCCGCTGTCGATGAAGCACCTGGTCACGGGCGACCGCAACGCCTACGACCGCTGCATCTTCCACGTCTTCGACCACGCCGGCCGCGCCGTCCTCATCCTCGGCCTCGGCGTCTACCCCAACGCCGGGGTCATCGACGCCTACGCCACCCTGCGCCTCGGCGACGAGCTCCTCGCCGTCCGCGCCTCCGACGCCCTCACCGACGACCGGATGAACCTCTCGGTCGGCCCGCTGTCGATCACCGTCGACGTGCCGCTGAAGCGGCTCACCCTGCGCTGCGACCCCGACCCCCGGGACCCGCGCGGGCTCTCGTACGACGTCACCTGGACCGCCGGGTTCCCCGCCGTCTGGGAGCCCCACCACGTCCAGCGGCGCGGCGACCGCCTCATGCTGGAGGGCCGGCGGTTCGTCCAGGCCGGCGGCGTCACCGGCACGGTCCGGGCCCGCGGCGAGGAGTTCGTCCTGACCCCGGGGGAGTGGACCGGGACCCGCGACCGCAGCTGGGGGGTGCGCCCGATACCGGGCGAGGACGGCGGCCGGGCCGCCGAGGAGCACCGGCCCGAGGGCTTCCACTGGCTCTGGATCCCCGTCCGCTTCGAGGACCGCTTCCTCATGGTCGTCGCCCAGGAGGACGCCGACGGCCACCGCACCCTCAACGAGGCCGTCCAGGTCTTCCCCGAGGACAGCGGCCGCCACGACGTCCAGCTCGGCTGGCCCCACACCGAGATCCGCTACCGCTCCGGCACCCGGCACCCCGAGCGGGCCGTGGTCCACCTCACCGACCCCTCCCGCAAACCCCTCGAACTCGGGGTGGAGGTCCTGTCCTCCTCCCCGCTCGCCGTGGGGGCCGGCTACCCTCCCGCCGCCGACTGGCAGCACGGCAGCTGGCGGGGCCGCGGCTGGACCGACCGCCGCGTCTACGACCTCTCCGACCCCGCCGCCCACCCCATGGCCGCCTTCGGGGTCACCGACCACGCGGCCCGCTTCACCCTGGAGGGCCGGACCGGCTTCGGGATCTTCGAACACGGCAGCTTCGGCCGCCACGACCCCAGCGGCTTCGCCGACTACGCCTCCGTCGCCCCCTGACCAGCCCCGATCCGGAGAGGAGCTCCCCATGACGGCACCACGCCCCCGCACCTCCACCCGCGACCCCGAGGAACTCGGCCGCCGCCTCACGGCCTGGCTCGACCGCCGGCTCCCCGGCGCGAAGGTCACCGGCACCTCCGTCCCCGGCTCCAACGGCATGTCCAGCGAGACCCTGCTCTTCGACGTCGAGCACCCCGACGCCCCCGTCCGCTCCTGCGCGCTGCGCCTCGCCGCCGACCCGGCCGCCTACACCGTCTTCCCCGCCTACGACATGCCCCGCCAGCACCGCGTGATGGGCCTGGTCGCCGAGCACACCGACCTCCCCGTACCGCGCGTGCTCTGGCTGGAGGAGGACCCCGCCCCGCTGGGCTCGCCCTTCTTCGTGATGGCCCGCGCCGAGGGGCGCGTACCGCCCGACGTCATGCCCTACACCTACGAGGGGAACTGGCTGCACTCCGCGACCGACGCGGAGCGCGCCGAGCTCCAGGAGGCCAGCATCTCCCTCCTCGCCCGCCTGCACGACCAGTTCCCGGTCGAGGAGGCCCGGTTCCTGCTCCCGGCGGGCGGGGGCAGCCCGCTGCGCCGGCACGTCGACGCGCAGCGCGCCTACTACGCCTGGGTGGTGGACGGCCTGGCCCGCTCGCCCCTCCTGGAGCGGGCCTTCGACCGGCTGGAGGAGCTCTGGCCGGCCGACGAGGGCGACCCCGTCCTCAACTGGGGCGACGCCCGCATCGGCAACGTCGTCTACGACGGCTTCCGGCCGACCGCGGTCCTCGACTGGGAGATGGCTGCCTGCGCCCCGCGCGAGGTCGACCTCGGCTGGACCGTCTACCTGCACCGCTTCTTCCAGGACCTGACCGTGGGCTTCGGCCAGCCCGGCCTGCCGGACTTCCTGCGCCGCGAGGACCTGGAGCGCCGGTACGCCGAGCTCACCGGGCACACCCCGCGGGACATGGAGTTCCACACCCTCTACGCCGCCCTGCGGCACGGCATCGTGATGCTGCGCATCGCCTACCGGCAGGCGTACTTCGGGGAGGTCGAGGTCCCCGCGGATCCGGACGGCCTGATCCTGCACCACGCCGCCCTGGCGGCCATGGTGCAGGGAACCTACTGGTAGCGGAGGTCAGGCGGCCTGCGCGTGCTCGCGCTTCTGCGGCAGCGGGGCCGCGGCCGGCCGTACGGGACGCGAGCCCGGACCGCCGACGTGCGAGAAGGGCTGCGTCCGCCAGTCGAGGCCCTGGGGCAGCGTGAGGTGCACGACGGCCTCCAGCTCCGCCTGCTCCGACGGGAGCAGGCCCACCGTCGCCAGCGCGTCCGCGACCGGGCGGCCCGTACCCGCGCACACCGTGAGCCCGAACGGGTTCCACGGGGTCAGGCACAGGGCGTGCTCCGGGAGGTGCTCCTCGTCCGCGACGAGGGCGATCGACTGCCCGCAGTCGGGGCAGACCGCGTGGTGGATGTCGAACCCCTCGGCGTCGGCGGGTTCGAGGTAGTCGTCGTCCTCCGCGTACTCGGCGGCGAGCGGTTCCAGGGGCTCCGGTTCGGTGCGACCGGCGCGCTTGGTGTTCAGCATGGATGTACTCCCCCTTGGATGGGCCGGGCGGGCAGGTTCTTCGGCCACGGCCACACCAAGCACTTCCCGCCACGCGGCACGAGTAACCACGAGAGCGGGATGTACGCCCGTACATGTCTGTGGCTTTCGTCACATGCCCGCCGCAGGTGCCACTTCTGCGTGGACACCGCTGTGCCTGGAGCGGTCCTGGGCCTTAGGTTGAGCGGCTATGAGCGCAATGGAGGAGCTGGACCGCCAGATCGTGGATCTGCTCGTGCGGGACGGGCGGATGAGCTACACGGACCTGGGCAAGGCCACGGGCCTGTCCACGTCGGCGGTCCACCAGCGAGTACGCAGGCTGGAGCAGCGCGGCGTCATCCGCGGTTACGCGGCCGTGGTCGACCCCGAGGCCGTCGGGCTCCCCCTCACGGCCTTCATCTCGGTCAAGCCGTTCGACCCGAGCGCGCCGGACGACATCGCGGACCGGCTGGCGGGCGTCCCGGAGATCGAGGCCTGCCACAGCGTCGCGGGCGACGAGAACTACATCCTCAAGGTCCGCGTGGCCACCCCGCTGGAGCTGGAGGACCTGCTGGGCCGCCTCCGGGCCCTGGCCCACGTCTCCACCCGCACCACGGTGGTCCTCAGCACCCCCTACGAGGCCCGTCCACCGCGGGTCTAGCCGTCCGGGGGTGTGGAACCACCCCCACCCGGGGCGAACCGCACACCCGCGCAGGGGCGAGACTGGTGACCATGACTGACGGCACCGCCACCCCCACCCGCACCGTCCTCCTGCGCGGAGGCGAGGTGCACAGCCCCGCCGACCCCTTCGCCACGGCGATGGTCGTCGAGCGCGGCCACATCGCCTGGGTCGGCTCCGAGGGCGCCGCCGACGCCTTCGCGCAGGGAGTGGACGAGGTCGTCGACCTCGGCGGGGCGCTCGTCACCCCCGCCTTCACCGACGCCCACGTCCACGCCACCTCCACCGGCCTCGTCCTCACGGGCCTCGACCTCACCACCGCCCGCTCCCTCACCGAGGCCCTCGACCTCGTCCGCGCGTACGCCGCGCGCCGCCCCGCCGACCGGGTGCTCCTCGGCCACGGCTGGGACGCCGCCCGCTGGCCCGAGCGCCGGGCCCCGCGCCGCTCCGAGCTCGACGAGGCCACCGGGGGCCGCCCGCTCTACCTGAGCCGCATCGACGTCCACTCCGCGGTCGTCACCACGGCCCTCCTCGACCTGGTCCCGCAGGTCCACCCGCACGGCGACGGCGAACCCCTCACCAAGGACGACCACCACGCCGTCCGCCGCGCCGCGCTCGCCGCCCTCACCCCCGCCCAGCGCGCCGAGGCCCAGCGGGCCGCCCTCGACCGGGCCGCCTCCCTCGGCATCGGCTCGCTGCACGAGTGCGGCGGCCCCGACATCTCCTCCGCCGAGGACTTCACGGGCCTGCTGGCCCTGGCCGCCGAACGCCCCGGCCCCCGCGTCCACGGCTACTGGGCCGACCGCGACCTCGGCCTGGCCCGCGAGCTCGGCGCGGTCGGCGCCGCCGGCGACCTCTTCGTGGACGGCGCCCTCGGCTCGCACACCGCCTGCCTGCACGCCCCGTACGCCGACGCCGCCCACACCGGCACCGGCTACCTGGACGCGGCCGCGGTCGCCGCGCACGTGGCCGCCTGCACCGAGGCGGGCCTCCAGGCCGGGTTCCACGCCATCGGCGACGCCGCCCTCACCGCCGTGGTCGAGGGCGTCCGCGCCGCCGCCGAGAAGGTGGGCCAGGCCCGGATCCGGGCCGCCCGCCACCGCGTGGAGCACGCCGAGATGATGACGCCGGAGACCATCGCGGCCTTCGCGGAGCTGGGCCTGACCGCCTCCGTGCAGCCGGCCTTCGACGCCGCCTGGGGCGGGGAGGACGGCATGTACGCGGACCGGCTCGGCGCGGAGCGCGCCCGCACCCTCAACCCGTACGCGGCCATGCTCAAGGCCGGCGTCCCGCTGGCCTTCGGCTCCGACGCGCCGGTGACCCCGCTCGACCCCTGGGGCACCGTGCGGGCCGCCGCTTTCCACCGCACCCCCGAGCACCGGATCTCCGTACGGGCGGCCTTCGCCGCCCACACCCGGGGCGGCTGGCGGGCGCTGGGCCGCGACGACGCGGGCATCCTGGTGCCCGGCGCGCCCGCCGACTACGCCGTCTGGCAGACCGGCGAGCTGGTGGTCCAGGCCCCCGACGACCGGGTCGCCCGCTGGTCCACCGACCCGCGCTCCGGCACCCCCGGCCTGCCCGACCTCAGCCCGGGCGCGGACCTGCCGGTGTGCCTGCGGACGGTCGTGGGCGGCCGGGAGGTATTCGTACGGCCACAGGGGTGATCCACCCGGCATCGGCTCGGTCCCGGCGGCCCCGCCCGGATAGGTTCGCCCGGGTCCACCGGCAGGACGCCGGACCGGACGGAGCCGTCCGCCCAGCGCACCCGCGCCTCGGGGGCGAGGGAAGGTTTCACCGGGGCGGCGGTGGCACCGGCACGGGCCCGGCGGTCCAGTAGACAACGGTCACGGCGGCCCGCAGCCAGCGGGCCCCGGTCCGGCCCGAAGGGCCGCCGGGCCCCGATCGCTGTTCTAAAATCGTCCTGCCGTGACGGGCTGACGAGAACGGGCCGCACGGGCCCGACTCGACGCACGACACACAAGGGGAACCGGTGAGCAACGGCGGACAGCGGACCTTCGGGCCGCTCGGCACCACGCTGGTGATCATTCCGACCTACAACGAGGCGGAGAACATCGGCCGGATCACGGGCCGGGTCCGCGCGGCGGTCCCCGAGGCGCACGTCCTGGTCGCGGACGACAACAGCCCCGACGGCACCGGCAAGCTCGCCGACGAGCTGGCGGCCGGGGACGACCACGTCCACGTCCTGCACCGCAAGGGCAAGGAGGGCCTCGGCGCCGCCTACCTGGCGGGCTTCGCCTGGGGCCTGGAGCACGGCTACGGGGTCCTGGTGGAGATGGACGCCGACGGCTCCCACCAGCCGGAGGAGCTGCCGCGGCTGCTCACCGCGCTGGCCGGCGCGGACCTCGTCCTGGGCTCCCGGTGGGTGCCGGGCGGCCGGGTCGTCAACTGGCCCAAGAGCCGCGAGTTCCTCTCGCGCGGCGGCTCCACCTACTCCCGGCTGATGCTGGACGTCCCGATCCGGGACGTCACCGGCGGCTACCGCGCCTTCCGCCGCGAGACCCTGGAGGGGCTCGGTCTGGACGAGGTCGCCTCGGCCGGCTACTGCTTCCAGGTCGACCTGGCCCGCCGGGCGGTCCGCAAGGGCTTCCGCGTGGTGGAGGTGCCCATCACCTTCGTGGAGCGCGAGCTCGGCGACAGCAAGATGAGCAAGGACATCGTGATCGAGGCCCTGTGGCGGGTCACCCAGTGGGGCCTGCGGGAGCGCGCCGCCAAGCTCACCGGGGGCGGCTCCCGGCGGTAGCCGGGGGAGCGGGCGGCCTCCCCGGGCGTCCCCTAGGGGCTGCCCGGTACCTCCGGCTGAGGCCGCTTTTACCCCGGGCCGGGCACACTGGGTGGTATGACGACCGGCACCACCACGACGGCCCCCCGGCGGCGCTCGCCCGCCCGTACGTTCCTCCCGCTGGCGGTAGCCGCCTGGCTGATCCTGGAGATCTGGCTGCTCGGCGTGGTCGCCGGCGCGGCCGGCGGGTTCACCGTGGCCGTGCTGCTCGCGGGCGGGCTGGTGCTGGGCGTGGTGGTCATCAAGCGCGCCGGGCGGCGGGCCTTCAGGAACCTGACGCGGACCTTCCACCAGGCGCAGGAGCAGGCGATGGCCGGCGGGACCCCGTCGGCCCCGCAGCCCGCGAAGGGCTCCGGCAACGCCCTGACCATGCTGGCCGGGCTGCTGCTGATCCTGCCCGGGCTCCTGTCCGACGTGGCCGGCCTGCTCCTCCTGCTGCCCCCCGTCCGCGCCTTCGTGTCCCGGCGGGCCGGGCGGACGCTGGAGCGGAGGATGGCGTCCGGCGCCCCGGGCGGCTTCGGCGACGCCTACACGCAGGCCAGGATCCACTTCCCCGACGGCAAGGTGGTCCAGGGCGAGGTGATCCGCGAGGACGGCTCCCCGGCCGGAGGGCCCGGCCCGGACACCGGCCACCGCCCGCCGCTGACGCCGTAGACCGCGCGGGCCGCAGGCCGGGCCCGCACGGACGCCGCAGGCCGGGCCCGCACGGACGCGGCACGGCGGGCCGGGGCAGGGCGAAGACAAGGCAAGCCGAGGGGCCCCGCCACTGATGTGGCGGGGCCCCTCGGCTTGTGCTCAGCGCCCGCGGATCAGGCGGACTTGCGGCTGTCCCGCGGATGCACGGCGATGTTCATGGCGCCGGAACGGAGAACGGCCAGCCGTTCGGCCAGCACCTCCTCCAGCTCCTCGCGAGTGCGTCGCTCCATGAGCATGTCCCAGTGCGTTCGCGCAGGCTTGCCCTTCTTCTCTTCGGGCCCGTCCCCGTCCACCAGGAGTGCCATGGCGCCGCACGCCTTGCACTCCCACTCCGGCGGAATCTCTGCCTCAACCGAGAACGGCATCTCAAATCGATGTCCGTTCTGGCATGCGTACTCCACCGCCTGGCGCGGGGCCAGATCGATGCCGCGGTCCGTCTCGTAGCTGGTAACCACGAGCCGCGTACCGCGGAGAGCTCGCTCACTCATGAATCGTGCCTCCCGGGCTTGTCGCCCACAGGACAGGTGTCGCTGTCGTCGTCATCCGGTCAACGTCCGGTCGGCGGTATAGATTCCCGCTCCGGGTCATGCGTCGCCCGTCGTGCCGCCCCTTGTTGTACCCACCAGTGCCCGTTTTGTCACATCTGGCAGCAGATGTCACCCAACGTCTCTACTCAATGAACGCGCAGTAACGGTCCGCCTGGCAGGCCAAAGGCGTACACTACCGGCCGATCGCCATAACGTCGAAATTCGTTCGGGACTCGTTCACGAGTCCGGTCCGGATCCCGCCTCAGACGCGCACCGGAACAGGATTGCCCGCCGCCTCCACCGCGCGCCGCACCGGCACTCGCGCGAGCAGTGCGAAACCCAGTGCGAAGAAGACCACCAGCGAGATGATCGCGTCCCGGTAGCTGCCCGTGAGCTGGTACGTGAGCCCGAAGACCAGCGGCCCCACCCAGCTCAGCCCGCGGTCGCTCATCTCGTACGCGGAGAAGTACTCGGCCTCCTTGCCCGCCGGCACCAGGTGCGAGAACAGCGAGCGCGACAGCGCCTGGCTCCCGCCGAGCACCAGCCCGATCATCGCGGCGAGTGCGAAGAACCACACCGGGGTCCTGGCCGGGAGGAAGTACCCGGCCCCCAGCGTCAGGCCCCACGCGGCCAGCGAGCCGAGGATCGTCCGCTTCGCCCCGTAGGCGACCGCCAGCCGCCCCATCGCCAGCGCCCCGACCACCGCCAGGACCTGGACCAGCAGCACGGCCACGATCAGCGTGGACTGCTCCAGCTCCAGCTCCTCCGAGCCGTAGACCGAGGCCTGGGAGATCACCGTCTGGACCCCGTCGTTGTAGACCAGGTAGGCCAGCAGGAACGACAGGGTCAGCGGATAGCGCCGCATGTCCTTCAGCGTGGTCACCAGCTGCCGCCAGCCGCTGACGGCCGGAGCCGCACCCGCCTCCCGGACCGCCGCCCGGTCGCGCAGCCGGCGCAGCGGGACGATCGCGAAGGCCCCCCACCACAGGCCGGCCGAGGCCAGGCAGATCCGCACCGCCGCGCCCTCGGAGAGCCCGAAGGAGTCGTGGCCCTGGAAGAGCACCAGGTTCAGCACGAGCACGAACGCGCCCGAGGTGTAGCCGAAGGCCCAGCCCCGCGAGGAGACGGTGTCCCGCTCGTCCGGGGTGGAGATCTGCGGCAGGAAGGCGTTGTAGAGCACCATCGAGACCGCCAGGGAGGCGTTCGCGACGACCAGCAGGAACCCGCCCAGCAGGTAGCGGTCCCCGTCCAGGAAGAACATCCCGGTCGTCGCCGCGGCCCCGGTGTACGCGGCCGCCGCCAGCAGCGGCTTCTTGCGGCCGGTCCGGTCCGCCGCCGCGCCGGCCAGCGGCATGACCAGCACGGCCAGGATCACCGACAGCGACACGGTGTACGCGAAGAACGACCCGGCCCGCACCGGTATGCCCAGCGGGTGGACGTAGCCCTCGGGGTCGGCCGCCGCCTTGGCCACGGCCGTCAGGTACGGCCCGAGGAACACCGTGAGGACGCTCGTCGAGTAGACCGAGCAGGCGAAGTCGTAGAAGTACCAGCCGTGCTGTTCGCGCCTGCGCGCGGCGGCCGCGTCCGCGGCGGCTCTGCCGTCCTCCGCGCCGGGTTCCGCTTCCTTGTCCGTACGCTCGGTCATGAGCGCCCCCTCGTTCTTCCCCGTAGGACGCCGGCCGCCGGACCGGGCGCGGCGGCCCTGCGGCCCGTCAGGCCCAGGCCCCGCGCCGGTCCAGCACCGTGCGCAAGATGTCGATCCGGTCGGTCATGATGCCATCGACACCCAGGTCGAGAAGAGCCTCCATGCGTTCCGGTTCGTTCACGGTCCACACGTGCACCTGGAGTCCCCGCGCGTGCGCGGTCCGTACGAAGCGCCGGTCCACCACCCGGATGCCCGCCTGGGTCTCCGGCACCTGGGCCGCCACCGCGCCCACCCGCAGCGCCGCCGGGATCGCCCACGAGCGCAGCCGCAGCCCGACCACGCCCCGGACCCCGTACGAGGTGGCCAGCCGGGGGCCGGCGATCTTCTGGGCCCGGGCCACCCGGCTCTCCGAGAAGGAGCCCACGCACACCCGGTCCCAGACCCCGGCCCGCGCGACGAGGTTCACCAGCGGGTGCAGGGCCGACTCGTCCTTGACGTCCACGTTCCAGCGGGCGTCCGGGAACTCCTCCAGCAGCTCCTCGAAGAGCGGCAGCGGCTCGCTGCCCGCCACCCGCGCCTCGCGCACCCGGCTCCACGACAGCTCCCGGATCCGGCCCGTCGCGTCGGTGACCCGGTCCAGGGTGGCGTCGTGGAAGGCCACCAGCTTCCCGTCGGCCGTCGCGTGCACATCGGTCTCGAAGTACCGGTAGCCGGCTTCGGCCGCCCGGCGGAAGGCGGCGGCGGTGTTCTCCAGGCCGTCCGCGGCCCCGCCCCGGTGGGCGAAGGGGATCGGGGCCGGGTGGTCCAGGTAGGGGTGGCGAAGGCGTACGTGAGTCACGGGCGCAGTATGCCCGCTGTGCCCCCCGGGACGGGAGAGGCCGGATGGACGGACGGTGAACGCGCCCGCCCGCCGGCCGGGCGGGGCGCACGGTCCGGCCCCCGCCTGGCCCGGGTGGACCGCTCCGTGACACCCTGGAGGCCGCGGAACCAATCCAATCCCGGCCCGGACCCCGGCCGCCGGGGCCAATCGCATGAAGGTGGACCGGACGCCATGGCTCAGTGGACCTCAGCGGTCGGCACCGCGCAGCTCGCCCGCCTGATCACCTCCCAGCAGGAGCGGCCCGCCGTCCCCGGCGCCCGCAAGGCGCCCGCGTACCGCTCGCTCGCCGACGGCATCCGGCTGCTCGTCCTGGAGGGCCGCGTGCCCGTGGCGGCCCGCCTGCCCGCCGAGCGCGAACTGGCCGTCGCCCTCTCCCTCAGCCGCACCACCGTCGCGGCCGCCTACGAGGCCCTGCGCGGCGAGGGCTTCCTGGAGTCCCGCCGGGGCGCGGGCAGCTGGACCTCCGTACCGGCCGGGAACCCCCTCCCGGCCCGGGGCCTGGAGCCGCTGCCGCCCGAGTCCCTCGGCTCCATGATCGACCTGGGCTGCGCCGCCCTCCCCGCGCCCGAACCCTGGCTCACCAAGGCCGTCCAGGGCGCCCTGGAGGAACTCCCGCCCTACGCGCACACGCACGGCGACTACCCCGCCGGCCTGCCCGCGCTGCGCCGGATGCTCGCCGACCGCTACACCGAGCGCGGCATCCCGACCATGCCCGAGCAGATCATGGTCACCACCGGGGCCATGGGCGCCATAGACGCCATCTGCAGCCTCTTCGCCGGCCGGGGCGAGCGGATCGCCGTCGAGTCCCCTTCCTACGCCAACATCCTCCAGCTGATGCGCGCCGCCGGGGCCCGCCTCGTGCCCGTCGCCATGGGCGCGGGGCTGAGCGGCTGGGACATGGACGTGTGGCGGCAGGTCCTGCGCGACTCGGCCCCGCGCCTGGCCTACGTCGTCGCCGACTTCCACAACCCCACCGGAGCCCTGGCCTCGGAGGAGCAGCGCCGGGCCATGGTCGAGGCCGCCCGGTCCGCCGGCACCGTCCTGATCGCCGACGAGACCATGGCCGAGCTCCGGCTGGACCCGGAGCCGGCCATGCCGCGCCCCGTCTGCTCCTTCGACCCGGCCGGCTCCACGGTGGTCACCGTCGGCTCCGCCAGCAAGGCCTTCTGGGCGGGCATGCGGATCGGCTGGGTCCGGGCCGCCCCGGACGTCATCCGCAGCCTGGTGGCTGCCCGTGCCTACGCCGACCTCGGCACCCCGGTGCTGGAACAGCTCGCCGTGAACTGGCTGATGCGCACCGGGGGCTGGGAGGAGGCCGTCGGGATGCGCCGCACCCAGGCCCGGGAGAACCGGGACGCGCTGGTCGCGGCGGTGCGCAGGGAGCTGCCGGACTGGGAGTTCGACGTGCCGGCCGGCGGGCTGACCCTGTGGGCCCGGGCCGGCGGGCTGTCCGGTTCGCGGCTCGCGGAGGTGGGGGAGCGGGTCGGCGTCCGCGTCCCCTCGGGCCCCCGGTTCGGGGTGGACGGGGCCTTCGAGGGCTACGTCCGGCTGCCCTTCACGGTCGGCGGCCCGGTGGCCGAGGAGGCCGCCGTGCGCCTGGCTGCGGCGGCCCGCCTGGTCGGTACCGGGGAGGGCGGTGCGGCGGAACCGCCGCGCACGTTCGTCGCGTAGCCCCCTCCCCCCTGCGGGAGGTTCAGGGGGCCTCCGCAGGGACCTCGGGGACTTCCGCGACGGCGGGGGTCCCGGCCTGCGCCGGGGGGTGGTCCTTGAGCGGCCCCGCGGGCGCCTGCGGGGCCTCGCCGCCGCCGGCGCCGGCCGGCTGCCGCTCGGGCAGCAGCTCCATGACGGCGTGGCGGTGCGCCGGGTGCGTGGCGTCGTCGTACGGGTCCGGGGTGGCGGGCACCTGGAGCCGGTGGACCGGGCCGGTGCCGAGCCGGGCGTAGCCGCGGCCGGGCGGGAGCTGCGGGGGCGGGGTGGTGTGCGGGGGCAGCCCGAGGACGTCGGTGAGCTGCTGGACGGGGGCGGGGCCGAGGACGACCCGGGCCCGGGTGTGCTGCCAGACGGCGTCGCCGATCAGCTCCAGGTGGTCGAAGTGCTCGGCGACCACCACCGTGACGTGCGCGGCGCGGCCGTGCCGCAGGGGCACCTGGAGCTGGGCGAGGGGGTCCGGGCGGCCCTCGGCGGTCGCGAGGTGGGCGAGCAGGCTGGGGCGGTCCAGCAGGATCCACAGCGGCCGCCGGATGTCATCGGGCGCGGGCCGTCCGGCCTCGCGGGCCCGGTGCGCGGCGATCAGGCGCCGCTCGGTCTCGTGCGCGGCCCACTCGACGGTGGCCAGGGCCCCGGTCGGGCCGCATTCGACGGCGAGGACGCCGGCCCGTCCGGCCAGGCAGGCGTACTCGTTGCTGCCGCCGCCCTCGACGACCATCACGTCGCCGCCCTGCCGCAGGGCCTGGAGGGCGAGCGAGCGGACCAGGGTGGTGGTGCCGCTGCCGGGCTGGCCCACGGCCAGCAGGTGGGGTTCGGTGGAGCCGGGGCCGGTCCGCCAGATGACGGGCGGCAGGTCGCGGGTCTCGTCGCCCTCCAGCACCGGCAGGGTGCGCCGGACCCCTCCGGGGTCGGTGAAGCCGAGGACGCTCTCGCCGGGTGAGGTGACGAACGGCTGGGCGGCGATCCCGGTGGGCAGGGCCTCCAGGACGCTCAGGTCGAGCCGGTTGGCCTCCTCGTCCCAGGCGAAGTGGTACTCCCGGCCGCGCCCGGACTTGGCGTGCAGCAGGGACTCGATCCGGGCCCGCGAGGCCGGCTCCCCGTCGGTGAAGTACGCCGGGTAGCGGATGCGGAGCCGGGTGACGCGGCCCTCGGCGTCGAAGGCGTGGTCGCTGAAGGCGTCGCCGAAGCCGCCGCCGTGGGCGAACAGCGGGTTCGGGTCCTCGGGGGCGGAGAAGTAGGGCACGAGGGCCTCGTAGAGGGAGCGCAGCCGGTCGGCCTCGGCGTCGCTGGGACCGGTCTTCACGGGGGTGCGGTCGCGCCCGTGCCAGCCCGCCGCCGCCATCAGCGCGATCAGCGCCGTGAGGGGCCCGTACGGGGCGAGCGCGACCACCAGGACGCAGGCGGCGCCCAGGAACAGCGCCGGACCCCGCTTGTCCTTCGGGGTCGCGGCCCACTTGCGGCGGCCGGTCGAGGCCAGGACGCGCAGTCCGCGCCCGATGACCAGGAGCGGATGGAGGACGTCCGTGGCGTTGTCGGCCGCCGTGCGGGCGAGGTCGCGGCCCCGGGCGAGCGAGGTGCTGCCACTGGTGAGGATGCGGGGGAGTGGGCGCCGGGCCACGGTCGTCTCCTGGGTGGTGGGGCGGGGGGCGGGCTAGAGCTTGATCCCGCCGAGCAGGCTCGCGAGGCTCGCCGTGCTGGCGGTGATGCTCGGGGCGATGGCGGAGCCGGCGAGGAAGAAGCCGAAGAGCGCGCAGACGACGGCGTGCATCAGCTTCATCCCGTCCTTCTTGAAGAAGAGGAAGCAGATGATGCCGAGCAGTACGACGCCGGAGATCGACAGGACCATGGGAGTTCTCCTGGTAGCGGAACGGTCGGGAAGGTCACCATCAGTTGTTCCAGGCTCACAGGAAGTATCAATGCGACAAAAGGTGCATACGGGTGAACCTTCGGGTTTTTCACTTGACCGGACCCTCCCGGCTGGCGCGTCGGCGCCCCGGGGTGTCGGGTGTCCCGGCCCCCGACATCCTTGCCTCGGGCTGGCCCCCTCATGTCCAGGGACGGGCGCTACCCTGGCGATTCACCCGTACGGACGCAGCGCCGCGCACCCCCCTGTCCGCCCGGCCTGGGCAGACTCCTGCCGGACGCCACGGGCGGCGGGTGGCGGCCGGCGCCCCGGCACGACTTGAGAAGAGCGAAAGGCGGTACGACCGATGAGCGAGCACCAGGACACGCCCGACGAGGACGTCGTCGAACTGGCCACCAAGATCTTCGACCTCGCCCGCCAGGGTGAGACGGAGACCCTGGCCGCCTACCTCGACGCCGGGGTTCCCGCCAACCTCACCAACGACCGCGGCGACACCCTCGTCATGCTCGCCGCCTACCACGGCCACGCCGACGCCGTCACCGCCCTGCTGGCCCGCGGGGCCGAGGCCGACCGCGCCAACGACCGCGGCCAGACCCCGCTCGCCGGCGCCGTCTTCAAGGGCGAGGAAGCCGTCATCCGCGCCCTGCTCGCCGGCGGGGCCGACCCCGAGGCCGGAACCCCCTCCGCGGTGGACACGGCCCGCATGTTCCACAAGGCCGACCTGCTGGAACTCTTCGGAGCCAAGTAGTCCGCTTATTCCCCCGCCCGGCCCGGGCCGGGACGGGCCCGCGACCTCACGGCTTGGTCACGACGCCCTTAAATGTGGTCGCGGCGCACAAACCGCCTGGGTCATCATGGCGTCGGATTCGATTCGCGGACATGACGGACGGGCAGGAGCGGGCTGGACACGACGGGTGTCCACACCCACCCCTGCCGCACCGGCCGGCACGGTCGCGAAGCACCGACGAGAGTGAGAAGGCAATGGTCTACATCGAGCGGAACATGACGGCGGACGTCCTCACATGCTGTTACGCGGCCCTGTGAATCCCGATTCCCGGTTGCGTCCCCAGCTTGATTTGAGGCCATTCCCATGTTCGAACCAGTCATAGCGCCGAGCGGCACCCTGCTCGGCCTCCTCCAGCGGGGCCGCGGCGACGGCACGCTGCACGCCCTCGCGGCGCCCCGGCCCGAGGCCCTCGCGGCCCTCGACCAGTGCGTGACCCGTGACCCGCGGCAGGACTGGCAGGTCGAGAACCGGTCGCTGTACTACGCACGCCTGTACCTGGACCTGGCCGGCCCCCTCGGCGCGATCGAGGCCCACCTCTTCGGCGTCGACGACCTCGTCGACGAGGAGGACCACCGCACCGGGCTCGCCCTGTCCGTCCTCGGGCACCTTGCCTCCTACGGCCGCGACGACGCGCTCATGCTGCTGCGCCGCTACGCCGCCTCCGGGGCCAACTGGGCCTGGGCCCTCGACGAGCTCGCCCTGCGCGACGACGACGAGGGGCTGCGCTCCCTCGCCGCACCCGTCCTCGCCCGCTTCCCGGCGGACGCCGAGGGCGAGGCGCGGCTGGCCGCCGCCGTCCGCGACGCCTACGAGCCCCGGCCGTGGCGCCTGTGGGAGGAGCTCCCGCAGTACGGGCAACGCCTGCGCGCGGCCCGCCAGCAGGGCTCCTTCGACCGCTGGCAGCGCCAGCTCTCCCCCAGCGGCCCCCGGCCCGGCTGGGGCGTCCGGGCCGTCTTCGACTGGGCCGCCGACGGGATGCGCCGCGGCACCCCGCTGCACGTGCCCGCCGCGCGCTGTCTGGCCGCCGTGGCCGGGCCCGAGGACCGCCCCGAGATCCTCGCGGCCGCCGCCGGAGCCCAGGGCGAGGCCGCCCGGGCCACCGCCCTGCACCACCTGGTCCTCGCGGAGCCGGAGAACCCGGCCGTCCTGGACCTCATCGAAGCCGCCGGCGACGAACCCGCCGTGGCCGCCTACGAGCGGATGTGCGGCCCCGCGGCCCTGGAACGGGCCCGCTCGTGGGTCCACCGCCCCGACGCCCTCGGAGCGGCCGCCGCGGCCCTCCTGGCCGCCCGTGGCGGCGCCGACGACGCCGGCCTGGTCCTGGGCGCCCTCCGTTCGACCGTCCGGGGCTCGGGCCCCGACTCCGCCCGCCTCTTCACCCTGGTGGACGGCGCGGGCCGGCTCTCCATCGGCTGCGCGGCCCCGGTGCTGCGCCACGTCTACCGCGAGACGGCCTCCTCCCACCTGCGCGGCCGTGCCGCCCGCGCCCTCGCCAGCACGGACCCCACCTTCGCGGCGGGCTTCGCCGTCGAATGCCTGTGGGACTGCGAGGAGACCACCCGCGAGGTGGCCGCCCGCCACGCCGAAACGGCCGACGCCCGCGTCGCCCCCCGCCTCCGCCGCCTGGCGACGGACCCGGCGGAGGAGGAGGACGTCCAGTCGGCGGTCCGCAGCCGCATCACCCCCGAGTCGGCCGTGTAGCCCCGCCGGCCCCCGGTCCCGCTGCGCGGAGCCCCGCCCCGCCCTTCCGCCGCTCCTCCCACCGCTGGGAGGCGCCCCCAGGGGCTCCGCCCCGGCCCCCGCCGCGCCTCACACGCCGGCGGGCCCGGAACCGCACCGCGCCACCCGGCACGAGCGGGCCGTGCGCGCAGCCCGCGCCCGGCCCGCCTCCCGCACCCCGGCGTGGCCACCGCCGGGGGCACCTCCCGGCGGTGGCCGGGGGAACTCCGCAGCCCCGGACCCCGTTGCGGAGCCGGCCCCGCCGGCGCCCGGGGCATGGAAGGGCGGTGGGGGATGGGGACCTCGCGCCGCGCAGCGGCACACCCGCACAGGGCCCGCGCCGGTCCCGGAGGTTCAGGCGGGAACGAACCGCACCGCCACCCACGGACGGGCCTGCGCCGGTCCCGGAGGTTCAGGCGGGAACGAACCGCACCGCCACCCCCGGTCGGGCCTGCGCGGCGGCGTCGAGCGCCGGGCCCGCCGGCACCACGCCGACCACCGGGTAGCCGCCGGTCACGGGATGGTCGGCCAGGAACACCACCGGCAGCCCGTCCGGCGGGACCTGCACCGCCCCCAGGACCATGCCCTCGCTCGGCAGTTCCCCCTCCCGCGCGCGGGCCAGCACCGGCCCCGCCTCCGTCCGCAGCCCGATCCGGTTCGAGGCCGGGGAGACCCGGTACCCGGAGGACAGCAGCGCCGCCAGCGAGGCCCCCGTGAACCAGTCCGCCCGGGGCCCGAGCCGCAGCGGGAGCACCAGCTCCCCCACCGGCGGCCCCGGCACCCGCAGGGCGTCCGCCCCGGACACCGCGGAGGGCCCCGCCGCGCCGACCGCCAGCACCGCCCCCTCCGCGAGGACCGGCGGCCCCAGCCCCGACAGCAGGTCCGTCGAGCGGCTCCCCAGCACCGGCGCGGCGGCGATCCCCCCGCGCACCGCCACGTAGCACCGCAGCCCGGCCTCCGCCCGGCCCACGTCCAGCTCCGCCCCCGCCGGCAGCCGCACCGGCGCGCCCCAGGCCGCCGGACGCCCCGAGACCCGTACCGCGCAGGGCGCGCCCGTCACGGCCACCGTCACCGGCGCCAGGGCGCGCAGCCGGACGCCGTCCAGGGTGGTCTCCAGGGCGGCGGCCCCCGCCGCGTTGCCGACGAGGCGGTTGGCCAGGGCGTGCGCGGCCGTGTCCAGGGCGCCCGACCGGGGCACGCCCAGGTGTGCGTACCCGGGCCGCCCCAGGTCCTGCACGGTGGTCAGCGCCCCCGGCCGCACCACCACCAGCCCGCTCCCGCTGAGGCCGCCCCTCCCGCCCAGGCCGCCACTCCGGCCGCCGGTCCCGCTCAGGCCGTCACGTCCGCTCCCGCTCCGGCCGCCGGTCCCGGTCGGGCCGCCGTTCCGGCCGCCGCTCTCGGTCGGGCCGCCGTTCCGGCCGTCGGTCCCGGTCGGGCCGCCGTTCCGGCCGCCGCTCTTGGTCGGGTCGCCACTTCGGCCGCCGCTCTCGGTCGGGTCGCCGTTCCGGCCGTCGGTCCCGGTCCCGCCGCCGCTCAGGTCGCCGCTCCCGCTCACGCCCCCGCCTCCTCGAACCGCACCCGTACCCCCGGCGCGAACAGCGCCGCCGGCTCCCGCGCCGGGTCCCACAGCACCGCGTCGGTGGAGCCGACCAGCTGCCAGCCGCCGGGGGAGGAGCGCGGGTAGACCCCCGCGTACTCCCCGGCCAGGGCCAGGGACCCGGCCGGGACCGCCGTACGGGGCGTGGCCCGCCGGGGCAGCCACAGCCGCTCGGGCAGCCCCGTCAGATACCCGAAGCCGGGCGCGAACCCGCAGAACGCCACCCGGAACTCGATCCCCCCGACCAGCCCGGCCACCTCCCCCTCGGCGACGCCCCACGCGCCGGCCACCTCCGCCAGGTCCGGCCCGTCGTACCGCACCGGCACGGTGACCAGCGGACCCTCGGCCTCCGCGAGCGGCGGCACCTCCCAGCGGGCGATCCGCGCGGCCAGCGCCCCCGGCTCCCGCACCCCGTCCAGCAGCACCGTCCGCGCCGCCGGCACCACCTCCCGCACGGCGCCCAGCTCGCCCGCCCCCCGCCGGCGCAGCAGCTCGGCGTGGAGCGCGGCCGCCTCCCCGGCCGAGTCCACCTCCAGCAGCAGCGCCTCCCGGCCCACCACCAGGGCCCTCACGCGAACGCCTCCACCCGCACGCCCGCCGCCCCCAGCGCCTCCCGGACCCGCAGCGCCAGCCCCGCGGCCCCCGGGGTGTCCCCGTGCAGGCACAGGGAGCGCGCGCGGACCCGTACCGGCGAGCCGTCGGAGGCCGTGACCTCCCCCTCCGCGGCCATCCGGACGGCCCGCGCGACCACCGCGTCCGGGTCGTGCAGCACGGCCCCCGGCTCCCCGCGCGGCACCAGCGCCGCCCGCGGCGTGTAGGCCCGGTCGGCGAAGGCCTCCGGTACGGCCTCCAGCCCCGCCTCCGCGGCCGCGGCGAGCAGCAGCGACCCGGGCAGCCCCAGCACCGGCAGCCCCGCCTCCCCGGCGGCCAGCCGGACCCCCTCGACCACCGCCCCCGCCTGGTCCGCGTCGTGCACCGTGCGGTTGTACAGCGCGCCGTGCGGTTTCACGTACGACACCCTCGACCCGGCCGCCCGCGCGAACACCTCCAGCGCCCCGATCTGGTACGCCACCTCGGCCGCCAGCTCCGCCGCGGGCACGTCCATCGCCCGCCGACCGAAACCGGCCAGGTCCCGGTAGGAGACCTGCGCGCCGATCCGTACGCCCCGCCCGGCGGCCAGCTCGCACACCCGGCGCATGATCGACGGGTCGCCGGCGTGGAAGCCGCAGGCCACGTTCGCGCTGGTGACCACCGACAGGAGGGCCTCGTCGTCCGTGAGCGTCCACCGCCCGAAGCCCTCGCCGAGGTCGGCGTTGAGGTCGATCGCGGCCGCTGGGGATGTGATCATGGAAGCCATGCGGCGAGCGTAGAACAGCGCACGCGCCGCGTGCCGCAGAGTCCTTCCGCGGCCTTCCGCGGAGCCGGGGACGATCCGGCCGAACCATGCCGTTTGGGATGTTGTCCGTGACACCGCCTAATCTTTTCGACGTGACTCTCCCTGCCCCGGCGAAGACCCTTCCCTCCCCGGCGCCGGGCCCGGCCGCCGACGAGGGCCTCGCCCGGCGGCTGCGCGCCCTCGCCTGCACCGCCCCGCTGCACGACCTCGACGTACGCAAGGCCAACCTGGCCGGCGAGTACGGGGTCTACGCGATGGCGGAGGTCGCCCTGTCCGCGATCGACCTGGTCACGCTGAACATGGACTTCGACACGGGCGCCGACCACGAGCAGATAGTGGCCCGGCTGCTGCCCCGCGTCGCCGCCCAGACCCCCGACCGGCCGGCCGCCGAGCACGAGCGCGTCGCCCGCTGGGTGCTGGAGAACCTGATCAACGTCGGCAGCGTCGACCGCGGCTTCCGCGCGATCTACGGCACCTTCGGCCCCGACGGGGTCTACGTCCGCCGGGACTACGACTTCAAGCTGATCGAGGAGGTCCCCGGCCACGGCGGCGCGGTGTACCTGCGCACCACCGACGAGGCGGTCAACGTCCTGGTCGGCGCCCTCGACACCGACGTCACCAGCGCGCAGATCGCCGCCGAGGTGAAGCTGGAGGTCCTGATCAGCCGGGGCCGGCTCGCCGACGCCCAGCTCGCCGCCGAGCAGGCCCGCTACCGCACCGTCCAGTACGCCGAGACCCTGCGCCGCACGCTCGACGCCACCCGGCGCAACGTCCGCGCCGTCGACTGGCTCCAGGCCGTCCCGGACATGATCGCCGAGGCCCTCGACCACGTCGCCGACCGCTACCGGCACGAGAACGCCATCCTCACCAACATCCGCAAGGCGCGCGACGAGGCCGAGGACCCCGAGAACAAGCGGCGCGCCGCCGAGCTCGTCGACATCGTCAAGGACTGCATCCGCCGGCACACCCAGCTCCAGTCCCGGCTGCTGGACGCCGGCCCGCTCTTCCGCGCCGAACAGGACCGCCAGGCCTTCGCCGCGCCCGCCGCGCGCTCCGGGATCGACCTGTACGGGCAGCTGGTCGCCCCGCTGCTGCCGCTGCCCGTCGCCGGGGCCACGCGGGTCACCGACGCCTTCTTCGCGGCCGGCACCGGTTTCCGCACCCCCGTCTCGGTACGGGTCGCCGACCTGGTGGAGATCCTGCTGACCCCGCCGCTGGAGCGGGAGCACCTCGGCGTGGAGATGCCGGAGCCCGACCTCATCGCGACCCCGGACGACAGCCGCTTCAGCGAGGAGCAGCTCGCGGCCGCTACCCGCCTCCTGGACCTCCCCCACGACGCCCCCCGCCGCCTGTCGGGCCTGCTCGCGCAGGCCCGCCGCGAGGACCCCGACCTGCCGTACCTGGTGGCCCTGCTCGCCGTCCACGCCGCGAGCCCGGCGGTGGGCACGGCGTACCGCCAGGGGGAGGAGCGCCTGCTGTTCGCGGTGGACGACGGCACCCCGCTGGAGGACCCGGAGTTCGGCGGCGCCGACCTGATCGTGGGCACGGCCCTCCTGGACGCGGCCGGCATGGCGGCCGACCGCGCGGAGCCCTCATGACCCGGCCCCGCGCCGCCGGCCACGAGCCGTCCGCCCTTCCGGTCGGCGATGCCGCCCCGGGCACGGTCCCGGCCCCGCGCGCCCGGACGTCGGCCCCGTCGGGCCGCGGCCGGCGGACCGTGGCGGGCGGACCGCGCGGACGGGAGCGGTGCCCCCTGGGCGCCGTGTACGGCCCGGGCCGCCGTCCCGCTGCCGGGGGAGGGCGAACCCCGGCCCGGCAGGCCGCGGCCGCCGGCCCGCGGCCTCCCCGCGGGCCGGCCCGCCGCAGCGCCCCGCAGCACCCCGGCCGACAGGCCGCGCGCACCACACCGAACCACCACCGCACCGCCGAGGAGACCCACCCGTGAGCGACCACCACGCCGAGCACCCCGCGTGGAGCGAGCCCGACGGCGCGTCGGTCCCGGCCGCGCCCGCGGCGGGACCCGCCGCGCTGACGCCCGCCGACGCCGCCGACGCGGCCCGCCTCGTCGGGTTCGGGCTCCAGCCCAAGCTGCTCCCCGCCCGGGACGCCGAGTACGCCGAGCTGCTGCGCCGCTACCGCGAGGACCCCGCCTTCGGCCGGCTCGCCGACGCCGTCGCCACCGGACTCGGCCTCGTCGTCCTGGAGGTGTCCCCGCGCGCCGGCATGGCCGTCGCCGCCGGCGAGGACTCCGTCTTCGCCGTCCGCATGGGCGACTACGCCCGCCGCACCGCCGCCGACGGCGGCGACCGCTTCCTGCACGGCCTCGCCCACCTCGCCGTCGCCGCCCTCGCCTTCCCCCGCCCCGAGGACCTCGCCGACGACGGCTACATCGGCCGGATCACCGTCAACGGCGTCGACGCCTTCGTCCGGCAGACCTGCCGCCGCCTCGAGGAGCGCGCCGAGGAGCTCGGCGAGAACACCGACCCCGCCTCCGACGCCCCCGGCCTGGAGGCCGCCTGGCGCGTCTACGCCCGCCGCAGCGCGACCGGCGCCACCAAGGACGCCCGCCGCCTCGCCGGCTCCACCACCGGCATCGTGGGCAAGGCCGCCGCCTTCCTCACCGAGTCCGGGTTCCTCCAGCGCACCGGCGACGACGCCGGCGGCACCTACCGCACCACCCCGCGCTACCAGCTCCAGGTCCGCGACATGGCGGGCAGCGCGGCCATGGCCGAACTCCTCGAACTCGGCGTGGTGCCCGTCAGCGACGGCTCCGCCACCCTCCTGCCGCCGCCCGAGGGCGACGACCTGGAACTCGCCGCCGACGCCGGCCTCCCGTTCCACGCCTGAGCGCCCCCGCCCCGGCGCCCCGCCCGTCCCCCCACGTCCGAGCCCACGTCCGAGCCCCGCGCTTTCCGAACGTACCGAGAAACCACGAGAGTCCGCCGCCATGTACGAGCTGTCCCGGATCCGCCTCTACTCCATCGGGCCCGCCGGCGCACGCTACGCCGACACCGTGCTCGACCTGCGCGGAGTCGGCGAGCCGGTACCCCACCCGGCGCCCGCCCAGGCGGAGTTCTTCGAGGACGAGCCCACCGGCCCGCCCCGCCGCCCCGCCCCGGCCGGCGTGCTCTTCCTGGAGAACGGCGGCGGCAAGTCCGTCCTGCTCAAGCTGATCTTCTCGGTCATGCTCCCCGGCCACCGCAACACCCTCGGCGGCGCCAGCTCCGGCGTGCTGCGCAAGTTCCTCCTCGCCGACGACTGCGGCCACGTCGCCCTGGAGTGGCAGCACACCCAGACCGGCGAGTGCGTGGTCGTCGGCAAGGTCAGCGAATGGCGCGGCCGCCAGGTCTCCAACGACCCCCGCAAGTTCGCCGAGGCCTGGTACTCCTTCCGCCCCGGCCCGGGCCTGAGCCTGGACAACCTCCCCGTCGCCGAGGCCACCTCCGTGCGCCCGCCCGTCGAGGGCGCCTCCGGCGCCCAGGGCCGCCGCCGCACCATGAAGGGCTTCCGCGACGCGATCACCGAGGCCGGCAAGGCCTACCCGCACCTGGAGGTGTCCTGGGAGGAGATCCACGACCGCTGGAACGAGCACCTCACCGAACTCGGCCTCGACCCGGAACTCTTCCGCTACCAGCGCGAGATGAACGCCGACGAGGGCGAGGCCGCCGGCCTCTTCGCGGTCAAGAAGGACTCCGACTTCACCGACCTGCTGCTGCGCGCCGTCACCGACACCCGCGACACCGACGGCCTCGCCGACCTGGTCCACGGCTTCGGCAACAAGCTCGGCCGCCGCGCCGAGCTGATGGCCGAACGCGACTTCACCGCGGGCTCCGTCGACCTGCTCACCCGCATCGTCGAGGCCGCAGAGACCCGCGCCCGGCTGCGCGACGTCCACGCCGGCGCCGAACGCCGCACCCGCACCCTCGCCCGCCGGCTCTCCGCCCGCGCCGCCGAGGAACGCGGCCGCGCCGCCGACCTGGCCCAGCAGGTCACCGGCGCCGCCCACGCCGTCACCGCCGCCGAGGAGCAGCGCACCCGCAGCGCCGCCGTCTCCGCCGAACTCGCCTACCGGCACGCCTCGCTGGCCCTGACCGTCGCCGACAAGGCCGCCGCCGCCCAGCGCCGCGAGCTCCTCGAAGCCCGTACCCTGCACTCCGCCTGGCAGGCCGCCGAGACCGTCCTGCGCCACCGCGCCGCCGCCGACCGCTCGGCCCGCGTCGCCGCCGCCATCCGCGAGGCCGAACGGGACGCCGCCCCGGCGCTCGCCGCCCGCGCGACCGCCGCGGCCGAGCTGGTACGGGCCCTGCACACCGCCGCCGAGCAGGGGGAGCGGGCCGCCAACGAGGAGGAGGAGCGCTCCGCCGAGCTCCAGGCCGTCGGCGAGACCGCCCACCGCGACGCCACCTCCGCCGCCACCGCCGCCCAGCGCGCCCGCAGCGAGGCCGAACACCTGCGGGCCCGCCTCGCCGAGGTCGAGCAGGAGACCGCCGACGCCGTCCGCGCCGGCTGGCTCGACGACACCGCCCCCGACGCCGACCCGGCCCGCGCCGCGCTGGCCGCCAGCGACGCCGAGAAGACCGCCGTGGCCGCCTGGGACGAGTCCCGCGAGGCCGCCCGTACCGCCGCCGAAGCCGCCCGCGAGGCCGCCGGCGCCGAGTCCCGCGCCGAACTCACCGCGGCCCGCGCCGCCGACGCCGCCGACGCGGCCGAGGCCGCCCACGCCGCCGAGGAGCGCGCCGCCGCCTCCCTGGCCGCCGCCCCGCGCCTCGCCGAGCTCCTGGGCCTCCCCTCGGTCCCCGAGACCTTCCTCCCGCACCCGCGCACCGGCGGCCCCGCCGAAGCGCCCGGCTCCGCCGCAGCCGTGCAGGGCGCGGCCAAGGGGACCGTCGGCCGCACCGGCGCGTCCGGTACCGTCCCCGGACACCCCGTGGGAGCGCACGCGGGTGCGCCGGGCGCACCCCAGGCCGGCACCACCGCCGGAGCCCTCACCGCCGAGGACCTCGACCGCAACGCCGACACCCTCGCCGAGTTCCTGGCCGACACCGTCGGCTCCGCCGAACGCCAGCTGTTCGAGCTGCGCACCGCCGCCGCCGACGACTCCCGCATCCTCGGCGCCCTCGGCGACGGCGGCCTGCTCCCGCCCGGCCCCGACGTCCTCGCCACCGTCGAGTACCTCGGCGAACACGGCATCCCGGCCCTGCCCGGCTGGCGCTACCTCGCCCAGTCCGTGGCCCCGGCCGACCACGCCGCCGTCCTCGCCGCCCGCCCCGAGCTCGTCGACGGCGTCGTCATCACCGACCCCGACACCCACAGCCGGGCCCGCGAGGTGCTGTCCGGCGCCGCCCTGCTGCCGCGCTCCACCGTCGCCGTCGGCACCGCCGCCGCCCTGCTGGCGCCCGTCCCGCCGGCCGACGGCTCCGACCAGGTCTTCCTCGTACCGCCGAACCCGGCCATGCACGACGAGCACGCCGCCGACGAGGAGCGCCAGGCCCTGCGCGCCCGCGCCACGGCCCGCGACACCGAGATCCGCGAGCTCGCCGCCCGCCTCGCCGGCGACCGCGAGCTCGCCGCCCGGCTCGCCTCCTGGCGCACCGGCTGCCCGCCCGGCCGCCTCGCGGAGCTCGCGGAACACGCCGCCGCCGCCCGCGCCTTCGCCGAGGAGGCCGACGCCGAGCTCACGGAGGCCCGTACCGTACGCGCCGAGGCCGACGAGGCCGCCGCCGACGCCGCCCGGGTCCGCGACGAGCGCCAGGAGACCGCCCAGCGCGCCCGCCGGGCCGCCGACGCCCTCGCCGGCCTCGCCCACCGCCTGCGCGAGCGCTCCGGCTGGCAGGCGAAGGTCCGCGAGCTCGCCGACGAGGCCGCCGAGTCCGAGGCCCGCGCCGAGGTCTGCCTGGACCGCGCCCGCGCCGCCGACGAGGACCGCCGCGCCGCCCAGCGCGCCGCCGACGACGCCCGCCGCACCGCCCGCGCCCTGCGCGCCGAACGCGCCGAGATCGCCGGAGCCCCCGACCGGCTCCCCGAGGGCGAGGGCCCGCGCGCGCCCCTGCCCGACCTCCGCGAGGCCTACCGGGCCGCCTCCCAGGTGTACGAGAAGGTCGGCGTCGGCGCCGACCTGCGCGCCGAACAGGCCCGCGCCGAGAGCGACGAGAGCGCCGCCCTCGCCGAACTCGACCGGCTCACCAACAAGGTCCGCACCCGCGCCGCCCAGCTCCTGGAGGGCACCGACGGCGCCGACGGCCCCTCCCGCCAGGCCGCCGCCGCCCGCGCCGAGGCCCTCGTACAGATGCTGGAATCCCGCGCCTCCGCCGCGAGCGAGCAGCTCGGCCGGCTGCGCGGCGAGGCCGAACGGCACGCCCCCGCCGACGGCGAGGCGCACACCGAGCTGCCCGAGGACCTGGTCCCGGCCGACGTGGAGCAGGCCCAGGGCCTGCTGCGCACCGCCACCGCCCAGCTCGCCGCGCACTCGGCCGCGGTGGAGACCGCCCGGGCCGCCCACGCCGACCTGCTGCGCGCCCACCGCACCGCCGAGGACGGCGCCGGCGGCTTCGACGAGACCGCCGCCCTGCTGCGGGACCTGCTGCGCGACCACGCCCACCCCGAGGACGAGCAGGAGCCGGCGCCCCACCGGGGCACCCTGGAGGAGGCCCGCCAGTCCGCCACCGACGCCCGCCGCTCGCTGCGCGCCTGCTCCGCCGACCTCTCCGCCGCCGAGGCGGCCGTCCGCGAGGCGAGCGACGTCCTGGTCCGCCACGCCAACGCCAACCGCTACGAGCAGGTGCGCACCCCCGCCCGCCAGCAGATCCGCGAACTGCCCGCCTCCGCCCTGCCGGAGCACGCCGCGGCCTGGGCGGCCGCCTTCGCCCCGCGCCTGCGCGTCCTGACCGACGAGCTCGCCCAGCTGGAGCGCAACCGCGACAGCATCGTCGACCGGCTGCGCGGCCTGGTGGAGTCCGCCCTGGCCACCCTCCGCTCCGCCCAGCGCCTCTCCCAGCTCCCCGAGGGCCTCGGCGAGTGGTCGGGCCAGGAGTTCCTCCGCATCCGCTTCGAGGAACCCGACCAGGCCACCCTCACCGACCGCCTCGGCGAGGTCATCGACGAGGCCACCCGCACGGCCGTCAAGAAGAACGCCGCCTTCGGCGAAGGCCGCCGCGACGGCATGTCCCTGCTCCTGAGGGGCGTCCAGGCCGCGCTCGAACCCAAGGGCATCGCGGTCGAGATCCTCAAGCCGGACGCCGTCCTGCGCGCCGAACGCGTACCGGTCGGCCAGATGGGCGACGTCTTCTCCGGCGGCCAGCTGCTCACCGCCGCCATCGCCCTCTACTGCACGATGGCGGCCCTGCGCAGCAACGACCGCGGCCGCGACAAGCACCGCCACGCGGGCACGCTGTTCCTCGACAACCCGATCGGGCGCGCCAACGCCACGTACCTGCTGGAGCTCCAGCGGGCCGTGTCCGACGCCCTCGGCGTCCAGCTCCTGTACACCACGGGCCTCTTCGACACCACGGCCCTGGCCGAGTTCCCGCTGGTCATCCGCCTGCGCAACGACGCCGACCTGCGGGCGGGCCTGAAGTACATCAGCGTGGAGGAGCACCTGCGCCCGGGCCTCCCGCAGCCCACCCAGGAGCCGGAGGCCATCCACGGCGAGATCACGGCGACCCGCATGTTCCGCCGCTCCGCACCGGCCTAGGGACTGTCCGCCGGCCCGGTTCCCCGACGCCGGCGGGCCCTCCCGCCCGCCGGCGTCCGAGGGCCGGGCGCCGTCAGCGCGCCCACCGGCCGCCGGCCGGCGGCGCCGCCCAGGTCCCGTCGCCCCGAGCGGCACTGCTCGGCTCCGACACCACCCCGTACCGCTGGTTCCACATCTGCCGCGTGATCCACACGTCCAGCACGGCCCACGTGGCCACCACCGTCCCCGCTATCCCCCCGAGGACCATCGGCAGCGCCAGCCAGGACCCGGTCAGCACCAGGAAGAAGGTCGCGGACGCCTCCGTCAGCGTCACCGCCACGACCAGCACCGCCCGCACCGCCGAGGCCCGCACCGGATCCGGCATGCGCCGCCGCCGGGCCGGCTCCTCCACCCACAGGCCCCGCCCGGCCGCCTCCGACACCGCGTCGTACTCCTCGTCGTACATCCTCATGGTCCGCTCCGCTCACCACCCGGGCCCAACGACCGGCCCCGACCGCAGGTTCCCGCGTCCCGGACGGTCCACCCGCCCCGACCGGTCCGGACCGTAGAGTTCCGCAGAGTTCCAGCCATCCACGCGAACCCGGGAACCGACGCCCCACCAAGTGTCATCTGCCACATATCGGGCCGGACTTGACCGGAAGTATCGGACAACTCGTGATCTTCGTCCAGGGGTCAGGCCGAAAACGTCCGGACACGCCTTCGAGGCCGCTCCCCGGCAGTAGTAGGCTCACGCCGTTTAAACGACGGAACACCGACCCCTCGCAACGGGGTTGAGCTGGGGGAGGCTGGGGAGGCCATGCGCTTTCGCGGGAAGTCGATCCGCCGGAAGATCGTGGCGTTGCTCCTGGTGCCGCTCGTCTCCCTGACCGCCCTCTGGGGCTTCGCGACGGTGATCACCGGACGCGAAGCCGTGCAGCTGCTCGACGTCGCCTACGTCATCGACAAGGTCGGCTACCCCATCGAGGACGTCGTCCGCGTCATCCAGAAGGAACGCCGCCAGACCCTCGTCGTCCTCGGCGACCCCCGCGCCGCCGCGGCCACCGCGGAGCTCACCAGGAGCCGCACCGCCACCGACGAGATGGTCCGCAAGATCACCGCGAACGCCACCGACCCCGAGGTCCTCGACGAGCTCAGCTCCGCCACCCGGCAGCGCCTGGGCTCCATCCTCGACGCCTTCCACGGCATCGCCGCCCTGCGCCGCTCCGTCGACGCCAACAGCCTCGACCCCACCCAGGCCCTCGACCTCTACAGCCGGCTCGTCGACCCCTGCTACGACTTCCTCATGAACCTCCACGCCCTGGAGAACGTGGAGATGGACAAGCAGGGCCGCGCCCTGGTCGGCATCACCCGCGCCCGCGAGACCCTCTCCCGCGAGGACGCGGTCATCGCCTCCACCCTCGCCGCCGGCAGCGTCGCCGCCAACGACGTCCGCCGCGTGTCCACCTTCGTCGCCAACCGCGGCCTGCTCTACGAGTTCAACCTCGCGATCCTCCCGGCCGACGACCGCAAGCTCTTCGAGCGGTACTGGAACGGCCCCGAGAGCAAGGCCCTGCGCGACACGGAGGAACGGTTCATCGCGGCGGGCGCCGTCAAGAACCCGCGCACCGTCACCGCCGCCCAGTGGGACGAGGCCGCCCGCAAGGTCCTCGACGACCTCGCCACCATGGGCACGGCCGCCGGCGACCGCTACCAGAAGCGCGTCGAACCCGTCGCGAAGGACGTCCTCGTCCAGGCCGCCGTCGCCGGCGTCCTCGGCTTCATCGCCCTCGCCGTGTCCCTCGTCCTGTCCGTCCGCATCGGCCGCGACCTGATCCGCGACCTCTCCCGGCTGCGCAAGGACGCCCACGAGGCGTCCGGCGTCCGCCTGCCCAGCGTGATGCGCCGCCTCGCCGCCGGCGAGACCGTGGACGTCGAGACCGAGGCGCCCCGCCTGGAGTTCGAGAAGGACGAGGTCGGCCAGGTCGGCCTGGCCCTCAACAGCCTCCAGCGCGCCGCCGTCGAGGCCGCCGTCAAGCAGGCCGAGCTGCGCCGCGGCGTCTCCGAGGTGTTCGTCAACCTGGCCCGCCGCAACCAGGTGCTCCTGCACCGCCAGCTGACGCTCCTCGACACCATGGAACGGCGCACCGAGGACGCCGAGGAACTCGCCGACCTGTTCCGCCTCGACCACATGACCACCCGCATGCGCCGCCACGCCGAGGGCCTGGTGATCCTCTCCGGCGCCGCCCCCTCCCGCCAGTGGCGCAAGCCCGTCCAGCTGATGGACGTCGTCCGGGCCGCCGTCGCCGAGGTCGAGGACTACGAGCGCATCGAGGTGCGCCGCCTGCCGCGCATCGGCATCGAGGGCCCGGCCGTCGCCGACGTCACCCACCTGGTCGCCGAACTCCTGGAGAACGCCACGGTGTTCTCGCCCCCGCACACCGCCGTCCAGGTCCACGGCGAGCGCGTCGCCAACGGCTTCACCCTGGAGATCCACGACCGCGGCCTCGGCATGACCCCGGAAGCCCTCCTCGACGCGAACCTCCGGCTCGCCGAGACCCCCGAGTTCGAGCTCTCCGACACCGACCGCCTCGGCCTGTTCGTGGTCAGCCGCCTGGCGCGCCGCCACAGCATCAAGGTGGCCCTCCAGCCCAGTCCGTACGGGGGCACCACCGCGGTGGTCTTCCTCCCGGCCGACCTGCTCACCGAGGCCCCCGACACCAACGGCAGCGGCATCCGCCTCGACGCCGTACGGGCGGCCAGGGGCGCCGCGGCGGTCAAGGGCGTCAAGGCGGCCCCGGGCGCGCGGGGCTCCGGCCGCCCCTCGCACGGCGCCCTCGACCGCGCCCCGTCGGCCCGCCCGCTGCCGGCCGGCGTGCTCAACGGCCCGGTCGAGCTGGAGGGCCCGCTGGGCGTCCTCGGGCTGGAGGGGCCGGACGGACTCGAGGGCCTCGACGGGCTCGCCGACCTGGACGACACGATCACCGGCGTCGCCG
The DNA here is from genome assembly GCF_044763325.1 of Streptomyces sp. NPDC096136. NCBI lineage: Bacteria > Bacillati > Actinomycetota > Actinomycetes > Kitasatosporales > Streptomycetaceae > Streptomyces > Streptomyces sp. NPDC096136. The sequence goes on along the minus strand of NZ_JBIWFZ010000023.1, from coordinate 13,149 downwards.
GGTCCGGCGGCCGCCCGCCCATGGCCAGCCTCGACGACGAGACCCCGCCGGGCGGCACCCCGCGCAGCGTCCTGCTGGGCCTGGGCTCCGCGGGCCGCCCCGACGGCGACCGGCGCGGCGGCGAGCGCGGCACCTGGAAGGGCGACCGGATCGGCGACAGCAGCGCCGAACGGCACCGCGACTGGGGCCGGGCCCGCGACGCCGACCCGGAGGGCGTCGGCCGGGCCCGCGGCCGCGGGGCCGCCGACCGCGTCCGGGGCGCCGAACGGGACGCCCCGGCCCCCACGGGCCCGGTCCGCGCCGAGCGCGCGCACCTGGACGCGGTCCGCCCCGAGGGACCCCGCTCCGGGGCCGTCCCGCTGCCCCGCCGGCGCCCCGCCCCGACCCTGGTCGCCGAGCACGGCCGCCGCGTGGACCCCCGCCCGTCCGGCCCGAAGGCCCCGGACCGGCCGGAGGCCGCCGCCGCGGAGCCCCGTGCCGCCGGCCCGGGCGGGCTGCCCCGCCGGGTCCGCCAGGCGAACCTCGCACCCCAGCTGAAGAACGCTCAGGCCCCCGCCGAGCCCGAAGCCCCCGAGGCGCCGCCGACCGACCGCGACGCCGAGGACGTGCGCGCCCGCATGTCCGCGCTCCAGCGCGGCTGGACGGCGGGCCGCAGAGAGTACGCAGAACAGCAAGACCGGCAGCAGGCACCGCAGCAGGCACCGCAGCAGTCCGAGACCGCGGGCGGCACCCCCGCCGCCACCGGTCCCGCGCACGAGAACGAAGGGGACGGTCGATGACCGCACCGCAGAACGGAAACGACAGCAGGGGCCGCGGCCCCGGCCCGCTCAACTGGCTCCTCGACGAACTCGTCGACAAGGTCGCCAGCATCCGCAAGGCGGTGGTCCTCTCCGGCGACGGCCTGCCGACGGGCAGCTCCAAGGACCTGACCCGCGAGGACAGCGAGCACCTGGCCGCCGTGGCCTCGGGCTTCCACAGCCTGGCCAAGGGCGTCGGCCGGCACTTCGAATCCGGCCGGGTCCGCCAGACCGTCGTCGAGCTGGACGAGGCCTTCCTGTTCGTGATGGCCGCCGGCGACGGCAGCTGCCTGGCCGTGCTCTCCGACTCCGACTCCGACGTCGGCCAGGTCGCGTACGAGATGACCCTCATGGTCAAGCGCGTCGGCGACCACCTGGCGACCGCCCCGCGCACCGGGCTGCCAGCCGGAGGGTGAGTCGGACCGTATGAGCGATCCAGGCCACGACCACCTCCCGAACTCCCCGCGACCCGCGCAGGACCCCGGCGCGGCGCACGGGAGCGGCCACCCGCACTGGTTCGACGACGAAGCGGGACCCGTCGTACGCCCGTACGCCATGACCCGCGGCCGGACCCGCCACGCCGCCCAGCACCGCCTCGACCTGATCGCCCTCGTCGCCGCCGAACCGGCGGCCGACGATCCGGTCTGGGACCTGACCCTGTCCCCGGAACACGCCCACATCCTCGGGCTGTGCCGGGAACGCCCGCAGTCCGTCGCCGAGCTCGCCGCGGACCTGGACCTCGCCATCGGCGTCGTCCGGGTCCTCATCGGAGACCTCGTCGACGACGAACTGGTCCATGTGACCCGGCCGGTCCCCCCGGCCGAACTGCCCGACGAATCCATTCTGCGTGAGGTGATCGATGGCCTTCGGGCGCTCTAGCCGCACCGGTGCGATGCATGCCGTCTCGCCGGTCGAACCGCTGACTCTGAAGATCCTGGTCGCGGGAGGCTTCGGGGTGGGCAAGACCACCCTGGTCAGCGCGGTGAGCGAGATCCGTCCGCTGCGGACGGAGGAGACGCTCTCCGAACCGGGCGTCGGCATCGACGACACCGGGGGAGTGGAGCAGAAGAGCACCACGACCGTGGCCATGGACTTCGGCCGCATCACCCTCCGCGACGACCTGGTGCTGTACCTCTTCGGCACCCCGGGACAGGACCGCTTCTGGTTCCTGTGGGACGAGCTCTCGCAGGGCTCGCTCGGTGCCGTCGTCCTGGCCGACACCCGCCGGCTCGCCGACTGCTTCGCCGCGATCGACTACTTCGAACGGCGCGGCCTGCCCTTCCTCGTCGCGGTCAACTGCTTCGACGGGGCCGAACGCCACCCCGTGGTGACCATCCGCGAGGCGCTCGACCTCGACCCCGAGGTACCGGTGCTGCTCTGCGACGCCCGGGACCGCGAGTCGGTCAAGGACGTGCTGGTGGGAGTCGTCGAACACGCGATGTCGCTGGCCCGGGCCCGCCGGGCGAGCCTCACGGCCGGAGCCTGACCGGACGGCACGCGTGGAGGCGGCCCGTACCCCCGCCGACTGGGGTACGGGCCGCGGCTCTCATGGGGGGCTGCGAGGATCCCCGCGCTCGACGGCGCGGGACCGTGGGGAGAGTGTGAACCCGCCGCCCGGGGGCGTCAAGCACCGCGGCGACAGCACTTGTACCCGCCCCGCCCGCCCCGCTGGTGGAGGCGCCCCCGCAGCTTTCAGCGCACCGCCAGGACGGCCGACCCGTGCCCGAACAGCCCCTGGTTCGCGGTGATCCCGACCCGCGCCCCCGGCACCTGCCGGGCCCCCGCCGTCCCCCGCAGCTGCCAGGTCAGCTCGCACACCTGGGCGATGGCCTGAGCCGGCACCGCCTCCCCGAAGGAGGCCAGCCCCCCGCTCGCGTTGACCGGCACCCGTCCGCCGAGCGCGGTCGCCCCCTCCCGGACGAGCTTGGCCCCCTCGCCCTCACCGCACAGGCCGATGTCCTCGTACCACTCCAGCTCCAGCGCGGTCGACAGGTCGTACACCTCGGCCAGCGACAGGTCCTCCGGCCCCAGGCCCGCCTCCTCGTACGCCGCCCGGGCGATCGAGGCCCGGAAGGAGCCCGCCGCCGCGGGCACCGCCACCGTCGAATCGGTGGCGATGTCCGGCAGGTCCAGGACGGTCCGCGGATACGTGGGCGTCACCGTCGACACCGCCCGGATCCGCACCGGGTCGGCCACCCCGCGCGCCCGTGCGAAGTCCATGCTGGAGAGCACCAGTGCCGCGCCCCCGTCGGAGGTCGCGCAGATGTCCAGCAGCCGCAGCGGATCGGCGACCACCGCCGACGCCGCCACCTCCTCGGCCGTCACGGCCTTGCGGTAGCGGGCGTTCGGGTTGAGCGCCCCGGCCGCCGCGTTCTTCACCTTGACCTGCGCGAAGTCCTCGCCGGTGTCCCCGTACAGGGCCATCCGGCGGCGGGCGTACAGCGCGAAGTACGCCGGGTTGGTCGCCCCGAGCAGCCGGAACCGCAGCCAGTCCGGATCGTCCGGCCGGTCGCCGCCGGCCGGGGCGAAGAACCCCTTCGGCGCGGCGTCCGCACCCACCACCAGCACCACGTCGGCCAGCCCGGCGAGGATCTGCGCCCGGGCCGACCCGATGGCCTGGGCCCCGGAGGCGCAGGCCGCGTACACGCTGGTCACCCGGGCGCCCTGCCAGCCGAGCGCCCGCGCGAAGGTGGCCCCGGCGACATAGCCCGGGTACCCGCCGCGCACGGTGTCGGCGCCGACGACGGACCGCACGTCGGTCCACTCCAGCCCGGCGTCGTCGAGCGCCGCCCGCGCGGCGGCCCGCCCGTACTCGACGAAGCTGCGGCCCCACTTGCCCCACGGGTGCATACCGGCTCCCAGCACGGCCACGTCCCCGCTCACCGCGCCCCCTCCACCGGCCTGAACCGCCAGGTCGCGCGGGCGGTCCCGGCGTCCTCGTCCAGCACCCCGGCCACCACCTCCACCTCCATGCCGACCGCCAGGTCCGCCACCGTCACCCCGGGCGCGGCCTGCCCGAGCACGACCATCCCCTCGGCCTCCAGTTCCACCGCGACCAGCGTGTACGGCTCCCAGGGCGCGTCCGGGTCGGACACGTACGGGGCGGGCGGGCGGTAGCGCCCGTCGGTGTAGGACCAGACGCGGCCGCGCGGCGACAGCGGCACCTCGGCGAGCGCACCGCCGCCGGGGCAGTGCGGATTGCGGCAGTACGCGTCCTCGCGCGGGAAGAACACCGCCGTACAGGCGGAGCACTTCGTACCGAGGAGGCGGAAGCCGCCGGGCGTATCGGCGAACCATCCGCTCACCACGGGTGTACGTGTGCGTGTCAAGACCCCTCCCGAAACCGTATCTGACGATCCGTCAGCAGTCTGCCACGCCGGAGGCCCCGGGTCACCGGTCCCGACCGGAGGCCCAACCGCCCCCGCCGCCAGACCCCTTGGCTTACGATCTCCGCATGCCGGAACACCTGAGGGACTCGCACTGCTCCGCCTGCGGAGCTCCGTTCGACTCCACCGACTGGCCCCGCGCCTGTGCCGCCTGCGGCACCGTCGCCTACCGCAACCCGCTCCCGGTGGCCGTCGCCCTGCTCCCCGTCGAGGACTCCTCCGGTACCGGCCTGGTGGTCATCACCCGCACCATCGAACCCGCCAGGGGCGGGGTCGCCCTGCCCGGCGGATTCATCGACTTCGGCGAGGACTGGCGCGACGCGGTGGTCCGCGAACTCCGCGAGGAGACCGGCATCGAGGCCCCTGCCGCCGAGGTGACCCTCGCCGACGTCCTCAGCTCCCCGCACGGCCACCTCCTCGTCTTCGGCCTCCTCCCGCCCCGCCCCGCCTCCGCCCTCCCGCCGTCGGTGCCCACCGACGAGACGACGGGCTGGCACGTCCTCCACGCCCCGACGGACCTGGCCTTCCCCCTCCACACCCGCGCCACCGCCTCCTGGTTCGCCGGCCACTACGCCTGACCCGCCGGCGGCCGACCGCAACGGGGGGAGGGGGGACCGAACCGGCCCCGGCAGCGGCCGGCCAGGACAGGTGCGGGGTCCTACGCCCCCCGTACCTCCACCCCGCTCACCACCCCGCCCGCCTCGTCCTCCACCACCACCGCCTCCCCGGCCCACCGCACGGTGTACCGCTCCACCTCGCCCGCCTCGAACCCCGCCCCCGGATCCCGGATCACCACCCCGCCGCCGGTCCGCCCCCGGGCCGGCGCCCACGCCTCCAGGCCCACCGACCCGTCCGCGCGCCGCACCGGCAGCACGGACCCCGCCCGCGCCAGCACCGGGGTGCGCCCCGGCGGGGCGTCCAGCAGCACCTGCGCCGGCCCCTCGTGCGCCGCCCCCGTCGCCGTGTCGTACCAGCGCCCCCGCGGCAGCCGCACCGCCCGCCGGTCCGCCCCGCGGTCCAGCACCGGCGCCACCAGCAGCGCGTCCCCCAGCAGGAACGCGTCCTCGCAGTCCCGCAGCCGCCGGTCCTCCGGCGCCCCCCACCACAGCGGCCGCACGTACGGCGCCCCCGTCCGCCGCGCCAGGTGCGCCAGCGTCACGAAGTACGGCCGCAGCCGCTCCCGCTCCGCCAGCACCCGCACCGCGCCCCGCTCCACCTCCGGCCCGAACTCCCACGGCTCCCGCCGCCCCGCCCAGATCGCCGAATGCGTCCGGAACAGCGGCAGGTACGCCCCCAGCTCCAGCCACCGCAGGTACAGCTCCGGTGACGGCGAACCCCCGAAGCCCCCCACGTCCGGCCCGGAGTACGGCACCCCGCACAGCCCGAGCCCCAGCACCAGCGCCAGCGACGCCCGCAGCCCCTCCCAGCTGCTCTCCACGTCACCGGACCAGGTGCCCCCGTACCGCTGCATCCCCGCCCACCCCGACCGGGAGAACAGGAACGGCCGCTCGGCCGGCCGCAGCCGGACCAGGCCCTCCCACCCCGCCCGCGCCATGCCCAGCGCGTACACGTTGTGCCCCTCCCGGTGGTCGCCGCCCGCCCCCTCCAGCACGTGCCGCGCCGACCGGGGCAGCGTCGCGTCCCCCCAGGGCGCGAACGACACCGGCTCGTTCATGTCGTGCCAGAACCCCGAGAAACCCTGCGCGAGCCGCTCCCCGTACAGCCCGCCCCACCACTCCCGCGCCGCCGGATCGGTGAAGTCCGGATAGGCGCACTCACCCGGCCAGACCTCCCCCCGCACCTCCCGCCCCCGCGCGTCCCGCACGAACGCCCCCTGCGCCCCCACCCCCAGCCCCGAGGCGTGCACCGCGTCCCCCGCCTTCACCGCCGGGTCCACGATCGACACCAGCCGCACCCCGGCCGCGCCCAGTTCCCGGGCCAGCCCCGGCAGATCGGGGAACGCCTCCCGGTCCACCGTGAACACCCGGTGCCCGTCGTAGTGGTCGATGTCCAGGTGCACGGCGGACAGCGCGAGCCCCCGCTCCGCGTACCCGGCCACCACCCGCCGCACCTCCGCCGCGCTCCCGAACCCCCACCGCGCGTGCTGGTACCCCAGCGCCCACTCCGGCGGCACCGCGGGCGCCCCCGTGAGCCCCGCCCACCCCTGCGCCACCCGTCCGGGCGTACCCACCAGCACCCAGCACCGCGGCGGCCCGCCCTCCAGGCGCAGCTCGCTCGACCCGGGCCGGTCCGCCCCCGAACCGGCCCCCTCCTCGCCCTCGCGCAGCACCAGCCGCCCGTCCCAGGTGTTGTCGTAGAACGCCAGGTGCGTCCCCGCGTCCGCGACCACCATCTGGACCGGCATCGTGATGTACAGCGGATCGGTGCCCGGACCGAACCCGCCCTTCGGGTCGGTGTTCCACAGCCGGTACTCCCCGTCCCGCAGCCGCGGCCCCCGCGCCCGCCCGCCCAGCCCGAAGAACCGTGCGTCCGCCGGCACCTCCGCCCGCTGCGACCACCGCGAACCGCCCCCGGCCGCCCCCTGCGCCGGATCCCACCAGCGCGGGGGCAGCTCCCGCCGGAGCACCGCCCCGCCGGGGGTCCGCACCTCCACCGCCCCGTGCCGCGACACCGCCACCGTCACCCGCTCCGACACCACCCGCCAGCCGCCCCCGGTGTCCGGCTCCAGCACCGCCCGCGGATCCGGCTCCGGCCCCCCGCCCAGCACCGCGTACGAGGGCTCCGGCGCCGCCCCGTCCCAGCCCCAGAACACCGCGCCGCCCACACCCACCCGCACCGTCAGCTCACTGCGCGCGAACCGCAGCACGCCCCCGCCCGGCCGCGGCTCCGTACCCTCCAGCAGCCCCGGCACCCGCGCCCGCTCCGCACCCCGCGGAGCCAGCACCTCCGCGTCCGTCCGCCGGTGCCGCAGCGCCGCGCGCCAGGCGCGCCGCCCGCGCGCCGTACCGATCTCTTTCACCGCACGCACCAGCTCACGACCGTCCATGGCGATCACCCTGCCACCGGGCCCCCGCCCAGCGGGCGGCGTTCAGCTGCCGTTCACCCGGGAAAGGAACACCCCGGCCGCCGCGGACGGCTCTGGTGCGGATGTCGATCACATGGCATCGTCCCTGTGAGCCGCCGCGCGCACACCGACGCAGCGGTGGCACCGTACGCACACGAAGCGCGAGCCACAGACTTGACCGGGAGCCGACCCATGACCTCTGCCACCCAGCCGGAACCCCTCTGGTCCCCGAGCCCCGACAGGATCGCCGCGGCCCGCGTCACCGCCTTCCAGGCCTGGGCCGCGGAGCGCTTCGGAGCCCCCGCCGAGGGCGGCTACCCGGCCCTGCAGCGCTGGTCCGTCGACGAGCTCGACGTCTTCTGGCAGGCCGTCGCCGAATGGTTCGACGTACGGTTCACCACCCCCTACCAGAGCGTCCTCGCCGACCGCTCCATGCCCGGCGCCCACTGGTTCACCGGCTCCACCCTCAACTACGCCGAGCACGCCCTGCGCGCCGCCGAGGACCCCGCCCGCGCCCAGGACGCCGCCCTCCTCCACGTCGACGAGACCCACGAGCCCACCCCGGTCACCTGGTCCGAGCTCCGCCGCCAGGTCGGCTCCCTCGCCGCCGAGCTGCGCGCCCTCGGCGTACGGCCCGGAGACCGCGTCAGCGGCTACCTCCCCAACATCCCCGAAGCGGTCGTGGCCCTCCTCGCCACCGCCGCCGTCGGCGGCGTCTGGACCTCCTGCGCCCCGGACTTCGGGGCCCGCAGCGTCCTCGACCGCTTCGAGCAGGTCGAACCCGTCGTCCTGTTCACCATCGACGGCTACCGCTACGGCGGCAAGGAGCACGACCGCCGCGACACCGTAGCCGAGCTCCGCGCGGGGCTCCCCTCCCTGCGCGCCGTCGTCCACATCCCGCTCCTGGGCACCCCCGCCCCCGAGGGCACCCGCGCCTGGGCGGAGCTGACCTCCGGCGACACCGAGCCCGTCTTCGAGCCCGTCCCCTTCGACCACCCGCTGTGGATCCTGTACTCCTCGGGCACCACCGGTGCGCCGAAGGCGATCGTCCAGTCCCAGGGCGGGATCCTGCTCGAACACCTCAAGCAGCTCGGCCTGCACTGCGACCTGGGGCCCGAGGACCGGTTCTTCTGGTACACCTCCACCGGCTGGATGATGTGGAACTTCCTCGTCTCCGGCCTCCTCACCGCGACCACCGTCGTCCTCTACGACGGCAGCCCCGGCTTCCCCGACACCGGCGCCCAGTGGCGGATCGCCGAGCGCACCGGCGCCACCCTCTACGGGACCTCCGCCGCCTACGTCATGGCCTGCAAGAAGGCCGAGGTGCACCCGTCCCGCGACTTCGACCTCTCCGCCGTCAAGTGCGTGGCCACCACCGGCTCCCCGCTCCCGCCCGACGGCTTCCGCTGGCTCCACGACGAGGTCGCCGAGGACCTGTGGATCGCCTCCGTCAGCGGCGGCACCGACGTGTGCAGCTGCTTCGCCGGCGCCGTCCCCACCCTCCCGGTCCACATCGGGGAGCTCCAGGCCGCCTGCCTCGGCACGGACCTCCAGTCCTGGGACCCGGCCGGCAAGCCCCTCACCGGCGAGGTCGGCGAGCTCGTCGTCGCGGCCCCCATGCCCTCCATGCCGATCCACTTCTGGAACGACGCCGACGGCAGCCGCTACCGCGACAGCTACTTCGAGATGTTCCCCGGGGCCTGGCGGCACGGCGACTGGATCACGATCACCGACCGCGGCTCCGTCGTCATCCACGGCCGCTCCGACTCCACCCTCAACCGGCAGGGCGTCCGGATGGGCTCCGCCGACATCTACGAGGCCGTCGAACGCCTCCCCGAGATCAAGGAATCCCTGGTCATCGGCCTGGAGGAGCCGAACGGCGGCTACTGGATGCCGCTCTTCGTCCACCTCGCCCCCGGCGCCGTCCTCGACGAGGCCCTGCGCAAGAAGATCGCCGCGACCATCCGCGAGCAGCTCTCCCCGCGCCACGTCCCCGACGAGGTCATCGAGGTCCCGGCCGTCCCGCACACCCTCACGGGCAAGCGCATCGAGGTCCCCGTCAAGCGCCTCCTCCAGGGCACCCCGATGGCCAAGGCGGTCAACCCCGGCTCGGTCGACAACCCGGACCTGCTCGCCTTCTACGAGGAGCTCGGCCGCACCCGGAGGTGACTGTCAGTGGTCATGGTTACCGTGAGTGAGCAAGCCGTCGCGCCGTCCGGCGCGCCACTCAGGGGGAGCCATGAACACCACGCCCGACACCTCGCACCACGACACCCCACGCGGCAGGAACACCACCTCCCGCCTCCGCCGTGAGCTGCGCCGCGAGGTCCCCAGCACCGTCGGCCTCCTCGCCGACGCCCGGGACTTCGCGGCCATGCGGGACTACCGCAGCTTCGCCTTCGACCACCACGACGAATACGCCGACTACCTCCACCACGTCGACGCCCTGCTGCGCTCCCTCGCGGCCCAGGGCATCCACACCACCGTCGCGCTCTTCGACCCCGCGGAATACGCCGACTACTGCGCCGAACACGGGCTGGACCCGGACAGCGCCCCGACCCGTAAGCGCTTCACCGCCGAACTCGCCTGCGGCCCCGCCCTGCCCTACGCGGGCCAGCCCGTCGAGGAACTCCTGCCCCTCCTCGTCGACGCCGCCGTCCGGCAGTCCACCTGGGAGTACGCCGGCGCGCTGCTCGCCGGAGCGGGGGAGTGCGCGGACTGCGGCGAGGACATCGGCCGGGCCTCCTTCGAACGGGCCTCCGCCCTCCTGCACCGGCTCGTCGACGGGGCCGGCCCCGGCCACCACCACCTGGTGTGCAGCGTCCCCACCGAGACCGAGCAGCTCATCGCCGCCCTGCACGCCGAGGCGCCCGCCGAACCCGGCGGCCCGCTCCGCGCGGAGGGCCGCGACCAGCTCGACTTCGTGACCGTCCTGGCCGCCGGCCTCGCCCTCGGCGGCACCGGCGGACTGGTCCTGCGCAGCACCACCGCAGGCGCCCCGGACCGGGTGCACGGCTGGCGCCTGGACCGCGGGCGCCTGGCGGCCCTCTCCGCCGCCGCCGTGTTCGACGCCTACTGCACGGACGCCGACACCGGCGAACCCGTGCCCCCGGAACCGGGCGTCGAGTACTGCCCCGGCTACGAGGTCGACGGCCCCGGCCCCCACGCCTGAGACCGGACCCGATCCGTCCCCGGGTACGACCGAGGGGCCCCCGCCGCCGGCGAAGGCCCCTCGACGTCACGACACGCGTCCGGCTACTCGCCCGACAGCACCGCCTGCGCGGCCACCCGCGCCTCCTCGGCGCTGTCCGCGGCCCGCGCGGCCGCCGCCGCGCGCTCGCACTGCGCGAGGGTGTACTTGGCGAGTGTCGCCCGCACGTACGGGATCGAAGCGGATCCCATCGACAGGGAGGTGACACCCAGACCCGTCAGCACACAGGCCAGCAGCGGGTCCGACGCGGCCTCACCGCAGACACCGCAGCTCTTGCCCTCCGCCTTGGCGGCCTCGGCCGACAGGGCGATCAGGTCGAGCAGCGCCGGCTGCCACGGGTCCTGGAGCCGCGACACCGCGCCCACCTGGCGGTCGGCGGCGAAGGCGTACTGCGCGAGGTCGTTCGTGCCCAGCGACAGGAACTCGACCTCCTGCAGGATCGAGCGCGCCCGCAGCGCGGCGGAGGGGATCTCCACCATCGCCCCGAACTTCGCCCGCAGACCGGCCTCGCGGCAGGCGTCCGCGAACGCCTTGGCGTCGATCCGGTCCGCCACCATCGGGGCCATGACCTCGAGGTAGACCGGCAGCCCCTCCGCCGCCTTCGCCAGCGCCGTGAGCTGCGTCCGCAGCACCTCGGGGTGGTCCAGCAGCGTCCGCAGACCGCGCACGCCCAGCGCCGGGTTCGGCTCGTCCGCCGGCGTCAGGAAGTCCAGCGGCTTGTCGGCGCCCGCGTCCAGGACGCGCACGACCACACGGCCCTCCGGGAAGGCCTCCAGCACCTTGCGGTACGACTCGATCTGCTTCTCCTCGGACGGAGCCTTCCTGCTGTCGTCCAGGAACAGGAACTCGGTGCGGAACAGGCCCACGCCCTCGGCCCCGGCCTCCACCGCGGCCGGCACGTCCGCCGGACCGCCCACGTTGGCCAGCAGCGGCACCTTGTGCCCGTCGGAGGTGGCACCCGGACCGGAGGAGGCGGCCAGCGCCGCCTTCCGCTCGGCCGCCGCGGCCTCCAGCTCGGCCCGCTTCTCGGCGGTCGGCTCGACGAACAGGTCGCCGGTGCTGCCGTCCACGGCGATGACCGTCCCCTCGGCGATCTCCCCGGCACCCGGCAGCGCCACGATGGCGGGCACGCCCAGCGCCCGCGCGAGGATCGCGCTGTGGCTGGTCGGCCCGCCCTCCTCGGTCACGAAGCCGAGCACCAGCGCCGGGTCCAGCAGCGCCGTGTCCGCGGGCGCCAGGTCCCGCGCGATCAGCACGTACGGCTCGTCGCTGTCCGGCACACCCGGCATCGGCACGCCCAGCAGGCGCGCCACGATCCGGTTGCGCACGTCGTCCAGGTCGGCCACCCGCCCGGCCATGTACTCGCCGGCCCCCGCGAGCAGGTCGCGGTAGGACGCGAAGGCGTCGTACACGGCGCGCTCGGCGGTGCTGCCGACGACGATCCGCCGGTCCACGTCCGACATCAGCTCGGGGTCCGTGGCGATCATCGCCTGGGCCTCGAGCACGTGCTGGGCCTCGCCGCCCGCCAGCTGGCCGCGCGCCATCAGGTCGGCCGACACCGCTTCCACGGCCTGACGCGCGCGCCCCTGTTCGCGCTCCGCCTCGTCCGCGGCGATCTGCTTCGCCGGCGGCTCCAGCACGGCCGTACCCATGTGCCGCACCTCGCCGATCGCCACACCGTGGCTCACGCCGACGCCTCGCAGCGTTGTCTCCATTTCACCGTCTCCGATTGAGCGGCGGCCGCAGCCGCCGCGGTGGATGTCCGACTCGCCCGCGGGAGCAGGCGGACGCGTCACTGCCAGCTGAAGAGGACGTCGCCGGCCTTGACGTCCCCGTCCTCGTTCACGTCACCGAGGGAGTCGGCGGTGGCCTCCAGGGCCACGACGGGACAGATCGGCGACTTGCCGGCTTCCTCGACGGCCTGCGGGTTCCAGCGGATGACGGCCTGGCCACGGGTCACGCTGTCGCCCTTGTTGACGAGCAGCTCGAAGCCCTCGCCGTTGAGCTGGACGGTGTCGATCCCGAGGTGCGTCAGCACCCCGTGGCCCTCGGCGTCGACGACGACGTACGCGTGCGGGTGGAGGGAGACGACCACACCGTCGACGGGGGACACCGCCTCAGAGGGCTCGCGCACGGGATCGATGGCGGTGCCCGGTCCCACCATGGCGCCGGAGAACACCGGGTCGGGCACTGCCGCGAGTCCGATGGCGCGTCCGGCGAGTGGGGACGTCACGCTGGTCATGGGGGCCTCCCAGGGGTGGGGCTTCTTCGTGTCGCCGTCACTGCATGTCGCGAACGGCGTACTCGTCTGAAGGATATTGCACAGGTTGTACGGGTTCGCCCGATGTCGTTCCCGATCCGGACTGACCCTTGGACACGGAGACTAGTGGACTAGACCGGTGGACTAGACCATACGCGTGAATCGATTTGCCTGCGCTCCGGAGGGCCTGTACTGTCGGGACTCCCGCCGAGACGTGTTGCGTGAACATCTTGCGAACAGTCGATGGACGGGACCCCTCCTCAGCAGTGACGATCTCGATCTCCACTCCTTTTCGGCGCGCCATTCCGGCGCGACGCAGGGTGGTCGGAGAGAAGGAAAAGCACTGGTAAGGTCGGAGCCGCTGGAAAGGGAAAGCGCGAAAGCGAAGAACCTGGAAAGCACCGAGGAAGTCGGACACGAAAGAGTCTGATAGAGTCGGAAACGCAGGAAAGAACGAAAGCCCGGAGGAA
>NZ_JBIWFZ010000022.1:0-146472 GCF_044763325.1 Streptomyces sp. NPDC096136 | reverse complement strand
CAGCGAGACCAGCCCCCTAGACATGTCCCGACCAGCATCAACACCCCAGAACCTCACTGTCTCTCACCCCACCACCCCCAAACCGAGAAATCGCACCTTACTGCCCGAACCGGGCTCGGTATCGGCTCCATCGCCTGCCGCTGCAGGGGCAGGCGCAGGCGCAGGCCCGGGTTGCGGCTTCGCCGCGGGCACAGGACGTGGGCGGGCCCAGCCCGCCGGTGGGTCCCGGGGCGGGATGAGGTCCGGGAGCGCGCGGGCCGCCAGATCCGTGGCCCTCGCCTCGGCGATCTCCGCACGGGCCTGCTGGCCGGTGACCGTGCGCCGCGGACGAGGAGCGCCCGGTGTGGTCGTGGCCGCATACCTGGTCCGGCGCAGCTTCTCCGCCGCCTTCAAGTCGGCTTTCAGCTCGCGGGCCTTCTTCTCCCTGACCGCGCTCAGCACCCGGCGCTCCTCCAAGGTCGCCGCCTCGGCAAGGTGAGCGGTACCCAGATGCCGGCCCCATCCCTCGGTGGAGAACACCTCGATCCGCCCGTCGAAGTGCGGCAGATACCTCAGCCGGACCTTCGTGCCGACGTGGCCGACCATCCACGGCGCGATATAGAACCGGCGCCGCCAGCGGACCCCGCTCGTGGAGATCTTCCGGATGCGGCCGTCGTCCTCCAGCGCGAAGAACGCCAGCCGTTCCTCGTCCACGTCCTCGACCAAAGTCGCATCCGCCTCCCACGCCGCCAACGGGGTAAGTCCCGCTTCCAGGCCGGACGGACGGTGCTCGGTGTTCCACCACCGCACCCAGCCCAGCAGCTCCTCCACGAACTCCGCGAACGTCAGGAGGTCTTCCACCTGATCGGGACGGTGAGCACCGGCTGGTCGGGCCCTGCGGGTGTAGCCAGGCAGGGAGACCAGGAACATCTCCTCAACCGCGTCGTTCAGCGCCTCGACGGTGCCCTTGCGGTACGGCTTGTAGGCAGGCAGATCGTGTACCGGGACCGCGAACGCGCCCAGAGCGCGTTCCACCGTCCGGCACAAGAACTCCTTCCCTCGGTCCACCCGCACCATCCTGGGCAAGCCACCGAACGGGCCGTACGGCTCGGTGCGGCTGATCCCCGTGCGCAACGCAGCCAGCACCGCATCCCGGGCCGGCTGATGCGGGGTGACCGCCACACCCACGATCACCTTCGTCGCGACATCGATGAACCACGTCACCCACGGACACACCGCGGTGCCCTCGACATCAACCCGCACCGGGATCCGCTTGTGGTCCCCCTCCCAGCAAGCGTTCCGGTGTGTGGGCGGGCGCTTGCCGTACACATCGAACCGCCGACGGGCCGCCTCACCACCCTTCAACCCCGCCCGCTCCCCCGCCGACAGGTCCAAACGCACGGCACGCTGCAAAGCACGAAGAGAAGGCACCGAACCCGGGTCACCAGCCGCAGCCGCCTCGGCGACCAGCTCCCGGTGCACCGCGGCCACATTCCCGCCCCACACCGCCAGACGAGCCCGCAGATCGGGAGTCACCGTGGCCCGATCCGGCGTCCGAGCCGACAGCCGCCCCTCCCGCCGGGCCACCGCCACCCAGTTCCACACCGTCCGCAGCGACACCCCCAAGGCCTCAGCAACCAGCCGGGCATGATCCGTCGTCAACTCATCCCGGGAATCGAGAACTATTAGGCGCGCCACAGCCCCCTCACGCCCGCCGTCAGATCCCCGAGATGGCATGCCCTCTCCAGCCAGACCCCGATCCGACATGCCGTACCCCCAGCCCGAACCCCGCGCAGTGCGGCTGTCCACGCCCAAGACTGTCCATCCCGACACGCCGGACAGGTCAACACGAACGAGGGAAGCAAGGGCATACGGGTCATCACCATGTCGGCGCCCGGTACACCGGTTCACACTGGAGTCGTGACCATGCCAAGCACTCTCTTCCACTACACCAGCACCACGTCCTGGGAGGAGATCCGCGCGTCCGGCTGCATCGACACCACATCCCAGGCAGCACGACACCTGGACGGCCAATCCCCGCATGTGTGGCTAACCGACGGCCCCGGGCACGACAGCGGCCTGCGGGACCTGGACCGGACCGTCATCCGCATATCCGTCGCCCCCGCCCCGTCCATCCTGTACTGGCCGCTGTGGCGCGAGCTATGCGACAACCGGACCGCGGTGGAGCAGGCCGGAGGCGACCCAGCAGCCTGGTACCTCTCCAGTCAGCCCATCACAGCCGAGCACTGGGGTGAGGTGATCCGGATGGACACCCGCGAAACACTCCTCAACAAGGACGCCGCCGAACACCCGGTCTCATCCTGGGCAACGATGCCCACCCCAGCCCGGATCGACGCAGCAACCCGCCGCCTCGATCAGCTCAGGCCGTTCGACCCATTCCGCGCCTACCGGATCGACCAGCAGATCGCCAACCTGAAAGCCATCGTCGACCGGACCGAAGCGCAACAACGGCAACGAGCAGCATGGCGGACCCTGAAAGCCGAGATCGCGGCCTTCGCTGAACTCCCGCCGCAGTAACAACCCGAACGAGCCCGGCCGGCCGCCTCCGAACGGCCGGCCTGCCGTACCCGGGCCGCCCCCTCACAGACCTACACACACGACAACGAACCTTCACTGGCAAACGACAACAACCTTCACCAGCAAAACGACACCCTCACGACCCCCGACCACTCCCCCGACCAGCACAAACGCCTCTCACACCCAGTGCAGACAGCTGACGCACTCCACTGCAACTCACACGTCACCCATCATTGGGGGCGCGAACCGATCCGAGCGGTGGGTTGGGGCTGGTGTCGCCGAGGTAGGACGTCACCCGATTGCGGGCGTACGGTCCGGGCTCAAGCTCCATGTCGATGAGGACCTGTCGCATGTTGTGATCGGTGGTCAGCCGTTCCAGGTGGCTGCCGGTTTCCGGGAGGAGGTAGGCGCGGGCGTCACCGCACCAGGCCACCTCAAGCGGCTTGCCGGGCTCGGCGACGGCCACGACGGCTACGGCCGTGGGCATGTACTGCGCGTACCAGCCTTCCGGGGCCAGCTCGGCGGCCCGGGCGGCGTGGATCTGCCGCAGGCCTTCCAGTGCCCCGGCACGTGCGGCAGCGCGGGCCAGTCGGCGGGCGGCCGTACGCGTCCACGTCTGGACTTCTTCCGTGCTGCCGATGCCGTCGAGCAACGCGTATGCGCGGCGCTCCTGGTGGGTGTAGGTCGCCGTGGCGTCGCACTGGTGGGAGCGTCCGCCGATCAGCTGGGCTGCACTGTGGGTGCTCATGGGTGGTCCTGCCTTTGGGGGGTGGCCGGGGCGGGAGGGGTTCTCCCGCCCCGGGAGAGGTGCTGTCGAGCTGACGCGGGTCAGACGGTGATCAGGCGGAACGCGCGTTCCATCACGTCATCGGCGGTGCCCGTGATGACCCGCTCGGCGCGGGCGGCGCTCTTCAGGTCGGGGCTGGCGCCCCGCGCCGGAGCGACGTGGTTGGCGTACTCGGTGATCGCGTTGTAGCCCGCCCAGGCGGTCCCCCGGATGCCCGCCTGCGTGTCGGCCTGCTCGAACAGGTTCCGGATGGTGTTCCAGCGGTTGACCTGGTTGGTCTTCTTGCGGGCGCTGTCCGCGTTGGTGGCCGGCCAGAGCTCCTCGACGATCGACCGGAGCATGGGCGTGGTCATCTCCGCCTCCAGCATGCGCTGGGCGGCCTTCTCGAACTCCTCGGCGTACTTGAACGTGAGCCCCAGGGCCTGGCGGGCCTGGGCGATGCGGCCGCGCGCTCCGGAGGTGTGGCGGACCGTGTAGCTGCTCTTCGCGCTCCGCAGCCCGGCGCGCAGCGTGTTGGCGCACACGACGCGCACCGGCGTGACGACGATGCGGAAGGCGCTGCTGCCGTCGTGGGAGTTGAAGGCGGCGATGTACAGGTCGACGTTGTCGCTGGCGCCGATGGTCATCGTCTGGGGCAGCTTCATGGTCAGGAACACCTGTCGGCCGTTCCGGAGGGATCCGGCCGTCTCGAAGTGCGCTCCGGACTCGTCGGCGAGGAAGTTGAGGAACTCGGCGTGTTCTTCGTTCTGTACCGGGGTGTAGTCGGGGCCGACCACGCCGAGGGTCTCGGGGCGTCCGGTCTTGGGGTGGGTGCGCACGCTCGCCCGGTGGTTCGGCACGTCCAGCACGGTCGCGCCGTCGGCGGTCAGTTCGGTGGCGTGCAGACCGACCAGCCGGACGTTCCAGTCGTCGAGGGCGGCCAGGCGCATGGCGTCCTCGGCGGTCAGCGCTTCGGCGGTGACCGTGCCCAGCCGGTGCCAGGCGCTTTCACGCGCGCTCACGAACGCGGCCGTGCCGTCGCTGAACTGCTCGATCTCATGTGCCATGGAAGTTTCTCCTTCTTGGGTGCTCTACGGACGCGGCGGGGGTGCCACTCCCCCGCCGCTGGCCGTGCGTGTTCAGGTCTGCGGGGTGCTCGCTGCCGGGCCGGGATGCTCCTATAGACGTCAAGCCGCTGGAGTGAGGTCGGTTTGAGTGATTCGTTCGGTCGGTGCGGTGGTCAGAGCGTGGTAGACCTCGCGGGCGACGAATCGCTTGAGGCAGCGGGTGATGTCCCTCCGGGACAGGCCTTCTTTGGTGCGGCGTTCGACGTAGGCGCGGGTGCGTTCGTCGTAGCGCATGCGGACCAGGACGATGGTGTGCAGGGCGTTGTTCGCGGCCCGGTCACCGCCCCTGTTGAGGCGGTGGCGATGGGTGCGGCCGGACGACGCGGGGATCGGAGCGACCCCTGCCAGGTGCGCGAACGCGCCCTCGGACCGCATGCGCTCCGGGTTGTCCCCGGCCGAGGCCAGTAGCTGGCCGGCGGTCTCGGGGCCGACGCCGAACAGCTCCAGCAGGGCAGGGGCGGCCTGTTTGACCAGCGGGCCGATCTGGGCGTCCAGCTCGGTGATCTCCTCGTCCAGGGCCTGGTGGCGGCGGGCCAGGCGCCGTAGTGCCGCCCGGGGCGCGGCCAGCGGCCGGGCCAGGTCGTCACCGGGACGCAGCCGGGCCAGGGTTCGTATCAGCGCGGCCCTCTCCAGCCTTGCGACCTGCTCGCGCAGCACCGCGGGGGCCGACACGAGCAGGCCGCGGATCTGATTCATCGCCTGGGTGCGGGCCTTGATCGCGCTGCGGCGGACGATCCGCAGCACGCGCACCGCCTCGACCACGCCGTCACGGCTCTTCGGGATGCCGGTGGCCCGCCCGGAGAGCACGGCCGTCGCGGCGGCGTAGGCGTCGACCGGGTCGGACTTGCCCTTCATCCGCCGGATCTTGCGGTCCGGCCGGTCCACGTCGACGACGGTGACTCCGGCCGCGGTGAGTACCCGCGCGAGTTCGGCTCCGTAGGCACCTGTGCCCTCAACGCCCACCGCGACCAGGCTGCCGTGGACACGCATCCAGTCCAGCAGGTCTCGGTAGCCACGGATCGTGGTGGGGAACTCCCGGTCGGCCAGGTGCCGGCCGATGGAGTCGATCACGGCAGCGTGGTGCGTCAGCCCGTGGGTGTCGACTCCGCCGGTGATCTCCGGTCCGTCATGCGTCATGCTGGTCATGTCCGTCCTTGCCGCTTGTCCGAGCCGAGGGCGGCACGCGCCGGTCGGGCGGGTGGACAAGACAGTGACGGGGCCTCTGGCCAGGCTCCTATGAAGTCACAAGCTCCCGTCCGGCCGCGTGCGCGGTGGGGTCGCCGACAGGCCGACAAATCCCAAACAGGACAGCCGAAGCGTCAGTCAGTCGATGAGTCAGACCCACCGGCGACATCACCACGAACATCATCACTGTCAGTCGAGTGCGGGGGCGTCCACGAACGTCACGCCGGGGACCGGGTCCGTGAGGTCGCGGTTTTCGCCGAGGCAGTACGCGATGAAGCTCTCTTCTGCCGTGGCGGGGTGCGCGACGAGGTCGCTCACCGCCCACGACCTGTAGGTGACCTCGCCCTGCGGGTCCAGGGTGCGCGCGACCAACATGGCCTTCGCGCCCATCGCGGTCCCGGCCAACAGGTAGGCCACGTAGACGAGCGGGTCGGTCGGGTCGTCCTCGTTCGGCACCGGGCCGGTGATGACGCACTCGGCCTCGGCGACGCCGCGAGGTGCCAGCGAGATGACGGTCAGGTGGTGGAGTCCCTCACCGGCAGTCCGGCCGACAGCCCGAACGAGAGTCATGCTGCGGCGGGCGAGCATGCGCCCATGGGGGGAGGTCTGGAACTCGGTGGACATGGCTCTCCCTTGGATAGGGGGTGGGTTCTTCGGCCGGTGAGCTTGCCACTTCTCCCACCGACAAGAGAATTCTAACGCAATCAAGGCTCACTCGGGGTGGAATCACCCCCTCGTGGCGGACTCGAAAGAGTGATGTATCCGCAGGTCAGATGGGGTTACGGCCCGGTGGGGGGCGGGCATTGCGGGTCCGGTGCCGGCCAGCCCCGTAGCGCGTAGCGCGGAGGGCAAGGGGTGGGGTGGGGTGGGAGATGCGGGGGTGCGCGCGGAGCGCGTACGCTCGCATCTCCCACCCCACCCCACCCCGCAGCGCGTGCCGCCGAGAGTGAACGGCTGGTGGAGCGAAGCGGAGCCGGGCGGGCGCTCTACGCAGCGGAGCGGAGTGACGAAGCGCAGCGGAGTGCGGCACGCGGCCACCGTGGTGTGGCGGGGAAGGCCCCGGGGGAGGCGTGAGAGCGCGCAGCGCTCGTTCCGGACGCAGCGCAGCGGAGTCCGGCACGCCTTCCGCGGGGCCTTCCCCGCCACACCACGGTGTGGGGTGGACGGCGCAGCGCAGCGGAGCCGGCCACCCCACCGGCACCGGACCCGCAACGCCCGCCCCCCACCGGGCCGAGAAAGCCCTGAGGGGGCCCGGCCGCGCGGGCCAGGCCCCCTCCAGGGGTCTTGGGGTGTCAGTGCTTGTCGTGGAGCTGCTGGGCTGCCTTCACGGCGCTGCGGCGGACTGCCGTGGGATAGCCGAGACGGTCTGCGGCCTCTTCCGCGCGGAGACCTGGCTCCGTGCGCATCTGTGCGGCGATGCGCGCCGCCCGCTCCCGCTGAAGGTGCCTCTGCGCGGTGGGCGTGGCGACGCCGAGGACGTCGACGGCGTGGGCCGCAGTCACCGCGGGGTCGGCGTCGAGGAGTTCAGCAATGCGTCCGGGGAGTAGATCCCGGGGGACCATGTCGCCGGATCCGGTCGGCCGGCCGCTGGGCGCAGTCATGGTGCCGCGGGAGGCTCCGTAGGCACGCAGCACGCCGCGGGGCCAATGCTCGACCCCGCCCACCACAACAACGTGGTCGGCGAGGCGCGGGTCGGTCTTGTAGCCGTCGACGCTGCGCGGCTTCACGGCCAGCAGGACGGCCGCCTCCCGGCGGTCGAGCAGGTCCGCTTCGTCCTCTTCGGCCGGAAGGGCCGGCTGCGGTCTGCCGTCTCGGTGGGCGGTGATCTGTTCCAGGTCCCACAGCAGCACCAGTGCCCCCTCCGAACTGACCGGTTCGGGGAAGCCTTCAGCGTCGTGCGGTTTGAGCCGTCGGAACGTCGGCCATGTCATCCCCAGGGCGTCAGCAAGCTCCCGCCGGCCCACGGCGGTTCGTCCAGCGCGGATCACGGGTCCCGACCTCCAGAGGGTGAGGCACGCCAGCGCGCACCGTGACGTGAGGGTCCGACGAGACCCCACGCAAGGAGAAAAATGCTACCGCATCCAAGGAGCGCCGTGGTGCGTGCCTGCACCCGGCCCGGGCGCTATGCTCGCCTTGATGATGCACGCGGGTTCTCTCGTGGTGTGTTCTTCGGTCGGCCGGCGCCCTTGCCACCCGCTTTGCAGCGGAAGTGGGCGTCGGCCACATTGGTTTCGCCTAGAAGCCCCCTCGTCGCACAGCACGACATCAGCACCCGCACTACCAAGCGGCTCCTCCCCAAAGCCCGGCCGGCCGGTCCAGCGGCATAGGCACACCGGCCACGGACGCCGCCAGCACGACGTCGGCCGCAACACTTTCGGTGTCGACCGCAACTCCCTCGCGCCCGCGGAGATCCAGCTGCTCCTGGTCGACGCCCGCCACGTGACCGCCCGCCGATACCAGCACCAGCCGAACGCCAAGGCACGAACCCTGGCCCCAGTCGAGGACCCCTTCACGCAGTACCGCTCCCAGCTCTCCAGGAGGAACTGCGCTGCGACGACGCGATCGGATGCGACCCTCAGGCTCGGCACCGTCCCGACGCCACCCAGCCTGACCGCCCACGGGCGGCCAGCGGGAGATGGCTAGCAGCTGATCGCAGCCCACCGGGTCGCTTCCGGTCCCGCCTATCCGTCAGGCGCCCTGCAGAAGCCAACCACCTCCCTTCCCCCAAGCACTCCCTCCCCTACTCAAATAAAGTCTGGCCGGTCACCACCACCGAAAAGGGCGCCTGACCAGTGCAAATGCAAGGTCCGGAATCAGGTCGGTGTCCCGGGCAGTTTCCCCCTCTTGCGTCCCCCTCAATATCCCCCTCCTACCTCCCCCACTGCTTCCCCCTCAGCCGCGCAGGTTGGCAGGGGGTGCGGCGAACCCCGTGGACAGGGCCAAGGCGTCGCGGGCGCCGATCACCGTGTCGATGGCAGGCAGTCGGCTTGCGGCGGACGGCCACCTCGGTCAGGCCGCGCGCGGCAGCGGCCTGTGCCGGGGTGGCCTCGTGCTGGCCTGTCACGCCCACGGCGCACCGACGCCGCTCGGTCAGGAGAATCCGGCGACTTCCCCCGCTGAGCCGGCACCCGGACCCGGTCGGTGCGCTGTGCGACTCCCTCTCAGACGGGCGGCTCGTCCGGGTACGCCGAGGTGTGGGTCGGGGACGGCCTGGGCGGTTCGTCCTCGGCCGGGGAGCCGGCGAACGCTGCAGGGACGGCACAGGTTGAGCACTCGTCGTGGTCGGGCAGGGCTCCGCAGGTGCACATGTGTCCTCCACTTCGGGCGGCGGCCAGTCGGCGCTGGCCGGGGTGGGGGCAGTGGCCGGGCTGTAGGAGTTGGCTCTGACAAGGTATCCGCCGTCCTGCAGGCGCGATGCCCTGCGGGATGAAGGAGGCCCCGTGATCGGCCGCACCGCTCGTCGCTTCGGCCGCACGCGCGCCGGATCGGCTCCCGGCCGGCCCGCGGTGGTGGGAGCGGTGAGGTGGTTGGTGAGTTCGCCGGGGCCCGGGTTCGTCACCGGTGAAGTCCTGTCGGCAAGGCTCTGACCTGGGGTGGGGAGTTTTCGCTGGATGGCGCGAGCTCACCGGTGACTCACCAGCAGCACTGTTTCCTTCCCGTGACGCCGGGGGGCTGGCAGTGGTGAGCCGGCCGGTGAGGAGACCGCCGTTTCGTGGGGTGCAAGAAGAACGAGCACCTCCACGGAAGGCGTTTTCATGAGCCCTGTCCCCCGGCCCCCGCGCCGCCTACGGCGAGCGCCGCAGGCCGCAACCCCGCAGCCGTTGCGCCGTTCCCGTCCGGAGACCGTTCCCGTCAGCGGGACCGTCTCGACGAGCGGTCCGCGTCTTGCCCGGATCGGGGCCTGGGCGGCGCTGGCCGCTGGGCCGCTGGCCCTGGCCGTCGCCTTCGTGATGCCGCGAGGCCCCGTCGCTCAGGCCGCGCCGGTTCCGCACGCCGACAGCGCATCCAGGCTGCCGGCCGACCCGGCCGGTACGGCCGCGCTGTTCGTGGAGCTGTGGCTGCGCTCCGATGCAGCAGAGACCGACAGCCCCGTGGCTGCGGCCCTGCGGTCGATGGCGCCCTCCGTACAGCTCCCCAAGCGCGTTCGCGGAGGGGCGACGCCTGGTGCACTGCGGGTGGTGCCCGTGCGGACCGTGTCCTCCCCCGACGGCTGGACTGTGGTCGTCGCCGCCCTCACCATCGCCAGCCCTCTTGCCTCGGCGGCTTCGAGTCCGGCGCCGGAGCCTGCGGCAGGCACCGCGCCGGTTGTTCGGTACTTCGCAGTGTCCGGTACCGGGGGCCGGGACGGCGGGCCGCTGAGTGTCTCCGCTTCGCCGGCGGAGGTGTCCGCCCCCGAGACCGCGCCGGAAACCGCGGCCGGCCCGTTCTCCCACGCCGTCCCCTCCGGGGCAGCCCTGTCGGCGTCGCTCGGCGAGTTCCTGCGCACCTACCTCGCGGGCGGGCAGGGCGCGGGACTGGAGCGCTACCTCTCGCCCGGCGCGCGTCTGTCGGCTCCGGCGGCTGCCGGCTACGTGCGGGTGGACGTCGAGGACGTCATGTCCGACACGGAGCGGGCCGCGGGGAAGGAGGTTCCGGCCGACGGAACCCGGGCGCGGGTGCGGGTGCGGGTCACCGGTGAGGACCGGGCCGGAACCCGGTGGCCGCTGGTCTATCAGCTGGAGGTGACCACGCGGGCCGGGCGGTGGGAGATCAGCGCCCTGAAGGGCGGGGCCGCTGGTGCGGCAACGCCGGCCGTTGCCCCGTCCGGTTCGGTGGCCGCACCGGTCGCGGAGGGTGCGCGATGAAGCAGTTCATCCTCGCGGGCCAGCTCGACAAGCTGGGCGACTCCCTGATCGGGACGCTCGCCGGGTGGAGCGACAAGGGCCTGAAGGTCGCGCTGACGGTGGTGGTCGTCGTGACCGTGGCCCGCCGCTTCTCGCTGAAGGCCGGGATCGGCGCGCTGCTCGCGATGGTGCTCGCCCTGGGCCTGTATGAGGCGCGGGAGTCGCTGTCCGGCGCGGTGAAGGACGAGATCAACAACCCGGCCAAGGGCGCTGGCGCTGTCACCGTCGTGGTCACCCCCGACCCTGCCGCTGGCGGCAGCGGAGGGGTTCTGTGAGCGGGGCCGAGCGGGTGCGCGTCGCGCGTGCTTACACCAGTGCGCGCCGGCATCCGTGGGTGCTGGGCAAGCTCGGTGACTGGACGCTGCCGTTCGGCCCTTACACCCCGGCGCAGCTGGTGGTGCTGGGCGGCGGGGCGTTCGTCTTGATCAAGACGTTCGACTGGTGGTCGTGGGCGGGACCGGTGCCGATCGCCCTGTGGCTGGGCGCGGTGTGGGCGGTCCGTGGGGCGCAGATCGCCGGGCAGAACCCGTTCACGGCGGTGCTCGGGGTCGGGTCGCTGCTGCTTCGGCATCCGGCCGGGCGGATTGGGGGGCGGGTCGCCCGTGACCGGAAGCCGTCCTGCCTGCGTGCTCGGTTCGTCATCACCCCCGCCCTCGTAACCGGTCCGGCGAGTGCGGGGACGGTGGCCGTGGTCGAGGTGCCTGCCGGCGGGCGGGCGGCTGCCGGTTCGGGTCTTGCGCGGCTGCTCGCCGACGGTGCGGGAAGGGCGGCGTGATGAGGACGCCTTTCCGGCATATCGCGGGGCATCTGCTGTGGTCGGCCTCGGGGCGGGTGTGGGCGGTGTGGCGGGTGGCCGCGCTGCCGGGCGGCTACCTGCCCGCCCGGGTGCACCAGGACCTGCTGGGGCGGATCACCTCGCTGGTGCGGTCGATGCCCGGGATGGAGCCGCGCCTGTTTGTTCTCGCGGCCCGGACGGATCCCGGTGAGGTCGCCGAGCGGATGGTGGCCGACGTCGACTGGCAGCGGCTGCCCGCGTGGGCGGAGACCTGCGCGGCGACGGTCGATCTGCTGACCGGTCAGGAGATGCACGAGCGGACGCTGTGGCTGGCCGTGCCCCTGGCGGCCAAGGGCGGATCCGCGAGCGCTTCCCTGACGGCTTTGTACGCGGAGCTGTCGGCTGCTCTGGATCTCGCGCCGGTGCCGGTGGCCGAGGCGGAGGTGAAGGCGGCTGTTGTGGAGGCTGAGCGGATCCAGACCTCCCTGGGCGGGGGGTTGGGGCTTCGGCCCGCGTCGGCGGCGGAAATCGTGTGGATGCTGCAGCATGCGCTCTGCCGGGGCCTGGCGGAGGAGCCGCTGCTGTCGGACGCGGAGCACAGCCGGCTGTACGGCAGCCGCACCCGCGAGGGGCACTTGCAGTCGCCCTCGTACGCGGATCTGGGGATGGTCCGCCTGGCCGAGGGCGGCCAGGAGATGGGCGCCGGTGCCAAGGAAGCCAAGCCGAGGAGCCCGTGGTGGCGGTCGGCGGCCTCGTCGCCGCTGGGTCGCCGGTGGCTTCAGGTGGAGTCCGAGGCCGGCACCGGGTACCAGGCGCACCTGGTGCTGGCGGAGATCCCGCCCGCGGTGTCGGTGCGGGCCGCCGATGTCCTGGCCCAGCTGGAGGCTCTGCCCTTCCCGGTCGATGTCACGGTCGATCTGCGGGTGGTCACGGCGAAGAAGGCGCGGGCGCAGGTCCAGCGCAAGAAGCGTGAACTGCTGGACCAGGCGGATCAGTACGGTGCGCAGCCGACCGGGATGCCGCACTCGTTGCCGGATGCTGCGGGGGATCTGGCGGAGCAGGACGCGCGGATGGCCAGGACGTCGGTGGAGGTCGAGGTCCAGTCGGTGACGGTGCTCAGTGTGTGGGGGCCGGACGCGGGGACGTGTGATGCGCGGGCGCGGGAGCTGTCGGCGGCCCTGTCGGGTGGCGACTACCGGGTGGAGCGCCCGTATGGGATGCAGGAGGAGCTGTTCGCGCTGGGCCTGCCCGGGGCGGTGCGAGCTCCGAAGCTGGGGCAGTTCACGCAGCACCAGCTGTCGGAGGACTGGGCCGCCTGTGGGGCGTTGACGCTGTCGCGGGTGGGTGATCCGGCTGGGATGATGGTGGGTTACGACCTGGACTGCGGCACGATCCGCCCGGTGCTGCTGAACCCGGCGGATGCCCCGCAGGTCAACGCGTCGGCCTCCAGCGCGGTGATCGGCGATCTCGGTGCGGGCAAGAGCGTGCTGGAGAAGCTGGTCACCGAGGCGGTGGTGGACCGGGGCGGGCGGGCGATCGTCATCGACCGGACCCCGATGCGCGAGTGGGCCGGCTTCGCGCACACGGCGATGGGTGAGCGCTGCCAGATCATCGACGCCGCGGAGGCCCGGATCTCCATCGACCCGCTGCGGGTGTTCGGCGGGCCGGTCGGCGCCCACTACGCCCTGTCCTACCTGACGCTCCAGTTGGGGGTGGGGGCGATGACGGCCGCCGGGGCCGTGCTCCACCACGCGGTCGAGGAGGTCAGCGGCGGGCCGGAGCCGTCCATGGGCAAGGTCCTCGACGTCCTGGCCACGCTCGCGGCCTCGGGCTCCGGCTCGACTCGGGGGGATGCGGCCGCCACCATGGCGGATCTGCTGCGGATCGTACGGACCAATCCGCTGGCGGCGATGGTCTTCGACCCGACTCTGCCGCCGGTCACGCTCGCCGGGGATCTCGGTGCCGACATGGTGGTGGTGACCACCACCGGCCTGACCCTGCCGCCGCGGGAGGCGTTCGCCGACGTCGAGGTGCTGCGCCAGCAGCCCTTGGAGGCGTTGATCGGGCGGGCGGTGCTGTATCTGATCGCGGCCGTCGCCCGGCAGGCGGCGTTCACCGACCCGTCCCGGTTCTGCCTGGTCTCCCTGGACGAGGTGTACTGGCTGACCTCCTCCGCGGAGGGCTCGGCGCTGGTCCACGAGATCCTCCACGACGGCCGCAAGCACGGCGCCGGCGTCTTCCTCGGGGCTCACGACGCCGACGAGCTGGGCAAGGACGCCGGCCTGGTCGCCTACCGGTTCCTCGCCCGCACCGCCGACCGCGCCCGCGCAGTCAAGGGATTGCGGTTCCTGGGCCTGGACGGCGAGGACGAGGACCTCATCCGGCTGGTCACCACCGGCCTTTCCCCAGTCGGTCAGGCCGGCCGCGAGGGCGAGATGCTGCTGCGCGACCCGCGCATGCAGATCGGCCGCATCAAGGTCGTCGTCCCGCCCGTACCCCGCATCAAGAAATCGATCTTCACCACACCCGGCCGCGCGGCACAGCCCGCGGCCACCGGGGGGACCTCATGACGTACCGATCGGGTGTGCGGCTGCTGCTGGTGGGCGCCGTCACCGCCCTGCTGTTGGCCTGCACCGTTGCCGCGTGGGCCCTGCCCCACACTCCGACCGCTTCACCTGCGGCCGGGGTGGATGCCGCCCGGGCGGATGCCGGATGTGCACGGAGCGCCGGGGCGGTGCCCGGGCCGTGCGCGTCCGAGCCCGTCAGCGCTGTCGCCGCGTCGCAGCCGGCCGGGCCGGGTGTGGCCGGGCTGCCGGGGCTGGATGCGCGGTCCGCGCTGCTGCTGTTCTCCACTGTCGCTGTCGCGGCCGCCATCGCTCTGGTGAGTGCCGCCGGGCGGCGGCTGTGAGGGGCCGCCGGCGCAGGCTGGACCGAGGGACGCTGCGCGCCGCCGGGTTCGTCGCGCTGCTCACCGTCACGTTTCTGGTGACGAACACGGCGGTGGCCGCGGCCGCGACCGCCGATGGGTCCGGCGCGGGCGGGGGCCTGCTGGGGCCTTTGGACATCATGACGGGCGAGGGGGTGCCGCTCAGCAGCTATCAGCTGGAGGCCATGCCCGTCTCCTCGCAGCCCCAAGGGGGGATCCCGGCGGTCGATCTGGCTGTGACGGGGCGCATGCCGGATCTTGATGTGGTCGGCGATATCCAGCGCCTGGTCCTGGGCGGGCTGTTCACCCTGGTGCGGCTGCTGGTCGGCCTGTGCGGGTGGCTGATCTCCTTCGTGTTCCGCTTCCCGCTGATCACCCTGCTGACCAGGCCGGCGCAGCAGATCGCCGACGCCTACGAGCGGCACGTGGTCGCCCCCCTCGGCCTCGAAGGCTTGTTGTTGGCGTGGGCGTTCGTGTTCGGGCTGATCTTGTTCGTGCGGGGGAAGGCCGGCACGGGGCTGGGGGAGATCGCGCTGACCCTGGTCATCGCGGCTCTGGCCGCCAGCGCGTTCGTGCGGCCTGACTACCTGCTGGGCAAGGACGGTCCGCTCGACCAGACGCATCAGGCCGCCGTCGAGGTGGCGTCCATCACCACCGCCTCCTACTTCGGCACACCCGCACGCGGTGGCCGGCCCTGTGACAGCGCGGTGGGACCCGCGCACGAGGCCTGTGTGCAGGAGAAGGCCGAGGCGAAATCGGTGGTCGACCCGGTCCAGCGCGCGCTGACCGACAGTCTGGTGGTCAAACCGTACATGCTCCTGCAGTACGGCCGCGTCATCGATCCCCACAAGGCGGGGGAAGCCGACGCCTACAAAGCCCATCTGAAGTGGGTCGAGAGCAGCCGGCCCAAGCAGAGGCAAGAGCAGGGCGAGGTGGACCTGTCGAGGTGTTCCGGGACCTTCGGCCCCATCAAGGAGGCGTGCGAGCGCCAGGTGAAGGAAGCCGGCGGCAGCCAGAAAGGGTCGGCCAAATCGGAGTGCAAGCTGCTGCACGGGTCGGCCAAGGAGTACTGCGAGAACCCCTGCGCGCGGATGGACGATGTCGAGAAGGACTTCTGCGAGAACGGGAACGGCCCTCGCGGGGCGGACACCAAGGATGCCGCGTTCTCGCAGCTCATCAAGGACCTGAAGGATGCGGGGTCCGTCGGGGAGCAGGCGGCCGAGTACGCGCAGACTCCGACCTGGGATCGGGTGTGGTCGGTAGCTGCCCTGCTGGTCGCGGTGCTCGTGGTCACGCTCATGATCGTGTCGATGTCGGTGGTCATGCTCGGCGCGCAGGGCGCCGACGCGGCGGCCGCCGCCGGCGGTCCGATCGCCTGGGTGTGGTCGATGCTCCCGGGCCCCTCCCGCATGCTGCTGTGGCGGTGGCTCGGGGTGTTCATCGCCTCGGCTCTGGTGTCCTTCGTGGCCGCTTTGTGCCTGCCGATGTTCGGGATCGCCGTCGACGCGATCCTCTCGGACAGCGACGCCGACCTGATGGTGGAGCGCCTCCTGCTGGTGGACGCGATCGCTGTCGCGTTCCTGGTCATGCACCGGCGGGTGCTGGCCGCGGCGTCCGGCTTCGGGCAGCGCGTGGCCACCCGCATGCGCTACCGGAAGGTCGGCGGCAGCCACCTGCGCGGTGACAGTTCCGAGATCGGCGCCGCTCTCGCCGAACACGGGTCCGCCGGCGGCGGAATCCGCCACCGGGGCGGGCCGTCGTCGGCGCACGGCACGTTCGGCGCGCGGCTGGCGTCCCTGGGCAGTCTCGCGGCGATGAGCGACGGGTCGGGCATGCCGATGTCCCCCGGCCGGTTCATCGGCGATGCCCTCGCCGAGGGAAAGCGCGGCCTGGCGCCGTTCGCCGTCGCACTGCGGATGGGGCACGCGGCGCTGATCGGGCCCAAGCCGGGCCAGCACCCCGCGTCCCAGGCTCTGGCCGGCGCCGCCCGGGGCAGCGGCGGCGGGGCGGGCGAGGTGGTCGCGGATCAGTGGACTGGGGAGGTCTTGCACGATCCCGCGACCGACCGGCCGTTGCTCGGATCCCGGATCCATGCCCGCGCCTCTCGGCTGCGCGGCTACCGGGTCGCCTCGCGCACCGCGCGCCTGGCCTACGGGGCGACCCTCGGGCTCCCCCGCAACCTGGGCCGCGCCCGCGGCGCCGCCAGTGAATTCACCGATGACGCCCGGACGCAACTGCGTGTGGCGGCGCACCAGGTCCGTGAGGACGCCGACCGGTGGGCGGAGGGCGGCCGCATCGTGCGGGACGGCGTCGACCACGCCGGGCAGCGCCTTGCGACCGCCTGGCAGGTCCACGACCCGATGGGCTCCGTACAGGACACCGCGATGGCCGCCGCCATCGCCACCGCCCCCCTGTCCGCCTCCTCCAGCGGCCGCGAGAGCACCCCGCGCACGAGCATCTCGGCGCCACGCGCCGAAGCCGGCCGCGAGCCCGCGCCGCGTCGGCGGCCCGCCGCGCCCGCCGCCACTGCCCAACAGGCCGGGACCCGGGACGCGGGCAGCAGCCAGCCGGGGGCAGCTGACGGGGAGGCACGGGCGCAGGCGGCGAACGCGGCGCGGCTGCGCGCGATCTTCGACGCCCGCGCGGCGGAGCGGCGGCGGCGTGAAGGCGGTGAGCGGTGAAGAGGTGGCAGAAGCTGGGGTGTCTGGGGTTGCTGCTGATGGTGGCGGCGTGCTGCACCGCTCCGGTGCTGGTGGTGGCCGCCGCCCGGGCCCGCGGGGGCGCGCCGGCCGGCTCGTCGGTGAGCGCGGCCGCGGCCGGGATCCCGGAGAGGATGTTCGCCGCCTACCTCACCGGCGCCGCTCAGGTCACGTCCTATGTGCCGGGGTGTCGGGGGATGCGGTGGCAGGTCCTCGCGGGGATCGCCCGGGTCGAGTCCGACCATGCCGCCGGGCATCTCGTCGGGGCGAGCGGGGACATCGAGCCGATCATCACCGGCCCCCGTCTGGACGGCTCCGGCGCGGGCGGGAACACCACCGCGATCCGGGACACCGACGGCGGACGCTGGGACAACGACAGCGCCTTCGACCGGGCGGTGGGCCCCTTCCAGTTCCTGCCCGAGACGTTCCGCGCCTACGGCAAGGACGGCAACAAGGACGGGCAGATCAGTCCGCACAACGCGGACGACGCCGCCGCATCGGCCGCCGTCTACCTCTGCGGCGACGGGCGCAACCTCGGTGACCGGGAGCAGCTGCGTGCCGCGATCCACACCTACAACCTGTCCTGGGCGTATGTGGACGACGTCATGTCGGGCATCGACCGCTACGACGCCCTCGGCACCACGCCGGCGCTGCCGTCGGGGAACGTCGGGGCGGTCGTCCAGGCCGCGCTGGCCCAGCAGGGCATCCCCTACTCCTGGGGCGGGGGCGGGCCCGAAGGTCCGAGTACGGGGATCTGCTGCTCGCCCGGCGGGCAGGACGGCGGAACTGTGGTCGGGTTCGACTGCTCGGGCCTGACCCAGTACGCCTACGCCAAGGCCGGGATCATGCTGCCGCGCACCGCGGCCGAACAGGCCGGCGCGGGCCGGCGGATCCCCGCGTCCGCCGGATTCGGGGCGCTGCGCCCGGGCGACCTCATCTTCTACGGCTACAGCCCCACCTCGGATTCGACCATCCACCACGTCGGGATCTATCTCGGCGACGGAAAGATGATCAACGCGCCCCGTCCTGGGAAGCAGGTGCGGATCGACCCCGTCACCGCGATGCCCGACTACGCGGGAGGGGCGAGGCTCCTGTGACCGCACACGCGTGGTCGGGCGGCCGCCTGATCGCCGCCGCGGCCGTCCTGGCCGCCGCCGGGCTGGCGCTGCTGCATGCGGGAGCAGACGGCATGGGGCCCGGCACGGATGCCGCGGTGCCCAGGGTGACGGGCCCCGCCCGACCTTCGGGCCCGGCCGCGCCGTCAGCCGCCATGTCCGTCACTCCCCCGTCGCCGGGGGCCGACGCCGGTTCGGCGTCTTCCGCCGCTCCGGTGGTACCGGGCCCCACGGGGCCGTCGGCCGGGCCCGGTGCCCGTGATGGCGGCACGGTGGCGCGGGAGCTCCCGCCGCCGGGGTCCGGGCCGGCGGCGGACCCGATCATCCAGCAGGCCCTGGACCAGGCCAGCCCACCCGATCTCCCGCCGGACGACGAGCGGCAACTACTCGAGCTGGGCCGCCAGGCCTGGACGGCGGAGACCGCCGGCTACACGCAGGTGCGGATCCAGGCCGCCACCGCCCGCCGCGACACCCCAGCCCCCGCGGGCGGCGAGCGGACACAGGCCGACGCCGTGGTGCGGCTGGTATGGGCCGGCGCAGACCCGGCCGGGACCTTCCTCGACGGGCGCACCGCGACCCTCCACTACACCCAGAACGGACAAGGAACATGGAACCGCACCTGACCGCCATGGCGGTCCTGCCCCTGGGCGCCGCGCTGTGGGACGGGCTGGCGGCGCTCGCCCGCTGGACCCTGGCGAACTCCTGGTGGCTGGCCTTGCTCACGGCTGCCGCCCTGATCGGATGGGAGCACCTGCAACGGCGCCTGAGCGCCGAGGCCCTGTCGCGGCGCACCTACCTCCAGCTGGAGCCGACGCCGGCCTTCGAGCCGGATGCCGAGCAGATCTGGCGGCAAGGAATGCAACTGGTGCGTGCGGCCGGCTCGGGTCCGTGGTGGACGCCGCGCCGGGCGCGCTCGGTGAGGGTGCGACTGCGCGCCGACGGGGAGCGGCCCCTGGTCTACCGGATCGAGGCCCCGGCGACCGCGCATGCCTTGCTGAAGCAGACCCCCTACGGGGCCCGGGTCGAGGTGAAGCGGACGGCCCCGGTGGCCGACAAGCGGCGCGCCCACGTCGTACGCGCGGTCTTGACCCTGCACGGGGAGCCCGGCTCACGGCTGCGTGAGGTGCCCCTCGACCCCGACCCGCTGCAGCCTCTGATCGACGCGGTCGCCGACCTGAACGCCAAGCTCGGCGACGTCGCCGAGGTGTGCGTGGATCTTTCCCCCGCGCCGCGCTGGCACCTTGCCGTACGCCGGATGCAGGCCATGCAGCGCGCCCGAGACCAGGCCCGCCGGGAAGCCCAGCGGGAGGCCCGCTGGCTGACCCGCGAACCGGCCGACAGTCTGCCGGTCGCCATGGGAAAGCTGCTGGACCCGTCCGAGTGGCGCGGCAGCCCACGCGGGCAGATGGTGATGTCTCCCCAGCCCCGCCGTGTCGAGAGGGAGGCGGTGCTGGGCAAGCTCGCGCACAGCCCGGGTCTGGTGCGGGTGCAGATCCTGGTGCGCTGTGCCTCGGACGCGGCCGGACGTGCGGAGGCACGGCTGGCGCGTATCGGGGCGGCCATGGACGTCTACGCGGGCCCCTCCCGCCTCGCCACGCTCGGCTGGTCCGCCGGTCCCTTGCGTTTCGGCCCCGACCGCCGGCCGTGGCGGCGCCGGTTCGATGAGCAGTGGGCGACGGCCGTGATGCGCCCGGCCCGCGGCGGGTGGGCGCACATCGACGAACTGGCCGGGCTCTTGAAGCCACCGACCACCACGGCCCGTCTGCCACTGCTGAAGACCGAGATGCCCACCTACGCCCTCGGGGAGAATCTGCTGCCCCAGGGCTGGCACCGGGGGACGGACGGCCGGGAACGGCTGCTGGCCACCCACGAGGACGACACCCTCTTCGAGATTCAGTCGGGCAAGGCCGGCTGGGGCAAGACGATGCGCGCCCAGGTCCATGCCGTCGCCAGCGCCCACAACGGACGCGGGCTGGCGTTCGTGGACCCGCACGGCGACTCCTTCGCCGACGTCGCCCGCTACCTCGCCCACGAGGACATCATCGACCGGGTCGCGCTGTTCGACCTGACCGTCCGTAAGGACGGGGACATGCTCAGCTGCTGGAACCTGCTGGACATGACGGCAGGGCAGCCGCCGCACGAAGTGACCACGGCCACCGTCGAGGCCTTCGCCGGCGTTCTGGGGTGGGGGGACGTCACCGCGCCGCGCGCACTCACCATCCTGACCAAGGCCGTCGAGGCCCTGGTGGCCGTCAACTCCCAGGCCGTTCTCGCGCAGGTGCCCGACCAGCAGGCGACGATCTTCCAGGTCCGGGCGCTGCTGACCGACCCCACCTTCCGCCACCTCGCCCTCGCCGGCCTGGACACGGAGGGGCGCAAGTGGTGGACGGCCACGTTCCCCGACATCCCCCGGGACGCGCTGCTGACCGTGCTGAACCCGCTGGAGCGCCTCGCGGCCTCCCCCGTCACCCGCGCGTTCCTCGGATGCCCCGTCAGCGGGTACGACATCCGCTCCGCCATGGATGAGGGCCAGGTGCTGTGGGTCTGCCCGCCGGGCACCGGACCCACCGACCGCCTCCTCATCTCCTTGATCGTCCACGACTTCCTGCGCGCCGGCCTGTCCCGCCGCGATCTGCCCGAGGCCAAACGGCGAGCGTTCCGCTTCTACCTGGACGAACTGATCTCCCTGGACGGGTCTTCCACCGTGCTAGCGGAGATCACCGAGCAGTTGAGGAAGTTCGGCTGCCGCCTGTACGGGATGACCCAGCTGATGCACCGCCTCAACCCGGCCACCCGCTCCGCCCTTTTGCAGAACGCCTCGTGCCTGTCCACCACGGCCGGATCGATGGAGGCCATCGCGCAGATCACCGACCAGTGGCCGGGCACCGTCAGCCCCCGCGACGTCACCGACCTGGAGCGGTTCAGGCACTACGCCTCCTTCACCATCGCCGGGAAGCGGGTCGGCCCCCTGCCGATCCGGGGCCCCGAACTGGCCGAGATCTTCGACGACCTCGCGCGGCCCGGCCAGGTCGCCGCCCTGCGCAAGGCCGCGCACGCCCACACCGCCGCCCTGCCCCTGGCCGAGCGACGCGCGATGGCACTGGCCCAGGAAGAAGCCGTCCGTTCCTTCCTCACCACCCGCACCGCACCCACCGAAACCGACAACACTGGAGAGCAGTACGCATGACCACGGCCGTCTTCCAGCCCGCCACCGCGGACACCCACGCCCACCAGGCCCTGGCCCTGATCGCCCAGCACCGGCTGCTGACCAGCACCCAGCTCCACCAGATGCTCATCCCCAACACCCCGCCCCGCAAGATCCACAACGTGCTGGTGCCGCTGCGTGAGCAGGGATTGATCATCCACGCCGTTCTCCCCGGCCGCCTCCAGGCCCACTTCCTCACCGCCGCCGGCCACCAGACCGTCGGGGACTGGCCCGAACTCCGCGGCCGCACCGCCACCTCGATCCCGTCCGCCCAGGCCGCCTCCCTGCGCGCCGCCCACATCCTGACCGGTGTCCGCGCCCACCTCGCCTTCCTCACCGACGCCCGCGAGCGTGGTGACGAGTACCAGCCGCTGGACTGGGTGCCCGAGGTCACCCACCGCCTCCCCGACACCGCCGGCGAAGACCGGCTGATCGCCGACGCCGTCTTCCACTACACCGCCACCAGCCCCCGGCGCCTGCAGTACCGGGCGTTCGTGGAGATCGACCGCACCACCATGAGCAGCGAGCGCCTGGCCCGCAAGCTCATCACCTACGCCCGCTTCCACGACTACACCCCCCAGCCCCTGGGTCGGCGCGGCACCGTCGCCGACCAGGGCGCCGCGCTCGCCTGGCAGCGCTCCTACCCCCGCTTCCCCAGGGTCCTGTTCATCCTCACCGGAGCGTCGCGCACCACCCTGGCCAACCGGATCGCGGACCTGCGGCGCATGACCGCCGACCACGACCTCGTCACCCGCCTCAGCGCCCACGTCCCCCTCGGCGCCGCAGTCCTCGAAGACATCGAGGCCCACGGCCCCCAGGCGAAGGTGTGGACGCCCCTGGCCGGGAGCGGCGAGCCGCGCGGCTGGACCCAGCTGTGACCGGGCACTGGCCCGCCGGCCTGTCAGCCGCCGACCTCGCCGACTACCTCCAGGCCCAGGCCGAACACGAGGCAGAGATGCGCGAACTCGCAGACCGCGAGTTCCAGGTCGAGACCGGGCAGATCGACAGCTACGCCGACTACCACTTCACCTGGCAGGAGGAGCTCGAGGCGACGGCCCCGCCGCCTCCCACCACCGACGTCTCCGGTAAAGGTGCGAGGCCCGGCGTCGGGTCCGGCATCGGCGGTGAAAACCTCCCCCCGTTCTGACCAGCGCACGGAACAGGTGGCCGGACGGTGGCCGGCCGCTCAGAACCGCCCCCTGTAGTCGACAGCGCGGGCGCCCGGTGAGGTTGCCAGCCCGATCGTGACCCGGGCTGGCGTCCATCGGTGAGAAAACCGGTGAGCAGTGACAAGGAGCATTACCAGCAGCAAAGAACAAGCCATCGAGAGGGATTCAGGCCACGACTTGCCGAAATCCCGCCACCACCCGACTCCGCCCACAGCACCACCCGGAAACCGCACGTCAAAGCCCCACAGGCGAACGGGAGAGCCAGCTCTCATGGGCAAAAGTGACGCCCGATCACCTGAGCCCCAAGAACCCCACAGAAGCTGCGGCGTTGAGGTCTTAGGGTGCCGACAAGAACAACCACCACCGCCTTACACAACACGTTGCATCAGCGACTTACACGGGTTGCGCGGCAACCCGCCAGACAAGGTGACCCGGGGAGACTTCCGTGGCAATCGCACGACCGCACCACACCGGAAACCGTCGACTGCTCGCGGCGGCAGCCGCCACCGCGACCATCGCGGCCCTCACAGCCGGATGCACCAGCGGAAGCAAGAACGACAAGAACGCCGCCGCCAGCCCGACCGTCTCCCCCAGCGCCACCACGGCCGCCGCCTCACCGAGCGCACCCGCCGACCCCGAAGCGGCCGACAAGGCCGAGGTCCAAGCGGCCTACACCCACTACTGGGATGTCCTGACCGCGGCCTACGCCAAATCCGACCCCGACGACCCGAACCTGGCCAAGGTCTCCAGCGGAGACGCCCTCGTCCAGAACCAGCAGGAACTCGCGACCTTTCGCAAGGGCGGACGCATCATCGCTGGCCGACCGCAGCACTCCAGCACGGCGGTCACCTTCAAGGCTGATACCAAGCTCAAGACCGCTGTCATCACCGACTGCCTGGATATCTCCCAGTGGAAGCCAGTGGAGAAGAGCAGTGGCAAGTCGGTGGACCTCCCCAACACCCGACTCTTGCGTTACGTCAACACCGTGACGGCCGAGAAGTGGCCCAACGGCTGGATGGTTCTGGAGGACAAGCAGGAGGGGAAGGCGTGCTGAGACGGCGTGCGGGCGCAATGGGCGCGCTCGTTCTCCTCGCGGCTGGCACCTCAGCAGCCCATGCGGACGATCCCGTCACCGCGGGCGGCTGCGGTGTGCGCTTCTGCGTTGAGGCCAACGTTCCGGGGAGGCCGCTGGCCCGCTCGAACACGGGCCAGCAGACAGGGGGCTCCTCATCGGGTTCCGGAAGCAGCATCGACGGCTTGGGCAGGGACTGCTCGTTTCGGACGCTGGATCCTCCTCCACCAGCTGGCAGCGCTCTGTGGCAGGGCCACTCGCCCGGCGACGGGGCGGTCTACCTGGACCCGTGCGGGCTCGGAAACGGCATCGCGGACGGCGACAATCTCGCGGGAGCGGGGCGGGCCTTCTGGGCGCAGAACCCGCCCGCCGCGGCCGTGGACCCCGCTGTCCTCGCGCAGCGCGCGGTCGACTCAATGGTCCTTCGCCCGCCGACTATCGGCATCGTCCCCAAGCCGGGGGGTGTCGGTGTCGTCGGTATGCCGGTCTACATGTGGACGGCGACGGGTCCCGAGACCTATGGCCCCAACGTGGCGTCCGCGTCAGCCGGGGCCGTCACGGTCACCGCCACGGCCAGGGTCGCCAAGATCGTATGGGCGATGGGTGACGGCACGACGGTCACCTGCACCACTCCGGGCACCCCCTACCAAGCCGCGTTCGGCAAGAACCCGTCGCCCGATTGCGGTCACAGCTACCGGACGCCCGGCAAGTACCACGTGACGGCGACGTCCACCTGGGCGATCGACTGGACCGGCGGCGGCCAGAGCGGCCAGCTGACCGAGGTCCGCTCCAGTGCCGTGGACATCGCCGTGGGCGAAGTCCAGGTAGTCGGCCAGTAGCAGGTACGTCCCTGTTCCCCTCTTCTCTTCCTTCCTCTCTGCTGGAGGCACATCACGTGAGCACCACCACCACGGCCACCCTGGGCCGTGCCGCCGTCCCCGGGCCGGGCGGGCCCGCGGACAGCCCGGCACAGGCGCCCCGAGTCGTTCGCCAGCGACGTCGCCGTCCCGGGCTGATCGCCCTGTCCGTCGCCCTGATCGCGGCCGGCGGCCTGTCGGGGGCGCTGCTGTTCACCGCGTCGGGGCAGCGGTCTAGCGTGCTGGTGGTGGCCCGGGACGTGCCGGTGGGCGCGACGCTCACGGATGCGGACCTGGCGCCGGCTTCGCTGGCGCTGGACCCGGTGGTCAAGGCGGTCCCCGCGGCGAACAGGGCGGGCCTGGTCGGCCAGCGCGCCGCCGTGGCGTTGAAGGCCGGCTCGCTGCTGTCGCCGAGCCAGGTCACCGCTACGTCGTTGGTGAAGAACGGTGAGCAGTTGGTGGGTGTGGCGCTCAAGCCGTCGCAGCTGCCGGCGTCGCGGCTGGCTCCGGGGCAGAAGGTTCTGATCGTCTCGACGCCGGACCCGGCGCAGGCGGGGGCTGCCGCGAGCCCGGGCGCGGGCAAGCCTGCGGAGCCGGCGCCTGCGCCCAAGACGCTCGCGGCGACGGTGGTCGCGGTCGGGGCAGCGGCGCCGGCGACGGGTGTCGTGGTGGTGGATGTGGCGGTGCCCGCCGCTGACGGGCCGGTGCTGGCCTCGCGGGTGGCGACCGGGGCGGTGGCGTTGATCGTCGCCGCGCAGGAGGGGGGTTCCTGATGGCGGTGGTAGCGCTGGCGGGCGGGCTGGGAGCGCCGGGGGTGACCACGGCGGCCCTGGCTCTGCTGATGACGTGGCCGATGCCCGCAGGGCATCGGGTGGTGCTGGCCGAGGCCGATCCGGACGGCGGGGCCGTCCTGCCAGGTGCGCTCCAGGGGACTCTCGACAACTCGCGAGGGATGCGGAATCTGGCGATCGCGGCCCGGCAGGGGCAGGGGCAGTTGGTGGAGGCGTTCTGGCGGCAGCTGGTGGACGTCACCGATGCGGGGACGCGTGACCGGCTGGTGCTGCCCGGTCTCTACGACCCGGCGCACGCCTCGGCGATGGAGCCGGTGTGGCGGCCGCTCGCGGCCGTGTTCGCGGGGATCGAGCAGCACGGGCACGACGTGATCGTGGACCTGGGCCGGCGGGGCGCTGCCGGTGCGCCGGGGGTGCTGGCGCAGAAGGCGGACGCCGTCCTGCTGGTCGCGCGGAACACGCTGCGCGGGCTGCAGAGCGCCCAGGTGCGGCTGGAGGCGTTGCGGGAGTCGCTGGGCGGCTCCACCGAGCTGGGGATACTGCTGGTGGACCAGGGGCCCTTCTCCAAGGAGGAGGTGCGCAAGCACCTGGGGGTCACGGTCACCGCGGTGCTGCCGTGGCGGCCCAAAGAGGCGGCGGTGTTGTCGGACGGGGCGGAGCAGCCGCGCCGCTTCGAATCCGGTGAGCTGATGCGCTCCGCGCGGTCGGCGGCGGTGCGGGTGCAGGAGCTGGTGGCTATCCACCGCTCGCGTCTGGCTCCGCCCAGCGCGGATGCGGCCCAGGTGGTGAGCGGTGCGCGCTAACCCCCTGCACAACGACCCCCGGGTCGCTGGGTCTTTGGAGAGTCGGCTGGGCGCCGCCCGCGGCGCGGCCTTGGCGCCCTCGCCGGAGGCCGTGGATTCCCGCTCGGTCAATCCGTGGGTTCCGGCCCCCGCGGGCCCCGCCGCCGGCACGCAGTACCTGCCCGAGCCGGCCGTCGTGCCGGTTGGTGATGTGGTGGTGGATTACGGGGCGGTGCGGCTGATCAAGAAGCAGGTCGGGGAGCGGCTGACCGAGCTGCTGCGCGCCCGGCCCGGGCTGGGCCAGGCCGCGCAGGAGCAGCAGGGTCGGCACCTGATCAACGAGCAGGTCGCGGTCTGGTCGGACGCCGAGGCCGTCAAACGCGGGGCCGCCACCAGCCCGCGCGAGGACGCGCTGATCGCGCAGGCCGTGTTCGACCTGCAGTTCCGGGCCGGGCGGCTGCAGCAGCACCTGGACAACACGCTGGTGGAGAACATCTTCATCAACGGGTACGCGGACGTGTGGCTGGACTTCACCGACGGGCGGCGGGTGCGGGTGGCGCCGGTCGCGGACTCCGACGAGGAACTGCGCGAGCTCCTGCGGGACCTGGCGCGGCGCACGACCGGGCAGGCCGAGCGGAGCCTGTCGACCGCGGACCCGTTCCTGGCCCTGCGCCTGGCCGACGGGTCGCGCCTCCAGGCGGTCATCGACGTGACGCCGGGGACGTATGTGACGATCCGCCGGCACAGCATGCGCCACGCCGACCTGCCCGAACTCGTGGCGCGGGGGATGCTCGACTCCACGCTGGAGGCGTTCTTGCGGGCGTGTGTGCGCGCGGAGAAGAACGTCATGATCGTGGGCGGGCAGGCGGCGGGGAAGACGACGCTGCTGCGGGCGCTGCTCAAGGAGATCGACCCCGACGAGCGGTTCGCCACGCTGGAGACCGAGTACGAGCTGTTCGCCCACGAGAACGGGCACCACCGGCAGGTCGTGCCGATGGAGGCCCGCGAGTCCAACGGCGAGATGGTCGCCGGCGTCGCCGCCGGTGAGATCACGCTGATGGACCTGATGTACCGGGCGCTGCGTATGACCTTGACGCGGATCGTGGTCGGTGAGGTCCGCGGGCCGGAGATCGTGGCCATGCTCCAGGCGATGACCAACGGTGCGGGCGGCAACCTGTGCACTCTGCACGCCATCCACCCCTCCGTCGTCTTCGACCGGATCGCGGAGCTGTACCTGCTGGCCCAGGCGAACATGTCGGAGTCGCTGGCCTACCGGCAGGCCGCGAACGGGCTGCACTTCATCGTGTTCGTCTCCTCCGTGGACGAGACGAAGATCGGCGGGCACCGGCACCGGTTCGTCTCCCACGTCCTGGAGGTCACCGGCATCGGCGAAGGCGGACGCCCTGAGACCAACGCCATTTTCGGACCGCGGCCGGAATGGGGCGAGCACCGGGCGGTGCCGCTCATGCTGCCGCGCTGCATCAACGACCTGCGCCGGGCCGGCTTCGACGCCTCGCTGCTGAACGAGCAGGCCGGGGCCTGGGGCGCGGCGCTGCCGCTGCTGGTGAGGGAGGCGGCACTGTGACCGTGCTGTGGTGGGTGCTCGCGGGGCTCGCGATGTCGGGCGGCCTGGTCGGCCTGGTGGCCGGCGTCGCCGGCCCCAGCGCCCCGAAGGGGCCGGGGCTGGCCGCGCGGCTGCGGGCCGGGCGGCACCTGGCGAGCCGGGATGAGCGGATGGCCCGCCGTACCCGCCTGGTGGGCGGAATGCTGGGCGGGGTGCTGTTGTGGCTGGTGACGGGGGTGTTCATCGCCGGGGTCATGCTGTTCCTGGCGGTGGTGGGGGTTCCGTGGCTGTTGTCGCCGACGAAGTCGGCCACCGCAAGGATCGGGAAGCTCGAAGCCCTGGGTGACTGGACGCAGCGGCTGGCCAACGTGCTGCGGCTGGGCCGGGGCCTGGACGAGGCGCTGCAGATCTCGCGCCGTGGGTGTCCTGAGGACATCGCTGGTGAGGTCGCCGATCTCGTCGACCGGCTCCAGGTCGGGTGGCGGCCCACCGATGCGCTGCGCTCCTTCGGCGATGCTCTCAACGATGTGACGGCCGACAAGGTGGTGGCGGCGTTGGTGTTGTCGGCGGCCGACCGCGGGCCCGGGCTCGCGCAGGCGTTGGACGACCTCGCGGAGTCCGTGCACGAGGAGGTGGGCCGTCGTAGGGGAATCGAGGCTGACCGGGCCAAGCCGCGCACGACGATGCGGTGGATGACCATCATCACTCTCGGCGTCATCGGCGCCGGATTCCTCGTCCCCTCCTACACCGCCCCCTACGGGACGCTGGTGGGCCAGCTGGTCCTGGCCGTGCTGCTTGCGGGGTTCGTCGGGGTGCTGGTGATGATGCGGCAGATCGCCGACATCAAGCCCGTGCCCCGGTTCCTGATCGCCGACCCCCGCAGCGCCGTCGCTCCCGCCCCCTTGCCCGAAGGCGTTGAAGAAGCATCCGACTCGGCTGTGGAGGTGGGCACATGATGCCGGTCGCGGCGATCCTGTCCGGGGCGGCCATCGGCGCCGGCGGCGCCCTGCTCCTTCGCGAGATCCTGCGGCCCACGCCGGCGCTCGGGCCGGCGCTGCGCCGCCTCAACCAGCCCGCGCCGCCGCCCGCCGCCGCAGGCGAGGAGGTCGTGGATCGGGACGACCGGTGGGGGCAGTGGCTGCTTGAGCGCCTTGCCGACGTGCCGGGTGTCCGGATCCCGTACAAGGACCTGGCCCTGACCGGCAGCACCCCCGCCCGCTTCCTTCTGACCAAGGTGGCGCTGGCCGGCGGCGGTCTGCTGCTGCCGCCGCTGTCCACCGTCCCGTTCCTCCTGCTCGGGCTGCCCCTGTATCTGCCCGCGATCGTCGCGGTCCTGGCGGGGGCCGTCTTATGGTTCGCGCCGGATCTGGCGCTGCGCGACAAGGCGAAGCGGGCCCGGGCGGAGTTCGCCCACGCGATGGCCGCCTACCTCGACCTGGTCGCGCTGCGCAGGGCCGGGAACGTCTCCGCCGAGCAGGCCATGGAGCAGGCCGCGCAGGTCGGCACCGGGTGGGCGTTCCAGCGGATCCAGGCGGCACTGGCCCGCTCGCGGGTGGACAAGGTGCCGCACTGGGAGTCGCTGGCGCGCCTGACCGCGGAGCTCGACCTGCCGGTGATGGACGACCTGGCCGCGATCATGCGGCAGTCCGCCGACGACGGCGCGTCCGTCTACGCCACCCTGCGCTCGCGCGCGAGGAACCTGCGCACCGAACTCCTGGCCGCTCAGGCGGCCGACGCGAACGCGAACAGCGAGAAGATGACCGCCCCCGGCGCCCTGCTGGCCGTGCTGGTCATGCTCCTGATCGCGTTCCCCGCCATCATCCGCATGCTCACCACCTGACAACCCTGAGGGAAACCCTGTTATGACCAAGCTCTCCGTCCGCCTGTCCGTCGCCCTGCGCTCCCACTGGCAGGAGATCAAGGAACACAGCTCCAAGGACCGGGGCGACATCTCCATCACCACGATCATCATCTGGGTCGCCGCCGTCGCCGGGGCCATCGCCATCGCGGGCACCATCGGCATCGTCGTCAGCAAGTACAACAGCAAGCTGTCCGGCATCTGACAGACCGGCAGGTGCGTACGACAGATCAGAGGAAGGGGGGCGAGGTGGCAGAAGGCTGGGCGCCGAGCCGGCCGGCACAAGGGCGCGTTCGGGGCCGCCCCGGAAGGGGCCCGGGCTGGCGGGGGCGGATCGTGGGCGGGTGCAGGGACCGGGGGGAGGCCTCGATCCAGATGGCGATCGTGTTCCCGTTCGTCATCCTCGTCACCGTCGCGGTCGTCCAGGCCGCGATGTGGTTCTACGCCCGCAACATCGCCCTGACCGCCGCCCGGGAGGGCGTCGCCGCCGCCCGCGTCTACCAGGCCCCCGAGGACGCGGGCGCCGCCCGGGCGCGCGAGACCCTGGGGCGGATCGCGGGCGACAGCCTCGCCGGGAGCACGGTCAGCACAGCGGGCAGCAACGGCGCCGAGGTCCGGGTGACCGTCACCGGCCTGGCTCCCTCCCTCATCCCGGGGGTGTCGGGCCTGAGCGTCTCGCAGTCCGCCGGGGCCCCCCGAGAACGGTGGACCACCCCATGACGTTCTTGAACCGCCCGCGGGCAGGCCGATGGCTGGCGCTGGCCCGGCAGGACCGGGGCAGCGAGACCATCGCGGCCGCCATCGTGACCCCGCTGCTGATCATGCTGCTGTGCCTGGCGATCGCCGGCGGGCGGATCGTCACCTCCGGCGCGAAGATCGACGCGGCCGTCGAGGACGCGGCCCGCGCCGCCTCCATCTCCCGCACCACCGCCGGCGCCCAGGCCGAAGCATCCGACGCGGCCGCCCGCTCCCTGGGCGACCAGGGCATCCGCTGCGCGTCGGTGAGCACCAGCGTGGACGTCTCCGGCCTGGCCGTGCCCCTCGGGCAGACCGGAACGGTGACCGTGACGATCACCTGCAACGTCACCATGGCCGATCTGCTGCTCCCCGGTGTCCCCGGCTCCAAGACGTTGACCAGTACGTTCACGTCCGTTGTGGACGCCTACCGCTCCCGGGAGGGCTAGACCGTGAACCACCGACTCCGGCAGCTGGCCGGGCGTCTGCGGGAGGACCGGGGCGGGATCGCCGTCTACACCGCGATCGTCACCGTGGCGCTGCTGGCCGTCATCGGCCTGGCCATCGACGGCGGCGGGAAACTGCGGGCGACCGAACGCGCCGATGCGCTCGCGATGGAGGCCGCGCGTGCGGCCGGGCAGGCCATCGACCCGGCTTCGGCCGTCACCGGCACGGACGTCCGCGTCGACCCGGAAGGGGCCCAAGCGGCCGCGCAGGCCTACCTCGCCCGCGCCGGCGCACAAGGCAGCGCCACCCTCTCCGCCGACCGGAGCCGGCTCGACGTCACCGTCCACGGCTCCTACCCGACCGTGTTCCTGGCCATCGCCGGGATCGGGTCCATGGACGTCACCGGCCACGGCAGCGCCCGCATGCTCCACGGCATCACCCAGCCCCAATAGCCCCACCCACCACCGTGAGAAGGGATCCGGCCGATGCCGAAGCCCACCCCCGTCCCCACCCGGCCGTCCCGCAGGGGCGGCGCCCAGACGGCGGCCGCGCTGCTGCGCGCCCTGCTGTCCCTGACCGTTCTGGCCCTGCTGCTGGCCGGGCTGCCCGTCCTGCTGTGGTGGGCCACCAGCCTGGTCGGGCCCCCCGGGGTGGCCGCCCTCTCGCATCTGTTGTCGACCGAGGATTCGGGGCAGGTGTTCCTGCTCGTCCTGGCCGCCGCCGGGTGGGCGGGGTGGGCCTGCTTCACGGGCGCGGTCCTGCTGGAGGTCCCCGCCCAGCTCCGCGGCCGCGCGGCCCCGCAGATCCGGGGGCTGGTCGGACAGCGGGCCGCAGCCGCCCTGGTCGGGGCCGTCCTGCTGGCCCTCCCGGCCGGAACCGCGCTTGCCGCTCCCAGCGCCGCCGCCGCACCCGCAGCCGCCGCTGTCGGCGT
Source organism: Streptomyces sp. NPDC096136 (assembly GCF_044763325.1). Taxonomy (NCBI): domain Bacteria; kingdom Bacillati; phylum Actinomycetota; class Actinomycetes; order Kitasatosporales; family Streptomycetaceae; genus Streptomyces; species Streptomyces sp. NPDC096136. Next base: position 115,068 of record NZ_JBIWFZ010000022.1, on the reverse strand, counting down.
CAGCGCCTCCCCCATCCCCGGAGCCGACAACAAGGCCACACCGCACGCCAGCACCCCGGCCGACGCGTCGAGCACGGCCGTGACGTACACGGTCCGCGACGTACGGCCCGCGGAGAGCCTGTGGTCCATCGCCCAGCAGACGCTCGGCAGCGGGGAACGGTGGACGGACATCGCCGCCCTCAACGACGGCCGCACCATGGCAGACGGCACCCTCTTCGACGCCGAGCGGCCCATCCAGCCCGGCTGGGTGCTCACCCTGCCCGCCGGCGCCGCCATCCCCTCCGCCCCGGCAACGGGCGCAGCAGGAGAAGGGAGCGCGTCGCACGGCGCCGGCCAGGTCCGGTACACGGTCCGCGACGGGGACAGCCTCTCCTCCATCGCGGCCGAGCAACTGGGCGACCCCGACCGCCATCAGGAACTCTTCAACCTGAACCACGGCCAGCCTCTTCCCGGCGGCGGCACCTTCACCAACCCCGATCTGATCTATCCCGGACAAGAGCTCGCCCTCCCCCACACCGCAGGAACCGGGACCCCAGCACCAGCCCCGGCCCCGCGGGCCCCCGAGCCCGGTCCGGCCACGCCACCGGTCACCGCCCCGCCGGTGGCGACGGCGCCCCCGCAGACAGCGCTGCCCACCCAGGCCCCTTCGCCTTCCGCACCAGCCGCCACACCATCGGCCCAGCCCACGACGCGGACACCTACGACCGCCTCGCCCACCCCGAACTCCGCCCCCGCCCAGACCCCAGCCCCGGACGCCCCGCATGCGCAGAGCGCCACGGCCGGCGTGAACTGGGCGCTGGTCGCCGGGGTCGGGACGCTGCTTGCCGCGTCCCTGGCCGGCGCTCTGGGCGTGCGCCGGATTCTGCAACAACGTCAGCGCCGCGCGGGCCAGACCATCGCCCAGGACCACGACCTCAGCACCCTCGAACAGCTCCTGACCGCGGCCGGCGAGCCCGCTGGCGTCGAAGTCCTCGACCGCATCCTGCGCGCCCTCGCCCACCAGGCCGCCACCGACGAACGCGTGCTGCCCGCCCTGCGCGGCGTGCTCCTGGGGGACAAGGAGGTCCGTCTGTTCCTGGACGAGCAGGTCGACCCCGTAGCCCCGTTCACCGCAGGGCCCGACAGCCGCACCTGGGCCCTGGACCCCGCAGCCGTTCTCCCCGATACCGACACACTCCACGAGGTCGAGGCCCCCTACCCGGGCCTGGTCACCCTCGGCGCCCACAAGGACGGGCTCCTGCTCGCCGACCTGACCACCTGCCACGTCCTTCTCCTGGACGGCACCCCGGAGGAGGTCCTCGAAGTCGCCCGCGCTCTGGCCCTGGAGCTGGGGACGTCCGGGTGGACCGACTACAGCGAGATCCTCACCGCCGGCCTCGGCAGCCGCCTGGCCCAGCTCCTGCCGCAGGGCCGGATCCGCACCATGCCCCATCTGCCCGCCGTCGCCGCCGACCTCGGCGAACTCCTCCTCGAAGCCCACCAGAGCGGCGAGCAGGTCCTGCCCTGGCTGATGATCGGCGTCGGCGACCACGACGGGGAGCACCTGGCCCAGCTCGCCGATGCCCTCGCTGCCGCCCGGGACCTGAAGACCGCCGTGGTCCTGCCCGCGAGTGAGGCGGCCCGGCGCGTCTTCCCGCACGCCGAGATCATCGACGTCACCACCGGGCAGGACACCGTCCTCGCCCCGCTCGGCCTGCCCGTCACTCTGCAACGCATCACCGACGAGCAGTACCGGCAGTACGTCCACGCCCTGCAGGTCACCACCCAGGACCCGGCACCGGCCACCGGAGCCTGGGAATTCGCGGAAGCCCACGATCAGGCGGCCGCGTGCGGACAGCCCCTGACCCTCCGGTCCACCACCGCCGACGCCCAGGACCCCGGCAACCCCTTCCCCGCGCTGATCGCCGCCTCGCCGGCCACCGCTCCCCAGCCCGTCGGCCACCCAGGCACCCCCGAAACCGGGCAGCCGGCAGCAGACGGGACAGAGACGGCGACGACGGACACGGTAGGGCCCAACGAGGCCGGCCAGGCCGCCACCGACACGGCGCCGGTACCCGCCAAAGCCCCCGCCGTGCCCGCCCAGGCCAACGGTGATGAACACACACCAGTCCGCATCGACATGCTCGGCCCCCTGCGCATCACCGGCACCGCCGCCTCCGCCCACGGACCCCGCACCGCCGCCGTCGCAGCCCTCCTCCACCTACGCCCCGGACGCGGCACCGACTACCTGTGCCAGGCCATGGACCCCGTCAACCCCTGGTCCACCCGCACCCTCCACTCCCGCCTGTCCGAACTCCGCAACGTCCTCGGCCTCACCAGCGGCGGCCTGCCTCTGCTCCCCCGGCCGAAGAACGGCGCCGGGTACGTCCTCCACCCCTCCGTCACCTCGGACTGGGCCGAGTTCAAAATCCTGGCCTCCCGAGGCCTCGCCGCAGGCCCCGGCGCCGGCACCGCTGACCTGGAAACCGCGATCGCGCTGGTCCGCGGCCGCCCCTTCGAAGGCCGGACCCTGCCCTGGGCAGACCCCGTCATCCAGGAAATGCTGGCGCGGATCACCGACACCGCCCACACCCTCGCCCGCTGGCACACCGACGGCGACACCCCCGACCTCGACGCCGCCCGCCGCACCGTCCTCCAGGCCCTCGAAGTCGAGGAGACCTCCGAATTACTGTTCCGCGACCTGCTCCACATCGAAGCCACCGCCGGCAACACCACCGCCATCCGGAAGGCCGTCGCACGCCTCCAACAGATGGCCCGCACCTACGACATCACCCTCGACGACACCACCGAACACACCATCACCGAGGTTCTTGCCGGGACTCTGCCTCGTGTATCAGGGGCTTGAGAAGGGGGCCCGCTCTCATATGCGGACGAGGCTGGCTCGGAGCGGCTGTGAGTCCGCTCGCGCACGAAATGGCCGCTGCTGAGGAATGCATCGGAATGCCGGGGCCCGTCACTCTCAGTCCTGATCTTGCACCCTGGCACCATCACCGCTCGGTGGCGGCGCCACGGGCAGGGCACCGAGTCACCCGGTCTCATCCTGGCGGACCGCCCAGGTACCGGGCCCGTTTGTGGTTCTGCTCGGCGACGAGGTATTTGCGCAGCCGTGAGCCTTGCGGGCACCACATCTCGCGGGGGCACCGGTCGCAGGAGGCAACGTGCCTCGTGTAGTTGGATTCCGCCACTGCGGAAGCGCGTCCGCCCTCATGCCCCCCGGCTGGCACAGCAGCTGTGTCGAGAGGCCTGCCACGCCCGATAGCCGACGGCAAGGCCCCATCCACCTGAGGCTGATCCACCGCCTCATCCATCTCCTGGTGAAAGGCTGGGTGAAACCTGGTAGGGGCGTCAGGTGACGCCTTCTGACCCGTCACGTGACGCTCTCTGGCCGCGTCATGTGACGCCACTTCAATCTCTGCTCCGGCGGGTACGGGACCGTCACATGACGCCGCCAGCTCTTGCACGGGACTCCGGTCAGGCGGCATCACGTGACGCTCCGGACCCTTGGCCCGCTTGTGCCGGAGCCTTCGGTCGTGCTCTGAACTGGACAGCACAGCCGCCGCCTCTCCCCAGGCGATGCCGTGGCCTGTCTCGGTGTCGGCGCCGAGCGGGAGTGTGCACGCGTAGGTGGCGGGTTTGGGGTGTCGTCCTCCCCGGGCATTGGCTGTCTTGCGAATCAGGCAGACAGCCTCCGCGGCGACGAGCACCTTCTGCACGGTTTCCTTGCTGCACCGGCCGATCGCCATGAGTGTGTCGGTGCCGAGGAAGGCGTTCGTACCGTCCTCGTTCGCCGCCTGGCCGACCGCCTGCAAGATCGCGAAGAAGGACGCGCCGAGGCTCTTCCATTCGGGCTGGTCCCTGGTCGCCTTCGGAACATGCTTGGCGGAGCGGAGCAAGAACCAGCGCCAGGCGTGGGCAGGCGCCCAGCCAGGCCGGGTCCCCGCAGGCATGACGTCATTCGGTCCGTCAGTCATGCTCCCAAACTAGCAACATGGTTTCCCTGACAGCAACCTAGAAAGCCTTTGGGATACACTGATTCCAGTGAGGTGGACTTGGTCTCCGACGTCGAAGCCGGGATCGATAGGATGGCCACATGGAGAAGACCGCGAAGCAGCAGGCCCGGGAATCCGTCACCGACCTCGAACTCAGATTCATCGAGGCCGTAGAACACGGACGGCTGCGCGCGGAACTCACCTACGAGCAGCTCGGCCGCTACCTCGGCATGTCCAAAAGCCAGATCAGCAAACGCCAGGACGGGCAGATCACCTACACCCTCCGCGACATGCACCACATCAGCCAGCTCCTCGGCATCGACCCCCTCGTCATGACAGCCGGACTCGGCACCTGGCTCAACGACATCAACCCCACCGAAGTCCAGCGCCGCCTCAACACCAACCCAGACACCACCCCCTGAACACACGCGAGCGAACTTCGCGCACGCCTTACAACCCCGGCCCCTCAGCTCCTGCTACCGCCTCGCCTCGGCGGCGTCGCGGACCGGGAACCTGGAGCTGATCCGAAACTGGCTGCGTCGCGCCTTGCGAGGATGTGGGGCCCTTGTCGCAAAAGCCGCCCGAGACGGACACACGGCCACGCGCGCCAGCTCCTGGCCGTGCGGGCCCGTACCGTTACCTGACAATGACTTCCTGCGCTCAGAAGTCACGACCGGTTCAGGCAGGCCTTTTGCCGCGCGTGCAGCCGTAGGCAGGCAGTGTCTCCAGGCTTTTGCGGCGGACGGCGGTGCCGCCGTCCGCGCACTGCTCCTTGGCCGTCGCAAGCCAGCGAGCCACCCCGTCAGGCCGGTCGGAAGCCTCCGCCCTCGATCGCAACCAGCTCACGCACGCCGGCAACCCGAGCGTGGCGGGCGCCGAGCTCGGTGACGATCTGCCGGATCGGGGGTCGGTCGCGTACCTCTGCGGCCGACACGCGGGCCGCGGCCAGGAGCTGCGCGGCGGTTTCCTCGGGCTTGCCCCATTGCCACCATGCCCGCGCGAGGTCGGTGTGCATCCGGCCCTTCCGCTCGGCAGTGGTGAACTGTTCGGCTCGGAGGTTGCGGCCGGCTTCGAGGGCGGTGCCGGCGTCGCCGAGGGCCCAGTGCACGCCGACGGCGTAGAGGTCCACCGAGGCCGGGGTGATGGGAAACAGACGGCCCGTCGGGGCCTGATGGGGCAGGTTGCGGGTGGCGCGCGAGGCTTCGCGGATCATCGTCAGGGCCTGGTCGCGGTTCCCGGCGATGGCGGCGGTGTATGCGGTGGTGCACAGCATTTGGGCGTACGCGGCGGCCTGTGCGTCGGCCGTCAGGCCCGTGGCCTCCACGCGGGAGGCGGCGGCCTCGATGTGGCGCTGGGCTGCTGCCTCCTGGCCTTGGTGGCGTAGGACTGCGGCGAGTTCGCGGGCGGCGGCCGCGGCGGCGAGCGGGGATCCGGAGACCTCGGCGTAGGAGGAGGCCCGGTCCGCGGTGATCCGGGAGGTTCCGTAGGCGCCGAGCTTGTTGAGCAGGGTTGCGGCGAGGGTGTAGGCGCAGGAGAGACGGGCGTAGTTGAGGTCCTGGCGGCCGGCGGCGGCTTCGTGGGCGTCGCCGAGCAGGCCCGGCAGTGCCTCCAGCAGCTTCGTGTGGCGGCCCGTGTCGAACAGGTTGCGCGCGTCCGCGAGGCGGGCGTCCAGCGGCCGGGAGGAGCCTGTCGGGTCGGGCGGGCTGGCGAGAGCTGTCTCCAGGCCGCCCAGAAGGCTCACGGGCGCGGCGAGGCCGACGGCTGCGAGGACGGTACGGCGGCGCATCGGGTCCTCCTGGGCAGGCAACGGATCACGCTCAACTGTAGGGCGCGGGCGGAGCCTTAACCCTAAGGAGGAGGCGAGCAGGTCACCGGGAACTCCGACTTCTTCGGCGGCGCGGCGCAGGAGGCGGAGGTCGTTGTGGCGGCCGGCTTCGAGGCGGGAGACGGTGGAGGCCGAGCAGCGCAGCCGGGTTCCGAGGTCACCTTGGCGCAGCTTGAGGGACTCGCGGCCGATCCGCACGAGCCCGCCAGGGTCCTGGTTCTCCACCAGGGCGAGGACACGGCGGCTGTTCCAGAGCGGATCGGTGCTCATGGCGCGCCCTTCGTCGGTCGGACCACGGGTCTGCCGACCCCACCTTAGAGGGAGTGACCGCCCGTGCGCAGTGCGTGTGCAGGATCCGCAAACCGCGTGCGCGATCGGTACCTCGCACCCCCTGCTCGGCACGGTATGTGGTGTGGTGGTCACAAGCAGCTGCGGCGACGAACTGCCGCCGCAGGCACCCTGTAGAGGCACCATCACCTACGTGAGGGGAGCACACCATGAGCAAGGACAAGGGCGGGAACGGCGGAAGCGGGGACGGAGGCGGCGGGAGCCACGCCCGGCCGAACCCGCCGCTGAGCGGCGGCACCCCGCCGCCCGGGAACAGCGACGGCAAGGTCGACTCCCCGCCGCCTCCCACCGGCAAGCGCAGGGGCTGACCCACCGATGACCCTCGTGCGTCTTGAGGAGCGCCGCCGAGCGCTGGCGCAGGCCATGGACGCGAAGGGATGGCCGGCGGACTCCGAGTGGGTCCGCCGCGCCATCCTGGACACCGTCCCCCGACACCACTACGCCCCCGACCGGCTGTGGACCTGGAACGGCCGGGACGCGTACGTGCCCGTCGACCTCGGCCGCGAGCCTGACACCTGGGCCGACCTCGTCTACGCCGGCCCGAACGACTCGGCGATCACGCAGATCCTCGACGGCCTGCCCAGCTCAAGTCTGTCGTGCGTGTCCGTCGTCGCCGACATGCTCGACTCGCTGGAGCTCCAGCCCGGCCACCGGGTCCTGGAGGTCGGCACCGGGGCGGGCTGGAACGCCGGCCTGCTCGCCGCTCGGGCCGGTGCCGGACAGGTCACCAGCGTCGAGGTCGACCCCGGCCTCGCGACGGCCGCCGAGCGGCGTCTGACCGCGGCCGGTCTGGACGTGGACGTGCACACCGGCGACGGACAGGCGGGCTGGCCCGCCGGCACTCCGTACGACCGGCTCATCGCCACCTACGCCGTCGACATCGTCCCTTGGACGTGGATCGAACAGACCAGACCCGGCGGCATCATCGTCTTCCCCTGGGGACGTCTGGGCACCATCGCCCTCACCGTCGCCGACGACGGCAAGTCGGCGACCGGCTGGGTCCACGGCCTGGGGACGTTCATGCCCAGCCGCGGCACCGACCAGGGCAGCGACTTCGGCCAGATCGAAGGCGATGGGGAACTCGAGCGCGAGGCCAAGGCCGACACCGACCTGGAACCGCTCACCGGGCCCGACGCCCTCTTCGCCCTGCGTGTGTCCCACCCGGACATCCGGATCACCACCGAGCACGGCGAGCGGGGGCTCACCGTGCGGCTCCACGACGGCATCAGCTCCTGGGCCACCGCGGTCACCGATGCGTCGGGCACCACTGTGGCCCACGAAGGTGGCCGGCGGCACCTCCTGACGGAGGTGGAAGCCGGTCTTCAACACTGGGGCGCGCACGGTTCCCCGTCCTTGTTCGACTTCAGGATGACCGTCACATCAGGCACGCAGTACGTCTGGTCTGGTACTGCGGAGTCCGGGCCGTACAGGCTGTGAGGCACCGTGTGTCGGTGCCTACGAACGGCGGCTGTCCACTGTCAGTCCCTTGAGGCACGCTGGTCGGATGGTGTGCCCTCCCCGATACCTGCGGGGAGGGCACGCCCGGAGACTAGCGACCGCTGGTGTGCGCGGTGAACGTGGACCAGGCGGCCTGTGAGAACGACAGAACCGGGCAGTCGAGCTCGTGCAGCTGCTTCGAGTCGCGGATGTGGATCGCGTCGGGCTGCGGGCACGCCTCGACACACTCGCCGTTCGGGTTGCCGCTGTACGACGACTTGAACCACTCGCCGTGTGCGCGGCCGTTGGTGGTGCTCATGTTGATCAGACCTCTTTCTTCAGTCGTTGGAGAAACTTCGGGGTTTCATGGGCTGGTAGTGCGCCTCGGACGAGTTCTTCGAACCGGCGCGCGAACTGATTCGCTTTTCGTTCCTTGGACGTGACCCTCGTTTCCCCGTCCACCGTCCCGGACGCCACACTCGGCTTGGGGAGCTCCTTGGGGTCGAACCCGAGAATGAAGAAGTCGCCGCCGGTTGCCCGGTATGTGTTGGCGGACTTAGGGATGATCTGCACGGTCACGTTCGCGTGGTTGGTCATCATTTCGATGATGTAGTCGTACTGGGCGTGAAGGATCTTGCTGCTGCCGACCATGTTGGCCAGGGCCGCCTCATCCATCACGCAGTTCAGTTTCATCCCTTGCTCTGTGATCCGTTTTTGTCGGGTCATGCGGATTTCGACAGCGCTTTCGACGAAGGAGTCGGTCGTGTCGTTGGCGGCCTTCGCCTTGCTGATCAGGGCGTGTGCGTACTCCCTGGTCTGGAGCAGGCCGTTAACGACACCTGGAACCCAGGCGTCCACCGTCTTCGCTCCAGACTCCATGGCAAGGAAGAGGTTCATGCCCGACGGCATCGTGCTGATGTCTGTGGTCCACCAGTCATCTCCCTTGGACTGCCGGTGCATGTCCATGAGCATCGTCTGGCCGTCTTCGTCGACACCGTACGCCGCTAGGAGTTTGGCAAGGTGCTCTATGCGGCGGAACCCGGTTTTTCCCTGTTCGACGCTGCTGATGGTCGTTCCGGAGCAGCCGGCCAGTTTCGCTGCTGCGTCACCTGTCATACCGGTCGCATCGCGTAGCCGGAGGAGCTCCGCGCCCAGCACGATCCGAAGGAACGTGGAACCCACGTTCGCCGCCATCCAGACACCCCTTTCGGTAGACCTGTCCCTCGCGCCGGGTTGCCTCGTGGATACCCCCGGTTCGCGTCAGGACTCCACCGGTTCACGCCGAAACGCCCCCGGTTCACGTCCGATCGCCCCCGGTTTGCCTCGAAGGCCCCTCGGTTCGCGTCAAGTTGCTGTCGGTTCGTCTCCTTGCATATACCAATCCCGGCTCGACACGCAATCAGATCCGGATTTGGATTGCGATCCGACTCGGCTTGGGAGGAAGGTAGTTGTGCCACCAGAGGACGACGAATCGCTCTGATGGCACCCCCACGGGGGCCGGGTCCGGGCGCGCTCTGACGGGCCCGGACCCAACCTTCCTGCTGCTGTCCTGCTGAGGAGTGTGCCGTCATGGCCCTGACCGCACCGCACATCGACTGGCCTGTGCGCCCTTTGGCACACGTCGTGTGGCAGACCGGCTACCAGGGGGGTGAAGGGAGGGGTATCGAGGTTGATCCGTTCCGTCGGCTGGTGTACCTGCGGCAGCACATGCTGACGGAGGCGATGGCTGCGGCACGTCGTAACGGAAGAACACCCCGGGTCGCGCTGTACGTGTGCACGAAGGCCTCCGCCCCTGACCCCGGCCCGGTTTTCGACCAGCTGCGGGCGGTGGCCCGGGTGCGGGGCATGCAGGCCGGGGCCGAGTTCACCGACGCGACGGGGCCGACGATCCCGGGCCGGCGCGGAGGGTTCATGAACGTGCTGGAGCACGTCCAGCACGGATACGCGGACGGGATCCTCTGCCCCTCGTACGAGCACGTCAGCCCGGACCTGGAGGAGTACGAGGAGGTGCTGCGGTCGGCGACCTCCCGTCGCTGGTTCGTGGCGCTGGCCGCTCCGGAGACGGGCGCGTGAGCGTCGGTCAGGTCGGGGGCAGGGCGGTCACTGATGGCAGTCAGAAACTCATCGATGGAGGACAGCTCATGTTCGAGGGGTACGCGGACCGGCGGCCGCCGACGCCGCTGAAGAGCCGGCAGGCGCGGCCGCTGCCGGTGCGGGAGCTGGGCGCGGCGCTGATCGAGGAGCCGCAGCCGCCGTCGCACCAGGCGCTGAACATGTTCCGGCCGACGGCCATGGACCTGGGCCTGCTGGAGCGGGCAGAGGAGTCAAGGTGAGCGTTGAGAGCGAAGCGGTTGAGGAGGAGGTCGTCGACCTGGCGGCGCCGCCGTTCGGTGTGCCGGCGGTCGCGTTCGCCACGCCGATCGACCGGGACCCCATGTGGGACAAGAAGAACGACCTGCTGCTGCTCCCGGTCGATGTCGTCTACCGGGACGCCACGAAGGCACGGACGGTGCTGCGGATCACGCCCGGCCGGGTGGAGCTGCTGTACAGCCAGCTCGACAGGGCCTTGAGGGAACGCGACAAGGCGAAGGCGCCGCACGAGGACGACGACGAGTCGTCTGACGGGGGTGTCTGGTGAGGCGACGTCGGTGGGGGTGGAGGCAGTGGGCGTTCCAGCTGCTGATGGTGGTGGTCGGGATCGCCGTGGTGCTGCCGCCGCTGATCTGGGTGGCGGCCAGCCGGTGAGCCTGCCCAAGCGGGTGCCGATGGCGAGACGGCCGGAGGGGTTCGACCCGCCTCCCGTGATCGGCCTGGATCTGCACAGGCCGTCGGTGTGGGCGTTCCGAATCCACGTGCTGACGGCTGTTCGGGAGGCCGTCGAGCGTACGCGCCCCCACTACCCGGTGATGTCCGAGGAGCAGATCGAGGCCTCGGGCAAGGACTGGGCTGACATGGAGACGTGGCCGGTCGGCCCGCGCACGGTTGTACTCCTGTCGGGCTGCGGCCTGTAGCGACCCCGTCCCGGGGCTGCACAGGGGCTGGTCTCGGGACGGTTCCGAATCCGGCAGCAGCCGCATCCCCCCACGTGGCAGCTGCCGGTTTCGGCCGCTCTCCACTCCTCGGTGGGGCGGCCGGAACCGCGGGCCTGCCCTGTGCCGTACGGGAGTCCGATCCCCGCGGGCGGGTCTGCGGTCGTCTTCAAGCTCCTGTCTTCTGGCCGTGCGGGTACGGACCAGCCGAGAGGGCAGGCTCAACCTTCCTGTGGATCGTCGGTGATCCACAGGGGTTCCGGCATCCTCCCCGTTCCGTCGGTGGCGCCCGCCAGGGGGAGGGCCTTCCGTGCACGTCCGTCTCCAGGTCCGGTCACTCCTGGGGAGACGGCGGGCACGGTCACCCCCGGACCGCAGATGCTCCTTGCGGTCTCCGAGGACGGCTGCCCGGCCGTGCGACGCGGAGCCACGCGACTGCGCGGATGCAGCGACCGGGCGGCCGGCCCGCCACATGCAAGGGCTTTGACCTCGCTGGCCAGCGCCAGACCGACCGGGCACTGAGCGAGCCCGCGCCCGTTGCGACAGATCAGGAGGCGGTGTTGTCACACCATAAGCCGATGACGTTGAAGGACCTGCTCGCCCGACTGGACGTGCGCGAGGGTGTCTGGGACCGGCCGGACGGCTGGTTGGCCGGGCCGGTGACTGAAACCCAGCGGAGGGCGAACTCGCTCTACCGCCTTGGCTCCAAGGCGCTGCGCCGGAACGAAGTCGAGGGTGCGGCCCGCTGGCTGGCCGAGGCCACGCGAGATGAGCACCCCGGTGCGGTGTTCCGGCTGGCCGCGGCCGCATCCCGGATGGAGTCGCCGAACAGCGACTGGGCCGTACGCATGCTGGTGGGATGGGCGGCCGTTCTGAAGCACCGCGACGCCGTCCAGCTGGTTCCACTCCTGTCCAACCGCGACGCGGTGCTGAGCGTCGGGGCCTGGGACGACCCGGAGTTCACCCCGGAGATCCTTCAGGCACTTCGGCACCCGCGCATCCTGCCCGCTCTCGACTTCCGCAGCCGGACCGCCCGCCGCTCGGGTGCGCCCAAGCCGCCCCTCGTGGGCCGGTTCCGGCGGCGGGTGCGTGGGGCGGGGCGGAGCCGGCCGGTCTAACCCGGCCAGCGACGCAGACGGGACCACAGCCTTCCGTCCGTCGGATGCCTGCGCCCTGCGCCCTCGCTCCAACCCGTCTCCTGGGGGCGGCCACCACACGCACCACCAACCTGCCGATCTGTCTCCCCCCACGTGGAGGAGGCCCTGGCGTGATCGCTCTCGTATCAGCCAAGCAACGGAAAAGGTGCCATGCACAAGATCGCCCTATACGGGCTGCCCGGTGCCGGGAAGAGCACCGCGGCCCGAGTACTCACCGAAGACCTCGCCTCCGAGGGAATCAAGGTCGCCCGCTTCAGACTGGCGGAGCCCCTCTACCAGGCGCAGCGAGTCATCTACGCGTTGGCGGATCGGCCGCTGGCCGACGAGGGCCAGCAGGACGGCCGGCTCCTGAACATGCTCGGCACGGAGATGCGGCGCATCAACCCGGCGGCGCTGACCGGGCCGTTCGTCTTCCGGGTGCGTCAGGCCGAGAAGGAGAACTCGCATGCCGTGCTCTTGTGCGACGACCTGCGCGCCCCGGACGCGGAGACCGTGATCAACCTCGGGTTCCGGCTCGTCGAGATCAGCGCGCCGGCCGCCCTGCGCGGGGCCCGCCGGCAGGCGCGCGGTGACCTGGCCGCCGGGGACGAGAACCACCCCACCGAGGCGCCGCTGACGGTGGAGCCGTGGCGCAGGATCGACAACGCCGGGACCCTCACCGCCTACCGCGAGCGTCTCGCGCGGCTGGCCGAGGAGCTGATCGCGTGATCCTGACCGGACCGGAGATCCAGCGCCAGTGCGACCTGGGGGCCCTGACCATCGAGCCGTTCACCCCCGCCCAGGTCAACCCCGTCTCCTACAACTACCGCCTCGGGCCCGTGCTGCGCACCCACCGTGCGGGGACGGCCGACACCCACGGGCACCTCGAACTGGACGAGGTCGAGATCCCCGAGGAGGGGATCGTGCTGTGGCCGGGCCGGGTGTACCTGGGGACCACGGTGGAGAAGATCGGGGGCCGCGACTTCGTGGTCTCGCTGATCGGCCGCTCCTCCGTCGGCCGGCTGGGTCTGTTCGTCCAGTACAGCGCCGACCTGGGCCAGCTCGGTGCCTGCCACCGCTGGACGCTGGAGCTCAAGGCCGTCCAGCCGCTGCGCGTGTACGCGGGCATGGTCATCGGCCAGGTCAGCTTCTGGACGGCCACCAGCGGCCGCCTGCCCTACACCGGCCGATTCGGGCGGATCGACGAGGCCACCGTCCCGCCGCCCGGGCTGCTGGCCCCGGCCGCCCTCGCCCACACCTGAGGAGACCTTCCGTGATCCTGACCGGACCGGACATTGCCGCCGAGCGAGAACGCGGCCGCCTGATCCTGGAGCCGTTCAGCCCCGCGCAGGTGCAGCCGAACAGCTACGACCTGACACTGGGCCCGACCCTGGTCTACTACACCGGCGAGGTGCTCGACACCCGCGCCGAGAACCCCTTCGTCGAGGTCGAGATTCCCGAGGGCGGGTTCGTGCTGGAGCCGCACCGCGTCTACCTCGGTGCCAGCGTCGAGGTCATCGGCAGTAACTTCTACGTGCCGAGGATCAGCAGCCGGTCGGGCGCGGCCCGCCTCGGCCTGTTCTCGCACTGCACGGCCGAGCTGATCGACATCGGCTCGATCGGCCAGACCACCTTCCAGTTCCACACGGTGGAACCTCTGAGGGTGCACGCGGGCGACCGGCTCGGGCAGGTGGCGTTCGTCCGGGTCCAGGGCGACGTCGTCCTCTACGACGGCAAGTACCAGGGCAGCCGCGGCCCGCAGCCCTCCAAAATCCACCACGACGCGCCCGCGGCGGCAGCGTGATGAGGGTCGAGGAGGTCCCGAACCCGGCCGCCGGCTGCACCGACCTCGTCGCCCAGGACTTGGTGTCGGCCGCGTTCGAGGTGATCCGGGACCGATACGTGCTGGCCCGCCACCAGATCGCGGCCGCGGTCGTGGACGCCGACGGGCGGGTGCACCTCGGTCTGCACGTGGACGCCATGGTCGGACGGGCGGCGGTCTGCGCGGAGGCCGGGGCGCTGTCCGCGGCCCGGCTGGTGACCAGCGCCGGCCTGCTCGCGGTGGCCGCCGTCCGCTACCCCAAGCCCGCCGAACCGCAGCTCGCCCGCATCGTCCCGCCGTGTGGTCTGTGCCGCGAGCTCCTCCTGGACCACGCCCCACACATCCGCGTCGTCCTGCCCGCCCCTATGCCCGAGCTGACCCCGCTGCACGACCTGCTGCCCCACAAGTACGTGGGCACCAAATGGCCCGCACCGCCCACCCACTCCTGAACCATCGAGCATGAGGAGACCCGCCATGAGCCGCACGAACTTCCGCACCCCCGCCCTCGACGCCCTCGCGAAGGAGGTCATCCCCGAGCGGCACTTCGAGTTCTCCACCGCAACCGCCCGCGACCGGTTCTTCAACGACACGCGGATGCTGGACGTCAAGCAGGACGTCCACAACCGCTTCCGCACCAACCCGACGTCCATGGTCGGCCACATGATCGACAACCTGGCCCTGACCGGGACGGAGGACCTCCTGGACCTCGGGTGCGGCAACGCCTTCGTCTTGGAGCACCTGCGCCCCCACCTCGCCGAGGGGACGATCACCGGCCTCGACGTGGCGCCGGCCGTCCTGGAGGCGGCCCGGGCCCGGATGCACGGCACCGCCACCGCGTGCACGTGGATCGAGGGCAGCGCCGATGACCTGTCGATGCTCGACGAGGACTCCTTCGACCGGGTCATGGCCAACTACATGATCCACTACGTCCCGGACCTCGACCGCTGCTTCACCGAGGTCCGCCGCGTCATGCGCCCCGGGGGCATCTTCCAGCTCACCACGGACCGCCCCGACAGCATGCTGGAGATGTACCAGGTCCACTTCACCGCCCTGAAGGCGATGAACGCCCCCGACTACCTCTTCAAGGCCACCCCCAAGGGACGACTGTCCCTCGACAACGGTGCCGACCAGCTCGCCGGCCACTTCGAGACCGTGAAAAGGGTCACGTGGCAGGACCAGCTCCGCTTCACCGACCCCGCCCCCTTCCTGCGCTTCTACCAGGTCGGCCACAACCACTGCTGCGCCTCCTCCGAGCCCGACGCCCGCCTCGACGAGGCGTTCTTCGCGGAGTTGCGCGAGCGTGTCGCCGCACAGGTCACCCAGGCGATCAAGGAGAACGGCTACTTCGCGGTGACGAAGTACACCGGCTCCTTCCTCTGCTCCTGACCACACCGGTGTGCCGCCCGGTCGGCGGCCGATGGGGCGCGAGGGGCGTTGGTAGCGTCGGGGGGTGCCCCGCCGGCCGGTGCGGCACGGGTCTCCCGACGGAAAGAGCTCCTGATGCCCGCGAACCCGACGATCCGCAGGGCCGTGATCCCTGCCGCCGGACTCGGCTCCCGCCTCCTGCCGCTGACCAAGGCCACCCCCAAGGAGATGCTCCCGGTCGGTGACCGGCCGGTCATCGAGCACACCGTCCGCGAGCTCGTCGCCTCCGGCATCACCGACATCACCATCGTCGTCTCCGGCGGAAAGTCCCTCATCCAGGACCACTTCCGCCCCAACCCGGCCCTCGTCGAGCAGCTCCGCGCGGACGGCAAGAAGGAGTACGCGGACGCGGTGGAAGAAGTCGGCGAACTCGCCCGCCAGGGCCACATCACCTACCTCGACCAGCACGGCCCCTACGGCAACGGCACCCCCGTCCTGAACGCCGCCCGCGCCTTCGGCGACGAACCCGTCCTCGTGCTCTGGCCCGACGACGTGTTCGTCGCCGACGTCCCCCGCGCCCAGCAGCTCATCCACGCCTACGAGACCACCAACTGCCCCGTCCTCGCCCTGATGCCGATGGCGCCGGCCGAGTCCCAGCGCTACGGCGTCCCCGTCGTCAAGGAAGACCTCGGCGAAGGCCTGCTGCGCATCACCGGCCTGGTGGAGAAGCCCAAGCCAGCCGACGCCCCCTCCACCTACGCGGCGATCGGCGGCTACGTCATCACCCCCGCGATCATCGACGAACTCCGCGAGCAGACCCGCCGCTGGTACGAGCACCGCCAGGGCGAGATCTACCTGACCGACGCCATCAACGCCTACGCCTCCACCCGGGCCGTCTACGGACAGGTCATCTCCGGCCGCTGGTACGACACCGGCAACCCCGCCGACTACCTCGTCGCGCAGATGGCCACCGCGCTGGCCCACCCCGAGTACGGGCCCATCCTGCGCAAGCTCGCCCTCGAATCCGGCGACACCCACACCACCACCAGCACCACCTGATCCGCCGCTCCCTTCGGGCCGCCGCCCACCGCGAGCGGCCCCAAGGGAGCACCCATGCCACCCACCCCACCCGTCTACGAACCGGTCATCGAACAGCACGACACCTGGCTGGCCGTCAACCCCGTCCAGGGCTGCCCCAAACGGTGCCGCTACTGCTACCTGGAAGACCTCGGCCTCACGGCCGTCAAACCGACGGTGCTCGCCACCCCCGAGGAGACCGTCACCCAGCTCCTGGCCCACCGCTACTACCACCCCGCGCTGGTCCTGGCCCTCTACACCTGCACCGACGCCCTGGCCACCCCGGTCACCCGCGCCCACCTGACCGCGCTCCTGGACCTGCTGGGCGCCTCCACCGTCCGCAACCCGGTCTGCATCATCACCAAGTGCGCCATCCCCGACGACGTCGTGGAGTGCATCGCCCGCAACCGCGCCGCCGGCCTGGCGATCCTGGTCTACCTCTCCTACTCCGGCCTCGGCCCCGACATCGAACGCGGCATCGACCACACCGCGCTCCGCGCCAACTTCCCCCGCCTGCACGCCGCCGACATCCCCGTCATCCACTACTGGCGGCCCGCCCTCCCCCAGAACAGCACCCCCGAGGCCATCGAGCACGTGATGGACCTCGCCACCCGCTACGCCACCTGCACCGTCGCCGTCGGCACCAAGGTCAAACCCACCGCCCTGGACCAGATCACCGCCCTGTGGCCGGCCCTCGCCGACCCGAACCTCGACCCGCGCACCGCCGACTCCGTTTGGCCCCGCCCCACCTGGGACTGGCTCCACGCCCTCCCCGACCGCTACGCCGGCCACCCCTTCTTCCAGACCAACAGCTGCGCCCTCGCCTACGTCCTCGGGCGCGGCGACCGGGCCGGGGTGTGGAACACGCCCACCTGCCTGGTCTCGAACCGCTGCCCGGCCGGCCAGCGCGATCGCTGCCTGCACTCCGTGCCCTACCGGGAACCGGTCAAGAACACCGAGGTCGAACAGCACCTCGCGAAGATCGGGCTGCCCGGGCTGCCGTTCACGCTCCACGCGGGTTCCCGCACCCTCCACCTCGGCCGGCCGGTCCCGCTGCGCGACCGGCACAACCTCGCCCAGGTCCTCGCCCTCACCGTCCGAGCCCCGCAGGACCCCCAGGAGAGGTACTGGGCTGGCCGTACGGCCGGTGCCCGGCCGCTAATCATCGACCCCCGCCCCTGACCACCCTGACGGGAGCACCCATGCCGAGCAACGACGCCCCGATGACCGTGGATACGGCCATCCAGTTCTGGCCCCGCGGGGGCAGCGCCCAGGTCGTCCGCTACCACCTGCGCGAACTCAACTCCCGCGGCCACGCCACCCGCCTGCACGCCGGATCCCTCGGCGCCCCCGGCGAACCCTCCCACGCCCCCACCTTCTACCAGGGCCTCGACCTCCACCCCTACGACCACAACGACGCCCGCACCGCCTTCGAACGCGGCGACAACCCCCAGGCCACCCCCTGGCCGTTCCACCCCTCCTACGAGGACCGCGGCCACTGCCCCGACCCCCTCTACAGCGCTGTCCCGCCCGCCGACGCCGACCACCTCACCCGCGCATGGAGGCGCCACCTCACCACCCACCGCAGCCCCCACCCCACCGTCCTGCACCTGCACCACCTCAGCCACCTCCAGACCAGCGCCCACACCGCCTACCGAGGCGTCCCCCGTCTCACCACCCTCCACGGCACCGAGCTCAAGCTCCTGGCCGCCATGTTGGAGCGGGCCCGCCTCGCCCGGCGCGCCCAGACCTCCCTCACGGACCTGGCCCACCTCCTGCACAGCGCCAACCCCCACCGCCACGGCGAAGCCGCCCGCATCGCCAAGACCGCCGGCCTCAGCGAACCCGACACCCTCCTCCTGACCGGCACCGCCTGGGAGAAGTGGGTCCACAGCGCCCACTGGATCCGCCGACTGCGCCAGGCCGCCGACCACGCGGGCCAGCTCATCACGGTCTCTGAGCAGGATCAGAGCCTTGCCGCCGCCGTCCTGCACCTGCACACCCCGCCGCCCGTCGTCCCCAACGGCGTCGACACCCACGCCTTCCGCCCCCGCGCCCTCAACCACCACCAACGCCTGCAAAACCTAAGCCACTGGCTGACCGAGGACCCCCGCGGCTGGGCACCGGGCCAAGACCCCGGCAGCATCCGCTACACCGACAGCGACCTCGCACGCCTGACCACCCCGAACGGCACCCTGCGCCCGCTGCTCCTGTGGGTCGGCCGGTTCTTGGACTTCAAGCGCGTCCCGGTCCTACTGAAGGCCTTCGCCGCCGCCCGCACCCGCCTGGACCCCGCCCCCGCCCTGCTGATGTGGGGCGGCTACCCCGGCGAGTACGAAGGCCGCCACCCCGCCGACATCGCGACCGACCTCGGCATCAGCGACGACGTCTACTTCCTCGGCTGGCGCGGCCACGACGAACTCCCCACCGGCCTCAACACCGCCGACCTCATGGTCGCCCCGGCCGTCAACGAACCCTTCGGCATGGTCTACCTCGAAGCCATGGCCTGCGCCACCCCGCCCATCGCCACCGCGACCGGCGGCCCCGCCCGCACCATCACCGGCACCGGCCCCCACGCCACCGGATGGCTCGTCGCCCCCGACAACCCCGACGACCTCGCCCACACCCTCACCACCGCGCTCAGCGACCGCCAGGAACTCAGCCGACGCGCCACCAACGCCCGCACGCACGTCGAGAACACCTACAGCTGGGCCCGCACCACCGACCACTACCTCAACCTCTACACCACCGCAGCCCGGACGCAGCAGTCCAGGCCTTCTTCAGCAAGGAGCCTCTCGTGACCGCCCGTATCGAAGGCCTGCTCGTCGACATGAACGGCCTCTTCCGTCACTGGCACAACACCGGCGCCCGACAGAGCGAACGCCTCGCCGGTCTGCCCCCCGGCACCATCCACCACTACGCCTACAACCACCCCACCTACCGCGCCGCCCGCGTCGGCCTCCTCACCGACCAGGAATGGGCCGACAACGTCGCCGACCGCCTCGCCGACACCTTCGGCCCCGCCGTATCCCAGAGCCTCGGCCCCTGGCGCGCCGACCGCGGCGAACGCGACGACACCATGGTCGAACTCCTCAACCAGATCCGCCGCCACATGCCCGTCGGCGTCCTGTCCAACTGCACCGACGCCCTCCCCACCGACCTCGAACACCACAACATCACCTTCGACCACGTCTTCTCCTCCGCCAGCCTCGGCGTCGACAAACCCTCCCCCCACGCCTTCCTCACCGCCGCCGAACTCATGCGCATCCCCAGCCGGCACCTGGCCTACTTCGACGACGAGCCCACCTTCGTCCACGCCGCCTCCACCACCGGACTCCACGCCCACCACTTCACCGGCTCCGCCGACTTCATCACCCAGCTCCACAAGCTGGGGCTGAGGATCGGCGCCATCGCCTGACTCTTGCTGCATCGGTCAACCGCATCACGTCCGCGCAGGCCGATGCAGCACCACCAGGCGGCACGTCCGTTGGGGCGGTCGCCACTCGTTGACCGGTGGGATGGCGGCGTCGGCGGACATCTGCGTGATCTGGCCGTCGCCGTCGGCGTAGCGGCTGAGGTAAATGGCCGCTCCGACTTCCTCCGGGCGATGGCCAGGGTGTGCTGGAGCTGCGCGGCGGAAGGTGTCCAGATAAGGAGATGTTCGGCCGCTACTCGTTCCAGCTTCCCGAGCTGCCTGGCGGCTTGCGGCCACTGCGTGATCCGGATGCCGTCGACGGCGAGTGATCGCCATCATGGGCGGCGCCGCCCAGCCCCTGTTGGAAGCTGGGAGGCGCGATGCGGTGGGCTGTTCAGGCGGTCACGTCTGGCTGCTGCCGGGGGAGTTCGGCGTGCCGCACCGTGCCGGATGCCAGGGCGATGACGACGCCCAGGCTGGCGAAGATGCCGCAGCCGACGAACACCGGAGCAGATCCCCAGACTCCGATGGCAGCGCCGACCAGCGGATAGCTGAGGGGCGCGAGACCGACCATGGTGAGCATGACGACGGAGGTGACCCGGCCGAGATAGGCCGGGTCCGCCGCGGTCTGTATGAGGGCGTTGTCCAGACTGCCGAAGACACCCGCGTTCAGCCCGATGACCGCGGCGAGTACCGCAGCGAGCCAGAGTGTGGGTACCAGTGCGATGGCTGCTGCGCCCGCACAGCCCACAAGCAGTGTCCCGGCCAGCATCAGGCCGGCGCGGGGTAGCCAACCGGCGATGGCGAGCAGCGAGGCGCTGGCCGCAGCTCCGCACCGTCAACCCGCAGTCCGTCGGCTGCGGCAACCACACCCTGTTCGTCGCCGGCGACCACGCCGATGCCAAGCAGCAGGACACCGACCTGCTGAAGTCCTACGGCTGGACCGGCATCCTCGACCTCGGCCCCCTGGTCTGCGCCCGCGACATGGAAATGTGCGCCCACATGCGCTCCGCCATCGGATTCGGCCTCGGCCCGCAGTTCGGCAACCACTTCGGCATCAAGGTCGTACGCTGACCTGCCGCACCCCCACCCGCCCTCCCGGCCCGCCGCCCCGTGTGCGGGCATGCGGTCGTCCGGCGGGCGGTTCCAGCCCGCCGCCCCATGAAGACGCCGGGCGGGCATCAGCTCGCCGGCCGCCTCGATGACCGCGGCGGACATCGTGGCGCCGGGCCCGGCCCCTGCGGACGACGACGGCGTCAGCCGTGCCGCGGGCAACGTCGATGCCCTGGCCGCCGCCCACGGCGGCACCGGCACGTCAGCCGCGGTCGCCGGGTCGGCCCGCGTCGAGGTGTCCGCGCATACCGCCCCGGGCCCGCGTCAGCCCACGGACCAGCCCGCTCCCGGCCGCCCACCGGCCCCGGCGGCCAGGACGCCGTCCTGGCCGCACGGCGACGGGAACGTCAACCCGCCCGGTGGACGATCTCGCCCGCCACCACCACCGTTTCGGCCACCGTGCCCGGGATGCGGTCCGCCGGGACGCGCAGGATGTCCCGGGACAGCACCACGAAATCCGCCGCCTTGCCGACGGTGAGGGAACCGCGCTCCGCTTCCAGGAAGTTGGCGCGGGCGGAGCCCATCGTGTAGCCGTACACCGCCGTCTCCACGTCCACCGTCTCCGTCGGCTGCCACGCGGGGCCGCCACCGGAGAGCGGGCGGCGGGTGACCGCCGTGTAGATGCCGATCATGGGATCCATCTCGGCGACGTTCCAGTCGCTGGAGAAGGCCAGCACCGCCCCGGCCTCGTGCAGGCTCCGCATCGGCCAGGCCTTGTGCCAGCGCTCCTCCCCCACGTTCTCGGCCCAGTCCTGGCCCGGGCCCGCGATCTCGGGCGCGCAGTGCCGCGGCTGCATACAGGCGACCACGCCCAGCTCGGCGAAACGCGGCACGTCCTCGGGGTCCAGGCACTCCACGTGCACCACCTGGTGGCGGGCGTCGCGCGGGCCGTTGACGGTCCGGGCGTGTTCGACGGCGTCCAGGACGGTGCGGATGCCCCGGTCGCCGGTGGCGTGGACGAAGCACTGGAAGCCGCGCGCGTCCAGCTTCGCCAGCAGCTCCGCGAACTCCTCGGCCGGGTAGAAGGTCTCGCCCCGGTGGTGGCCGCAGCCCGCGTACGGTTCCAGCAGCGCGGCCGTACGGGGTTCCACCACGTCGTCGATGTACAGCTTGAGCGGGCCCACCCGCAGCCGGTCCCCGGCGAACCGCCGGGCGGCTTCGGCGAAGGCGTCCAGGTCGGCGTCGCCGGTACCGCGCGGGTGGAACAGCGCGGCGACGATCCGTGAGCGCAGCCGCCCCTCGGCGCGGGCCCGTTCGTACAGTTCGAGGTCGTCGAGGGAGTTCTGCGGTTCGACGACGGTGGTGATGCCGAAGCGGATGGCGTCGTCGAGGCTCCGGGCGAGGCGTCCGTACTGCCGGTCGGGCGAGGCCCACGGCACGCCGAGCTCGCGCAGCGCCCGGTGGCCGTCGCGGGACAGGCCCTTGACGGCGAAGTCCTTGACGAAGCCTGTCGGTTCGCCGGTCACCGGGTCCACGGCGGCCGTGCCGAAGGGCAGGTCCGTACGGTCCCGGGAGATGCCCAGCCGGTGGAGGGCGGCGGTGTTCAGCCAGGCCGTGTGGACGTCGTACGAGAGCACGATCGCCGGGACGTCGCCGGTGACCGGGTCCAGGTCGGCAGCGGTGGGCATCCGTCCGCCCGGGATCGCGGAGTAGTCGAAGGCCTCGGCCTCGATCCACCCGGCGTCGGGGTGCTCGGTGCGCCAGGCCCGGATCCGCTCCCGGATGCCCTCCAGGGTGCGCACCCCGGCGAGCTGGACGCAGTCCGCGTCGGAGCCGAGCCGGACGTGGTTGTGGGCGTCGACGAACCCGGGCAGGACCAGCCGGCCGCCCGCGTCGATCCGCTCGGTGTCCGGCCCGGCCCAGGCGGCGGCCCCGGCGTCGGGGCCGACCCAGACGATCACCCCGTCGCGGACGGCGAGGGCCTCGGCCTCGGGCAGGTCCGGATCCACGGTGTGGATCCGGGCCCCGGTCAGCAGCAGGTCGGCGGGGAGGGGACGGGTCATGAGGTGCTCCAGGGTGCGTGGTCGTACGGGTGGGGGGTCAGGCCGCGGGGGCGTACGCGGGGAGGCTGCGGCGGGCGAGGGCCCAGTAGACGAGCCCGGATACCACCGAGCCGAACAGGGTCAGGTCGGCTCCGCCGAGCGGGGCCACGAGCGGTCCGGTCCACAGCTCGGAGTCGCAGGTCAGGGCCGCGAAGACGAGACCGGCGAGGAGGGCGGCCATCCCGGCGGGGTGGTAGCCGGAGCGGTACCAGTAGGCGCCGTCCCGCCCGGCGTGCAGTGCTTCGGCGTCGTAGTGGCAGCGGCGCATCAGCATGTCGGCGAGGAAGACCCCGCCCCAGGGGGCGAACACGATGATCAGGAGGGAGAGGAAGGAGAGCAGCGAGGTGGTGAAGTCGGTGAGGAAGAGCGCGGCGAGCGAGCCCGCGGCGGTGACCGCGCCGCTGACGCCGAGGGCGCGGGCGCGGCTCCACGGGATGCCGAGGACCTGGAGGTTCAGGCCGGAGGAGTAGAGGGTGATGATCGAGTTGGTGACGGAGCCGCCGAGGACCAGGAACAGGAACAGCGGCCGGAACCAGCCGGGCAGCAGGCCCTCGGCCCCGGCGACGGCGTCGGTCATGTCGGTCTGGGTCGCGGCGGCCACCCCGGCGACGCCGAGGGCCACGGAGGAGACGATGCCGCCGAGGGCCCCGGTCCAGGTGATCGACTTCAGGGAGGTGGTGCGGGGCAGGTAGCGGGTGTAGTCGGCGGGCATCGGCAGGTACGAGAACGGCCCGGCGAGCATCACCACGAAGGCCAGGCTCCAGCCGGAGAGTCCGGGCGCGGCGGCCGGGGCGGCGGAGGTGTCGGCGCCGGGCAGGACGAAGACGAGCAGCGCGCCGAAACCGGCGGCCAGCACGTACGCCGCCCAGCGTTCGGCGAACTGCACGGTGGCGTGTCCCCACAGGGTGACGGCGAAGGTGAGCACGAGGGTGACGGCGAGCGCGAGGGCGCGGGCCGCCTTCCCGCCGGCGAGGCCGGTCTGGGCGAGGAGCAGTTCCAGCGCCAGGGTGCCGACGACGGTGTTGACGATGGTGTAGCCGATGCTCACCACCCAGTTCAGGACCCCGGCGGGGAAGTTGCCGCGGACGCCGAAGGCGGCGCGGGAGATGACGAGGGTGGCGGTGCCGGTGCGGATGCCGCTGAGTCCTGCGGCGCTGATCGCGAAGAAGGACAGGGCGCTGAGCACGACCACGGCGGTGGCCTGCCAGAAGGTGAGCCCGAAGGCGACGGCGAGGGCGCCGTTGATCACGTAGGTGAAGGTGAGGTTGGAGCCGAACCAGAGCCAGAAGAGGTCCATGGCGCCGCCGTGGCGTTCGGCGTCGGGAATCGGGTCGATGCCGTGGGTCTCGACCCGGAACACCTCGTCGACGTCGGTTCTCTCCCGTGTGTCCTGCTGCCCCATGACGGACCCCTGACTCTGGCTGATGTCGACCACGAACCTTGAACGACGTTCTAGGTTCTTGAATGGCATTCAAGATGCGGGGCGGGATACGGCCACGTCAAGACCCTGTCCGGGATAAGGTCTGGCCAAGGAAGATCGGGAAGGCGGGGACGGTGGCGGGAGCGGCACGGCGGCGCGACGGGCGGATCGCCCAGGAGCGGATGCTCGAAGAGGCCATGGCGGCGATCGCCGAGGACGGCCTCGCGACGCTCACGATGTCCGCGCTGGCGGAGCGGCTCGGCACCAGCGGCGGCCACATCCTGTACTACTTCGGCAGTAAGGACCGCCTCCTGCTGGAGGCCCTGCGCTGGAGCGAGGACCAGCTCGCCGGGGAGCGCCGAGCGCTGCTGGGCCGCCGCCTGACGGCCCCCCGCAAGCTGGACCTCTTCCTGGAGCTGTACCTCCCCGAGGGGCCGCGCGACCCGCGCTGGACGCTCTGGATCGAGCTGTGGGCCCGCACGGCCTCCAACGAACCGCTCAAGGCCGCCCAGGAGGAGATCGACGAGGGCTGGCAGCGGGACCTGGAGGCGCTCCTCGCCAAGGGGGTGGACCAGGGCCGGTTCGCACCCGTGGACGTGTCGGCCCGGGCCTCGGAGCTACTGGCCCTGCTGGACGGACTGAGCACCCGGGTCGTCCTCGGCCAGCGCGGCGCGGACCGCGGCCGGGCGCTCGAGCGGGCCCGGTCGGCGGCGGCACTGCTGGTCCCGCCCCTGCCGCGGGTCCCCGAGGCATCCGCCTGACGAGTTCGCGCATGGCTGGGGGTGCGACGCCGGATCGCGATCCCTGGTCATCGTCGTGTGGTGGGGTACGGGTCTCGTGCAGTGATCATCAGGCCACGGAGGCGGGCTGTCGGGGCCGGCACAAAGCACCGGCTGGTCTTCATCGACCGGCTCCTGGCCACGCTTGTCCATCTCCGCCACGGTGTCACTCACGACGTGCCGGCCTGCTGGTTCGGCGTCGACCGCTCCACGATCACCCGCGCCCCGGGCCACCGGGCCACCGGGCCACCGGAACGGGCCCAGCCGGGGCCGGGCGCAGTCTCCGGCAAGTCCAGCGGCTCATCAACTGCGCCGGGGGGCTCTCCGGCTCCTCCTGCGGCGTGTCCGACTCCGCCGGAGAGGTCCCGTGCCCCAGGTCACCAACGGGGGAGCCTGCGGCTCCTCGCTCGGCGGGGTCCCCTCCTGCGGCTGATCAGACTCCACCGGGGTGGTCCCCGTCCCCCAGGTCGACACCGGGGGATCCTCGTATGGGTTCGGCGGGGCCTTGTCCGGCCCGTCATGCTCCTGCTGCGGAGGGGGTAAACGGTTCCACCTCGAACGACGCGCTGGTCACCTCGCTCGTCGGAGCCGCCATCGCCGTCGTGGCGGGGAGAACGACGCCTCCCGTGACCGCCGCCGCCACGATGGCCGCGACACCCAGACCGACGGAGTTCTTCCGGATCCTGCGAGCCATGGCGCTCTCTCCCGCTGGTCGCGAAGGGGCGCCCACGTGGCGCCCCTCGCCTCAGCTCCAGTAGGCCGCAACCACCTCGGCGAGGTCACGTCCCGGGACTTCGGAACTTGACACCGCCCGGGGGGGCCGAAACCCGGGTCTCCTCACGATGAACCTCCTGTCCCCTCCATGGAGAGAAGTCCCGGTCCGGGCTGCTGCCGGTGGGCGAGGACGGCGGCTCTCGCCGGAGCCGGCCCACCTCTTCATCGCCGCAGCCACAGCCGCGCGCTTGACGACCCTCGGCCCGTCATGGGGGGGTGCGGCCGTCATCCCAGCCGGCACCGGCCAGGACTCTCCGCTCAGATGCCGCCGACGTCGGCCGCGCGACCGCCGGCGGGAGGCGCCAGCAGGTCCGCGACCTGTCGGCGGACCGCTTCCCAGGCCACATCCGAAAGTCGGCCCAAGCGGCCGCTCCGCAGGCCACGGAGATCCTCTTCAGCCGTCGCGTGGCAGCGGACGTCCTCATCGAGGAACTCGCCGTCCTCACGGACGGCCACGCGCAGCAGCCTGCCTCCGTCCTCCTCGCGGTGCAGGGCACCTGCCACGACGAGGGGCGGCGGCCCGCCCGCCTCGCCCGCCACCTTGAGGTAGCGGCTGGCGATCGGGGCGCGCCAGACCAGGCTCAGCAGCAGATGACGTTTGGCCAGGACTTCAGCGAGGTCGGTGAGGTGGACGCCCTCCGGTTCGAGGATCACGGCGTGGGCGTCCAGGACGAGTGCCGCAGGCAGCAGGCAGCAGGCAGCGCAGGGTGCTGCCGACGAGGTTGCCGCCGACCGTGGCCGTCCGGCGCACGGCTCCGGTTCCCACGCCGGCAGCGGCCTTTCTCAGTACCTCGGGCACCCGGTCGTCCACCCCGCTCAGCAGCACGGCCGAGCCCAGGGTTTCGGGCCCGATCCCGTTGGCCTCCGGGAGGTCGCGCAGGGACATGGCCCGGTTGGGGAAACCGTCCCGCTGCCAGGTCGCCCATACCAGGGTGGCGCCGCCTATCGGCACCGCTCCCTCGGCCATGCACTCCTGTGCTTCGGACACGGACGTGGGTAAACGCAGCAGCACTGCAGTCAACCTGCTTTCCGGTGACTAGACGGCAAGGTAGTGGCGTTCCGGCCAAAAGAACCGTCGGCAGGCGCATTTTCGCCGTAGGGATGCGGGCGCGTACAGAGCTCATGCCTTCAGGCGATGCGCCCCTTCGTGCTCCGGCTCATACACACCGCGCGCGGGACCGTCCGTGGTCGCAGGACGCCGTCTCACCAGCGAAGCCCGACCCGCCGATCTGGAGGACTCCCGGCTTCCGTCCCACGATCGCCTTGCGCCTGGCGCTGCGCGACCCGGCTCGTGTGCTGCGGGAGGTCGCGGCCAAGCGACGCGTGCTCGCCCGCCGGGCCAGAACCAAGAGGCCTGCTGTCGACGGCCGCCATCAGGTCCGGCCACCGGTCCTGCACGAGGGAACCCCGCGGGCCTGGAGCAGCACCGGCCTGCCCGGGCGGGCCGGGGTGAACAGGAACGCGCGGTGCCCGTCGAAGTTCTGCTCACGGGCCACCCCCACGCGCAGCGCGGCCGGTCCCGGGAGCGCCTCGGCAGCGCCAGTGCCAGCATCGGCTCCACCGCCGGCCGCAGCGCCATCCCCGAGGCGTGCTCGCCGGTCCGCACGGTCCATCGCGCCCCAACCCGACCCTCGCGACCGGGCGCAGCCCGGCGGATGAGGCCGGACGGCGGCGTACCGTCCGCCCGTTCCTCCTCGTTGGGCCAGGTATGACGACGACAGCGGACAGCAGCGCGCCGACCACGCAGGAGCTGCGGCGGCGGATGGTCCCGGCGGTAGGCATCGTGTGGGTCTGTGGCGCCTGCCGGCAGCAGGGGCACATCGTGCACCCGGGCGTGGACGCGGCCCGGCACAACGCCGGACGCCACGCCCTCGCCGCCCAAGGCGACACCAAACGTTCTGGCCGCCATCATCACCGGATGCCGGCTCCCGCCCGAATCCGGACCCTCTCCGGGGCCGCTCCGCCGGACTCGGGGATCGCCCTGCATCCACCGCTTGATCCAGCGCGTCATCGGGAGCATCGGGGCACTCACCAACGCCGAACGCGCCGAGATCAAGCGTGCCACCCAGGCGGTCCGTCAGGCGCAGCAGCACCCAGCGGCGGTCCGCGGCGGGCGGCAGCGCCGCGCGGTGTCCAGTCACGGCAGGGACGCGGCCTCCCGGCTTCGGGACTTCTCCGAAGGGCTCACCGGGGGTCCGCTTCACCCCACCGGCACCGGACCGACGGAGTTGACGGTCAGGGCGTCCCGAGTCCAGTCCCATGTATGAAGATTTCATGAACGGCCCAACCGTGGAACGGGTTTGATCATCTTCTCGGCCGAGTCCGGCACCGCCCCCGAGGTGGCGGCTCGCGATCGAGGAGGTCCGCACCCTCATGAGGCTGCCCCGCAAACACCGCGCGGCCCGCGCCGGTCGTACGGATGACACCGCAAGCCCCGGGCAGACGGAAGGCCGCAGGCGCGCACGTCGCCCCGCGGGCCGGGCGAAGAGCCGCAGGAGAGCCGCCCGCAAGGTGCGCCGCCGCCTCATCGACTTCCCCAGGCGCGGCAGACGGGGCTGGCGGCGCTGGACACCCTCGTGGAAGCTGACCTCCGGCTTGTTCCTGCTCTGCGCCGCCTCCCTGGCCGGCCTCTTCACCGCCGTCTACATGCAGGTCGAGATCCCGGACGCGCATGACTCCGCGCGCCGGCAGGGCACCGTCTACTACTGGGCGGACGGCAGCCGGATGGTGAGCGTCGGCGATGTGAACCGGCAGGACGTGAAACTCTCCGAGGTGCCCGAATCCGTCCAGCGGGCGGTCATCGCGGCGGAGAACGCGGACTTCTACACCGACTCGGGCGTCTCGCTGACGGGCATCGGCCGCGCCGCCGTCAACATCTTCAAGGGCGAGGAGACCCAAGGCGGTTCGACGCTCACCCAGCAGTACGTGAAGAACACCTACCTGAGCCAGGACCAGACCGCCGAGCGGAAGATCAAGGAGCTCTTCCTCTCCCTGAAGGTCAGCAACCAGCGGCCCAAGTCGGAGATCCTCGAGGGGTACCTCAACACTTCCTGGTTCGGCCGCGGCGCGTACGGCGTCCAGGCGGCCGCGTACGCGTACTACGGCATCCCCGCCAGGGAACTGAACCCCGGGCAGGGCGCCCTGCTGGCCGCGGTCCTCAAAGGCGCGGAGAGCTTCGACCCGTCCCTCAGCGCCGAGAACCGCCAACGGGCCGAGGACCGCTGGAGCTGGATCCTGGACCGCCAGGTGGCCACGGGGTCGATGAGCGCCGAGGAACGCGCCACGTACACCCGGTTCCCCGAGCCGAAGCCCCCCGTCAAACCGACCAGCCAGGCCGGACAGATCGGTTACCTCGTCGACATCGCCAACAAGTACCTCAAGAGCCGCACCGGGATCACGGGCAAGGAGCTGGCCGGCGGCGGCTACGCCGTCCACACCACCTTCGAGAAGGACAAGGTGCTCGCGCTGACCAAGGCCGTCGAGCAGGTGAGCACGGAACGGCTGGACCCGCAAAAGCGCGCGGAGGACCAGTTCGTGCAGGTCGGCGCCGCCTCGATACGCCCCAAGGACGGGGCGGTCGTCGCGGTCTACGGCGGCTCCGACGCCATCGAGCACTTCACCAACAACGCGGACACCTCGGGGGTGCCTGCTGCCTCGGCCTTCAAGCCCTTCGTGTACGCCGCCGCCATGGAGAACGAGCTCGAAGGGAAGGAACGTTCCGCCGAGGCCGCGGCCCTGGAGCCCCCGCAGCCCACGCCGAGCGGGCCCGCACCGTCCGGCCCGACGCCGGCCTCGGTGAGCCTCCACGGGGCTCTGGTGAACTCCGACCACACGCCCTTCGTGGAGAGCGGCAAGAAGATCGGGCTGAAGAAGGTCAAGGACCTCGCGGTCGCGTCGGGACTGCGCGAGGAGAGCATGGCCAAGCTGGAGCCGACCTTCTCCATCGGCACCTCCACCCCCAGCGCCGTCCGGCTTGCCAGCGCCTACACGACCTTCGTCAACCAGGGCCGGGCCACCGAGCCCTACTCGGTGACCAAAGTCGAGCGGAGCGGCGCCGCAGTGGACGGCCTGGACCGGCCCAAACCGCGCCGGGCGATGAGCTCGGAGGCGGCCGCGACGGTCGGCGCGGCGCTGCGCCAGGTGAGCTGGAGCGCGGTCGGTCCGCCCCAGGGGCAGCGGAACCAACTTCCGTCCTGGGCGGGCAGGACCGGTCCGAACGACCGCATGAACTCCGCCTGGTTCATCGGCGCGACGCAGGAACTGAGCACCTCGGTCACGATGTTCCGCACCAAGCCGGACGTCCCGCAGCTGCTGCCCATGCAGGGCGTGGGAGGCCCCGACTCCGACCGGGGCAGCGCCTTCCCGCCACTGATCTGGAAGGCCTACAACGAGGCGACGGCACCGACGTCGCAGCCCCCGTCGCCGGTCCCGCAGGGCCACCCGTAACGGTCCCGCGGCACGGGAGGCCCGCCGGCACCGGCCGGGGGCGCGACTGACGTGATCGCGCCCCCGACGGATCCCCCCTATGCCTGGAGGTACTCCTGGAGTGCCGCCACAGCCGTCGCCACGGCTTCATCAGCGCTGGCCGTTTCGAGCAGAACCTTGTTCGGGTCGTGCTTGTACGCCACCGAGTAGCTGCCCCCAGGGAGAAGGGCGATACTCACGGGGAGAGCGTCGCCCTCGCCCATCCAATGCCGCCGAGCAGTGCTGAAGCACAGCCTTGCGTGGCTGGTGAAGGGATAAAACTGGCCGAGTTCGCTGTTCCGAGCCGCGTCGACAAGGGATCCCATGATCGGGGGCACCCATGTTGCAGTGGAGCCTCGGGACCGGTCGTCCCACGGCGCTGAGGCATGCGCCCGAAGGTCCCACTCGGCCTCGAGCGACTCGCGGGATTCACCCTCTGCGCTCATTCCCTGCCCCTCTGAAGCGCCCCCGGCACCGTAACGGCTGAAGGAGCAGTGTCTCGATGCCGCCCTCGGAGGGCGGCAATTCCGCAGGCTTCGAATATCGCCCTGGACCATGCCTGCCTGGGTGTGCGGGTGCGCGCCTTCGCCTTCGTCGCCGCTCTTCCGACCTTCCGCGCGCCGGCCGCCGCCTCCGCACTCGCCGCTCGTGCCACCACCAGCCGCTCCCGGGCGCCCCGAACTTCGCCCTCGGCCGCCGTAACATCAGTGTCGGCCAGACAAGGTCCGCGATGTGGTCGGTCTCTCTCGACCCGCCGGAGAAGACCCTCGTCTTCTGTGCGGACGAGATCCCCGCCCACGGCTTCGTCGGCCAGATCGAGCCACGCGCCCTGCGGACGACGCATGGATTCGCGGTATCCCGGACGGCAGGGCCGGAACTCGCTCGCACATCCCGGCGGTCTGTCGGCCCGCCCTACGGCACTCAACAATGGGGGCCGGGGATCCCGCGCTCTACCGGGACCTGTTCACCACCGCGAGCGGCATCGCCGAGATGGACGTGGAGTGGCGGCGCCTCAACGAGAACGGCCTCACCCCGGTTCAAGAGGCGCGCGCCACTCTACGACCGGACCACACGTTTCCGCGTCTACGAGCCGGGTGTGATTCCCGGCCTCGTGCAGACGGCGGCCTACGCGCGGGCCCTGATGGGACGCATCGTCGCCTTCCACGGCATTCCCGATGACGCCGAGCAGGCCGGCGCGCCGAGCTCGGGAGGTCTCACGTGGGTTGGGGAACCGGCAAGGGCGGCAGCGGGGATGGGCACACGCGAGATCGCGCCTGGGCCGGGTTCATCCGGTTGGCCCCCGCCCGCTGACCTGTCCGGGTGAGGCGGAACGATTCGTCACCGCCGGAGGCATAACCCAGGGGCCGGGATCGGACAGGGTGGGGGCGACCCATCCCCCACCCACCCCACGGGATCCCCCATGCGTCTGCGCAACTCCCTCGCCGCCGCCGTCGGCGCGCTCACCCTCGTCCTCACCCTGCCCAACTCCGCCTCGGCCGCCGTCGGCACCTTCGAGTACACGTACTTCGAGAATGGCCATGCGCGCATCGGTGCCCTCGTGGACCCCGCGGGCGAGGACTGCATCGACATCCCCGGCGCGACGGATGCGGACCCCGCACAGGCCCCGAAGAACCTCACCAACGCCACCGCCACCGTGTTCCTCGACTTCGGGTGCCAGGGCGACACCTTCTACGTCATGAATCCGCTGAAGATCCTCGGCCCCCGACTCAAGCTCCGCTCCGTCGTCTTCAGCCACTGACCTCCCCCGCCCGGCCCCCGGTCCCTCACGGCATCCACCCCGCTCCCCGTGCCCCCGCACGGGGAATCAACACCCCGACTCACACGGCTCGTTGATGCGTTCGGATGCCCGAGGGCAGTGATGACCGGGAGCGGGCGCGCATGCACTCCCATCCGGCCTCAGAGCGCCAACACCTCTGAGGCCGGATCCCTTCCACGGCGCCGCGCGGCAAGGCCGGCCACGCGAGCGTCACCCACAGGCGTCCGCCCCCCTTCACACGACAGAGACCTCGTTGGCCCACTCCGCCCCGCCATCCTCCTCGCCCGGCTCCCCCTCGCCGGGTGGCCTCCGTTGCCGGGTCACGCGTGGCACTGGCCCTCGCCGTCAGCGGCCTGACGGCCCCGGCCGAGGCGGCCCGGAACCGGGGCGCGAGAGCGCGAACGCGGCTGATCCCGGGCGGGCCTTCCGGTGATTGGCGGTCCGGATGTCCGGCCGGCCCCGCGATCCTCCTCCTCTCCGCCGCCCTCCGAGACGCCTCTTCGTGCCCGATCGCCTTGTGCCCTCGCCCGTGTTCCTGCTGTCCGCGGTCCGCTCGGGGCCGACGCTGCTGCGTTGTGTCCTCGACTCCCACTCCCGCCTTCACGCGCCCCACGAACTCCACCTGACCCGGTTCGGCGTCCACGCCGGGCGGCCGTAGGGCGCGGACGGGGAGGCGGCGGCCCGGGAGCACGGACGCCGGCCGGGACGGACAGGAAGCGAACCACTCACAGGGCCCTTCGCCGCGCTGCCGCCCCTGTCCACAGGCACGGCTCAGGCCGACCGGGTGATCACCTGCGCGATAGGAGGCCTCATAGTGCACTTCCCCCGATGGGCGCACGAGGCCCGGGAGGGGCCTGCCGTCACGACCGGTCGGCCCCGCGGCCAGACACTTCGCCGACTGCGGCCGCCTCTCCGATGGCGTCGATGATGCCCCGCGCCCACTCGGCGGGATCCGGGATGGTCAAGAGCCCGGCGAGGCGGGCGGTGTGGGCCCGCCGTTGCTCCGGCGTCATCGCGAGGGCGGTGGCCAGTTTCTCCACGAGGTCGTGGCGGGAACGCGGATCGGTGAGGAGGGCGTGGCCCTTGACGTAGTCGGCGGCGCCGGCGTGGCGCGAGAGGATCAGCACGCCCGGGCCGCCGGTGGCGTCCTGGGCGGTGAGGTACTCCAGGGCCGTGAGGTTCATGCCATCGGCCAGGGAGGCCACCCAGAAGACGTCGGCCGCCAGGTAGTGGTCGACGACCTCTTCGAAGGGAAGCGTGCGGGGTATGTACTCGACCGGCTCCCAACCACCGCTGCGCAGGCGCCCGTTGAGTTCGTCTATGGCCCGTTCGAGCTCTGCACGGGTCGAGTCGTACGCGCGGATGCCCGGCTCGGGCGGCGGGCAGACGAGCCGGTAGCGGAGCCGGCCGCGCAGGTCCGGCCGCCCGTCCAGGAGCTCGGCCAGGGCGTGGATCTTGTGTACGGGGGCTTTCGCGTAGTCCAGGCGCTCGACCGACAGGATGACCGTGGTCTGCGGCCCGCCTGCCGTGCTGGCGGGCCGCGAGCGGGCGAGGGCCGCGACGGCGGGGCGGTCAATGCCCAGGGGGTGCACACCGATGCGGGGCGTGCGGGGGGCGCCGGACAGCACGCCTCGGAAGTTCTCGGCGAACGCGGCGGTGTGGAAGCCTGCCCAGTCCAGCCGGGCGAGGGAGGACAGGAGCTGCCCCGCGACGGGCAGGCTCCGGAAGGTCCGCGGGTCGGGGAAGGGGGTGTGGTGGAACAGGCCGACGGCCAGATCGGGCCGGTGGTCCTTGAGCAGCCCGGGAACCAGCCACAGGTTGTAGTCGTGGAGCCACACCGTCGCCCGGTGGGCGGCGTGGGCGCTGATGTGCCGCGCGAACGCGGCGTTCACGGCCTCGTATTCCGCCCAGTCGGCCGGGTCGTGGCGGATGAGGTGCGGCTGGGCGGTCAGGGCGGGCCACAGCGTCTCCTTGCAGGCCCGGTGGAAGTACCGGGCCCATTGCCCGGACGGCAGGGGGAGCAGGGCGAGCGGCAGCCCGGGCGGGACGGTGGACGCGGTGGCGGCGTCCTCGGTCGTGGCGGCGGCCCATACGGCGTCCAACCGCCCTCCGCCTCCGGCACCGGGCCCCAGCACGGACACCAGGGTGGGCAGGATCCCGTTCGGGCTCGACGGCTGCCGCCAGCGCCCCCCGTACCGCTGCCACGGCGCCCGGTGGTACCCGACCACCACCCGCTTGGGGGACCGCACCCAGTCGAGCCGTTCCAGCGCGTGGAGTACGGCGGCGGCGCCGACGAGTGGCGGCCGGTGCACCAGTGGGTCGGCGGCCACCCCCGCGACCAGCGCGGGTTCCGCGTTGCCGACGACGACGCCGTGCGCGCCCAGCCGGAACAGCGACAGGTCGTTGAGCGAATCGCCGGCCACGAGCAGGTGGGCGGGCGCCCAGCCGAGGCTCCGCATGAGCCCTCGCAGGGCCGGACCCTTGCCCGCGCGGGGCGGAAGCACGTCGAAGTACCGGTCCGCGGAGTACGTCCAGGAGCAGCCCAGCCCCTCCGCCGCCGTCGTGATCTCGTCCGTCAGGTGCTCGGGGTCGAGGTAGTACGAGCAGCGGCCCTGCTGTGCCACGGCCTCCTGGGGGACGAGCTGCGGGAAGCGGCTCAGGGCCCGGCGAACGCGCCGGCGTCCCGGCCACCCGGTGCGCAGGGGTCCCTCCAACGGCTGGGAATGGGACATGTCCGCGGCGTCGATGACGCTCGCCCCCACATCGGCGATGATCCAGCGCGGCCACGGGGCGAGGGGTTCTTCGGCGAGCACGGTGCGCACCGAGGCGAGGCTGCGGCCCGTCGCGTAGACCACGGTGATGTCCGGATGCCGGTCCAGTGCCTGCTTCAGTCGGCGGCGGCTGTCCTCGTCGCCGGCCAGGAGGGTGCCGTCGAGGTCGGTGACCAACACCCTCTCACCGGGGGCGGCGAGCCGAGGCGGGCCTTCGTGCGGCTGGGCCGTGGCCGTGCTGCCCATGGCTGTTCCTTCCTACGTCCCCGAGACGGAGGAGTGGGGGGAACCTTCACCACGCCGGGTCGTGAGTGACCGGGTCCAGCGCGGTGACACCGAACGATGCCGGGGCGGGGGCTCCGCGCTCGGTTCCGAGGGCGGTCTGGACCGCCCGCACGGCCCGGCCGAGCCTCGCCGCGTGCGCGTCGTGGCTCGCCAGCAGGCGGTCGAGGGTCTCGCGGGGGATGTCGGCGGCGCAGCCGAGCAGCTCGTCGGCGAACCGGGTGGGGGCGCGGTCCTCCGGCGGGAGCAGTGGGACGGTCGGTGGACCGTGCGGAATGCTGAAGGTGAAGGAGACGTCACCGTCGGCGTGCTCGCGCCCCGTGTGTCCGAGGGGCGGCGGGTCCTGCGTCAGGGTGACGTGGACGTGGGTGTAGCCGGGGCAGGGCTCACTGCGATCGGTCCTCGACGACACGGCGGTACCCCTTTCCGTGAACGGGCGACCTCTCCACCATCACCCCCACCCGTCCCGCGGGCTTCGCGGGCTCTGCCATTGGAGTGACCTCGCCGAGGTTCGGGCCCGGGCCCGAACCCGGACCCGGCAGCGCAGGACGATGCGGGGCCGGATCGGCAAGCCGTTCAGCAGGGGCACCGCGACAGCGGGACCCCGCTCAGGCCGTCAGCTCGTCGCCCGGCCCGTGGAAGGACGCCGCGCACCCTCGCTCACGCACCCGCAGGGCCCTGCGCATCCCCGGGCACGGCTGCTCAGGCCGCCTCAGCCGGTCCCGTCCGCGGAGGAGCCGGTCATCAAGCCTCGTGTCGATGGTGAGGGCCCCTGCGTCCAACCCACGGGGGGATCGGGCCCGGTGTGGGACGCCGGCGACCGGTGAGGTCCGGGTACGGGCGCCGATCGGGGACGAACCGCTGACGGGCGGACGCCCGCCCGGTGGTGGCCGGGCTCGACCGGCCGGCGGGTCCTGCCACCCGTTTTCCGGCCCTCGGCTTCCCCTGCCCCGGTGCCCGGCCGCGTCTCAGCGGTGGACCTCGTGGACGTAGTCCTTGGTCCCGGACTTCGTGATCTTGACCCCGTCCTCCCGCCACCACCTGCTGGATCCCCACATGACGGCGTAGAGCCCGGCGGCGGCGGTGGCGAAGTCGAGCATGAGCACAGTGCCCGATCCGCCGAGTGCCTCCATCGTCTCGTCCACACGGAACACGCAGAAGTAGATGGCGGCCAGGCCGGCCAGGCACAGCAGCACCCACAGCGCCCGCCACACGCGGGTGGGGACGGTACCCCGGATCCGGTACGGGACCTCCTTCTTGCAGCTGTCGCATACGAGGCCACGCGGACGGCCCCCGGGACGGCCGGTCCACCGGGATCGGATAGGTGATCATCCGCGATTCCCACTTCGTACCGGTCACCGTGGTCTCGATGATGTGCGCGTGCCTCGCCCGAATCGGCCCGCGCAGACTCCGTGCGCCCATCCCACCCCCACAGCGCGATCGGACCCGCCACGCTATCCCTGCCGGGGCCGCGCGGGGCGACTTCGGACAAAGCCGCCCGGCCGGCGGTCCGTCATCCGGTGGTTGCTCCAGCGGCCGCCGGATGTGGATCATGTTCGAGACAAGGCCGCAGGGCGGAGCGAGGAAACCCGTCCGCAGGAGCCGTCGGCCGCGGGAGGGTACAGGGGGAGCATGGTGGTGCAGGCGGAGCCGTGGGGGGACGGGTCGCGGGCCGGGGCGTCGCCGGTGTGGCTGCTGTTGGGGCCGGCCATGCGGGGAAGGCTCAGCCGTGCTCGGTGGAGGACACGGAGAAGCCGACGGCCTGGCTCCCCGGCAACGTCGCGCACGCCCAGCGGAACGCGGACCGGAAATGCGAGGAGCTGTTGAAGCAGCGCCAGGAGGAGTAGACGGATCCCGTCAGCGACCGCTGGCCAGCGGAAACGCGGCGCCGATCCAGTCGGGTCACCGTCCTGGCCGCAGCCCGCACCGACCAGCCGCTCCCGTGACCCGGCCGCTGCCGTGGACCTGGGAGCAGTCACCGGGCGCCGGCGAGGCGGTCGGGAGGGGGTAACTTGCCAGGCTCCCCGCCGAAGCACCACAGTGTGACTCCATGAACACCATCGGTGACGTGGGTGAGGAGTGTGCACCGGACGGCTGGCTGGACCCGCGGCACAGCGCAACGCCGGCCCGGGGCGAACCGGGGAACGCCGCCCTGGCGTTGCCGCCGGAGTCGGTGAGGGCTCTGGGGCACCGGGTCTGGGAGATCGTGTCGGAACATCTCGCCGCCGGGCACCACGGCTCTGCGACGGCGTCGCCGGGTGCAGCCGGCGAAGCGGCCCGGCTGCGCTGCGAGCCCTTGCCCGACGCCCCCGCGGACGATCCGCTCACGCTGGTGGACGACGTGGGGCGGCTGCTGCGCGAGGGCAACGCGCACCCGGACCATCCGGACTTCCTCGCGTTCGTGCCCGCGCCGGGGACCGTCACCGGCGTGCTGGGATCGGCACTGGCCGCCGGGTTCGCGGTCCCGACCGGATGGCGCTTCACCGGGAAGGTCTCCAGCGCGATCGAGTCGGCCACCATCCGCTGGCTCGCCGAGTTGCTGGGTCTGGCCCCCGGCACGTCCGGGTTGTTCGTGTCGGGCGGATCGGCCGCCAACCTGACCGCACTGACCGCGGCGCGCGACGCGCTCGTGGGGACCGAGGCCCGCGGCGCCACCGCCTACTTCTCCGACCAGACCCACCTGTCCGTCCCCCGGGCCCTGCACGTCCTGGGCATCGGAGAAGACCGGCTCCGGGTCCTGGCCGGGGACGCGCACCGCCGGATCCCGTTGCACGATCTCGCCCGGCAGGTGGCCGAGGACCGCCGTGACGGGCTGCGGTCCTTCCTCGTGGTGGCCAACGCGGGTACCACGGCCACCGGTGACGTCGACCCGCTTCCCGAACTGGCCGCCTTCTGCCGCGACGAGGGGCTGTGGCTCCACGTGGACGGCGCGTTCGGCGCCGCCGCAGCGCTGACCGGGCGCGGCCGCCGCCTGATGGCGGGACTGGACGCGGCGGATTCGGTGAGCGTCGATCCGCACAAATGGCTGTTCCAGCCCGCCGGGACCGGATGCGTGCTGCTGCGCGACCCCACGCACCTGGAACGAGCGTTCGGCGTGGGGCTCCCCGGCTACCTGGAAGCGGGCGCCATCGGTCACGACGAGGGCGAAGCGGACTACCTCCAATGGGGGGTGGAGCAGACGCGGGAGTTCCGGGCGCTGCGCCTGTGGCTGTCGCTGAAGGTGTTCGGTGCGGAGGCCTTCCGCGCCGCCGTGGAGCGGGGCTTGACCATGGCCGACGACATCGCCGGGTACATCGCCTCCCGGCCCTGCCTGGAGGTGGTGACCGGACCGTCTCTGGCCGTTGTCACCTTCCGGGGCCTGCTGCCCGCCTCCGGGCCCTTCCCGCGCCCGGAGGACGCCGACGCGAAGGTGGACGAGGTCTGCCGCGACCTGCGGTCCGAGGGCCGGGCCATGGTCGTCGGCGTGACCGTGGCCGGCCGCAGGGTCTTCAGGCTCTGCATGATCAACCCGCGCGTACAGCGCGACGGGCTCCGCGCCGTCGTCGACCGGATCGCCGAACTGTGGACCGCTCGAACCGCAGCCCCGCAGCAGCCGGGAGGCGCGCCGTGAACACGGGGCCGGCGCCGCGCCCCGGACCCTGCGGGAACGGGGGCGGTGGCGGGACGACACACACCGAGCGTCTCGACGGCGAAGAGCTGCGGGCCGAGGCGGTACGCCTCACCGGTCTGGCGGACTTCGGAGCGCCCGGTCACAGAGCGGCCCTGAACCTTCTCGTCTCGGCCCTGGAAACCGAGGCCCGGCTCAGCCCGGCCGGCCGGGCCGAGGCGCGCGACACCCTGCTGCGCGCGCTCCGCACCCGGCTGCGGCTGCACGCGATGCCCGTGCCCCCAATGCGGCAGGAGCCCCCCGTCGTCCTGATCGGCCTGCCACGGACAGGCAGCACCCTGCTGCACAGGCTCCTCGCCCACCACCCGACGCTGCGGGCACCGCGCCTGTGGGAGCTGCTGGAGCCGATCACCCCGCCGGGAGCCGGCGTGGGGGACCTGGTCGCGGACGCCGAGCGGCACGTGGCCGACCTGACGGGGACCGCACCCGACCTGGCCCGCATCCACCCCACCGGGGCGAACGAGCCGGAGGAGTGCGAGCACCTCATGAACACGGACTTCCGCAACAGCGTCCTCGGGCTGATCAGCTACCGGGTCCCCAGCTACGCCGCCTGGCTCGCCACACAGGATCTGACGGCCGCTTACGCGCTCCACCGGGCCCAGCTCGCCCACATCCTCGCCCGGCGCCCGGCCCCGGCCGGTTCCCGGCTCCTCCTGAAGAGCCCCTCCCACCTGTGGCACCTGCCCGCCCTCGACCGCGTTCACACCGGCGCGCGGTTCATCGTCCTCGAACGCGACCTCGATGAGGCGATCGGCTCCGTCTGCGGCCTGGTGTCCGCGGCCCGCCGCAAACGCAGCGATGCCGTCGACACCATCGAGATCGGCCGGGACATGACCGCCGCCACGCACGCCGCCCTGTCGAGGATGTACGCCTTCACCACAGACCCGTCCGTCGCCGACCGCTGTCTGACGGTCTCCTTCACCGACCTGGTGGCCGACCCCGACGGCACCGCCCGGCGCGTGCTCGACTGGCTGGGACTGACCGCGGGCGACGCCCTGCGCCGGCGCTGGCACGACCACCTCTCGGGCAACCCGCGTCCCGATCACGTTCATCCCCGCGCGGCCTGCGGCCTGCCGCCCGCCGGAACACGTCCCGCACCCCGCGATCCGCAGGAAGCACCATGACGACGGCCGCCCCGCACCCCGGCCGGCTGCCCTATCCGTTCGACCGCGACCACTGTATGTCGCCCATGCCGCACACCGAGCTCCTGTCCCTCCCGGGCCTGGCCGCAGTCACCCTTCCCAGTGGCGATCCCGCCCATCTCGCGGTCCGTCGCGCCGACGTCGTCCGCGTCCTGACCGACCGCCGCTTCAGCCGCCGGGCCATGCTCACCACCCCCGGCGGCCCCCGGTGGACCCTGGCGGACCTCGACGAGCCCAGCCTGCTCGGCCTCGACCCCCCGGACCACACCCGCGTCCGCCGGCTCTGCGCCCCGGCGTTTCGCCGCGACTCTGTCGATCGCCTCGCCCCTGCGGTGGACGCCCACGTGCACCGCCTGCTGGACGAGCTCCTGGCCGCCGGGTCGGGCCCCGAACCGGTCGACCTGCACGCCGCATTCGCCCTCCCGCTGGCCGATGCGGTCGTGTGCGACGTCCTCGGAGTGAGCTCCGCACACCGTGCCCCGCTGGCCGAGTGGGCACGGCGCAAGCTCTCGCTCACCTCGCTGCCGCCACAGCAGGCCCGAGCCGGCCACGAGGCACTGCGCGCCCACTACGACCGACTGCTCTTCTCCCCGCGGGCCGCCGACGCACTCGTCCCGGGCGGGCTGCTCCACCGGCTCCGGACCGCGCACACCGCCGGACACCTCAGTCGCGCGGAACTCCTTGCCACCGCCGTCAACCTGTTCGTAGCCGGACACGCCACCACAGCCGCCACCGTCACCAACGGCGTCCTGGCCCTGCTCGCCCACCCGGACCAGTGGCAGGCCCTCCGCACGGACCGGACACTCCTTCGACCGGCCATCGAGGAGATCCTCCGCTTCGACACCATCGCCGACGTCGGACTACCCCGCCTGGCCGTGGCGGACGTGACCTTCCAAGCAACCACGATCAAGGCCGGGGAAGCGGTCGTCCCGTCCCACGCGCACGCCGGCCGCGACCCCGCCGTCTTCGCCCGGCCCGACAGCTTCGACATCACCCGCTCACCGGGCCCCCACCTCGCCTTCGGACACGGCCCCCACCGCTGCATCGGCGCAGACCTGGCACTGCTGGAACTACGGACCGCGCTCGGCGCACTCGCCGACCGCGCACCGCTCCTGCGACTCGCGGAGCCCGCCACCGCCCTCTCCTTCGCCGGCGGATCCCTGATCGGCGGAGTCAACCGCCTGCCCGTCCACACCCACGCCCCGCGATCCGCCCAGCCCGAATCTCAGGGCCGGTAGCCGATGCCGGTGCGCCCCTGATCGGGGAGCACCGCGAGCGGCGCCGCCGGTGGGGAGCCGTCGGGCACAAGCTCTGAGAACGCGGGCAACGCCGTCGATGAGCAGTTCCGCAATGACACCGACGCCACGCCGACGGCCGGGGGCGTGACGGGGAGCGGGCTGAGGCAGGTTGACCGCCGCGACCGCCTGGTGCGCGGCGAGCTGGCTCCGTAGGTCAGAGCTCAGTTGACAAAGCCAGCGAGCGCCCGTGGAACCTGGCCGAGGCCGCTCCCGCGGCTTCACCGGCACCGGCAAGGCGTCCAGCGCAGTCCCCGCCGGAACCGAGCCTCCGAGATGGTAGGGGCGCGGGCACGCCGTCGACGGGCAGGACCCGAACGGCGCGCACCGTGTCGGAGCCGGTTGTGCTGCCAGGGGCTGTTTCATGAGCCCGCTTCGAGTAGCGGGTCAGTCGGCAGTGAGGGCGTCGGAGAGGCTGACGGCAGGCCGGCCGAGCGTTGCTGTCAGCACGCGCTGCTGGCGTGGGAGCTGACCAGCGCGGAGCTCGGCGAACGGGAAGAGTTCGTCATCCAGGGCCTATGGCTCATGCGCGAACGGCTCAGCGGCCAGGACGTCCTGGAGCACCTCGGTCTCGGCTCCGACGAGGTACTGGAAGCAGTGGACAACTCGGTGATCCTGCACAACTTTAGAAGGGCACTCTTCGCTCGACTGGTCCCCTGCATCCGTGACGTCGGCCTCTGGAGCCCTGCGGTCCGGGACACGTTCGCGGCCATGGGCGTAGCCGACGCGGGAACTGCGGGCGTCCAGGCGCTCCTGCACCAGGACGAGGACAAGGCAGAGCGGATCGATCGGGAAAGGCGGTGGGCCACGGAGGAGTCCCGCCGCGCGGCGGAGGTGAGGCAGGTGATTCGTGCCGGCGAAGAGTGAAAACACGCGGACGGGTGCAAAGGCTCCCGCAGTGCGGACCACGAAACCGCCCCGCGGACCGGCCACGACGGCACGGGCAAGATCCGGACCATTCCCGGTCCAGCACACCGCCATCGAACCGTCAGGCACGCATTTTCGCAGGTCAGTGCCGGTGTGACTGCTGTACCACCAGGAGACGAAGAACGTCCTGGTCAGCTACTCGCCGAAGAAGCTCGGGTTCTTCTAAGTCTGCGTGCACGTCGTCCGCGTTGGCGGTGCTGACCTAGTGAGGGCGGCCGCCGGCGGAACACTTACGCCACGCTACTGGCCCTCGAGCCGGCATTCAGCGCTCGTGCGGTCACGGATGTCTCGGATGGCCGCCCCGGGAAGGGATGCACGCCACCCACTCTCCCACGCGACACCGCCGGTCCGATCACCCGAGGAGGTCGAGCGTTCCATGGTCGACGAGGCATCTCCGGAAACCTCGAGCTCGCCAACGCCGTCGCTCACGCCCGCCCGCACCACCGACACTGCCACACCCGGGGCGGCACGCAGACACGCAGCCGCGAGTGGGCAGCAACGTCAATCCCGAAGCGGCCGATTCGTTCCCCCAGGCGACAGATCAGCGTCACCCAAGAGCCAACTCCCTGATATCACTCATAGCGACGAGATCAATGCATGAAGTGACATGACGGGAGGCCGGGATGGAGACCATCCGGCAACGGAAGCTCAGGCGCTATTTCACCGCGATCGATGCGGACGGCAGCGGTGCCCTCACCCGTGGGGACTTCGAACTCGTCGCGACCCGGTACGTCGATGCGCTCGGACTGGCGGCCGACTCGCGGCAGGCGGAGGAGACCAGGGCTGCGACGCTGAAGATCTGGGACGACTTGATCGCTCCGATGGACGTGAACGGAGACGGCGAGGTCTCTCCTGAGGAGTTCGTCGACGCCCTGGAGAAGTCGCTGGCGACGGACCGCGCAGCGTATGCCGAGTCGATCCGGCCTTCGGCCAACGCGTACTTCGACCTCTGCGACGCGGACGGCAGCGGGGAGGTGGACGAGAAGGAGTACGTCCGTCTCATGGGCGCCGCGTGCGGAATCCCCTCGGAGGAGGCCGCCGCCACATACCGCACGCTCGTACCCGCGGCACGCGATGGGATGACGCGCGAAAGCTGGCACGAGATGCTCCTGTCGTTCTTCTACGACGAGGAGCCCGACTCGGCGGCGAACCACATCTTCGGCCGTCTCTGAACCCACCTGGCGCGTCCCCGTACCGGTCGGTGCGGGGACGCGCCGTGTACCGGCTGCGCCCTGGTGGGCGGCCCTTCAGTCCCTTCCCCTTGGCCTTCGGTGGTGACCGCCTTGCACGGTGTCCGGTTGCAGAACGAGTACTGGCCTGAGTCCGCTGCCGCGATCGTCGGCGTCGCCTGCCGCCTCCCCGGCGGGATCGACGGCCCTGCGGCACTGTCCGGCGCGCTGTTCGCCGGCCGTGATCTGGTCACCCGGGTACCAGAGGACAGGTTCGACCCCGCGTCGTGGACCGGCGCCCCGGCGCGGCCCGGGCTGAGCTACACGGCGGCCGGCGGGTTCCTGGACGACATCGCCGGCTTCGACGCCGCACACTTCGGCATCTCGCCACGCGAGGCAGCCCAGTTGGACCCACAGCAGCGCCTGCTCATGGAGCTGACGGTGGAGGCGTTCGACCACGCCGCCATCGATCCGGCCCAACTGGCCGGCACCGACGGCGCCGTGTACGCCGGGGTTTCCACACGCGGCTACTGGGAGTTGCTGTCGGCGCGCCCCGAAGTCGTCGACGCGCACTCGATGCTGGGTACCATCAGCGCGCACACCGCGAACAGGATCTCCTTCCTGCTGGACTGGCGCGGCCCTTCTCAGGCAATCGACACCGCCTGCTCCTCAGCCTTGGTGGCGGTGCACGAGGCGGCAAGTGCGGTCTCCCGTGGCGAGGTGCCGATCGCCTTGGCGGCGGCCGTGGGCATGCTGCTGAACCCGGCCGACTACTTGGGGTTCTCCAAGGCAGGGCTCCTGTCACCGACGGGACGGTGCCGGGCGTTCTC
Source organism: Streptomyces sp. NPDC096136 (assembly GCF_044763325.1). Classification (NCBI taxonomy): domain Bacteria; kingdom Bacillati; phylum Actinomycetota; class Actinomycetes; order Kitasatosporales; family Streptomycetaceae; genus Streptomyces; species Streptomyces sp. NPDC096136. The sequence goes on along the minus strand of NZ_JBIWFZ010000022.1, from coordinate 71,173 downwards.
CGCCCGGGCGGACGGGTTCGTACGGGCCGAGGGGGGCGGGGTCGTCCTGCTCAAGCGGCTGAGTGACGCACTGGCCGACGGCGACCGGGTCCTCGCAGTGGTCGCCGGCTCCGGGGTGAACACCGACGGCGCCTCCTCCCCCGGCGGGCTCACCCAGCCGTCCGTCACCGCACAGCGCAAACTCCTCCGCCAGGTCTACGCCTCCTCCGGAATCAGCCCCGACGAGCTGGTCTACCTCGAGTGTCACGGCACCGGCACCCCGGTCGGAGACCCGGTCGAGTGCCAGGCCATCGGGAAGGCCCTCGGCACCAGACGCCGGGCGGGCCGGAAGCTCCCGATCGGGTCGGTGAAGACCAATCTGGGCCATCTGGAGTGCGCCTCAGGCATGGCAGGACTCCTCAAGGCCCTGCTCGTGCTCCAGAAGGAGCAGATCCCGCCCTCTCTGCATACCCGGCCGCTCAATCCGGGGATCGACTTCGACGCGCTGGGCCTCACGCCGGTCGACACCACCACACCGATCGAGTACGACGGTCCGCTCGTCGCAGCCGGGGTCAACTCCTTCGGGATCGGTGGCGCGAACGCGCACGTGATCCTGGCCCGGCGACTCGACGGCGGGCGAATGCAGCCGCGAGCCGGGCAGGGCTCTGCGCCTGAGAGCACTGGGAAGCTGCCGGTGCTGATCTCCGCCCGGACACCTGAGGCGCTGGCTGAGGCCTGCTGGGCCATGGCGGACCGGCTGCTGTCCGAAGACACCGGCTCCTTGCACGACGTGGCCCACACTTCAATGCGACGTGCACGCCACGAGCACCGCTGCGTCGTAGTGGCCTCCAGCGCGGCCGAGGCCGCGGACAAGCTGTACCGGATCGCCTCGGGGGACACCGCGGCGGGAGCGGCGACCGGTCGCGCCTCCGCTGCCGGAGGCGTCATCGCCTTCGTGTTCTCAGGCAACGGCTCGCAATGGCAGGGCATGGCTCGGGACATGATGGCACCCGACGGCGACGACGCCTTCGCCACGGCGGCGCGTGATGTGTGCCGTGTGCTGTCGCCGATGCTCGGCTGGAAGGTCTCCGACGCACTGGCCTCCGGAACCTACGACCTGGGACGCACCGAGGTAGCGCAGCCACTGCTGTTCGCCGTCCAGGTGGGAATCTGCGCCGCGCTGGCCGCACGCGGGGTCCGACCTGGCGCGGTGGTGGGGCACAGTGTCGGGGAGATCGCGGCCGCCTGGGCGGCCGGGAAGCTCGATCTCGAATCGGCCTGCCGGATCGTGGCGGTCCGCAGCGCCGCACAGGGACGGACGGCAGGTACCGGCGTGATGGCGGCCGCCGCTGTCGGCGAGAGCACCGCGCGCCGCATTGTGGCCGAGGCCGGCGGGAGGGTCGAGCTCGCCGCGGTGAACTCCCCCACTGACGTCACGTTCGCCGGGGACGCCGAGGCGCTGCGGCGGATCGGCGAGAAACTCACCGCCGAGGGGGTGTTCTTCCGCTCCCTGCCGCTCGACTACGCCTTCCACAGCGCGGCGATGGACCCCGTATACAACGAGATCACGACGGGGCTCAACGGGGTCCAGGAGCGCGAGGGGGAGATCCCGTTCTGGTCCACCGTGGCCGGCGGCCTGCTCGACGCTCCCATGGACGCCGGGTACTGGTGGCGGAACATCCGCCACCCTGTCCTCTTCGCCCCGGCGGTCGAGTCCATGCGCGAGGCGGGCACCACGCTCCTCGTGGAGATCGGCCCGCACCCCGTCCTCAAGGGCTACCTCCGGCAAGGTTCCGGCGCGCTGCCCCTGGCCACGCTGACGCGCGCGGAACCCGCGGACCTCGACGGGGTCGCCGCGGCGGTCATCGCCTTCGGAGCCCCGATGGCCGACTCCTGGTTCCCCGTACCCGGGCAGGTGGTCGACCTGCCCTCGTATCCCTGGCAGCGGGAGCGGCACTGGACCGGTGAGCCCTCGTGGTGGAGCGGGGGGCCCGGCGACGGAGTTCTCGCACACCCGCTCCTCGGCGAGCGCGTCCCGGTGCCCGCCCCCTTGTGGTCCGGTGCGGTCGAACCCTCCCGTGTGCCGTGGCTGCTCGATCACCGGGTCGGCGGCGCGGTGACAATGCCCGGCGCGGCCTATCTGGAACTCGCCCTGGCCGCTCTGGCCAGGACCGGCCAGGACGGTCCGCTACGCGTCGACGGGATGACCGTCACGTCAGCGCTGACGTTCGACCCGGCGGAGCAGACCCTGACCGACCTGTCCACGGACCTGCGGGACGGCCTGGTCACCGTCTCCTCCCGGCCACGGACCGAGCAGCACAGGCACTGGAAGGAGCACGCCCGCGCGAGGGTCCGCACCGTAACGGGTGACCGCCCGCAGCCACTGGACCTTCCGGACGTCTCGGCACGGCTCACGCCCGGAAAGGGGCTCACCGGACCGGAGTTCTACGCCATGACCTCCCGGGCCGGCACCGACTACGGGCCGACCTTCCGCTCACTGACCCGGGTACGGCTACACGCGGGTGAGCTTCTCGGAAACTACGCGCTGCCAGCGGCGGTCGCGGCCCAAGCCCGGCACCGGTCCAACGGATACGTGGCACACCCCGCTCTGCTCGATGCGATGGTGCACGCGGGGTCCCCCTTGCTGGAGCGGGTCCGCAGCGGTGACGCGCTGTTCGTTCCGGTGGAGTTCGGGACGGTCACCGTGTGGGCCCCGCCGCCGGAGTATGGGGTGATCCATGTGCGCACCCGTTCGGCAGGACGGCGGGAGGCAGTTTGGGACGTCACCCTGGCCGGCACCGATGGGGAAGTCTTCTGCACGATGGACGGCCTGCGGGTCCAACTGCTCGAAAGCGCCCAGCGGCCCCGGACTGCCCTGTGGAGGATCGTAGAGCAGCCGCACGCAACGGCAACGGCTCTCACCCCGGCACCGAGCGGTGGGAATTGGGCTGTCGCCGCCGATGCCACTGGAGCGGCGCTGGCCGGCCGGATCGCCGACGCACTGCACGCCGGACCGGTCGTTCCCGCACGATCGGGCTGGAGCCTGCCGGACCCTGGCACGGCGGCCGTGGCCCTCGTCCTGGGAGACGACCCGGTGGGCGACCCCCTGGACGAGGCCGTCCGCGCCGGACAACTCATCCGCGACCTGGTCCTCTCTGTTCCGGGACACGTCCTCGACGTCTGGCTGATCACCACCGGCCGCATCGTCGGCGCGGCGGCCTGGGGCACCGCACGGACCGTGGCGAACGAAGAACCGCACACCGTACGCCGCATCTCGGCCACGGACGGTCCGCAGACCGCCCGGACCATCGTCAACCTGCTCACCGCCCCACCGCACGGGGATGACGAGTTCCAGGTGGAGAACGAGCGAGTCACCGTGACCAGGCTCGCGGCGGTGCCGTCACCTCCGCTGCGGAGCAAGCCCCTTCCCCGACCCCGCATGGGCGAACACGCAACGGTCCTGCGGGTCGCCGAGACCGCCATGACGCCCGTCCTGGCCTGGGAACAGATCACTCGGCCAGTACCAGGCCCGGGGCAGACCCTCATCGAGGTGCGGGCCGCCGGGCTGAATTACAAGGACGTCATGCTCTCCACCGGTCTGATGCGTGCGGAGCACGGTCAGATCGACCGGCGTGGCGGAGACACGGACGGCTCACCGCTGTTCGGCCAGGAGTGCGCGGGCGTGATCGCCGCCGTGGGGGCCGGGGTAACAGACTTCGCCCCCGGTCAAAAGGTGATCGCGATCGCACCGGGGTCAATGGCCACCCACACCGTGGCACAGGCATCGGCCACGGTCGCGATGCCCGACGGCCTGACGTTCACCGAGGCGGCCGCCCTGCCCCTGGCGTACGCCACCGCCTACTACGGCCTTGACGTTCTGGCACGGCTGGCTCCGGGAGAGACCCTGCTGCTGCCCGCGGCAGCCGGCGGCGTCGGGCAGGCCGCCCTGGCTCTCGCCACCCGTGCCGGGGCGCGGGTGATCGCCCTGGCCGGGACAGAGGAGAAGCGGAGCATTGCTCGGTCCCTCGGAGCGTGGCACGCGTTCGACTCCCGCACATTAGCCTTCGCCGACCACGTCCGGGCGGTCACCGGCGGCCGCGGTGTGGACGTGGTCCTCAACTCCCTCACCGGAGAGGCCGCCGCCGCAGCCCTCGAACTCCTCGCCCCCGACGGACGGTTCGTCGAACTCGGCAAAAGGGACCTGTACGCGGACGGGCACCTGAGGCTGCACCCTTTCCTGAACACCCTCTCCTACTTCTCCGTCGACCTCGCCCAGCTCATCGAACGCCGCCCCCACACGACCCGGGAGGTACTGGCACAGGTCGCCTCGCTGACAGCCGACGGCGCCATCCCCCGTCTGCCCCACCAGGTCTTCCCCCCGGGCGAGTCGGATGCCGCGTTCACTCTGCTGAAGAGGTCCGCACACACCGGCAAGCTCGTCGTCGACCTCACTGCGGCACCCGGGCCCACACGGTCTCTGCCTGCCTTCGACCCGGAAGGCGGCTACCTCGTCACCGGCGGCACCGCCGGATTCGGCGCCGCGACGGCGCGCTGGCTCCACGAACTGGGCGCGGGGCACATCGTGGTCACCGGACGGACCGGGACCGCGAGGGACCCCCTCCCCGCCGGCAGCACGGTCCTCACCGCCGACGCAACCGACCCCGCCGCCATGGAAGCCGCCGTACAGGCGGCTTCACGGGCCCCCCGCGGGCTCAAGGGCGTCTTCCACTGTGCCGCGCATTACGACGACGCTTCTTTGCGGGACCTCACCCCCGAACGGTTCGCCGCCGTACTCGCCCCAAAAGTCCAGGGCGCGACCCTGCTCGACCACCTCACCCGGGGCATGGACCTCGACCACTTCGTCCTCTACTCCTCAATCGCCGCGCTGATCGGCAACCGGCTCCAAAGCGCTTATGGGGCCGCCAATCTCCACCTGGAATCGGTCGCCACCGACCGGCACCGCCTCGGACTGCCGGCCCTTGCCGTCGGCTGGGGCCCCGTCGCTGGCCTCGGCGTCGTCGCACGCGACGGCCTCACCGAGTCCCTGACCGGGCTCGGACTCGAACCGATCGCCCCCCAGGAAGCACTGCACGCTCTCGGCCACGCCCTCGTCGCACACGCGGACAGCCCGCACCTCGTCATCGCCCGAGCCGACTGGACCCGTCTGGCGGCGATGTTCCCCGGCTGCTCGTCCACCCGCTTCGCCCGGCCCGGCACGGAACCCGGCTCCGCCCGGGGCACCACCCTGGTCCAGGAGATCGCGGCGGCCCCACCAGAGCACCGACGTACACTCGCCACCGAAACGATCAGCTCGATGATCACCGCCGTCACCGACATCCCCCCGGACCGGATTGCCACCGACATCCCCCTCGACCGGCTCGGCATCGACTCCCTGCTGGCCACGGCACTGTCGGTCCGGCTCCACCAGACCTTCGACGTCCACTTCCCGGTGCTGGAGATCATCTCCAGCCGGAGCGTCACCGACCTGTCGAACCGGCTGCTGGCCGCACTGTCCAAGGAGCCTGCCCGATGAACGACTGGCTCGTGAACATCGCCCCCGCCCCGCAGGCCCCGCTCCGCGTCGTCGTCTTCCCGCACGCGGGCGGCCAGCCGAGTTTCTACGCCCGCGCCCTCGGCACGCCATACCGGCCCAAGGCAGACGTGTGGGCGGTCCAGCCGCCGGGGCGCGGCTCCCGAACACGTGAACAGCCCATCAGCGACCTCACCCGGCTCACCAGAATGACGGCCCGCACTCTCGCCGCCACTCAGGACGACCGGCCGACGGCATTCTTCGGGCATTCCAGCGGCGGCATCTACGCCTTCGAAACCGCACGAGCCCTCGCCCGTGCCGGCCGACCTCCCCGCCGGCTCGGAATCTCCGCCATCCCCGCACCCGACCACCCGTACTGGGAAGACACCCTCCCCGCGCTGCTCGCCAACCCCGACGAGGCGTACCGCCGCCTGGGCGCCGGCGCCATCCCCGGCGAACTCGACCACGACCAACAGGCCATGACCGCCTTCATCCGGCTCATCCGGGCCGACGCCCGCCTCTACCAAGCACTCGGCCGACGCCCGCCCACTGCGATGGAGCAGCCCGTCTCGACCTTCGCCGCCACCGCCGATCTCATCGCCCCGCCCACCGAGATGCTCGGCTGGCACAACTGGACATCCGCCACCTGTACGGCACACCACTACGAGGGCGACCACTTCTACATCGCCAAGCAGCTGCGCACCGTTATTGAGGATCTTGCGAACGACATCGACACGTGCCCCCCGTGGGGAGCCGGAGAACCCGGTTCGTGGGAGGTTACTCCAGCTTCCCAAGGCAGACATGGAGCGGTGGAGAAGCCGAATCTCCGTCCTGGAGTCGATCAGCGACAAGTACGAGCTACGAGCACGGACACGTGCCCCCCGTTACCGTCGTCGGTGGTCGGCGGCTCGGGCAGACCGCCGCGAGCGAACTCGGCGATGCCGGGGAGCACCAGGTGGTGCAATTAGCCTTGCTCGGTCAGCACTGGCTCACCGCTCCTGTCCGCTGTCAGCGGCAGATGGGGGCACGGGTACCGAGGCATCGTCTCCCGTGCTCAGTTCGAGGGCGCCGACCGATGTCCACTCGTGCTCCAGGATCGAGTAGGTGATCGAGTCCCGCCAGGCCCCGTGCACGAAGACGTGATCGCGGATCCGCCCGTCCTCGGTCATACCGGCCCGCAGGAGGGTGTGCGCGGATGCCACGTTGAGCGGCGAGCGCGCGGCCCATATGCGATGCAGGCCGAGGGCCTTGAAGCCGAGTGAGCACAGCAGGTGGACGGTCTCCGTACCGAGGCCCTTGCCCCACTCCCCCGGGTTCAGGGCGAACCCGATGGTCGCCGCCTGCTGCGGTTCGGTCGCGAGGCGCGCGTAGCCGATCAGCCGGTGTTCGCCCCGCGGGGTAATGGCCAGGCAGTACTCGGTCCTGGGAGCGTCCTTCGCGGAGCCGATGGACCGGTCGACGATCGCCTGGACTTGGTCGCGGGTGCGGGGCTCGAAGCTGAGGTGCCGGGTGGCCTCGGGGTCGCCGTAGATGGCCAGGAGGGCGGCGGTGTCCTGAGGTTCGACTTCGCGCAGTGCCAGGCGGGGGCCGGCCAAGTGGACTGGGGTCATGCCTGCGGAGCCTACCTGCGGGGTCACCGGACGAGGACGGACGTCGGGGTGGCCGTGAAGACTTCGATCTCCTCGCGGAGGCTGGCCGCCGCCGCGCCTCGGCTTCGCCGACCTTTGGCCTACTGGGCGGCGTGTACTCGCTGGGCGCTGCTGGTGATGCCGAAGTTCCGCTGCTCGATGGGGAGGTCGAGCACGGGCTGGACCGCTTCGATGGCGCCCTCGATCTCGCCGCGGGCGATTCGGGCGAGGTCGGCCTGCGCGCCCGCCTCGTCACCGAAGGCCCACTCGTCCTCCGCGGCGCTGCGGTACGCGGCGACCGCCGCCTCGGACTGGCTCTCGCCGAGCGCCGGGTCCTCGCCGAGGTGCACGGTGACCTCGGCGACGTAGTACAGCTGGCGGGGTACCGGGAAGGTCATGATGCCGCCGAAGGCGTCGAGGTCGTCGGGCTCGGCGGCCGCGCGGGCTTCCTCGGCCTGCTGGATGGCGGCCCGGGTGGCCTCGCCGTCGCCGACAAGAGCGTAAGCGCGGGCGGAGAGACAGGCGAGCCAGACGCTGGTGGTGCCGCGGACGTTGCCTGCCGCACCGAGACCGAGGGTGGCGTATTCGGCGGCCTCGGAAGGGCGCCCGGCCCCATACGAAATGAGCGACTGCAGGGAGCAGACCCAGGCGCGCATCGCGTGGTGGTCTGCGTTGTCGGCGCAGACGAAGGCGGTACGGGCCTGCATCATCGCGGCGTTCGGGTTGCCCAGGTCATGGCTGGCCTTTGCGAGCATGCCGGAGGTGATGCCGGCGAGCAGGTAGAGGTCACGGGCCTGCAGGGGCTTGACCCGGCCGTGCTCCAGCAGCCGGAACGTGAGGTCCTGCACCTCGACCAGATCGCCGAGCAAGGTCGGCAACGCGAGCCAGGGGTAGGCGACGGTGAGCCGTCGAACTTCGTCATGGATCTGGCCCAGGGTCTCCGGGCCGACGCTGCTGCCCTCCGCCAGAGCGGTGAACCTGAGCGCACGACGTGCCGCCATCGCGACCTGCCTCTCCAATTCCGTGGTGCCCGCGTCAAAGCGGGACTCGCTGCTGAACGGGCCACCAGCAGGCAGTGCCGCTGTCTGCTCGGTGGGGAGAAGGACTGATGAGGATCTCAAAATCTCAAATATCGCCATCAGGCGGGACGACGAGCGGGGGTTCGACCGCAGGCGCCGGCAAGGAAGCGCCCGGTGCGGGAGCCAGGAGGAGGCCAACGCCCACGCCGAACATGGCCTCCAGCACTCGGCACTGGTCCGGGTAGGGGCGGGTCTTGACTGCACCGCCGTACCAGCGCTCGAACTGCCGCTTGGAGACCGACAAGCCCTGAAGCCGGCGGTCGTTCTGCTCCACCGCAACCGTGTGCGCGGTCGCTTCGAACCGGAGGCGGAAGGTCTCGTACACCTGCCAGTGCCGCTGCAGCGTCAAGACCCGTAAGAGCGTGGGAGTTTCAGCCACCGCAGATCCTCTCCGTCCCCGTTCGCCTGGTCTGACGATAGCCACGGCCGATCAGCGGGAAACCCGCTCGACTGCTCTGCGGCTCAGATGACGGCAGCCATGACGGCAGTCATGACGTAGGCCGTCATCCTCCGGCGCGTCGCCCCCTCGACGAGGGCGGCTCCATGTCGGCAGTGATGTCGTATCCATGCCTCGGCGCCCACCCCCATGCTGAACGCACTTCGCTTTGCGTGTGGCTCTGACCGCGAAGCGTGAGATCGACAGCTGGATCAGCAGCCCGACTCGATCAACCCATCCACCACCACGCGCACACCCGTCCGCTGCTCGGCGGGCCGGGAACGAGAGGGAACCGATGGAAACTCTGACCGCTCTGGCCGGGAGATCGCCCAGTTGGACGCCGTGGACTCCGCTCAGCTGGAGCGGATGCGCCACGAGGCCCTGACGGCCCAGGCCCCCTGGAAGGCGGGGTACGGCGCCTGCCAGTCGGGGGGCTGGTGGACGACCTCGCTGATGAACGCCTCCGGGGACGCGGCCGACGTGACGATCGGCGACTGCGCGGCCAGGCCGACGGACCTGCTGGCACAGATGCCGGCCACCGCTGCCCTCCTGGCCGAGCTGGGTCTGAAGTACATGTGGGTGCGGCTCGCCCGGTTGGAGGCCAACGCCTTCCTGTGGGAGCACCGCGACTACGACGAGCTCGACCAGGTGGAGCGCCACCGGCTGCGCATCCCGCCGCACACCAACACGTCGGCCTACCCGGTCACCGGCGGCACCAAGGTGAACATGACCGGCGGGCATCTGGCGGCTGACGCCGACGTACGCCCGCGGGGTCTGCAACCTGCTCGGCCCGGACCGGATCCGCCTGATCGCCGACGTGTACGCCGACGACGCCTACCGGCGCCTGGCCCGGCACCCCTCGCTCCACACGACCGCCGCCGAGCCGCTCCCCGCGATCAACGAGATGATCACCGCCGAGCGGCTGCAGGCCGCCCGCGCCATGGCCGACCTGGGCTACACGGAGGCGGCCGAGCGCATCCAGCCCTGGGCCAGGACCGTGGAGCAAATGACCGGAAGCTGATCAACAGTGCCCGAAGTCCAGGAAGCCGCTTTTCACGGCAGGCCGGAAACCCTGCCGGTGAGGTCGGGACACCTCACTGGTGGTGAGCGTCAGGTTCTGGGGTGGTCCGGGATCAGGACCGGCCTGCGCACGGTCAGGCCGAGTGGGCCTTTCGGTGACATCCGCAGAGGGGTCAAGGACGCTTCTTCGTGTGACGCCCGGCGAGGACGGAACCGGCGAGGAGGACGGCTCCGACCGCGTAGGCCCACGGTGCGGGCCAGGAGAGGGCGATGACGAAGAAGGCGGCGCCGGCGGCGGCGAGGCCGGCTTTGACGAGGGCGGTGCGGGTGGCGGCCTGTCGGTCACCGTCGGTTGCCAAGAGTGCTCCTGCGGTGCTGGTGGCCGGGGAAGCAAGGGGGCGGGGAAGCCGCGGGGTGTTCCGGGTCCCGCGGCTCGCCGCCCTCGGGCCGGGGCGGCGAGCAGGGGTGGGGGCTGGTTCAGCGTCGGCCGATGACCACGGCGAACACGGCGAGGGAAACGGTTCCCGCCTTTTCGATCGCAGTGCCAACTGGGCCCCAACTCCCGATGGTCTGGCCGTAGTTCGCGGTGAGGGCCGCCTTGGTGGCGGTGTCCTTTCCCCGGGTCATGTCGACGCCGGTGGCCATTTCGACGACGAGGGGGATCTGGGTGGAGAGGTTGACGGAGCCCTGGAGGGCCTTGCCGGTGATCTTCCCGGCCTTTTCGGACGCGCTGAAGACCCCGGCGCCCTTGGTGCCGAGGTAGTTGAAGACCTTGGTGGCGTCGGACGCCCCGGCGCCACCGGTCTCGGCGAGGAACCTGAGGCCGGCGCGCCGGACGCCGACCGAGGCTTTCGTGGCGAACTTGGCGCCGGAGCCGATGGTCTTCGTGACGGCCGTTCCGGCCTTGAGGCTCTTGGCGACCACTACGGCACCGGGCAGGGCGGCGAAGACGTCGGCAACGAGGCCGACGACGGTGCCCGCGTCCCAGTCGCCCTTCATCACGGCGTCCACGGCGTGGGCGCCCAGGGCGGCGATCGCGGTGACCGCGGCGACGGGGCCGCAGATCGGGGTGAGCACGGGGATGAGAGCCAGCATGCCGGAGACGGCGGAGACGATGCCGAGGATGTCCCCGAACAGTGCCCAGTAGCTGACGCGCGCCTGTTCGGCGGCCTTCCGGGCGGCTTCCGCGGCTTTCCGGGCGGCTTCGGCCTTGAGCCAATCGAACTCGGCACCGCGGGTCTCGATGATCCGGGTGAACTCCCGGTCGGTGAGCAGACACTGCGACTGGAATTCCGCCTGGATCGCGAGGGCCGTGTCGATCAGGTCGTAGAGCCGCTGGTCCTCGATGTACTCCCGGGGGTAGCCGCAGTCCTTCAGACGCCAGTAGGTCCCCTCGAAGCTGCGGCCGCCCATCGCCAGGCTGCGGAGGGGACCGATGTCGCGGGCGATGTCCGGGTGGTGCCACGACATCACTCCCTCGACGCTGCCGTCATCGAACCGGTGGCCGGACGGCCCGGCGGAGGCGCCGGCGTCTTCGCCGGTCTTGTCTTCCTTCCGGGTCTTCCGCGCGGCGGCCTCCTGCGTGAGGCGGGGCAGTGCCTCGACGAAGTCGTGCGCCTGCTTCGCCACCTTCTCGTCGGAATCCAGGTACTCCTGGAACTCGTTGCTCAAGCGGCGGAACGCGTCGAGGATCTGGCCCTCCTGGAAGACGAACATGCGCAGGAGCTGGTCGATGCGGTAGCGCTCGACGTTCGTGAGGGCCTCGGGATCCCAGCCCCAGATCTTCAGCGCGTCCTGTTCGTTGCCGGTGTACATGTTCAGCTCGGAGTGCACAGCCCTGATGATCTTGTCCCTCCCCGGCTCGAACCCCGGGAAGTCGCTGGAGCCGGAGCCCCGGTATCCGAGGCATTCTCCGAACGCGGGCATGTATTCGATCTTCATCATGTTCTCCGTGAGTCGTCCGGCCCGGGACGGGCCGGGGGCGGTCCTGCGGACAAGGGGTGCGGCTCCCGCGGCCTCAGGCCGCGCTCACGCCGGCCTCGGGGAAGGTGATGGTGCGGCAGACCTCGGCGAGGATCTCGACGCAGGAATCCCAGTGGTCGAGGTTCTCCGTGGCGATCGCGAAATCCGCCATGGCCAGCCGGCCCGGGATCGGGACGAAGGCGTGGAGCTGGCGGACGATGGTGGGCCCGCCGCCTTCGGCGAGGAGATTGACCGGCCTCTCCACCTTCCGCTCCTCGGTCAGCAGGACGGCCGGACCGGACTCCAGCACGACGACGCCGACCTCTGCTTCGGGGTAGATGGCACCCATCGTGCGGGCCAGCCGGTGCACCGTCTGCTCGTTCGACAGCTCCGCCGGCCGGGCGGTCACCGTCAGGATCACCGAGGACAGCCTCTCCTTGGGCTCCTCCTCCGTCGGCCCGTACAAGAGCGTTCCGGCGTAGACGGCCCCCGCGGCGGACAGCAGCTCGTACATGGTCTGCTGCGCCAGGACCGCGTGGGCCATCTCGGTGTCGGATGGCCTGGGGTCGACCGTGCTGAGTTGCTTGATCAGCTTGTCCGTGTTCGCCTCCGCCGACAGCTTGAAGTCGATGTCGGTGAACGCGGTCGGAACCTCGAAGCTGATCGGCAGGTCGATGCTGACATCGGGCACGGCGAAACCCCCTGTACGGGTTGCGGATGCGGAATCACCCCATGATCGACATCATCCGAAACGCACCGCAAGGAGACGTTTCCGGCTGGTACGCGCGCTGGCTGGAAACATCTACCTATATTTTCTGTATGGGTTGAATTGATGGGGATTGCGAGCATGGTGACGCCTGAAGACCGGCCGGTTCACACGTCACCCACATGATCAATCAACCTGCCCCGGTCAGGCGCCGACGCGGAAGTCGATCGTGTGGTCCTTGAGGCGGACGGCGGTGTTGGCGGTACTGGACCGGTAGCCGCCCGTCTTGACGGCGTCGGCCAGGGTCAGCGTGTAGGTGCCCAGCGGGAGGCCGTTGAGCGGGAAGGTACGGGTGAAGTCGAGGAGGTAGGGGGGCATGGTGCCCTTGACCGTGATCTGCTCGGTGTGGACCGCCTTCCTGTCGGGAGCGGTCAGGGTAGGCGGGCCGGTCAGGGTCAGGGTCGCGGTGATGGTCGGGACGGACCCGTCGACCATGCGCATGTGTTCCTCACGCCAGGCCAGCGGCTCCGCGTAGTACGGCTTGGCATGGAAGTGGACGGTGGCCTGCTGATAGCCGCCGTCCCAGCCGAGGTCCACCGCCAGGCGCGAGGTCACCTTGCTCGAGGTGACCTTGTCGACCTGGTCGCCGTCGGCGGGGCTGTGGAAGGACTTGTACACGTCCGCATCGGCCTTCGTGCCGGTGTTGATCCAGTCGAACTTGCCCAGCGCGCCGCGCGTCCAGCTGTGCACGTAGGAGTGACTGCCCAGCTCCATCCGGCGCAGGGTGCCCTCCGGGGTCCTCACGCCGCCCTCGGGGGAGTCGATGTGGAACAGGGCTTCACCGAAGGCGCCCTGCGGGAACTCGATATCGGTGGCCACCACCACCTTGAACACGTCCTTGAAGGCCCGCGGGACGAGCGTCCACTGCGCCGGGACCACCTCGCCCGACTTGCTCATGACGCCGGTCAGGGTGTGGCCGTCTTCGCTCTGCTCGGTCACCACGAACCGCGTGTGCGCCGTGAAGAACTCCGCGGCGCCCCCCGCCTCCTCCCCGCAGGTGTAGGCGAACTGTCCGGCGACGGCCTCGGCGAAGGCCTTCTCGTCCCGCGCGTTGAGGCTGTCGACGAAACGACGGACCGCGGGCTGACGCAACTGCTCGACTTTGATCATGGCGAGCAGCGTGGCGCAGCGAGGCCGACCACCGGAACCCGTGCATGGCCCAACCACCCGATCGGCCGACCAAGATCACCACTGGGGCGCCTGACCGGCGCGGGTGGGGATCGGGGCTCGCCGCGCTGTTCGGTGAGGGCTGAGGCGTTCGGTGAGGACTGAGGCCTCAGGTCACACCCTGGCTCCGTGTGGCTTGCCGACCGCGACAGTGCACGACGCACCTAGGGGTTCGAAAGCATCCAGCAGGGCCTGGTGGCGCGGGTGCGGCGCCGGGCGGGGCTCGAGGAGTCCCCATGGGCACATGCCCACTCGGTGACGGTCGTATCGACCTGGTCGCCGTATGCCTCTCGGATTCGTCCGGTCAGATGGTCTTGGCCGAGACAGACCCGCTCCGTAGGGTGCCCGGCCAGCGCGACCAGGGCGTCGCAACTCCACCCACCAGGTGGGCGGTAGCCCCGGGTCGCGGTCGACGCTGCCGGCCGGGGAGATGGACGGCGAGGCGGCGAGGCTCATCTCGTCGACCCGCCACACCACGCCCCGGGCCGGGTCGTGCCATTGGGAACCGGCGAACCATTCCGGGCGCGGCATCCCGTGCACGGCGACCGACGCCTCGATGCCGGTCCAGGCCGCCGAGCTGAGCCGTTCGGGGCGGCACCACGCCAGCCGTGGCCACGTGCCCACCTCGGTCTCAAAGCCGGCTGTGCCGTTGAAGCGGGAGTAGAACCTTCCCTCACCGCAGATGCCCCCCTGATTGGCAACAGACAACCCACCATGCCGAACTCATCAGCGGCTGAATAGCTCACCGCCCGGAGATGGGGTGGGGCGCGTGGGAGGGGTGGATGCGCTGGGGGTGCTTCGTGTGCTCCCCGTGTGTGGATGTGTGGCGTGCGGGTGGCGTGGAGACACTTCGGGGGACGTGGAGGAGTCTTCGTGCGCCCTGGTACCCGATCCACCGGCGGCCCCTGGCCGGCCGATCTCTTTCCTGGTGTCATCTCGGCCCGTGACCGTGTCATGAGGCGGGTCGTCAGCATGGTCGACGAGGGCGGCGCGGTGCGTTCGCCCTGCCGCAGTCGGGTGCTGGAGACGGTGCTGGCATTGCGGCTGCTGGAGGTCACCGATATAGCACCGGACGCTGCCGCCGCCGCGCGGGCGTTCCTGGCCCGCCATGCCGGTGCGGCCGTGGAGCCGGAGCGTTCGTTGGCGGCGGCCGTGCTGAGCCGGTGCGCGCTCTCCGGAGACCTGCTGGGCGGGGTCGTGGGGCGTGTGCCGGACTTCACCGGGAGTCGTAAGCGGGCCCTCGTCCACGCCCTGGGGGCGGTCGTCGACGAGGGGGCGGTAGCTGGGTTCGGCGGCTGGGACGAGGCGGCGTTCTCCCTGTCGGGCCTGCACAGCTGGGCGCGGGTGCAGGTCACTGCCGTCAAGGTGATCCTGGCGTGCGCCGTGGGGCGGCCCGGGGCGGTCACCGATGAGGATGTACGGCGGCTGCAGCACACCCAGCAGGCCGCGCGCGTGTGGGAAGGCAATGTGCTGATCCACCTGTTCGTCCTGCACGCCCTGGCCCGCCTGCCCGGTTCCGGCCCCGTGGTCGCGGCGGGAGTGCGCAAAGCCTTGATGGTCCAGCGGCCGGATGGTGGGTGGCCGTTCGTGACCGATACCGACACCTGGTGCACCGTCACCGCTGGCGTCGCCCTGGCCGCCAACCGGGCCCCGCAGGAGGTGGTGCACCGGGTCGCTGGGCATCTCGAGCGCTGTCAGCAGCCCGCAGGGGGCTGGTCGTACACCGATTGGGCCTGCCAGACCGATGTCGACGACACCTCCGTCGCCGTGCAGTTCCTGCACCAGGCCGGCGCTGTCCGCTATCAGGCGGCCATCCACCGCGGTCTGCGGTCGCTGCGGTCCGTGGTCGGGCCCGACGGCGGCTTCCCCACCTACCTGGCCGGTGGCCCCTCCGAGGCCTGCATGACCGCTGCCGCCGTCGACGCACTCAACCTGCAGCCTGAACGCGACGAGCGGCTCATAGCCGACGCACTGCGCTACCTGGCCGCTCAGCAGGCCGCCGACGGCTCGTTCCCGCCCGACTGGAGCACCAGCCGCCTGCACACCCTCTTCCGCGCCCTGCTGGCAGCCGGCCGCTATCCGGCCCCGCATCCCCCGCACCTGGAGCGCCTGGTCGCACACGGCCGTCGCCTGCTGCGCGAAACGCAGAATGCCGACGGCGGGTTCGGGCAGCAGCCCGCCCACGGCAGCGACCCGATCAGCACGGCCTACGGCTTGACAGCACTGTGCGCCACGGACGACGGCGACCCCGCCGCAGCCGCCCGTGCCGCCGCCTACCTGACGACCGCCGTCCGCGACGACGGCTCCGTCCTCTCGGAACCCGACTCCATAGGCCCGCGCCCGTTCACCTTCACGGTCCCCGCACTCGCGGAAACGTTCACCCTCCTGGCCTTCGGACACCTCACCGAACGTCTCACGACAGCCCCGGCGTACCCGCAGTCACCCCTCCCCGCGCCAGGCGGCCGCCGGTGAGCGCCAACGCGACGACGCCCAACGCGACCAAGCCCTCGGCGGCCGGTGTGCGGATCGCCGCGCTGGACGTCGACGGCACCCTCGTCGACGGCACCCTGGGATGGGCACTGCCCCACAACCTCGTCGCCGACAAGGTGGTCACCACCGACCGCCTCCGGCCCTTCCTCACCTACCTCGACCGCGTCGGCCGGGAAAACCTGGAGCACCCGCCGGTCGCGGCACGTGCCTGGCAGATCTACGCCACCGTCATGACCGGTGTCAGTGCGTCAGCCGCCACGGCGGTCGCCCACCGCACCTGGCTCGAGAAGCGAGCCGACATCCATCCCTTCGCCCCCGCCCTCGTCTCACTGCTGCGCCAGAGTGGATTCGAACCCGTCCTCGTCTCGGTCGGCCCCCACGACCTGGTGGGCCACATCGCCCGTCACCTGGGCATCTCCCGCTACACCGGCACCGTCATGGCCCAGCACCAGGGCACCTATACCGGCACCCTGGCCAGCGCGCCCCTGCGCGACAAGCCCGCCGCCGTGACCGCCACGGCCCTCCCCCACCGCATCGACTGGACGGGCTCCCTGGCCCTGGGCAACTCGCTGCTCGACCTCGAACTCCTCCAGCACGCCGGCACACCCCTCGCCTTCGAACCCAGCCCCGCCCTCCACACCCACGCAGCCCGGCACACCTGGACCATCACGGACCGCCACACCATCCTCGACGTCATCGACCGCTACCTGACACCCGCCGCCCGGAAGCAACACGGCCACGGTGAAGGGCAGATCAGCCGGCCCGAGTGAGTACCGGCGCCCACGGGCCCCAACTCTTGACCGGCCCCGCGCCAAGCAGCGGCACCGGGACCAGAAACTCCAAGACCTCCAAGACCTCGAGGACCTCCAGGACCTCCAGGACCTCCAGGACCTCCAGGACCTCCAGGACCTCCAGGACCTCCAGGACCTCCAGGACCTCCAGAAAGGATGCATCTCCATGGCCTCAGCAGGTTCCCGCCCACGGTCACAGCGTCTTGCCGGGCGCGTCTGCCTCGTCACCGGCGGAGCCGGCGGCATCGGCTGGGCCATCACCCACGCCCTCGCCCGCTCCGGCGCCCACGTCCACGCCTGCGACCTCTCCCCCGCACACCTGGAACGGGCCCGCACCGAACTCGAGACCGCCCGCCTGAGCAGCGACGTCACCCTGACCCAGCTCGACGTCACCGACCACGACGCCCTACGCCACTGGATCAGCAACGCGTACACCACGCACGGCCGGATCGACGTGCTGATCCACAACGCGGCCTTCATCCGCTGGACCGACGTCGAACAGATGACGCCCCAAGAAGCCGAACTGACCATGCGCACCGGCTACGACGCCCTGGTCCACGCCGTCAACGCCGTACTGCCCCTGATGCGCGCCACCGGCGGCGGCCACATCGTCGCCCTCGGATCCGCCGCCGGACGGATCTTCGTCAAAGGCCCCTCAGCCGCCTACGCCGCCACCAAGGCCGCGATCGAGGGATACACCGAGATGCTGGGCCTCGAACT
Organism: Streptomyces sp. NPDC096136; assembly: GCF_044763325.1. Lineage (NCBI taxonomy): Bacteria > Bacillati > Actinomycetota > Actinomycetes > Kitasatosporales > Streptomycetaceae > Streptomyces > Streptomyces sp. NPDC096136. The sequence continues at coordinate 53,605 of NZ_JBIWFZ010000022.1, read as the reverse complement.
GGCCGGCACCACCATCGGCGTCACCCTCGTACGCCCGGGCGCCGTCAGCGGCACCGACTTCTTCCGCCACCACGTCCCGCCCTCCCGCATGCCGCGCCTAGCCGACTTCCTCCCCAGCACCACCCCCGAACAGGTCGCCCAAGCCATCGCCGACACCCTCGGCACCCGGCGCCGGCACCTCGACATCCCCCGCTACCTCCCGGCGATGTACCGCCTCTACGCCATGGCACCCGGCCTCATGCAGAACCTCACCGCCAAAGGCGGCAACGGCCGCCGCACCTACGCCGGACCCGGAACCGCCACGCCAGCGCAAGACACGCGCGCCCCCCGGCTCCTGCACCGACTAGGCCCCCGCCTCATCGGCCCTCGCCTCTTCGCCTCCCGCCCCGTACGCGTACCGATGACCCGCCTCGACACCCTCCTCCAGCACCACAGCCACGGCCGGATCAGCCTCGGCCGCTACCTCGGCTTCGGATCCCTCCTCCTGACCACTACAGGACACAAAACCGGCCTGCCCCGCGTCACACCGCTGTTCTACTTCCCCCACCAGCAGGGCTACGCGATCGTCGCAACCAACTTCGGCCAGGCCCACCACCCCGCCTGGTCAGCCAACCTCCTCACCCACCCCCAAGCCACCATCACCATCGACGCGGACACCTTCCCCGTCACCGCACGCCTGCTCCACGGCGAGGAACGCACCGAAGCCTGGAAGGCCTTCACCCACGCCGCCCCCGGCTACCAGACCTACGCCGACCGCAGCAACCGCCACATCCGCATCTTCGCCCTCGACAACCCCACCCCATCACCCTGAGAACAAACCCCTCACACCCGGCCGTCGATCGACCTGATGCGTAGCGAGATCGTCTATGGGCAGTACCTGGACGTGATGGCCACCGGACAGCCCACCGCCAGCGTGGAGCCGGCACTGCGCGATGACCTGGCAGGAGCCTTCGGCGACCCGGCCCGGACCGCGAGACCGGTCCGTGGACGACCTGCGCGAGGGCAAGGGCACCGTGCCGGTCGGGTGCCCCAGACCGGCTGCGGGCCCGGGCTTCGCAGAGGGCGTGCAGAACAGTAAGAGCGGCCAGCGTGATCGACGAACGGCAGGCCAGCACGGAGCGACCCCGGCGACCGAGCCGGTTGCCACCCGATGCCGACTGAAGGCGGCCCATGATGGGTTCTGCGACATCGCACGACCACGGCTACGACACCTACCTCAGCCCGGAGGCTTCGCCACGCCTGTGGGATGGCACACTGCTGAGCCGGTTGAAGACTCCGTGGCACGACCTCTCCGAACGAACGAGGCCCTTCCCGGTCCAGTGCAACTACTTCCACTCCGCGGCCAGTGAGGAGAGCGGCCGGTGGCTGCGGCAGGCGGTGGCGCTGGAGCCCGAGGTGTACGACCGGCTCCTGCGCGAGGACATCGGGGGCTTCTCCTCCTGGGTCTATCCCGACGCCACCGCAGGACAGGTCCGGGCCGTGAGCGACTTCCACCAGTGGGTGGTCGGGTTGGACGACCTGATGGACCGCCGCTCCACCCTCGACACCAGCCTGTCGGCCTGCACGACGCTGGAATCCCTCGGCACCGTCGAACTGGCCCCCTTCGACGACATCTTCACCCGGATGCGCGCCCTGGACATGACCGACCGCTGCGCCGAACAGTTCCTCAAGGCGATGCACCTGTACGGGGAGTCGTCACGCCACGAGGTCAAGGCATACGCGGGCCAGACCGGGTTCGCCTCGCTACGCGACTACGTGGACAACCGCCGCTCATCGGCAGCGATGCCCGTCTACTTCGCCCTGATCAAGTGGATCTCCCGGATCGACCTGCCCGACGACGTCTACCAGCACCCCGTCGTAAAAAGGCTGGAGAATGCCTGCAGCGACTACGCGATGCTCTACAACGACGCCGGATCCTTCATCAAGGAATACCTGGCCGGCCGCAGCGAGGGAACGTTCGTGCGATTGCTGTCCGAGCAGCACGGCCTCTCCGTGCAGGACACCTTGTACGAGATCGCCGACATGGCCGCGGCCGCGGCCGACGACCTCGAAGCGGCCAGCGACCGGATCGAAGCCTGTGATCTGCCCGCACACCAGCGCGAGCACATCCACCGCTACGCCGACGGGCTGCGCAAGTACACCGGCGGCGTCAACCATTGGAGCAACCACACCTGCCGCTACCTCGTCGGACAGCCCCTGGCCAAAATGCCCCCCACCTCCGACAAGGGCGACATTCACCACCTGCGGGACCATGCCGGGTAAGGCCAACACTCTGCTTCCGGCACGGCTGCTCCAAGCTCATGCCTGTCCCAGCCGCTCGCGCACTCACGGCGCCGTGGACGGTGTCCGTCGTCGAGCAGCGGCCTGGCAGCACCCTCGAAGGAGGTCGAGCGGCGCTCTCACCAGGAGCGGGCCGGCTGGAGGCTGCCCCGACGCGAGGTCGAGCCCGTCGTAGCCGCCCTCGGCCGGTCGCGCACGGCAACACCAGCGCGACAACCTGCGCACCACCGCACGTACCCGCACCACCCGCCTACCCGGCCCATGACACCCCCGCATCCAAGCAGGGCCCGCGGCACCGACCGAGAAGAGTGCGCGTCCCCCTGGTCCGTGGGCACGTCGGGGAACTCGACGCCGCCGCTGAGGTGGACCAGTGGGCCGGCCTTCCCCACATGGCCGCCGGGCGCAGGCGGTCACCCGCGCCCGGCGGCTCCCCGGAACTACGAAGTGGGGGTGTATCTGACCGATTTGACGTAGGTGATGAAGGGTCCGCGCGCGGGATCCGGGTCGCCGCCAGCCCACTCCAGGCTGGCCCTGTCATGGCCGCACCAGGATCCGATCCTCACGCGGAACGGACCGCTCGGAAACCTGTCACCACGAACGGACTTCTTCTCGATACGGATCGGGTTCCCGTCCACCTGCCACATGATTTCCTGCTCGGTGACGCTGATCGAGTAGGTGTGATATCCGGCGCTCGCGGCGTGATCCGTCGGACAATAGGCACCTGAATTGTATTCGATTTCACCCCTGTTGCAGAATTCTGTGAAAACGCTGCGGTCATTCTTGCCGACAAGGTGGAAGTCGATCTCACTCCTGTCTTCCGAATACAGGACGAAGGAGTTGACGATGCCGGGCTCCCAGGTTGCCGTCTTCATGACCACATCGACGCGGCCGTACATTTGGCAGTGCTTGCCCTTGGAATCCACCAAAGCGCCCAGCATGGCCGAACCGCCAGCGGGATTGCCGGACCCTCCGGGCGTGGGAGTCAGCGTGAGGACCCCGCCGCTGATCTCTGCGTTCCCCTGCACCTCCGCGAAGTGCGGGGAAGCAGTGAACGGTCCGTCGGGCAGGGTCGAGAAGTCTTCGGTCCACGCCGACGCGCCGGGCGTCTTGATGGTCGCGCTGGTCGTGTCTGGGGACGAACTCATCAGGCTCTGACCTCACATCGATGGGAAGATACAGGCCGCTCCTGGCGCAGGCCCGCCAAGGTGCGCAGACTCAGGCAACGGTGCAGCCACCTCGGCCCACTGCGATTCCGACGAACCGGCACCGCTCACCCGGAACGATAGAAAACGACTGCCGAGTCAGGCCGCACACCAACCCGTGCGGCACAAACACAGTGGCGCACCACGCACAGTTGTAACCACACCACTCATCCAGAGCGAAGCCGGCATGACCACCGCTCACCCGATCGAGAGCAGGTTTCACCAGGAAGAACGATCAACCCCACAACCTGACCGCCCACACGTGGCGGACGCGGCGGGCACACCGGCAGGGCACGGTCGCGGTGACCCGCGTAGTAGGCGTCGGTCGCGGCGGCCAGAGCGTCGATATCGTCGTCGCTGAACATCCGCCCTGTCAGATACCAGCCGTGTTCGGCGTACCCGTCCGCTTCAGCGTCGGAGGGCAGCGCTGCCCGCTCACCATCGTTCAGTGAAACGACTGGAATCCCACGGCTCCTCGCCTTCTGCACATCCGAACTGCATCACGGCCACAGAGTCCCAAGCCTCGCCCGGTCGAGCGATACTCAAACATCTGCCGATGGTTGACCTGCAAGGTAGTCCTGCAGGACCGCCAGGAAGTCCGGATCGGGCCGCAGGCCCAGTGCGGCGGCCCGATGGTTGTCGAACGCGGCGGGCCAGGACGCCACGATCGACTCGATGGCCGGGTCGGGTGCGATGGCCACCAGGTCGGCAGCGTCGCCGGCCACCTGGCGCAGCGTGCGGAGCATGTCGGCCACCGACACGGTGAGCGCGGGAAGGTTGACGGGCAACAGCCCGTCAAGGCGTCCCGGTGCGCTGCCTCGTTCGGCTTCGGCGACGCGGAGAATGCCCTGGACGGTACGCCGTGGGGATGCCAGGGCCACGCGCTGGCCGGGGCGCACCGGGCAGGTGGCGGGGAGTCCCGCGAGGGGTTCACGGATGATGGAGGACACGAAGGCGGAGGCGGCGGCGTTCGGTGTGCCCGGCCGTACCGCGACGGTCATCAGGCGGGCAATGCGGCCGTCGAGGAAGCCGCGGCGGGTGTAGTCGCCGATCAGGTGTTCGCAGATGAGTTTCTGTGTCCCGTAACTCGACCGCGGTTGCGGCGGCGTCGAATCGCTGACGACCGGCGGCAGTGGCACGGGCGGGGTCGCGCCGTAGACGGCGAGGCTGCTGGAGAACAACACCCGGCAGACCACCCCCCGGGTGGCCGCCTGTGTGCGGGCGGATTCCAGGAGAGCGCGGGTGGCGTCCACGTTGTCACGCATGCCGAGGTCGAAGTCCGCCTCGCATGCGGCGGAGACCGCGGCCGCGAGATGGAACAGCACATCGACCGGCTGGGCGAAAAGGTCGCAGGCGTCGTCGATGAGATCGCCGTGCACCACATCCACGAGCGGGTCGGCCGCAGCAGGCGAGCCGTGCGCTGCGACGCGGTCGGCGAGCACCAGGCGGGTGATGGGCTGGCCGTTGAAGGTGCGCCTTTGCGTGAGCACTTCGGCCAGGAGCCGGCCCAGGAATCCGGAGGCGCCGGTGATCACGACCCTCATGTGTCTGCTCCTCGCAGCCGTGGGCAGTCGGCGCGTTCTGCGCGGGCGCGCCTGGGGGCGCGGTCCGGTGCCGGGTGTGTCACGGCGCTGCCTGCGAGGGCTCGGCCAAGCGCAGCGGCATTCCGTCGATGAGCCGGGTGGCCCCCACCTGCACCGCGGCCAGCAGCCAGGCCTCCCCCGCCCCGGGTGCCGGTCCCAGGCCGGGGTCGGTCAGTTCCAGATAGAGGGGGTACACGGGCACCTCGCCCTGACCGGCGTCCCGCAGGAGCTTTTCCGCTGCGCCCATGACGTCCGCCGCCTGCCCGCCCAGCGCTGCCGCTTCCGCCCCGGCCGTCAGGGCGCGGGGCAGGGCCAGTGCCGCGGTGCGCTCGGCCGGGGAGAGCCGGGCGTTGCGGCTGGACAGGGCCAGGCCGTCGCGCTCCCGTACCGTGGGTACCCCGACCACCTCCACCGGTACGTCCAGGTCGAACACCATCCGCCTGAACAAAGCCAGTTGCTGGAAGTCCTTCTCCCCCAGGAACACGGCGTCCGGCCGCACAAGATTGGTCATCTTCAGCATCACGGTGAGCACACCGTCGAAGTAGCCCGGCCTGCCGTCCGCCTCCAGCCCCTCGCCCTGTGCTCCCGGCACGACGCGCACCAGGGGGCCTCCGTCGCGGTACACCTCCGCCGTCTCGGGCAGGTACACCACGTCCGCGCCTTCGGCCTGGCACAGCGCGCAGTCGGCTTCCGGGGTCCGGGGATAGACCGCGGGGTCCTCGTACTGCAGCGGATTGACGTACACCGTCACCACCACATGATCGGTGTGCTCCCGTGCCGCACGGATCAAGGCCGCATGTCCCGCGTGCAGTGCCCCCATGGTGATAACCAACCCCACCGACCCGCGCAACCCGGCGCGCGCCTGTGCCAGTCCCGTCCGGTCCGTCGTCACGATCATGCGACTCCCCGCATCCTCACAGCCACCGGCAGGACAGCGAGGGCTGCCTACCCGGACCACGACGCCGCTCAAACCGCTTTGGGTGCGCACCGACGACGACAACGAGGCGTGCCTGGAGGACTTCCCGAAGGACGGCTGCCAGTCATCACCGCCTGGGCATGGCCGAACGAACCCCGCGCCACGTTCACGACCGCGAGCCGCCGCAGCCGAGGAGCACACCCGCGCCAACTACCAGGCCAAGCGGGAACGGCGGTGGCAGCAGCTACGCGACGCCGACCCCGCCTTCGCCACCCGGATCGAGGAAATGGGGCATCTGGGGCGGGCCCTGCCGTAACCGATGGGTGCGCCCCTCGCCGAGTGCGCTGACCGACGCCTGCCGTCACTTTGGTGACGGCAGGCCGGCCTCGATCAGCCGGCCCGCTCGACCTCCGCCTCGGCGCGGGCTGCCCGCACCCCCAGACCGGGCTGTTGACCGTGCCGTATGCCGACACCGGGTCGACGGGGCGCCGCCGACTCCGCGCGCGGTCAGCCAGTGCGGTGACGGGTGCAGCGGCCGAGGCTTCCGCACCCGTCCCCGGGCCCGGTCAGTGGATGACGATGGAGAACCAGGCGTCGGCCGGCTCCCCGTCCGTGTTCGTCACCGACACCGCCGCCGAACGCCGCGCCACACAGCCACCCGACCACGTCCAGCTGACGATCCGGCCCCGCGACAGCGACGACGCCGTCGTCAGCGTCCGCGACACATCGGTCTGCGCGTCCGTGAAGACCACGCAGTACTCGCCCAGACCCGTACGCCGGACCTCGTCGACGCCCTTCGCGTTACGGATCGCCCCCGACGCCTCCACCACCGCCCCCGCCTGCGCGTAGGGGGCCTTGACGTTGTCCGCCACGGCCACGGCCACACCCGCGCCCGCCGCGACGACCGCCAGACCCACCACACCGACCGCCAACGACCGGGACTTCTTGCTCTCGAACACCACGACTCCTCCAGCAACCGGATATCCAACCCGGCGCCCACGCCCCGCTTCGCGGCCGCACAAGAGCAGCAACCGGCCGGAGCAGGCAAGCGAGCACCGCACACACCGATGGTTGCGGCCCCCCACACCCCACCCCAACAGCACCGGGCCAGAAGATCGTTTCCCCCTCACCCGAACAGCCGCACACCCCACCGGCCCGGCCGTCGGGCGAGGCAAGGAGAACAGGCATCGGCCCGGTCGGGCCCGGAAGGAACCCGGCCCGGCCTCAGCACGCCGAACGCCTGCCCTCGCCTCTATCGCCCCGGACCGGAACCCCGCGGCGTCGGGATTGAGGGTGGATGGGTCGACCAGCCGGACAGCACGACTTCGCCCTCGGTATCGCGACATCCGCCGGGCAAGCCCCAGGGAAGCCTGGGCAAGCCACCCCGCGCACCGGCTCGCCCACCCATCGGAGTGGGCCGGGCGGTCGTCGGACACCGTCAGCCCCCGGCTTCCCGGCGAGGCTGCTGGGCCGGTGATCGATAACCGGTCACCGGTGTGGCGGGAGTTGCACGGACCCGTTACGCCTCTGACGCGCTGATCGACCGATCGCAGGATCTGGGCCGGCCACGAGGGGCCCGCTGACCGGTCAAGGGTCCGGACGCCTTCCAAGGTCGCGGCCTGCGGCAGCGGCAGGCGCCGGCCCCGCTGAGCCTCCTCGGACTCGCCGAGGACGGGAGAGGGGTCGCGGATCTCCAGGACGTCGATCTCGAACCCGGCGAGGATCCCCCGCTTGATGCTCTCGCTAAGCCCCAGCTCGGCCAGCCACGCCCCGTAGGTGCCGTCGGGGTCGTCGGCCATGCTCGCAATCTCCGCCTCCTGCCCTTCTACGGGCGGGCCGCGGCGAGGATGCGCGTGGTTGCGGTGAGGTAGAGGCGGGAGTCCGCCGGGATGCGGGTGTTGTCGTGGATGGCGGCCCAGGGGCGGCCGAGGTCGCCTACGGTTCCGTGGGCTTCATCGACGATGGCGAGGTCGAAGCCCGCCATCTGCCGGTGAAACCGGTGCCTGACTGCTCTGGCGAGGTGGAGAGCGGGGCTTACCGTGACATGGCCGTCCTCCGGTGGGCGATCGAACGAGAGCCTGTCGAACGGCAGACCGATATCGCCCCGCGGACGGTCTCCGCCCGCCGTCTCGCCCTTGCGGTCTTCAAACCGCCCCCGCCAAGCCGCGAGTGACTCCCGTTCTCATGCACGAAGCCACACTGCTCGACCGACGGGCCCCGCATCGCCGAGTTCAATCGCGAGGAGGGTAGAACTTCATGCCGTTGCCGGATGCACTGCCGGTGTCTCTGCAGGGGCCGGGGCGGGATGCCGCCATCTGGGGCTGGCGCCGAGTGCTGCGGTGGCGAGGGCGTGGATGGTGACCAGGCACAGTGCCGTGCGGTAGGCGATCTGCTGGAGTGGGAGCAGCCACAGGTGGCGCAGGGTCTCGTCGTCGGTGCGCAGGGCGTAGGCGGCGAGGGCGAGTTGGGCGAGGCTGAAGGCGGTCCAGGTGAGCGCGGGGACGGGCGTGGTGCCGGAGGCGAGGCCGTAGAGGGCGGCGGCGTCCATGAGGGGTGCCGCGAGGGGCAGGGCGAGTTGGAACAGCAGCAGGTAGGGGACGGTGCGGCGGCCGAGGTGGCCGGCGGTGCCGGTTTCCTTGACGGCGTGGCGGTGTTTCCAGAGGGACTGGAGGGTGCCGTAGGCCCAGCGGTGGCGTTGGTGCCACAGGCCGCGGACGGTGGTGGGGACGTGGGTGTGGGCGTGGGCGTCGCCGCGGTAGACGACGCGCCAGCCCCGGCGGCACAGGGCCATGGCGATGTCGGTGTCCTCGGCGAGGGTGTCGGCGCTGATGCCGCCGCAGGAGGCGAGGGCGGAGCGGCGGAAGGCGCCGATGGCTCCGGGGACGGTGGGGCTGGCCCCGGCCAGGTCGAAGAGGCGGCGTTCCAGGCCGAAGCTCATGACGTATTCGAGGTGCTGCCACAGGGGCAGCAAGCCCGCACGATTGGCGACCTTGGTGTTCCCGGCCACGGCGCCGACCGTGGGGTCGGCCATGGCGGCGGCCAGACGTGCCGCTGCTCCCGGGGCGATGACGGTGTCCGCGTCGACCATGAGGATCACGTCGTGCGCGGCGTGCGCGACGCCGGTGTTCAGGGCGGCGGGCTTGCCCCGGTTGGGACGGGTCACCACCCGTACCCTGGGGTCCGCCACGGCGAGGGCCGCTGCCGCGGTGCCGTCGGTGGAGCCGTCGTCGACCACGACCACGTCGATGTTCGGGCAGCCGCCCTCCAGCAGCGCCCGTACGCAGGAGGCGATGGTCGCCTCCTCGTTGTGGGCGGGGACGACGGCAGAGACACGGGGCAAGGGGACGGGTACCGTCTGTGGGCGGGTGCGCCTGCGGTGCGCGGCGGCGGCTGCGGCGAGCAGGAGCAGGCGGGCGGTGGTGAGCAGCGCGACCGCGTACAGCAGCCCCGCGGCAGCGGGCGGCACGGCGACGGCCGCCTGGATCAGGCCGATCAGGGCGGTGCCGAACCAGTAGTCGAACGCGGGGGCCTGGGCGGTCGGGGGCGGTAGTCCGACCGCCTCGCTCAGGGTGGTGAAGCGGTATCCGCGTGCCTTGAGGGTGTCGATGAGCGGGCCCAGGGCGGCGACGGTCCGGGAGCGGTCGCCGCCGCCGTCGTGCAGGAGGACGACGGCTCCACGGCCGTCCTTCGGTGTGGCACCGTCGACGATGTCCTGGGGCGTGTGTGCTTCCCAGTCGAGTCCGTCGTGGGTGGACAGGACCGTGAGGTAGCCGAGCGCCCCGGTGCGCAGGGCCGCGTGCCAGTCGCGGTCGCCGACCGCGTCGGGCATGGACGAGTACGGCGGCCGCAGCAGGGTTGTGTTCTCCCCGGTGGCTCCGGCCAGCACTGCGCGGCTGGCGGCGAGTTCCAGGCGGGTCTGCCAGACCGGCGCGGTGGCCAGGTCGGCGTGGGTGAAGGTGTGCAGGCCCACCTCGTGTCCGGCTGCCGTCTGAGCCCGGACGACCTCGGGGTGCTCGGCCACATGCCGGCCGACGACGAAGAACGTCGCCGGCACCCGCTTTTCGTGCAGGACCCGAAGGATCTGCGGAGTCCAGGCGGGGTCGGGCCCGTCGTCGAAGGTGAGCGCCACCGTACCCGGATGCACGCCCAGGCTGACCGGGGGGCCGCCACGCGTGTCGATCACGGGCCCGCCGCCGGACACCGAACGCGGGACGAGCCCGTCTGGTTCCTGCTCCTGCACCGTGCCGGGGCCACCCGTGCCGCGCAGGACGGAGGTCGCCAGGAACAACGCCGCCATGAACACCACGAGGACGCCGGTCAGGAGCCACCAGTGCCCGCGGGGCGAGACCGCCCTCATCGCCGGGAGGTCGTGTGAACGGCCCCGGCGGGGACCGGTGCCTGCGTCTCGGCGGCGACGTACAGCACTCCGACGCCCATCGCGAGGACGTACAGGCACAGGAGGCCGACCATCACCCCGACGGCGGTCACGATCCTGCGGCGGCGCCCGCGCGGGTCGTCGAACACGGGCGGCGAAGGCCGGGGGCGCGGCGGGGCGAGAAGATCATCGATCACTCACCGAATGCTAGGAAGATCGTCTTTGAATGTTCCCATCGCCGCGCGGGAGTTCCCCCGCAGGAAGGGCCAGTGCACACGCGGCTTGACGGCGGCGACGCACGAACGGGGCGACTTCGGCGACTCGGACGCCTTCGACACCCGAGGCTACGCGCGGCCGTGCCAGGGTGGCGGAGCAGCACGCGCTCCAGCACCTTCACCCCGCACCCCCCGTACGGAGTAGACGCCGTCCATGGCCGCACCCCCGGACACCGCCCCGCCCCCCGCCGCCACGCCCGCTCCGGGCAGACGCCGCCCGCGCGCCGGGACCGCCGCAGGGCTGTTGTGCGGCGTGCTGGTGCTCGCCGCCCTCGGCTACGCCGGCCTGAGGTTGCACCACCGGCTCACCACCATCGACCTGCCCCAGGCCGACACCGCACCCCAGAGCGGCTACACCCTCACCGTCTACTTCACTCCCGGTGAGGCGTATTACCACGGCCCCCGGCGCAGCATTCGAGGCCAGGCCTGCGCCGGCCAGAGCCCGCCGGACACGTTCCCCGCCGACTACCTGGAGCGCGTCGACCTGGAAGGCTTCGGCAAGACGGCGCGCGGGGACTACCTCGGCCGGGACTTCGACCGGAAGTGCTACTTCACGACCGGCACTCCCCCGCTGGGCTCCAACGACAACCCGCTGGTGCCCTGGCGGTCAGTGGCGGCCAACCACCTGTCACCGGGCACCGAGATCCGCGTCACCGACTGCGGTCCGGGGCTGACCGCCGAGATCTGCAAGCGGGTGAAAGCAGCGCACTGGCGCGTCGACGACCTGTGCAGCATCGGCTGCGACGACCCCAAGCACCTCGACCTGTACATCGGCGAACAGACCAGGGCAGCCATCGAAGACGAGGACTCCTATTTCGTCACCACCGGCGCCACCGTCCGAACCGGCGCACCCAAGGCCCTGCGCTGAACCTCATCCACGCAGGTCACAGGCTGTGCGGCGAACGGGGCAACTCCGGCCGACGCACCCCTGACGCATGATCAACAGCTCAGAGCGCGTGTCACGGTGACGGCGGGGCACCGGCCCCGATCTCCCAGGAGCAAAGGAACCGCCGTGCACATCCGGACCTACCTCACCGTCGCGGCGCTGGCCGCAGGAACAGCGCTGGGCGCCACCGCCGGCTCGGCGAACGCCGCGATCACGGACGTCTGCGGCGCCGTCCCGTCGGACTACCTGCACACGTTGGGTCTCAGCCGCACCTATACCGGCACCCTGAAGAGCGGCTCGGTCTCCTACAAGGCCGACGTGACCTTCAATGCGATCGGCAATCCGGCCGCGCAGCTCGGCTACGTCGCGGAAACGGCCGATGACGGCGTTGCCGAGGTGAGGCGCGGGATCACCAAGCTCTCTTCGGACAGCAACGGCATCGGGCAGATCGATTTCGACTTCGCCCACCTCCAGACCGTCAGTATCGTTCCCGTCTGCACGGCTGGATCCCCCAAGGTGAGGAGCATTCAGATCAAGGCACAGGACATGGAAGACAAGAGCGCTTTCAAGGGCTCACTGGCCTGACGTCCCGGCGGCGGGGCCGTGCACGCACGCCAGGGCCCCGCCGCACTCTGCCGCTGTTCCCGCCGCCCCCCCGGACCGCCCGGGCCCCTTCCCCGCATGGCGCGGTGCACACGGCCGTCGTCACACCCGCACGTACCATCCGCGCGCGACGAGCAGCCGTCCGAGCGGTACGTAGAACAGCAGGAGCCACACCAAGGCCCACACCATGCTCGCCAGTGGCGCGGGCATCCACGGGACCAGGAAGACCTCAGCACCCAGGCTCCACATCGACTCATTCCGGCCGTGATACCGGACGGGAATGTAGTCCAACGTGGTGATGACGAGCTCGGACAGGACGTAGAAGAACAGCGGGTTGCGACCCAGGGCGATGAGCGTGTCGCCCACGGGCACGAGTCCCCGTCGAACGGCGCCGCTCACACGCACGGCGGCCGACGGCAACCAGCGCCTGGAACCGCTGCCCGAGCCAGGCCCAAGGGCATGTGCCGCGCAGCCGGACATCGGCCACAGCCCGCCGTCGAAGGCCAGGAGCACAAAGCCGAAGGCGGCGGTCATGATCCCGACGGTGACGAGGGCGTACGACGGGGTCCACAGCGGCTTGCCGACCGGGATGACCAAACCCAGCGCGAGGCCGGCCCCGACGCACACGGCACCGGCGGAGATCAGCAGGGACACACGCCTGCGAACACCTCCGATCGCACTGTAGCGGGGCTTGTTCCGGACGATGTCCGCGCCGATGAGGAGACCCGCCCAGCAGTTGACGACGGCCACCAGCGTCGACATGAGCCCTTCGGGGTCGAATGCTCCCCCCTCGAAGTTGTGGCGGACACCCCAGATGTTCGTGTCAACGTAGGCCTCCAACGAACAGGCCGGCACCAGGCCGTGGATGCCGGCACATTCGGGCCAAGGGTTGTGGAAGGTGTACGTCGTCACGATCCAGAGTCCCGCGCACAGGAGCGGGAACCCGCCCAGCAGGAACGCCCTGACCAGTAGACGGACAGCGCGCGGGCGCGCAGCGACGAGGGGCGCAGCCGCGCCCTCGGCGGTCGCCCCGCTGCTGAAGGGCAGCAGCGACCAGGCACATGTGACGTACAGGATCGACACGATCAGGTACACGACGCCCAGGCGCTGCAGCACGCCGACGAACCGCAGGTGCTCCAGGTTCTCGGGCAGGAACGGATACGCGTTCAGGAACATGCCGATCGCGTACAGCAGTGCTGCTCGCCGCACGATGCGAAGGATGTGGGGGCGCCGGTCCGGGCCGCCCGGACCGTGTGCAGTCTCAGGCCGGAGGAAGGCCGACATGGACACCGGGATTGCCATCCCCATGATGAACAAAAACCCGGGGAAGACCAGATCTGCAAATGTCAGCCCGAAAGGTTCCGCATGCTGCATGACCGATCCCGCGAGCCCCGCCACCTGGCTGCCGACGAGGATGCGCAGGACGACCAGGCAGCCGCGGAACGCGTCCAACCCGTCGAGACGCCGTCGGCCGGGTGAGGCTCGAACCACCTCCGCTACAGGCTGCGCCGAAGGTGCATCAGCAGCGACCGGCGCGGCGAGCGCAAGGGCGGCCGGGCCCAGACCCGGCACGACACCCTCGCCCTCGCCCATACGGGCGAGGTGGGTTCGCGAAGACATGCGGCTGACCAGGGCCGCGCTCATCCATCCCATACACACCTCGAACGCTTGCCGGGCTTCCACCCAGAGCTCAGCACCGCCCCGGCCGGTAGGCGGGGGCGTCATCGCCCCTCCAACGACTGGACGTGGTTCCCGGCACCGGCCCGGCAGCGGGAAAGAGATCGCGGGGCAGTGGGCGAGAGCGTCGGGGACCTGGTCACCGCCCACTGCTGGAGAGGGCGAACGCCGCCAACGAAGTCGACGTGAAACGGACGACGGTTCCACGGTCTGCCAGGCGCTGACGCGGTCGAGACCGCGAGCAACGTGGCCGTCGAAGTCGCTCCACGGCCGGCCTCGGCGCATCTCGGGCCGGAATTCGAGTTGTTCGGCCATCTGCCCCGTAGGGCCCGTTGTCGACGGCCCCGCGAAGGACGTCTCCGGTGCCGTCCAGGCCGTCGGCCGGCGGTGTCGACCAGCCGCCCGGCATGGCTGCGACCACCAAACGACCACCACACCTACCAGGTCCGCAATGCTCTCCGGCAACTCCGCGCCGCCCGCCGGGCGCGGAGTTCGTCGCCGCCGCCGCGGCTGCGGCCGGGCCGGTCGACGTCACTGTCATCACCCCCGGCGGCACCAGCACCGCGCTGCCCGCAGGCCGGTACACCTACGCCAAGGACACCACCAAGCTCACGGCCGACCCGCTACTGGTGACTCACCCCGGCCAGCTGAGCATCAGCCTCGACCTGTCGGCCACGCCCACCGACACCGGCAAGCCATGCTCCGGCGCCACGATCAAGTCCACCGCCGGCCTCATCCGCATCGGCTGACCTTGCGCACGACAAAGGAGGCAGCCGTCGAGGCTCCTCGACGGCTGCCTCCCGCCATTCCTGCCCGCGGGACCAGCACGCGGGGCCCCATCACACCTTCAAACCCTAAAAGAAGAAGACGTCCAGGGCGGCAGCTCCCGACCTCTCCGATCGCAGCCGCAGGAGGACCGAACCGGCAGCAGCAAACCAAGATCCGGACCATTTCCGGACCAGCCTCCGTCAGAGGACCGCGCCAACTGCCGTTTTGCCTGGTCAGCGTAGGGATGACCGCTGTACCACCATGAGACGAAGAAGGTCTCCGCCCACATAGCGCCCTGGACATCGCCGAGATCGTCCGCCAGCTGCTGGAGGAGGGATGGGAGATCGACCCTGAGGACCTGGCCCAGGTCTCGCCGTACCTGACCGAGCACATCAAGCGGTTCGGCGAGTACTCCCCCCACGAACTCGGCGTCCAGCCCGCGGCATACGACCCGAAACTCGACGTCGACTTCACCCAGCTCCGAGAACAGGAGCCGGCCGCCCCCGGCTTCGGCACAACCGCCTGATCCCCGGCACACACGATGACCGCGATGCCCCGCTGAACAACCGGACGCTGGACCCACATGGACGGCATCGACTTCGCGCGGGACGGCAGCCGGACGCCGCGCTGACGTGCAGCCTGCGTGCTCTGAACTTCGTGGTGGCCCGGCAGCACGTCTGCCGGGCCACCCTACGGTCAGTGGGTGTCGGTGCGCTGTTCGAGGCGGGTGCCGTTGCGAAGGGTGATCGACATCAGGTCGCTGGGCGCCTCCAGCTCCAGGCGGTGCCAGCGGCCGCGGGGCACGATCACGGCGGCGCCTGCCCGCAACCGCACCATGTCCTCGGCGCCGCCGGGCCTGTCGGGACGGAAGTAGAGGCGGATACCGCCGGTCAGGCAGCACACCGCTTCTTCCGCTTCCGGGTGCATCTCCCAGTGATCGGCGTGCACGTCGGCGTCGCTCTCGACATGGAACGTGGCGATCTGCCAGGCGCCGGAGCCGCTGCCCGTCATCTGCCGTTCGACGGCTCGGACGTCGCCGTCGGGGTGGAAATGCAGCGCCGAGGCGAACAGATCGACGGTGGTGGTCGTCATCATGACGGTGTTCCTTCCAACCGGTTCTGGGTGGGGGCGGTGGATTGCGGGAGAGGTGTGACGGCCCGGCGGCGCGGCAGCACGCCGATCGCCACGACCGTCGCGAGCACGAAAACGGCGGCGGCGATGGCCAGGCCCAGGGCGTAGCCGTCGTTGAGCGCAGCGGGGTCGGTGGACCTGCCGGTGTGGTGCGCGGCGATGGTGGCCAGCGCTGCCAGGCCGATGGAGCCGCCGAGTTGGCGGGAGCTGTTCATGAGGCCGGAGGCCATGCCGGCCTCGTGCGGGGCGACGCCGGTGGTCGCGGCGGCGGCGACCGGGGCCAGGACCAGTCCGGCGCCGACGCTGGTGACGAGGGACGGGCCGAGCACGTCGGTGAGGAAGCTGCCGTCGGGGCTGATGAGGGCGAACCAGGCCAGGCCCGCGGCGGCCAGCAGGGCACCGGGCACCAGGGACACACGGGGGGTGCGTGCGGCGGTGATGCGGGTCGCCACGATGGTTCCCGCGACCAGGCCGGCGGAGAACGGCAGGAATGCGATGCCGGTCGCCGCGGCGCCCATGCCCAGGACCTGCTGCATGTACAGGGACACGAAGTAGAACGCGGTGAACTGCCCGGCCGCGGCCAGGAACACCAGCACGTTCGCGCCGGCGACCCAGCGGCTGCGCAGCAGGCCGAGGCGCAGCAACGGTGCGGCGGTCCTCGACTCGGCGAGGACGAACATGCCCAGGAGCACAGCCGCTGCGGCGAGGGTCATCCACGTGGCCGGGGAGCCCCAGCCGAGGGTGTCGGTGCGGACGACACCGAGCACCAGCAGCCCGACTCCGCTTGTCGCCAGGACGGCGCCCAGCGCATCCAGCCTCTCGCGCCGGGCCGGTGATGCCCCGACAGGCACCCCTGCGGGGATGAGCGCGAGGGCCACTACGACGATGGGCAGGTTGATCAGCATGACCCAGCGCCAGCCCGCGTACTGGGTCAGCAGTCCACCTGCCAGCACGCCCAGCGCGCCGCCTGCGGCGTTCACCGCGCTCCACACCCCGAGCGCGCGGACGCGCCGGGGGCCTTCGTCGAAGGTGGTGGTGAGCATCGCCAGCGCGGCCGGCGCGGCTGCGGCGGCGCCCAGGCCCTGCCCGGCGCGGGCGGCGATCAGTTGCCAGGGAGCCTGGGCCAGCCCGCCCGCCAGCGAGCACAGCCCGAAGACGGCCAGCCCCAGCGCGAACGTCCGACGCCGGCCGTACAGGTCGCACGCGCGGCCTCCCAGCAGCAGGAATCCGCCGAACGTGAGCGCGTACACGTGGACGACCCACGACAGGTCGAGCGGCGCGAATCCCAAGTCGGCGCGGATCGCGGGTAATGCGACGTTGACCACGGACATGTCCAGGGCGACGACGAACTGGGCGACGGCGGCTGCCGCCAGCACCACTCCAGGTCTCCCACGAGAGTTTCTATACATGTAAGAAAAGTTAGCCCAGGGGGTGGCCCGTGTCGACACCTGGGGGATGATGGGGGCATGCCGCAACCGTCCGCACCACGCAAAGCCCTGGGCCGACCTCCCCGTATCTCCCGCGAGGAGATCATCGAGACGGCCCGCCGGATCGTGGCCGAGCAAGGAGTGGACCGGCTGACCATGCGGCGGCTGGCCACGGAGATCGGCAGTACGCCGATGGCGCTCTACCACCACGTCCGCGACAAGGAAGAACTGCTCGTCCTGCTGCTGGACGACCACGCCGCACGGACCCTGCGTCGACCCGAACCGCCCGCCCACCCCCGCGAGCGGGTCATCGCCGCCACCACCGCCATCCACGAGGCGCTCGCCGCCTGCCCCTGGATCGTGGAGGTACTGACCGCCGACGACCTGATGTCCACATCCGCGCTGTGGTTCGTCGAGCAGATCGTCGACGGCCTGGTCGAATGCGGCCTCTCCCCCGACCGGGCCGTGCACGGCTACCGCGCGATCTGGTACTACACCGCCGGAGAGATCGTGGTCAGGACGACAGCGGCCCGACGGCGCGCGGACGATGACCGTGCGACCTACCGCGAACACGTCTTCGCCGAACTCGACCCGAGCGAGCTACCCCGCTTGGCACAGGTCGCGGACCGCTGGGCACCGCTGACCGCCGAGGACACCTACCTGGACGGGCTCCGGGCCCTGCTGAACGGCCTTCTCGCCAGCCGCTGACGACGTGCCGCCGGGCCACCGGCCGGACACCACGGCTCTCCTCCGTGCCGCCGAACTGAACGACGTCGCACGGTCCGCGCTCGACCACGGCGTGACCGTGCGACGCGGCCAGGGCTACACCTTGCGCGTCAGCGTGCTCATGACTGGCACCCGGCACTGAGCGGAAGCCGGTTGCCACACCAAGATTGACTATTGGCGGCCTTCGGGCTCACCCGGCGATACCCCTTCGCCTCCCCCCTCAGCCAAGATCGGCAATCGATCGGGCATCACCCACCGGCGGCAAGCACCTCTTTGGCCCGGGCCACGAAAGCCTCGCAGGCCTGTTCGGCAACCTCGCCTCGGGTGAGCATGTCCTCCCGATCAGAGGTGAAGATGATCTCGCGTGTCTTCACCTGGATCTCCGTAGCCTGCTCTGCGAGGCGCTGCGCGTGCGGGCCGACAGCTACGAGGCGGAGCCGGTAGAGGCTGCTACGGACCTCGACGTGGAGTCGGTACGACTCAGCCCGGGCGGCGAGAGCCGCCTCGGAGTCGGGCACCGCCTGATGGCTTGTCCATCGGTCGTACTGCGCCCGCCGGTAGTCCTCCGCCAGTGCGATGAAGTCAGCACATGCGTCAAGGAGACGTTGGTGGCTTCGCTCTTGGTCAGCGCGGGCCGCAGCCCGAGCTGCCGTCTTCTCCTGGTAGCGATGCGCGACGACAGCACCGAGCAATGTCCCTAGAACGGCGATAGCGGCCGCGATAATCCCCGACACAGCGACCAGCTCAGCACTCATCAGTCCTTGCCGGACAGAGCGCGAATCAGCCACCACCATCCGGGCGTGGAGCTCGAGGCTGTGGTCTCGCCCGGACCGCTTGTCGGTTCGCGGCGAGATGGCCCAGCCAAGCAAGTCGGAACCCTTGGCGGATGCCTCCGCGACACCCACCCCACCAGCGAACCCACGCTGCGACTCTCCCTCGAGCAGTTCGCCTTCCACCCCGCCGACCAGCGGTCGGAAGGAACAGCGTGCGGTAGCGGGCGGCGGCGGTGTGGCTGACCTGGAAACGTTCCGCTGCCCGTCGCACGGGCCAGCCGTCGTCCACGACACAGCGGGCCAGCCGCAGTCGTCCGGTCTCGGTCAGCGGGGCATTACGGTGGACCACGGGGGCGCCACCGAACAGCACTCCTCGACATCGCCGCCGAAGGGCTTCAGGAGGTCTACTTCAAGGACCGCGGCCGCCGAGCTGGCGGTCTCCCGGTGGAGTTCACCGACGTCGAACACATCAAGTTCAAGCCTTAGAACAATGGTCGACGCGGACGGGCCGACAACCCAAGGGTCGTCGGCCCGTTAGGCACTCTCCGGCGGATCAAGCTTCGGGGTCGAGGGTCCGGAGGTCGTAGAGGTAGGAGCGGTCGTCTTTGAAGCTGCGCCAGACGGTGGCCGGGGGTTCGGGTTCGTCAGCGTGGTCATTGAGGGGATGAGCGGTGACGAGGCCGTCGGCGATCTCGCAATGCCAGCCGTCGGTCGGCGACCAGACACACCACACGTGCCCGTCCGTTCGGCGGTAGGCAGGGCGGCCGTTGTGCTCGCCGTCGCGTTCGAAGTGGTAGCGGAGCCCGTCCATGTGGCGAACGAAGGTGAACGATGCGAGTGCCGTCATACTTTCGGCACTGTATGGGACGACGCTGCTGGCGGCGAAGCAGTTCTGGGCGTCACCAGATGCAGGACGTTTCTCACGGACGGAGCCAGAGCCGGGCTGCGGCGACGGCCAACACCGCGTTCGGACTGCGTGCCCAGGGCACACCCAAGAAGTTCGTCACGTCTGAGGCCGTTTCCCTGCACACCGAGCGACCCGCCGGCAGCCCCCGCAACGTCTGGGCGGGAACCGTGCGCGAGATCACCGCCACCGGCAGCCGCCTGCGCGTCCTCATCGCCTCGGAGACCACAGCGGACACCGTCGCCGAGGTCACCCCGCAGGCCGCCGCCGAACTCGGGCTCGCCGACGGCACACCGGTCTGGTGCAGCGTCAAGGCCACGGAGATCACCCTCGTCGCCCTGTGACGGCACCGGGCAGCCGTCAGTAGACGTCTCGTACGTACCGCTTGTCGGCGGCCAGGCGCCTCACGAAGGCGTCCGCCTCGTCGGCGGCCATGGCTCCGTGCGTACCGACGACCTCTTTGAGGGCCTGGTCGACGTCCTTGGCCATGCGTGCCGCGTCCCCGCAGACGTAGAAGTGGGCACCGTTCCGCAGCCACTGCCACAGGCAGGCTCCGTTCTCGCGCATCCGGTCCTGGACGTAGATCTTGTTCCGCTGGTCCCGGGAGAAAGCGAGGTCCAGCCGGTCGAGGTGGCCGGACTCCGTGAAGCCTTCGAGGTCGTGGCGGTAGTAGAAGTCGGTGGCTTGGCGCTGTTCGCCGAAGAAGAGCCAGTTGGGCCCGGTGTGGCCGCGGGCCCGGCGGTCTTCGAGGAATCCGATGAACGGGGCCACGCCGGTGCCGGGTCCCACCATGATCATGGGGGTGGCGGGGTCGGCCAGTCTCGTCGAGCGGCGCTTCGCGCGCTCGGGGCCGAACACCGTGGTCGCAGGCCAGTGGCCGGACCGGGTGATCGGCGCACAGGACGTGGTCGTGCTCGACTTCGAGTCGCTGTTGGCCCCGTACGAGACGGGCTTCGCCCGGACCGTGGCCGTCGGCGACCATCCAGCACGTCTACGGCTCATCCACGACCTTGCGGTCGTGGCCACCGCCGCGCGTGACGTCTTCCGCGCCGACACGGCCATCACCGGCCGCGCTCTCCACACGGAGGTCCAGGCCATGGCCGCCAAAGCCGACCGGGCCCTGGGAGCCTGGCACGTCGGCCGACTGACCAGCACCGCACCCGCCACGCACGCGGAGACGACCCGGCTGGAGGCGTTCATCAGCCCGGAGAACACCCGCCCGCTGCGCCGGACAGTGGAGGAGGGGTGGCGAGCGCACTGGATCCTGGAGATACGCCTCGTCGACGAGTGCATGGGCCACGCCGCCGTACATACCGAGCTGCTCGACCTCGTCTGACGCGCGGGAGGCGGCCGGCCGTACAGAGGACACTCGGCCTCCGTAGGCTGCCAGACCTGGTCGCGGATCGCTCCGGGGGCGAGCCAGCGCGTCGGCCTACTCGTCATCGTCCTCCTGGTACGAATGGCGTCTCCCCGTCCACGGGTCGGCGATGTTGTGGTAGCCCCGCTCCTCCCAGAAGCCACGCCGGTCCTGGGTCATGTACTCGATCGCGCGCAGCCACTTCGGCCCCTTGTAGCCATACAGGTGCGGGACGACCAGGCGGAGCGGAAAGCCGTGTTCGGCCGTGAGCGGCTCGCCGCCATGGTGGGTGGCCATCAGGGTCCGAGCGGCGGTGAAGTCCGCCAGACGGAGGTTCGCGCTGTACCCGTACTCCGCCCATGCCATGACGTGGGTGACCTCCGGGGCCGGCGGCGCCAGCTCCAGCAGGACTGTCGCCGGCACGCCGAAGAACTCGTGGCCCGTGGTCGTCGTACCCGATGCGCAGTGGAGATCCGCGGTGATCGTCGTCGAAGGAAGGGCCATGACCTCGTCGAACGTCCAGGAGTACTTCTCACCTGTCGCCGTGGCCCCGAACACCTGCAGGCTCCACCGGTCGGCCCGGAACCGCGGTACGGGCCCGTAGTGGGATACCGGCCAGCCCCTGACCGTGCGCTGCCCCGGAGGAAGAAGTTCGCCCTGCACAAACACCCCAGCTTCACCCATCAACAAACTTGCATCAGCAAGCCTAAGCCGACTTCAAGCTCGCATATGCAAGCCATTGTGGCACCTGCACTTCTCGAGGCATCGAACTGACCCACCGGACCGCGGTCGACATCGGCGAACCGCTCCCCCGCGACCCGATGCCGCGGCCCCAGGCCCACTGCCGTCGGAGCTTGAAGCCCGAAACCGGTAAGCACCGCCGGCAGGACAGCAGGTCTGCCGACTCCTCTACCGGGTCCGCGCACACCGAGCGGATCTCCTTCAGTAGCCGGGGGCAGTGCCCGCCGTACGTGCCCAGGGCGTGCCACACCGCGTCCAGCGCCGCCTTCAGGGGGTCGGGGTCGGCTGCGGCGAGCACGGCGGGCAGGGCGAAGTGCGGCTGTGAGATCCGCTCGGGGCCGCGGGGAGTGCCGGAGGCGTACAACGCCACCGGGGCGTGCGCCACGCCCTCGGCCGATACCGGCCTGTCGCCAACGGGCGCCGTCGGCAGGAGCGCGCCCAGTCCCCGGCCGAGGCCCCGCCGCCCCCGCCCGTCGCCCCCGGGATTCGCGGCCGGGAAACGCGGCCACCCCGCCAGGGCCTACCAAAGGGAGATCGACAGCCTCCGCCGTGCACTCGAAGACTCAGGCCGCGCTCTTGCGCCGCGGGCGCGGCTCGGCGTCGAGGAGGACGGACAGGCGCCGGCCGTCGGAGGCGGCGTCGGTGGAGCACGACTCGACGGTCCGCAGGGCCGCGACGTCGGCGAGGACGGACAGGTCCTCGTCGAGGCCGGGCATGTGTGAGAGGACGACGACCAGGATCTTCTGGTCTTGGTCGGCCAGGTGCACGCTGATCCTCTTCCCGCGGTCGGCGACCGCAGCGGCGACGAGGGCGCGCACGGCGGCCTCGAGGTCGCCTTCGTCGAGGAGCGGGTAGCCCCAGGCGCGCACGGTCACCACCGCCTGGGCGGCGGCCTTGCTGGGGGCCCACTGATCGGAGCGGAACGTGAGGCCGGCGGTGCGCCGGTTGCGGACCGTCATCCGGGGTGAGGGGAGCCCGACGGCGGTCTTCGGTTTCGTGTCGGGCTGCGGCCGGGGCGCCTCGACGGGCTTCTTCGAGGGAGTCGGTGTCTTCGGCGGATAGGTGGGCGGCAACTTCGGTCCCCGGGACTGCACTTCGCTGCTCATACGGCCACGCTACGCCTGACGACCCCAGCCTCGCAGGAGGGCCTGAGAAGACATGCCGGCTTCCCGGGGGGCCGGCGCGATGGATTGCCACGTCCCGCCTCGCAGCACGGCTCCCCCGACGTGAGCCGACGGATCTCCGCCGGGGTGGCGTGCGCGTCACCGGCAAGGGCGGCGAGCACCCGGCGGATCCTCGATCACCGCGGGGGAGGTGTGCGTGAGCGAGGAATCGGTGGGGATCTTGGGGCGCGAGAAGCGGCTGGCACGTTGGGAGGCGATGCTGTCCGGCTACCCCGCGGGGCCGGGACGGAGGCATGCCGAGGCGATTCTGCCGCCGGGTGTGTTCCTGCACGCGGCGTCGCGGGCGGAGCAGGGCCTGGAGCCGACCGATCTGGAGCGGGCGGCTCTGGGGCCGCTGCTGGAGGTGCTGGGGGACGAGGACCACGTGCGTCGTACGGAGCATCCCCGTGAGCGCCAGGCCGCAGAAGGTCACTAGTCCAGACAACCGCAGCTGCTGAGCGTCGGCGATTCGGCCAACCGGGTCCTGGACGTGCGCTCTTGCCTGGCAAGGGTCGGTGCACCACACACCTTCGAGAATCCGCTCAACTCCAGGGTGCGCGATCCGTCCGAAAGCGCAGGTGTTCGAAATCGGTGCCGCGTCGTTGAGCAAGGCAGCACCACCACCACGGCCACGAGGGGGAACACATTGACGTCACTCAAACCGGCAAGCGATGGGGTCGTAAGCCCGCCGCAGGCCGGAGCCGCGGACGGCATCTCCGATGCGGAGCGCGAGTTGTACGGCGGCCGGCTGCGCTACGACCAGTCCTTCGTCCGGCATGAAGGCCCGCTGACCAGGCTGAAGTTCGGGCACATGGCGGCCGCGCTGCCGCGCATGGTGGGCATGGTTCTGCGCACCGGCTGGAAGGCGGATCGGCGCGCGC
This sequence comes from Streptomyces sp. NPDC096136, assembly GCF_044763325.1. Lineage (NCBI taxonomy): Bacteria > Bacillati > Actinomycetota > Actinomycetes > Kitasatosporales > Streptomycetaceae > Streptomyces > Streptomyces sp. NPDC096136. Next base: position 29,937 of record NZ_JBIWFZ010000022.1, on the reverse strand, counting down.
TGATGGGGGTCGTGGCCGCCGAGCTCGGGCAAGGTGTGGCGGCCGGGTGGGGGCTGGTGGCGGTCAACGGCGCGCTCGCGCAGTTGTTCGCCGATGGTCCGACCGTGGACAAGCTCCGTGATGCATTGCCGTCCCTGATGGTGCTCGCGGTCGCCGCGGTGGCCACCGCGGTGCTGTCGGCGTGGTCGACCGCCATGTCGGGCCGGCTGGAGCCCCAGGTGGAGCGGGCGGTGTCCGCGCGGTACTACACGGCCGTCACCGGTGTGGAGGTGGAGGCGACCGAACGGCCGGAGGTCCAGCGGGTTCTGGAGGCGGGGAAGTTCGGCACCGATTCGGCCCGCAGCATGCTGCGGCTGTCGGTCGGCGTGGGCAACGTGGTCATCGGCATGGCCGCGGCCGCGGTCGTGCTCGCGGCGCTGCACTGGGCGCTGTTGCCGATGCTGCTGGCGATCGCTCTGCCCAAGGGCTGGGGCGCGGTCCGTTCCGCGCGTCGTGACTACCTCTCCCGGATGGCCTGGGTCGATCACCGCCGGGCGATCGCGTCCCTGCTGGCCTACCTGACCCGCCCGCACGCCGCCGGTGAGATCCGCGTGCACGCCGCCGGTACCAAGCTGCTGTCCAGCTACGAGGAGATGTCGAGGCAGACGGAGGCCGAACAGCGGCGCCTGGCCCGGGCCCAGGCGTCCACGGACTTGGTCGCGGGCGGGTTCGCCGGCGTGGCGTCGCTGGCCTGCTACGGGGTGCTGTGGTGGCTGCTGTCGACAGGCGGTCTGCCGCTCGCCGTCGGCGGGACCGCGGTGATCGCCATCCGTACGTCGACGGCGCGCCTCACCTCGCTGGTGCAGCAGGTCAACCGGCTGTACGAGGAGCTGCTGTTCCTCACCGACACCGAGGACGCGATCAAGGTGGCGGGCGAGAACGCGATCCCGCGCACCGGTGCGCCGCTGCCCGCGCCGGTGCGTGAGGTGAGGACGGAGGCCGTCTCGTTCACCTATCCGGGCGCCGACGGCCCTTCCCTGAAAGGCGTGAGCGTGAGCGTGCCGCGGGGAAAGGTCACGGCCCTGGTGGGTGCGAACGGCTCGGGGAAGACCACGCTCACGAAGGTGCTAGCCGGGCTGCTGCTCCCGGCCGAGGGGGACGTGTGGTGGGTGGGCGAGTCGGGCGAACGGGTCGAGCTGCGTGAGGCGGACCGCACCCAGGTCTTCGCCGAAGTCGGTTTGCTGGCGCAGGACTTTCCGCGCTGGGAGATGACGGCGGCCGCGAACGTGGCCATCGGCGCCGGCGACCGTCCCCGGGACATGGACCGTGTCCGCCGAGCCGCCGGAGAGGCCGGTGTGCTCGAGCTGGTCGAGGGGCTGCCGCACGGCTGGGACTCGATCGTGTTCAAGGGCTATGAGCGGGGTGTCCAGCTCTCGGGGGGTCAGTGGCAGAAGTTGGGGTCCGCTCGAAGTCGCTATAGGCAGGCGCCGTTCCTGCTGGTAGACGAGCCGACCAGCGCCCTGGATCCCCATGCGGAGATCGCCGCGTTCGAGGGGCTGTGGTCCCTGGCCGAGGAGGGGCACGCGGTCGTGCTCGTCACCCATCGGCTCGCCGCGACCATGCACGCCGACCACATCTACGTCCTCGATCAGGGGTGCGTCGTCGAGGACGGCACCCACGAGGAACTCATGGCCCGCAAGGACGGCCTCTACCAGGGCATGTTCACCGCCCAGGCCGCCCAGTACGGGATCGCGCCGGCACCCGACGGCGTTCCCGGCCCCCGCGACGCCCAGCCGTCCGGCCAGGAGTCGCCGAGCTGATCCACCATCCACCCGCGCGCCCCTCCGTCAGCCTGTCCGCCACCCCGCTGTCCCACCGACCTGTGAGGTCCTCTTGCCGCCCTCCCGCGCACACATCCGCGATCTCGTCACCGCCTACCTGGAACGGAACCCGGCTGAAGCGCTGCTGCTGGAACCCCTGCTGCGGCTGCTGGACGATGACGCCGAGCCCACGAGCCGCTCGACCGTGCCGGGGCACATCACGTGCAGTGCGGTCGTCGTCGACCACGACCGCCGGGTCCTGCTCGTCCACCACAACACCTTCGGGCTGCTGCTGGCACCCGGCGGGCACGTCGAGGCAGGTGATCGCTCGCTGCTGGAGACGGCGCTGCGCGAGGTCCACGAGGAGGCCGGCATTCCGTCCGGCGCCCTGTGTACCACCGCCGCCTACGGGGACCTGCCCATCGACATCGACGTCTTCGACATCGACGCCAACCCGGCCAAGGGCGAAGGCGCACACCAGCACTGGGACTTCCGCTTCGTCTTCCATCTGGTCGACCGGGACGTCGAGGTCACGGTGCAGCCGGAGGAGGTCTCGGCCCCGCAATGGGTCACCTTCGACAAGGTCACGGCCCCGAAGCTGCGGGCGAAGCTCACCGCGTCCGGGCTCGAAGGCCGCATCGAGCCGGTCAACGCCTCGGCGCTGTTCGGCGACGGGCTCGGCCGCTACCTGCTGCACCTGCGCGATGACCTCCCCGGCATCCGGGAGCCCGGAGCCTGGGCGCTGCCCGACGGAGACCGCGAGCAGGACGTCGTGGAGCCGTTCGCCGTCGAGCTCGCCGCCCGCGGTACGACGGCGCCCCAGGGCGGAGCCGCCGGGCCGGACGGGCCGAAGGCGGGCGGCACCAGCGTTCCGCACATCGTCGGCGTCCACCTCTACCTGGAACACGAAGGGCAGGTGCTGCTCGGCCTGCGCCACCCCGACTCCGCGTACGCCGGCGGCACCCACCACTTCCTGGCCGGCCATTGCGAGCAGGAGTCCGCGGTGGCCTGCCTGGTCCGCGAGGCGCAGGAAGAGGCCGGGCTGGTCATCGACCCGGCCGACGTCGAGCTCGCGCACGTGGTCCACATGGTCGACAAGCCCGGAGACCAGCCCAGAGTCGGGTTCGTCTTCCGCGCCCGGCACTGGACCGGGACGCCCGAGGTCCGAGAGCCGGACCGTTGCGTCTCCTGGGGTTGGTGGCCCGCCGACGCCCTTCCGGAGCCGATCGTCCCCTACACCCGAGCGGCGATCGAAGGCATCCGAGCCGGACGTCCCTACACCGAGCTCGGATGGACCTGACCGCCCCGCGCTTCCCGCCCGCAGTCCCGGTCTCCCTGCCGAAGGAGTCGTTCGTGGCCGATCCCCTCGTACCGCCCGCCCATGCCGGGGTCGTCCTTGAGGAGAGGGGGGCGGCCGCGAGGGCGGAGATGGTCGCCGGGCTGGAGGCCGCCGGCCATCTCCAGGCGGGCCCGGTCCGGGACGCGTTCCTCGCGGTGCGGCGGGAGGTGCTGATGCCGCAGGCGTACGTGAGGCGCAGCGCCCCCGAGGAGAGCCCGCCGTGCTGGGATCTGCTGGACCTATTCCGTCCGGCCGACCGGGAGGAGTTGCTGGAGCGGCTGCACAGCGGGAACAGCGTCGCGATCCAGCACGACGGCGAGCCGATCCTCGGCCGCGTTCCCGGGCCGCGCCGCGGGGGCGTGATGACCGCCATGTCGAGCACGATGAGCCTGACCGCGCACCTGCTGCAGCACCTGGACCTGCGGCCCGGGCAGCGAGTGTTGGACGTGGGGACCGGCGCCGGGGTGACCGCGTCGGTGGCCTGCTTCGTGTGCGGCGACGAGGGCGTCGTCACCCTCGACATCGACCCGCACGTCACCGCGGCCGCCCGCGAGCGGCTGTCCGCCCTCGGCTACCGACCGGCCGCGGTGACCGGGGACGGCACCACCGGGTGGGCCGGTGCGGGACCGTACGACCGGATCTTCGTATCCTTCGCCGTCCGCCACGTGCCGCAGGCCCTGGTGGAGCAGCTGGCACCGCGCGGGCGCGCCCTGATGACGCTCGGGACGTCCTCGCCATCGTGGCCGGGCTTGGCCGTGGTCGAAAGACGGCCGGACGGGACGGTGGAGGCCCAGTTGCGCGCGGTCGAGTTCGGTCACCGTGCCGGGGCCGGCTTCGACCGGCTGTTCCTGTCCGCCTCGTTCCGCTCAACGATCACCACGGCGGACGGGTGGACGCAGCGCAGCCGGCTTGCGCCGCCGCCCGACATGGCGCGTGGCCTGTGGCTGGCCCTGGATCACCTGTACCCGGGGCTGGTACGCGACTTCGGTGCCGAGGACCTGACGATCGGCGCGCCCGAGTGCCGGTCGTGGATGCGCGTGCAGCCTGTTGGCCATCGCCGGTGGGACGTGACGGCCTCGGGGCCCCGGGACATCTGGGCGGAGATCCAGGACGTCGCAGGCCGGTGGCGGACGGCCGGTGAACCGGACGTCTTCCGGCTCCACTTCGACGGCGACCGCATCCAGCGGGCCACCAGCCCGAACGGCACCCTGACCTGGCACCTTTCCCCTGGTGAGACTGGAGATGCACGATGACCCGCCCCGCCCAACCGGCCTCTGCGACGGCTTCGGACGAGGCCCTGTTCGGGCCTGAGGCCGCTGACCACGCTCGCTACCGTCCCGGGCTTCCGGACGCCGCGGTCCACCTCCTGGCCGCCACCCAGCACGGTGTGCCCGCCCCCGTCCTCCTGGACCTGGGGACCGGCACCGGCCAGGTGCCGCGCTCGCTGCTGCCCGTCCTGCCCCGACTGGTTCACATCGACCTGGTCGACGTGAACGGGGCGATGCTGGAGGCGGCCCGCGCCGCACTCGAACCGGTCCGCGGAGGGCGCACGGTCGACGTCTTCACCGGCGCCGCCCACAAGGAGGCCGACTGGACGACCGCCCTTCGGGAACTGATCCAGAGCTACCTCGGCAAAGACCGGCGCGCGGGCACCGGCGGCACGTACGCCGGGCCGGGCCGCTCCTACGAGGACGACCTGGCCGACTCGGCGTTCAGCGAGGTGACCGAGCACCGCTTCCCCGTCTCCCGTGCCTGGGCGCCCGAGGACGTCCTCGGCTACCTGCGCACCACCAGCTTCGCCCGCCCCGCCCTGTTCGCCGGACGCCATCACACGTTCGAGGCCGCGGCGCTCCGGCTGCTCCAGGACCACGCCGCCGGCGGCGTCCTGGAGGAGGACACGGTGTTCACCGTGCTGCTCGCGCGCCGCCCCGGCGGTGACGCGTGAGCAGCACCCAGCGGCACACCGAGCCGCTCGACGTCCACCTGATCGCCGCCGACCCACGCTGCGGGCTGTCGTGCTCACCGCGGTGGGCGGCCGAACCCTGCACGGCACCGCTCACCCGCCCGAGCAGCAGCGCCGCATCCTCCACCGCATCGGGAAACTCGCGGCGGCTGTCTACCGAGCGCGGCCTGAGCACCCTGGCCCGGCTGCGCACCGAACAGCACCCCTGACCCGCATCCCGCCCGCCATGAGGAGCAGCACGTTGACGTACACAGCCCGCGAGGAGTGGGAGCAGCCCTACGGCGAGGGGAAGGGGTGGCGTCGGCTCGGTGAGCGCGAACAGCAACTCCTTGCCGAGCACGCCCCGGTGCCCGAGGGCGGGGGCCGGGCCCTGGACGTGGGCTGCGGGACCGGGGAATTGGCCGTCCACCTGACCAGTGCGGGCTACGCCGTGGACGCCGTCGACCTCACGGACAGCGCGATCGCCCGAGCCCGCGACGAGCACGCCGACGTCAAGGGGGTGTGCTGGCTGCAGTTGGACATCGAGCACGACGACCCGGACCCGCTGCACGAGGCGGGGTACGACCTGATCACGCTGCGGCTCGTGTACCCGTTCCTGAGGGATCGCGGCCGAACCGTTCACGGGCTGGGCGAACGGCTGCGTGACGGCGGCGCCCTCGTCGTCATCACCCCGATCGTCGAGAACACCCCTGCGGAGCGGCGCGGGATCGCCCTGGACGAGGACGAGATCACGCTGCTCCGTGCCGGTTGGGAAACGGTGGAGCGGCTGGACGCGGACGGTCTGGCCCTTCTGGTCCTGCGCGGGCCGTGCCACCTCGCGACCCGGGCCTTGGAGAAGAGGCCGACCACCGGCCACGCCCTGACCGGCACGCTTGCCGTCGTCACCGACGCCACCGGCCGGGTCCTGCCGGGCCGCTCTCGGCGCGGCATGCTCGAGCTGCCCGGCGGCAAGAGCACCGGCCCGCCGGCTTGGAGGGCTTCGCCGCCGCCGCAGTGCGCGAACTCATCGAGGAGACTGGGCTGGTCGCCGATCCGGCCGACGCGCATGTGGTGACGATGCTGGTCGACGACAGCCACGGTGTCCCGCGGCTCACGGCCGTCGTCCGCATCACCGCTTGGACGGGCACCCTGGCCAACCCCGTGCCGGACAAGTTCGACCGCTGGGAGTTCTTCGACCTCCACGCCCTCGCCTGCGTCGGGGACGTGTTCGTCCCGGCCGCTCTCGCGCTCGATGCCGTGTGGCCCGGCGTCATCCCCGGCCTGGTGCCGGCGACCTCCTACTCCATCGCCGCCGACCAGCCGCCCGTGCCGGGGGAGCCGGCCGAGGCGGCCAGGCTGCGCGCGGAGATGGCCCAGATGGTCATCGACGGCGGCTGGGCGCCCTGCGCGCCGGTGCAGGAGGCGCTGCGGACCGTGCCCCGGCACCGCTTCGCACCGGAGGCGAACCTCCTGGCCGCGTACGACGGCGGCGACCGGGCCGTCATCACCCGCTACCACGATGCCGGAACGGCGATCAGCGCGGCGTCAGCGGCCCTCTCGTGCGGCGCGGCGGCTTCGACGCCGCCGTGATCACCTACAACTGCTGGGACATCGCCCGGCCTGGCGGGAGCAGCCGGCCGAGGACGGCCGCCCGGTCCTGCCGCTGGAGATGGGCGGATACACCGGAGCAGTCACCTTCGAACGCCACGGCGAGGTGCTGCGCGCACGCCACTTCACGTACTGCGGATTCGTCCGCGACCGAGGGCAACAGGCACGCGCCATCCCGGTCCTCTCCCTCCTCGACGGCGGGCTGACGCTCCGCTTCGAGCCCGGCACCGCCGCCGCCGATACGACGGGCTTGGGGGAGGCGCTACGCGGGCCGCGGCACGAGGTGGCCACAGGCGTGACCATGGGAGCGAACGCCTACTCCGGTTCCCTGCAGCTGTACGCGGCCACCACCCTGTCCGGATTCCGTCGCCTGGCCGCCCACCAGGAACCGGACGAGGGTGTGACCGCAATCGCGAAGGACCGCGACGCCACCGCGATCGTCGGCTACGACTCCCTCGCCTACCTGATCCACGTGAAGAGCAAGGACGGCGACAGCCCGCAGGACAAGGAGTACTGCCGCCTGGTGCTCCGCTGGCCCGGGCGTGACGTGCCGCAGCCCCGACCTGTTGAGCACTCCGGGGCCGACATCGTGACGGAGGGGACGGTGGAACGGGCAGCACCCGAGGCGGTGTTCGTCGCACCGACAGAACCTGATGATCGAGAACGGATGCGGCGCGCGCACGCGGCAGCCGCCCGGCAGTTCCAGGTGGCCGCGACGGGCCGCGAGGGGTGGGGGTGGCAGGGCCGCACCCTGGGGCGCCGAGCCGGAGACTGCCGGCTGCGCGTCGTCTCCGCCGAGGTGGACAAGGCGGGCGGACGGCCCTGGGAGGGGACGGCGGCCGCGGACACGCACGTGGCCCGGTCGGTACCGCGGCCGCGGCTTCGCGGCGTCCTCGACTGGACCTCGCGTGACGTCGCCCACCGGGCCGAGCTCACCGAGTACGTGTCCGTCCCACCGGTCACCCGGGCACTCCCGCTCATGGTGGACGGAGCTGAAGTGCGCGCTCGGCACCCTCACGACGGTGCCCACCGACCGGAAGTCCGTACGGCAGAACTGGGTCGACCGGAACTTCCGCCGCTTCCTCGGCACCGCCCCCCATCCGGATCCGTGAGACGACGATCGGGCACGCCGACCCGCACTGGGCGAACCTCACCCGCGCACCCCTGGTTCTGTTGGACCGGGAGAGCTGGGGCCGCCTGCCCGCCGGCTACGACCTGGGGCTGCTCCACGCGTACTCGCTCGCCGCACCCGCGACCGCCGCCCGGATCCGGAGCGAGTTCGCCCACGTCCTGGACACGAACGCCGGCCTGAGCGGCGAACTCGTCGCGCTCGCCCCAGCTCCTCCGGGCATGCTCCCGCGGCGTCCACCCCGGCCTCGCCCCGCTCATCGCCCGCCGGGCCCAAGAGCTCACCCACACCCCTGTCCCCACGCCCTGACCGGCCCGGAGGCCGCCATGACGCAACCGACCGCCGCTCCCTCCCTGCTCGGAGTCTTCGCCCACCCGGACGACGAGTCCCTCCTCGCCGGCGGTGTGCTCGCCCAGCACACCGCCGCCGGTGCCCGCACCGCGGTCGTCACCGCCACCTGGACGGCCGACAGCCACCGAGCGCCCGAACTCGCCGACGCCCTGAACATCTTGGGCGCCGGAGCCCCGCGGCTGCTCGGCTACGCCGATGCCCGCAACCCCGCCTCGGCGCCCGGCGGCGCGGCACGCCTCGTCGACGCGCCCCTCGACGAGGCCGTCGGCCGCCTCGTCGGACACATCCGGGAGGTCCGGCCCGACATCGTCGTCGGCCACGACGCCCTGGGCCAACTCACCGGGCACCCGGACCACCGGCGTACCCACCAAATCACGCTTCTCGCTGTCGGGGCCGCCGGTCTGCCGCATCTGTACCCGGAAGCCGGGGAGCCCTGGCAGCCTGCCGCGCTGTACGCGGCCACGCACTCGGAATCCGGTGTGGGCCGCCTCGGCCCGCTCCTCCAGAGCGTGGGCAAGACGCTCCTCGCCATGCCGGACGCGTACGTGACCACGACCGTCGACGTCTCACCATGGGCCGCGGTGAAGTGGGCCGCGATCCGCGCCCACCGCAGCGAGGTCGCCCGCCCGCGGCCCCTGCCCGGCCTTCTCGCCCGCCTACCCGAACCGGAACGCACCGAGATCGTCGGCACCGAGCAGTTCACCCGGCTCCCCCTCGGCCCCGCCCCGTGCGCCCCGCACAAGCTCGTCGCCTGACCGGCCCAGCACCCGTCAGGTCCCGCCCACACGATCGGAGACCGTAGGAGCGGACCGTGTGCGGCAAGACCCGCGCGGACAAGCACTTCCTCCACCCGGACGTCGGCAGCCTCCACTTGACCCGCCACGCCTTCGACGTGCGCGAAGCCCCCGGCCAGCAGCTGATCGTCTACCACGCCGACCCCGGCAGCCCGAGCTCCGAGGCCCTCCGCCTGCTCGGCTCCATGCACGCCACGTCGAAACCAGCGGGACATCCGGGGACTTCCGGTTGCGTCCGGCGGGGTTTGGGGCGAGGCGACCTCCTGCTCGGCGGGCGATGAAGCGCGGCATGCGCGTTGCCCCGCCCGGTCAGCAGGCACAGGGTGTGGGCGGCTTCGTCCAGTTGGGCCCGGCCGCCCGGGTCGTCCGGAGCTGCCAGGGGGCGTCGCCGGGCCGCGCGGAGCGCCCCGAGGGACCCGCGCAGCCTCCTGGAGGCCTACGGGAGAAGCGCCGGACGACCGCGGGCTTCGGCGGAACCGGACGGACTTCGGCCTCGGACGCATGAAGTGCGGGCGATGAAGCATGTGCGGAGGATGGAATGCGTCATTTACGAGCTGGAATCGGGCCGGTCGGAGCATGTGGAATGCGAGCTGCCGGAGGACGCCTGTCGCGCGGCCCTCAAACGGTTGCGGAACCTGGGCGACGGCACGTTCGCCTGGGTCCGGCTGGCAGACCCCTCGGAGGACGAACTGGTCCAGCTGGCCGGGGAACTCGCCCTGCACCCCCTGGCCGTCGAAGACGCGCTCAACGGACGGCAGCGCCCCAAGCGCGAGCGGTTCGGCGACGTCCTGGCCGTGGCGCTGAAGCCCCTGCAGTACGTAGAGGGGGACGCATCCGTGGAAACCGGGGACATCATGATCTTCGTTGGCCCGCGCAGCGTTCTCACCGTGAGCCACGGAACGATCGACCCGTGCGCCGAGGCAGCGCGCCGGCTCGACGCCGATCCGCGGATGCTCCACCTGGGGCCCTGGGCCGTGCTGCACGCCGTGCTGGACGTCGCGGTCGATGCGTACGGCGACGCCGCCCGGAGGGTGCGCGCCACGCTCGACCGACTGGAGGACGAGGTGTTCTCTACTTCCCGCGTCGACCACACCCAGAGGATCTACTCCCTCAAGCGCGAAGTCCGCGAGTTCCGTGATGCCGTGCAGCCGCTCGTCCCGGTCCTCCAGAGCCTCCTCGGCAGCCCAGGGGCAGAAGGCCACCTGCCGGAGATCGCCCCGTACATCCGTGACGTCGCCGATCACCTGCACCGCACCGACATCGAGGTCCGTACCCTGGACGAACTTCTGGACTCCGTTCTCGGTGCACAGCAGGCCCGCGTGGGCACCTGGCAGAACGACGACATGCGGCGCATCTCCGCCTGGGCGGCGATCTTCGCGATCCCCACGATGGTCGCCGGCGTGTACGGGATGAACTTCGAGCACATGCCGGAACTCGGCTGGACCTACGGCTACCCCCTGGCCCTGGCCCTCATGGCCCTCGCCTCGGGCGCCCTCTACCGTGCCTTCCGCCGCAACGGCTGGCTGTAGGGCCCGGCGCAGGATGCCGACCTCAGCCTCAGCACCTCAGCCCACGCCCTGTGCCGAGGCCGGTGGCGTCGGCCCGGCCGCGGCCACAGCCGTGCGGAAGGGAGGACAGGATCGTGCGCGCGGACATGAGGAGCGATCCACTGGAAAGCCGCCAGGTATGACACACATACCGACGCCGGGCCCCGACAGGGACGACACGCAGGAGCACACCGGCCGCGAGGTCACGGCCGGCCCGGACCCACAGGTGGAGGAGCGCGCGCCCGACCGGCTCACCGACCTGCCCAGGCGGTCCTGGGAGGCCGTGCTGCGCGGCACCGTGCAGGAGTTCAAGGACGACGAGCTCGCCGACCGGGCCGCGGCGCTGACCTACTACGGGATCCTCGCGCTCTTCCCCGGCCTGCTCGTGCTGGTATCGATGCTGGGCATCGCCGGAAGGTCCGCAACCCAGCAGGTCCTGGACAGCCTGCAGGAACTCGCCCCCGGCTCGGCCCGGGACGTGATCAGCAACGCCGTACAGCAGCTGCAGGGCCACTCCGGAGCCGGGTCGCTGCTGGCGGTCGTCGGCCTCCTCGTCGCCGTGTGGTCGGCATCCGGTTACATCGCCGCCTTCATCCGCGCCTCGAACGCCGTCTACGACATGCCGGAGGGCCGTCCCGTGTGGAGAGTCCTCCCGCTGCGTCTGGCCCTCACCGTCACGCTGATGGTCCTGGCCTGCGCCAGCGCGCTCATCGTCGTCTTCTCCGGCTCCCTGGCCCGTCAGGCGGGCACCGCCCTGGGCATCGGCGACACCGCCCTGAGGGTGTGGTCCATCGCGAAGTGGCCGGTGCTGGTCCTCTTCGTCACGATCATGATCGCGCTCCTGTACTGGGCCGCACCGAACGCCAAGGGCCGCGGCTTCAAGTGGGTGACGCCCGGCAGCTTCCTGGCACTTCTGATCTGGATGATCGCTTCGGCCGGCTTCGCGTTCTACGTGGCGAACTTCGGCTCCTACAACAAGACCTACGGCACCCTCGCCGGCGTGATCGTCTTCCTGGTGTGGTTGTGGATCACCAACCTCGCGATTCTCCTCGGGCTGGAGTTCGACGCGGAGCTGGTCCGGCAGCGCGCCATCGCCGGCGGACTGCCCCGGGGCGAGGAGCCGTACGTCGAACCCCGCGACACTCGTCAGTGGAGCGATGAGGACCGCCGCCGGCTGGGGTGACCATGGCGCCGTGACCGGGTCGGGCACCGGGTCGCCGCCGCAAGCGTGGCGCTCGCAGCCGCAGGCCGGGGCCCCGCGTGCGGCACCCCGTGGGCCCGGGTGCGGCCCCCGTGCCGCAAACACCCGCCGGCGCCAGGTGGTACCTCACACACGGGCGGCCGGCCACGCCGGCACTGCCGGCAGGCCCAGGACGACGGCGCCGGTCGTATGGAGCGCCTGCCGGCCGGCCGGCGGTCGAGGCCATGAAGATGCCGGACCCGGGTAGGGGCACGACGTGAGTGACAAGCAGCAGGACCGGTCGGAGGCCGCGCGACTGCTGTCCGGGCTGAGTGTGGATGCCCGTCGGCCCGAGCAGCCGGTCCTGCTGGACTCCTCCGGCGCTCCCCTGCGCACCTGGCGGGAGAACTACCCCTACAGCCGCAAGATGCGGCGGCGGGAGTACGAGCGGACCAAGCGGGTCCTGCAGATCGAGCTGCTGAAGTTGCAGCGCTGGGCCAAGGACACCGGTGTCCGCCTGGTGGTGATCTGCGAGGGCAGGGACGCGGCGGGCAAGGGCGGCACGATCCAGCGGTTCACCGAGCGGCTCAACCCCCGGGGCGCGCGGATCGTGGCTCTGGACAAGCCGGGCGAGCGGGAGACGGGGCAGTGGTACTTCCAGCGGTACGTCGCCCATCTGCCGGCACCCGGCGAGATCGTCTTCTTCGACAGGTCCTGGTACAACCGGGCCGGCGTCGAGAAGGTGATGGGGTTCTGCACTCCGCAGCAGTACGGGCTGTTCCTGCGGCAGTGCCCCGTCTTCGAGGAGATGCTGACGCAGGACGGGATGGTGCTGGTGAAGTTCTGGTTCTCGGTGTCCCGCGCCGAGCAGCGTACCCGTTTCGCGATCCGGCAGGTCGATCCGGTGCGGCAGTGGAAACTGTCGCCCACCGACCTGGCGTCCCTGGACCGCTGGGACGCGTACACCGAGGCGAAAGTCGCCATGTTCCGTGCGACCGACACCCCCCACGCGCCGTGGACGGTGGTCAAGAGCAACGACAAACGGCGAGGCCGGCTCGAGGCCATGCGCAGCCTGCTGTGGCGCATCGACTACGACCGCAAGGACCGGAAGGCGGTCGGACGGCCCGACCCGCTCATCGTCGGCGCCGCCGACACCCTCCTCGAAGCGGGTGAGGCACCCACAGACCTCTCCCCCACCCCCTTGGCCGGACCACCGCTGGGCCCCGGCCTCCACCCCCCGCCACAGCCACCCCACCCACCCGACCGCACCTGACCAGGCCCGCACCCGCACCCGCACCCGCACCCGCACCCGCACCCGACGACGGTGCCCTACCGACCCGCACGACGCAGGACGCCCAGCCCGCCCGACTCCACCGGCCCTGGCACACCCCGACCGGTGTGTTCACCGTGCAGCGGCGGACGGCCGGCGGCTTCGTGGGCTTCGGCCTTCGCCGCCTCCAGGGCCCTTACCCCGGCACCGCTCTGCGTGCCTACGCCCATTCGGGCGGATGCCCGGCCAGGATGGAGGCCCCGAAGCGCCCGGGCCTGCGGGCGGAAGGAGAAGCACATTGACCACCCTGGGCATCCAGCGCTGCGGCGCCACGGTCCTGGCCTGCATCAGCGGGCACCTCGACGATGAGACGGGCACACAGCTCCAGCGCGCTCTGGAAGGCGTCACCGGCGACGAGCGGGACCTCATGGTGGACGTCCACTTCATGACGTCCATGGACGCGGACGGCCTGCTGCACCTGCTGGACCTGCACCGGCGCGCAGAGCTCCTGGGCCTGCGCGTCCTGGTGGTGGGCTGGCAGCCCCGTCCCCAGTACTTCATGGCCGACGTCGCCGGCATCCCCGGCCCCGGCACCGCCACCGGGGAACGCTTCGCGCTGGCGGGCTTCCGCCGCCTGATCGAACAGCGGGCCCAGCGCGCACGGAACCTGGACGATTTCACGGCCGGATGGCTGCCGCGTTCGTAGGGGCCGCGGCTGTTTCCCCGTTCCTAGTCGTCCCCGCTGCTGGTGCCGTTCAGACCCCGGCGCCGCTTCTTCCGGGAGCGGCGCACCTGCTCGCCCGCGGCAAGCGTCACGGCGGCCACGGCACGGGCCCACCGGGGCCCGCCGCGCTCCGCCCACACCACACATGCGCACCCGCCGACGGCGAGTGCCACAGCACCGAGCAGCACCAGAACGATCATGTGTTTCCCACCTCTGCCTTCAGGCGTACGATCCGGCAGATCATCTCAGGCCGCAAGGAGCGTTCAGGCCGGTGTCTTTTCGACATCACCGCCGACGTACGCCACGGGGTCCGGTCATTGGCCGGCGTTCTCGACGAGGCCGGCCAGGCGCCGGTTCGACGGCCGGTATCCGGGAGGGACCCGCGCACAGGGTGCCCGGTGCGCTGCTGGGTCCGGGACGGCGCGGTGGACCCGCAGCGACCGTGTGACGCGTCTGCCGATCAGGCTTCCGGTGTTCGTCCTGCCCGCCGGGCGGCATGGGCGGACCGGGCTGCCGCGGCATCCGTGACGTCCAGGAAGACCTGGTCCAGCTCGGGCCAACGCCGCTTCAGCTCGGTGCGGACGCGGAGCATCGCGTCCTCGACGGCCTCGCTGTCGTACCCGGGGTTCAGGTCGATGCCGGCGGAGAGGACCCGCACCTCCTCGGCCAGCCCGTGGCAGGCGCTACGTGCGGCCCGCCGTACCTGGAGGACGGCACGCAGCAGTGAGAACCGCTTGCCGTAGCCGAAGGGGTGCCGCTCGTCGGCCGGGCGCCTGCTGCGGCGGACCGACGCGAGGAGGAACACCTCGTTGAGGCTGTCGGCCACCGAATGGGCGGCCTCCGAGAGCAGGGCCGGCGACCCGGCGACGAACCCTCCCACGGCCTTGGCCCCGCAGATCACGAGGTTCGCCTCAAGGGCAACCCGGACCGTGACCCGCGTCTCGCCGCCTCGTCCGGCACTCGTTCTCGCGGGCGGCGCCTGCCGCTGCGGGCCGTCGGTACGGCCGCCTGCGGAGTCCGGACGTGCGACGGCAATCCGCTCCTCACCCCGACCGCGGTGCTCGGCCGCTCCCGCGCGTCCCTCTCGCAGGTGCTCGCTGCGCCGCGGTTCAAACATCGCTCCCGCTGCGCCGGGGTCGGAGCGTCGCGTCGTGCAGCCGCCGCCGGGCGGAAGGAGGAGGTGGCGACACCGGACCTTGCGGGTCCGCTTCTTGCGGCCGGGTGTGGGTAGCCGGGCGGTGACAGCAGCGCGCGGCAGGTGGACGAGGAGGAGCGGTGATCAAGCAGGAGCAGCTGGCGGCCATGGCGGGGTGTGCGGCGTATGCGAAGGAGGGCCAGCGGGTCGGTGGAGTGGAGTACGTCCTGGTGGACGACACCACCGGCAGGCCCGAGTGGGTGCGGATCACCGACCGGGCATCCGGCCTGGGCGGGGTGTTCGCCCCGTTGCGGCACGCGCTGCTGGAGCAGGAGCGGCTGGTGCTGCCGTACGCCGTCTCGCTCATCGAGCGGGCTCCGTGTGCGGCGCTCGACTGCGGGAGCGTGCTGACCGTGGCGGAGGAGCAGCGGTTGTTCGCACACTACGGGCTGGTGGACGTACGGCAGGAGGTGAACGCCGAGCAGGGTTCGGGCTGGAGCGGGATGGACCGGGCAGGCACCATCCGCGAGGGGACCGAGGGCCGGGAGCCTCGCGTGTCGCGGCTGCGGACGGCGCAGCCCGGTCGTTGAGCGGCTGAGCCGGGGCGGGGCGGCGTATCCCGGCCCGCCGCTCCGCCGCCGGCGGGCGGACGGGGCCCGGGACGCCGTCGGCCGGGAGCCCCGGGCCGCGCCGTAGCCGTGGCGGAAGGCACCTCCGCGGGCTGCGGAAACCGGCGTGCGTCGCTCCGCCGATCGGGGGCAGGCGAGCCGCATGGCGACCGATCCCCTGGGCGCAAGCCGCCCGCGCTACCCGTCCGGATCCGGAACGATCCTGCGGCGACTGCGCCGCCTCCTGCCCGAGTCGCCCCGGTCGACCGACCCGGCACTCAGCGGGCCCGCGGCGGTCGCCCCGCATGCGGCGCGGCCGAAACCCGGGCCGGCCGCCCGCGGGTCCGGCCCCCGCCGCCCCGCCCTGTCGGCCGTCGCGGCCGGCCTGCTCGCACTGGGCGTCCGCGTATTGACCCAGCGCCGAGAAGGGAACCCGCACCCGTGAACGACCGCGTCCGGGCCGACCGCCCGACCGTCCCCCGCTTCGAGGACGGGGACCTCACCGGGGCTTCCGTCGGTGTGCCGTGGGCGCAGGGCGCGGCCGGTCGGGGCTCCGGCCGGGCCCTGCGTGCGTGGGGCAGCCCGTCGTCAGGTCTTCCCCACCTGGACCGTCACACACGGGGTGCCTCGGGGCGTGCCGAGTGTGGCGGGCGGGTGGCCGGGCGGCCGGCACGGCGGTGTGGGAGGGCCCAGCCCGGTGCGCGACGTCGAGCACCGTTCATCCAGCTGCGTCGGCTACGGTCCGCGGTGTCTCCCAGGGTGGCTGGTAGCGTCGCACACGGCCTTGATCGACATCGACGACGAAGGGACGCAGCCCCATGTCCGAAGACCTGGCCGCCGACACCATCCGGCAACTGTCCGACGTGGTGGCGTCCAACGCGCTGCCGGAGCATGTCGTCGAACTGCTCCGTGTCGCTCTCAGCCAGGCTGAGACGGCAAAGGCAGCGGGCCACGCAGAAGAGGCCCTCACCATCGCCAGCCAGGCGCTGCAAACGGCCGAGAACTCGGCCGGGGAGCAGTAGCCCGGACCGGCCTGGAGGTCGGGCACCCAGGGGAGCCTTCGAACGAAGGGTCTCTGACGGCGATCACCCGACTGGTCAGCGGTGAAGCCGAGACACGTGCCCAGTTCGAGGCAGAGCCCACCGCTTTCCGGTGGATCTTCTACCGCGCGGGCAACGACGTGTGGATCCGCCTCCTTCAACTACCCGACGGCGCCGAGCACGACAACGCCGGCACCGAGATCTGGTCGACCCAGCAGAGCGTCGACGCCGTGGCACGAGCGGTGATCCGCTGCTTCGACGAAGTCGCCACGCAGTACGGCGAGAGCGCATATCGCGGCAAGTGGGGCGAACACTTCCCCCGCACCGAGCTCGAAGCCCTGAGGTCTCTCTGGCGCACGCACCGGTCCGACCCTGCAGCCTGCCCCCCCCGAACCTGTTGACCATAGACGCTGCCTCGCACAGGTGGGGGCTGGTAGCCGACTTCGTCGACCACGAGAAGCCGGGCCGCAGGTAGGTGCCGAGCTTGTTCGTCAGACGGCCGGCGGTCTCGGCGGCTTTGAGGTTGCGGACCATGTCGTCGAGGCTGGTGAAGTCCTTGACCTTCCGGGGGTCGAGCTCGGGCTGGAAGGAGAAGTCGTACTCGTCGAGCTTCTCTCCGGCCCCCACTCCCCCGCCCGTCGGCGGGGCGACAACGACGTGCACGACCGGCAGGCCCGCAGCGCGCCGTCCGGGTCAGTGCCCCTCGCTGACCCCGAAGGCGCCGCTGCCCCAGTACACGGACGCCTCCTCGGCACCGCTCGGCCAGTCGCTCTGCAGATGGCGGCGGCCGTGTCCCAGGGCCCCTACCTGGTGCGGGCTCAACCGCCCCGCCACCAGGTCGTCCGCCTCGGCGTCCGTGATCGGCAGCACGGTGCGGTACTGCGCGTCCTGCGAGGCGACCCAGTCGACGTACTCGGTGAACACGCTCACGAAGGCCTGCGAGCACAGGCCGCACCGCTGAACAGAGACGATGAAATGCGAGTCGTCCCGAATCATCTTCTCGAGCCGAACCCCGTCGCGGCTGTGGTGGTGCGCCTCCGCCACCGCAGCGTCCTCGGCGCAGCACGCCACGCACCCGAAACCCGCACGGTCACTACCGTCTTGCGAACCCATGGATCCCCCACCCCTCAGCCGTCCCTGACCGGCCCCCACCCTAACAACCCACAGTGAGGCCCGGCCGCTGAACCAACGAGCATGCGCCGCCCGACCTGCGGGCAGGCAAGCCGTCTGGCGAGGCCGGACAAGTTCGCCGGCGGAAGCTGGACTTCTTCGAGAGCCCGCGGCCCGGCAGCGCTTCCACGGAGAGCTGCTCCTGGTCGGATGCACAGCGGCGGCCGCGCGTGGCGATACGCGCGGCCGCCGTGTCGCCCTGTTCGGCCATCCATCCGGAGGATGCGCCCTCGACGCCTCGTACGGTGATCACTGTGCCGTCGTCTGGGTGTGATCGGACTCGAAGTCGACCGCCTGAGCGCCGGCGGCTGCATCTCCAAGGGGCCTGCCGGTGGCGAGTGCGCGGGCAGGAGCCCGGTTGATCGGGCCAGACTCGACCTGAAGCGCTCGCAATTGACCGACGGGGCAGGCATGCCGCTGATCACCGAATCCGCGCCGGCCAACACTCGCGACCACACCCTGCTACCCGCCGCCCTCGACCGATACGACGCACGGGAGTCGGCCCTTGGACCGCTGCCGGAGCACCCGAGCCTGGCCCTGGACGCCGGATACGGATACGGATACGGATACCGCATGGTCCACGACGACCTGGCCGCCCGCGGGGTCAAGGCCCGCATCGCCCCACACGGCGTGAAAACTCCGATCCAGACCGCAGGCGGGCGAAGGGCGAGCCTCAGCCGTCCGGGGCCCGTCCGTCGGCGGGGCGGGCCGTCCGCAGGGGCTGCTGCGGGACGGTTCGGCCCAGGCGGAGGAGAGGCGGTCGACCAGTTCCGCCGAGGTCTGCGCGGCGAAGGAGCAGGGGGGCGGATGTGGTAGCGCGGCTCGCCGACGTTCTCTCGGTCAGCCGGGCCGCGGCGGTCGCCGCGTTCGACGTACTGCGCGGGTCGGGCCTGATCGAAACGCGTAGGGGCGGCGGCACGCGGGTGTCGGCGGGGGCGGACGGGCGCCGGGCCCGGACGAACGCCTCGGTGAGCCGCCGGAAGAGCGGTCCCTCGCCCGCACTCCAGTCGCCCAGCAGGTCGATCAGCCCGTCCGGCTCAAACGCTTCACGGTTCCGGTCCACTTTCCCTCCCATTGGCACGGGAGCACGGATTCCCGTGCCGCGAGGCTAACGGCATGACCTCCACATACGCCTCACCCCTCGGTCCCCGGCTGGCAGCCGTCTGCGACCTCTCCGTCCCCGCGGCGCGCGACGGTGCGGGACGGCACGAGTACGTCTGACGTGCGGAGCGCGCCTGCCGACCGGCGTAGCCGCAGGGCCGTTCCCCCGTACGGGGGAGGTGGACCGTGCCCGCGGCTGATGACCGCCGGCCGCTGCGGATGCGATCTTCAACCCAGCGAGAACCCGTGGATGCCGGGCGCCGATCCCGGCCGCTGTGATCCCCGGGCGAAGGCGACGCTCCGACCCGGTCGAGGCCGGCTTGCGCCGGGCCCCGCGTGAGCCCCGCTCCGGCTGGTATCCGGCACACCCGCGAGAGCTTGATCACCTGCACCGAGGCCGGTGGATGCTCCGGCCGCACTCCGACTGATTCCTTGGGGGAAAGGCACACAGCATGGGCTTATCGAAGCCGATACACGGTACGACACCACAGACCCTGCGGCTGACGGAACTCCTGCGGCACGCGCGCGTGGGCCCGGACGGCGCGGAGGCCGCGGCACGCCGGACCGAGCGGTGGCTGGCCCGAACGCTCGGGGGAACCGCCGAGGTCCTCCGTCCCGGAACGGCCGACCACAGGGCGGAAGCGGCGGCCGTGGGCCGGGGCGAACTGGGCTCCGCCGTCCTCTCCGAAGACGGAAGCCACACCCGGATGCTTCCCCTGGGCGACGAGCCACCGTTCCACGTCCTTGTCGTCACCCGTGAACACCCCTTCGACGGGGACAGTGCAGCGCTGACCGGCTCTGCCGCCACAGTCCTCGGGCTCCTGCTGCGTGTGGCGGGGGCCGAGACCGACCGCCGGGAACGGGAGGCGAGTCTGCTCCATCTGCGTCTCGCCGTAATGCAGTTGCTGATGGTGGGGGACGTCTCCCTGGCCCAGCGTACGGCGGCCGGGATGAAACCCCGCCTGCTGGAAGCGGACCGGGCCTGGACGGCTCTGCTGGAGATGCCGGTGGAGGAACGTGCCCAGGTGGCGCGGGACTGCGAGGAACTGGCCGCCGGCCGGGCCTTGGTCGTCCCCTGCCCCACCTACGACAACCATGTGATCACCCTTGTGCCCGTTGCCGACGCCCGAGCCGCCGACGACATCGGGCGCGCTCTGGCCGACTACGTCGCGCGCCGTCCGAGAGTGCTCCAGGGGCGCAGCCGCCTCCACCCGCTGGCACATGCCCGTGCAGCCTACGAGGATGCGTACCGCAACCTGGTGGCGGCTCGATACGTGCCCGGTCGCCGTAGCCGGCATCCCGATCGTATGGACCCGGTGGAGCTGCTGCCCGGTGCAGAGGCGGCCCGCTGGGCATCGAACCTGCTGCGGCCGTTGTACGCGCTACCGGCCAGGACCCGGGACCAGTTGCTGTCGACGGTGTCCCTGGCTCTGAGGTTCACCGCCGTGCGGACGGCGAAGATCATGGGAGTCAGCCGCAACACCGTTCGGTCGCGGATGGAGCGGGCGGGCGAACTGCTGGGCGCGGACCTCGACGAGGTGAGAACACGGACCGCCCTCCACCTGGCCCTGCAACTACGGGACCGGCCGACCGCACCGGGCCGCCACGACCCCGGCCTGCCCGCCCTGATCGGCACTGACGCCGGCCGGGCCTGGGCCCGGGACGTGCTGGGTCCGCTCGACACCGACGCCCGCGACCTGCACCGCACGCTGCGGGTCTGGATCCTGGCCGACTGCTCGGCCGGGGCGGCGGCACAACGGCTGGGTCTGCATCCCCGGACGGTTCGGGAGCACCTGCGAAGCTCCGAGGCGCTGCTGGCACGGGAGCTGACGGCCGGAGGGGTGGACGTGTACGAGCTCGCGCTGGCCTTCCTCGCGCTCCACGGCACGCAGCCTCCCTTCACCGAACCTGTGTTCCGCGACGGTGTGTCCGACCGTGCAGGCGTGACTGTTGCCTGCCCGGCAACGGTGCACGGGTGACATACCGGCCGACAGGTGGCCGCTCATAGCTTTGAGCGCATCGGGGCCGGAAGCATCCGGCCCGCCCAGTGGAGGAACTGACATGAAGAAGAATCGATTCTCCCGCCTCGGTCTCATGGCCACGACCATGGCCGCCGTGGCCGTCGGAATCGTCGCCTCGCCCGCAAGCGCGGCGAGCGCGACCTGCGAGAGCTGGGGCGGCAACGTGTGCACCAGCGGCAGCATCCCGGCCAACGGCAACCACCAGGTCTGCTTCGGCGGCCAGCACAAGGCCCTCAGCTACTGGGGCCGGGCCGAGCTGTGGGACGCCGACTCCGGGCAGAGGGTCGGCTCGATCGCCACCAACGCCTACCGTTACCAGCAGACCTGCGTGGGCGGCCTGTACGGGCAGCACTACTACGAGCGCGGCACCGGCGGCGACTTCAAGGGCGACGTCTGGAACGACTGACCCCGCACCGGCTACGAGGGCCCGTACCGGGCGCACTTCCCCCGGTACCGGTACGGGCCGTCGCGGCGCTCCCCGGCCCGCTCACGAAGCGGGCGAGCCCCCCTCCCGGGTGGCCCGCCCAGGCCGCCCGGCCCCGTACGGCACCGGTCGACCAGGGGCTGATCCCCCGCGGACGCGCACACGCCAGGCGCGCTCATGGGTGGTCGCGGGGCTCAGGAGCGGGGCGGCCGGGGTGGTCGAGGTCGCCCAGCGGGACCAGCGCGGGTGCCAGTTCGCGCCATTCG
Organism: Streptomyces sp. NPDC096136; assembly: GCF_044763325.1. Classification (NCBI taxonomy): domain Bacteria; kingdom Bacillati; phylum Actinomycetota; class Actinomycetes; order Kitasatosporales; family Streptomycetaceae; genus Streptomyces; species Streptomyces sp. NPDC096136. The sequence continues at coordinate 8,489 of NZ_JBIWFZ010000022.1, read as the reverse complement.
TGTTCCGGGAGAGCGGCCGGGTCAGCGGTCAGTACCTGGAGGCATACGTGGTCGGCGCCCGCGTCGAAGTGCTGACGGACGCGCCGGAGGATGGTGTCGACGTCCCCGTGAGCGACGATCGCGTCGACCAGCCGCCGGCTCGGACCGCCGACGAGGTCCTCGTCCCCGAAGCCGAGCCGGCGCAGGTTGGCCTGCTGGTGCGGGGCACCGGAGACGTATCCGGCGACGTGCGCGGTGGCGACCTCACGGGCCCTGGCGGGGTCGGGGTCGAGTACGACGGCCTGTTCGACGCCGAGGAAGGCGTCGGGACCCATGGTGCCGCGGGCTCGTGCCGTGTGCTCGACGGGGACGAAGTAGGTGTGGGCGCCCCAGGTCCGCGCGGCGGCCAGTTCCAGCATCTTGGGCCCGAGGGCCGCGAGGAGCCGCCGGGGCGCGGGGTCGGGGACGGGGCCATGGGCGGGTGAGGCGTCCATGGCGTCGAGGTAGGAGCGCATGGTGGTGACGGGGCGGGAGCGGGTCGGCGCGGGGTAGCCGTCGACGTGGTGGACCGTGTCGTCGACGCGGTGGCCGCCGAGGCCGAGGACGTACCGGCCGGGGAACGCCTCGCCGAGTGTGCGCTCGGCGGCGGCGAGGGTGTTCGGTTCACGGAAGGCGATGTTGGCGATGCCTGAGGCGACCGGGATGCGGCGGGTCGCCGTCAGGAGCAACCATGCCTGGCCGACCGTGTCGCGGCCGAACGCCTCGCCGTACCAGAGCGCGCCGTAGCCCAACTCCTCGATCTCGGCGGCTGATTCCCTCACCCGTCCCGCGGGCTGCTTCTCGTAGGCGAAGGTCCAGATCCCGATGCGTCCGAGTCCGCCGCGTGCAGTGCCGGTCATGCCGCCCCCTTCAAGACGTACCGGAGAGGCTCTCCGGATACGGGCGCTAGAATACGGAGAAGCTCTCCGCTTGACCAGCCACCCCCCGACCGAAGGGACCGTTGATGCCCACGCACCAGAGCCGCGGCGCCGCTCCGGAGCCGCGGCGCACCGACGCGCGCCTCAACCGCGACCGTCTCGTCGAAGCGGCCCACGAGGAGTTCGCCGCATCCGGTCCGGGAGCCTCCCTCAACCGGATCGCCCAGCGCGCCGGAGTCGGGCCGGGCACCCTCTACCGCCACTTCCCGAACCGCCAAGCGCTCATCGCGGCCGTGCTCACCGACCGCATCGAACGACTCACGGCACAGGCGGATCTGCTGATCGGCTCGGAGGGGCCCGACGAGGCCCTGGCCCGGTGGCTGGGCGCGCTTCTCGCGCACGCGCGGCTCCACCACGGCATGGGCAGCGCCTTGATGATCGAGGGAGCGCACGGCGCGGGAACCGACTGCCGCCAGGTCGTCCTGGACGCGGCCGAACGGGTGCTCGCCCGGGCCCGGACGCACGGCTCGGCACGCCCGGATCTCGACGCCGGCGACCTGGTGCAGCTCGTCGTCGGTATCGCGCTCGCCACGGCACACGGGAGCGGCGCCGACCAGCCGGACCGCCTCCTGGCCCTCGTCCTCGACGCGGCGGCCGCCCGCCCGGACACGTCGCCGACCCGCCCGGGCTCCCGCCGAAAGCGCGTCTGACGTGATCTGAGCAAGCAGCCGGGCGGGGCCCGCCGGGCGACCCTGCTGCGGGGGACACGGAGCCGGGGGCGGCCGCCTCTCGGTTCCGACCCCCGGGGAGCCGGTCAGGCGCCGGGCGCGGACCACGACCGGCGGGTCCGCCGGCATACCCGCAAGCACCCCGACCGCGCCCGGTACTCCGTCCCCGTACAGAGGGCCGCGGACAAGACGGCACCGTGCCGCACCGCACGCCCCGTCTCCGGCGCCGCCGCGGCCCTGCCTCTTCGAGGGCCGGCCCCCACCCGGACTATGCGCGGGCTCGCAGGACGGTCATGCGCCTCACCGGCGACAGCGCGATCGGGATCCACACGCAGGCCAGACAGGCGGCCGAGGCTGCCAGGGCCCACCGAACCCCGCCGACCGCGGCCAGGGCACCGGCCGTTGCGGAGCCGAGCGCGACGGCGCCGGTGAAGAGCACGCGCACGGTGCCGTTGACCCGGGCGAGCAGTCCGGCAGGGGTGACCTGCTGCCGGAAGGTGGTCATCAGGACGGAGTCGGAGCCGACCTTGAGCATGACCAGCGCCCACCCCAAGGCCGCAAGGGGGCCGGGCACGGGCCGGCCGAGCAGAGGGAGCGCGCCGGCCAGCGGCGCAACGGCGATCCCGACGAACAGCACGGCCCGTCCCGCCCCGATCCGGTCGGCCAGTCTGACGGCCGTCACGGCGCCCACGAGGCCGCCGACGCCTCCGGCGCCCAGGAACAACCCGAGGGTCCCCTCACTCCACCCGAGCTCGCCCAGTGCGAGTACGGGGAGCAGGGTCATGACGCCGGCGCTGCCGATGTTGACCATCGAGCCGGCGATCACCATGGTACGCAGGACGGGCTGGCGGGCGACGAAGGCCATGCCTTCGCCGATCTCGTGCAGCAGGCGCCGTCCGGGAGCTCTGCCCGCCGGACGCTCGCGCGTGGTGCAGCGGGACAGCCACCCTGCGGACCACAGGTATCCCGCGGCCATGACGAGCAGCACCGTGGGCGGGCTAAGGAGTCCGGCCGCCCACCCGGCCAGCGGCGGACCCGCGATGACGGCCGCCTGGGTGATGGTGGCCAGTCGCGCATTGGTGCGTGCGAGCAGGGCGCCGGGGGCCAGGTCCTTGACCAGGCTCTGGGAACCCAGGTCGAAGAACACCGTGGCCACGCCCTGAACCGCCACCACGACCACGAGGTGGGCCATCGTCAGCCGCCCGCACCATGCGGCGGCGGGCACGGTGGCCAGTGCGGCCGCCCGCACCAGGTCCGCGCCGATCATGACCGGACGGCGCCTGACCCGGTCCAGCCACGCCCCGACCGGCAACCCGAGGACCACGAAGGGCAGGGCCAACGCGGCCTTCAGCAGCGACACCCCTCCGGCCCCGGCGTGCAGAACGGTGACCGCCGTCAACGGAACGGCCCACATGCCGTGGCTGTCCCGGCACCGTCACGACCCGCTCCTGACCGGACCGGGGAGGGCTGCGGCCCACGAACTCACCACCGGTCCCCGCAGCCACCTGCCCGGGTTCCTCGCGCCCACCCCGCGGTCGCCCCTGACCGCGCTCGACGACGAGCTGGAGGAGGTACGCCGCACCCCGGCCGCCATAGTCCGGCGCGACCTGACCGCAGTGTGCGGAGACGAACCGCCGCCAGGGCTGGCACCGATGCTCCGGGCCCCTCGACGAGAACTGGACAGGCTCGTCGGCGACCTGCGCCGATACTGGGAGCGCACTCTGGCACCGGACTGGCCGCGGATCCGGGCCCTGCTGGAATCCGACATCCACTTCCGGGCGCGCTCCCTGACCGAACGCGGCCCCGCGGCGATGTTCGCGGGCATCCACCCGGACCTGACCTTCGACCAGGCCGGCGGACTGCTGCGGATCACCAGCCGGCAGACGGCACTTCCCGATCCGAACCGCTCCCTGGAGGGACGCGGACTGGTCCTGGTCCCGTCGGCGTTCGCGTGGCCGAGCCTCTACTTCAAGACGTCTGCGCCCTGGGTACCCGTGATCCGCTATCCCGTCCGCGGGATCGGCACCCTGTGGGAATCACCCACCGGGCCCACCGACTTGGCGTCAGCGCTCGGCACCACCCGTGCCACGCTCCTGCACCTCCTCACAACCCCGGCCAGCACCCTGGAGCTCGCGAACAGGACCGGGCTGGCTCCAGGCGGTGTGTCCGGCCAGCTGCACAAACTGACGCGCGCCGGCCGCATCGCACCCCACCGGACAGGGCGGATCGTGCTCTACGCCAGAACCGCCCGCGGCGAAGCCCTCTGCCACTGAGCCGGGACCGATGAGGCACCACGCCGAGCAGGACGTGCCGTGCACCGTGCCGGGCCGGCCCCACGGCCGGCGGACGGCGGACTTCGGGACGGCGCCGGTCACGCAGTGGGGGGAGCGGGGAGTTTCACCGGGCGTCGTCGGCGGGGGTCCGGGCCGTGTCCTCGCCCGGCCCGTCGAGGACGGCCAACTGCTCCTCGGTCAGACGCAGAGTTCCTGCGGCGATGTTCTCTGCGAGGTGCGCCGGGTTCGTGGTGCCGGGAATGGCCAGCACGTGCGGACCGCGCTGGAGGGTCCATGCGAGCCGCACCTGGGCCGGCGTCGCATGGAGGGCGCGTGCGACGGAGCGGACGCGCGCGTCGGGCTCCGGGCCCGCGGCGCCCTCGCGCCGCAGGCCGGAGACCGCGAAGAACGGGACGAAGGCGATGCCCCGCTCCCGGCACAGATCCACCAGTCCGCTCTCATCGGCGCGGCGCCAATCCAGGCCGTAGGGGTTCTGCACGCAGACCACGGGTGCGATCGCCTGGGCTTCGGCCACGTGTTCCGGGCGGACGGCCGAGAGGCCGAGGTGCCGGATCAGACCCGCCTGGCGCAGCTCGGCGAGGGCGCCGAAGTGCTCGCTGATCGAGGTCGTTCGGGGGTCGCCCCAGCGCAGGTTCACCACGTCCAGATGGTCGCGGCCGAGCTGGCGCAGGTTCTCCTCGACCTGGCCGCGCAGCTGGTCGGGGCGGGCCGTGTCGATCCACTCGCCGGAGGGCTCGCGCGCCGGGCCGACCTTGGTCGCCACCACCACGTCGCCGGACCAGGTCGAGAGGGCGCGGTTGACGAGCTCGTTCGCGGAGCGCAGCGGCGAGAAGTAGAAGGCGGCCGTGTCGATGTGGTTGACGCCCTGCGCGAACGCGTGGTGCAGCAGGCCGACGGCGACATCCCGGTCGATCGGCCTGCCATCGGAGTTCCCCCTCATGCCGTTGCCCGTCAACCGCATCGCGCCGTAGCCGATGCGGTTCACCTCCAGGTCCCCGAGCTTCCAAGTCCCTGCCGCTGCGCTCACCGTGCTCCTTCGTCCGTCGGCTTGTCAGGTCCTGGAGTATGGAGCGGGGAAGGCGTGCCGCGACAGGTCCACGGACAGGGCGAATCGTCACATCTCCCTGGGGAACCAACGTCCGGCACTCAGCCGTTGGACCTGCCGAGGGAGCTTCGGTGAGGACGAGGTCCGCCGACACCGAGCCGCCGCCCCGGCGAAGCGGCGAAGTCCTGGTGCCGTGCCTCTGCGCCGGCCACGTCGGCGACCTGTCCGGGGCGCACCCTGGGGTCGACCGAGCGCCGACGCGGACAGCCGGTGGGGGCCGGGCGCTCCCCGCTCGCCACCCTCCGGGCACAGGCGTGGAAATGGCGCATCGACCGCGCCGCCGGCTACGGCGCCTCCCAGGACGCGGCCCGCGGCCGGGTCGACCTCGCTCGAATGGAGCGTCACCGAGAGGACTTTCTGCGGATCATCGGCTCCCTCCACACCAGAGCCGTCTGCGTCGACGACGTGATCCGGATGCTCTCGCGCGACGGCCGTCCCACCCCGCTCGGGGGCTCAGGACGCTGTTCGGTACACACGCCGCGCGGGCGGATCCACCACGTGGCAGTCGCCTTCCGGTGATCCGTACACGCCAGGCCGACAACCAGGAGCCGCTCTTGCCTCTGCGGCCTGTCAGGCACGTAGGGTGGTGATCATGTTCCGGCCGGCGAAGTGGAGTCGATCAGCCATGACGCCCCCGTACTGCACGATGTGCCACGCGTCCGCCAGAAACGACTACGACTACGAGACCTTCACGCTCGCGTACTTCCGCGCGATCGCCCCGCCGCTCACGCATGCGGGCCATCCGGAGAACGCGTCTGGTTCTGCAGGGACCATGTCCGGTACACCGAGGGCAAGACCCACATGAGCGCCATCGAGGCTGTGGTTCACATAGGCGCGGCGATCCGCCGCAATGCCCCGAACCCCCGGCCACTCCCGAGCATGCCGTGAGTCGCAGGCACCCAGCTGTCGGCGGAGGACCCGTGCGGTTCGGTGTGTGCCCGTCTGAGATCCGGCGTATGCACACCGACGGCGTCGAGGAGCCCGTCGGCTTCTTCGACGAGCACGAAGGACTGTGGAAACACCATGACTGACGTTGCGGGCCACCCCGTCCCGGTCAAGGGCGAGATCGCGGTCTTCCGCGGCGTCTTCCCGCGTAACGAGGCCACGGCACTGGAGGAGCACCGCGAGGACCTGCTCCAGCCGCTGCACGCCAAGGTGCGGCGCCTGTCCGAGGTCGGACATTTCCGCCCCAAGGCCTACGCGGTCCCACGGTCGGACGTATCCGGCTGCCACCGAGGCCGACGCCTCGGGCCTCGTCGCACTGACCGCCGGGCATGACCCTGTCGAAGGGTTCGCCGGGCCGGTCGAAGTTCGGCGAAGCCCAGGTCGTGAAACTCGAGCGGGAGTTGGAGCGCGGCCCGTCAAAGGGCTCAGCCGCATTCCAGCACCGGGCAGAGTTCGACCTCGCGGACGCCGGGCAGGTGGGCGATCTCCTTCTTGAGCCCCTCGCGCTCCGATGCGGAGAGCCCTTCGGGAAAGCGGACCTGCAGGTAGGCACCCTTGTCGGACTCCGACCCCCTCACCTGCGTCGCACCGAACGGCTTGAGACGGTCCTGAGCGTCTCCGAGGCCGGCGCGGAACCATCCGGCGTCGACCTCGGCCCGGTAGGTGTGCGGTTCGGCCAAGGCGGGACCGATGTAGAAGTGCCAGGCGAAGGCGCCACAGCCCGCGAGCGCCGCCGCTGTCAGCAGGGTGCCGAGCCCGGCGATCACCTTGGCGGTGACCGGCCGGCGGCGCGGGTCGGCGAACGCGGCGAACATCAGGAGCAGCGCCGACGGCCAGAACAGGAACATCTCCACCAGGGCGCCGACCACCCCCCATCCGAGAAGCGCGAACGCCACGACCAGAGAGGCGTTGCCGAAGCGCTGCGGGGTGAGCAGGAACAGCAGCGGGATCGCCACGACGAGGCCCGTCACCGCGAACGGCACACCGATCTCAAGGAAGAACCCCCAGACGACGACAGGCGCAGCGACAGTCAGCGCGGCCACGGCCAGGCTCTTCTGCAGCCAGTGGACGGGTACGGCGGCACCCTGGTCCTGGTCAGTCTTCACGATCCCCCCACAATCTGAACGCGTTCAGTTGAACGCGTTCAATGTAGCGGATCGACGGCGAGCCCTCCAGCGAAATCAGTCGGCGCATCCCCGCCGCGTTCGTCCACGTCGACACCGACGTCACCCAGACACCTCTGTTCACCGGCACCCGCGGCGTACAACTGGCGTACGGTCATGACGTTCCACCAGACGGCGGAGGAAGGGGGCGGCCGGGGCCAAGCTGCCGAAGCCGTCGAGCGAGGCGGAGTTCTACGCACTGAAGGACGGCGGGGCGGCCCGCCGGACCGGGGTATGGCCCGCATTGCTGCGCGGTGGTCACCTCGCCGTCGAGGACCAGGCCCGGGAGGCAGCTGCCCGACGGCGGACGCCAAAGGGTCCGGCCACCGGTCCTGGACCAGCGCCCCGCGGCGGGTCTGCACCACCGCCGTCCCGCCCGGGCCGGCCGGGGTGAACAACAGCGCCCGGTACCCGTCCAGCTTCCGCCCCTACGCCACCCCGGCCCGCACCGCGGCCGGACCCGGCACCGACTCCGCGGCCTTCGCCAGCATCGAGCCCATCGGCAGCCTGAGCACCATCCCTTCGTCTTCCAGGGGCGGCCAGACCGACCCGAGGCAGCCCGGACAGACGGCCCTCACCTCATCCACCCGACGGACAGCCCCCGGCGGGCGACTCACCGGCGGAGCGCCACCACGGCCACGACCCGCGTACTGCCTGAGTCTGGTCTTCGGGCTCAGGGGTGCGTATCCCCCAGACCGGCCATCAGCCATCGAGCCGGGCTACAGGACTGCGGCGGCGGCCTGCCCCGGGGCGAGGTCGCTGCAGGTGCCGCACACTGCCCAGTGTTCGAGCCCTCCTGCGGAGCGGGCTGCTGCCGCGATGCAGCCGGGCCCGGCAACGCTCGCCCGTCAACCTTCACGATCATTGAACAGCAGACGGATCCGCGCGAGTCCGATAGCTGACAACACGCCACCCGATTGAAAATTTAATATACCCCGAATTGCCGCTCTTCTGCGGCCACACGTAAACCAGTCACCGGGAACGATCGCTCCCATCCAGCACCCGGCCAGCGTTGGAAAAATTCCGGATTCACAATTTCCGCCATCCGGAGCCCCCAAGGTCGTGCGCGTCGTCATCGTGAGAACTCCTGGCTCTTCGACCGGCAGTGAAGGCCCGGGATCAATGCGAATACAGAGCTCCTCACTCCCTGCGCTGGCGCAGGCAACGGATACGCACGGGTAAAAGACCTAACGGTCAATGGGCACGGCTCGAACTTGTGACCGGGGCGCCAATCTGCCGCTCCCTGTGTGACCGACTCACCATCTAAGACCGTGTCCTATGTGGTGAGGCGTCGTTGAGTTCGGTATGGGGCGGGGTACGTGGAGTTGGATTGTTCCGGACGGGTTGTGGGAGATCGC
>NZ_JBIWFZ010000021.1:21872-148552 GCF_044763325.1 Streptomyces sp. NPDC096136 | reverse complement strand
GCCCGGTTACATTCCGAACCCGGAAGCTAAGCCTTTCAGCGCCGATGGTACTGCAGGGGGGACCCTGTGGGAGAGTAGGACGCCGCCGAACAATCTTTCAAAGGACCCTTGGTCCTCAGCGTTCACGCTGAGGACCAAGGGTCCTTTTTGTTTTGCACCTCTTTACGCCGAAGCGCGGCCATGGGCTGGTTGCGCGAGAATGACTAGCGGTACCCCGAAGACAGGAGTCACACCCATGTCCAACTCTCCCGACGATCGTCCGGAGCGCGAGCCTCGTCGCAACGACGGCGGTGACAGGGGCGGCTACCGCGGGGGCCGTGACGACCGTGGCGGTGACCGTGGCGGCTTCCGCCGCGACGACCGCGGTGGTCGCCCCGCCGGTGGCGGCTTCCGCCGTGACGACCGTGGCGGACGTCCGGCCGGCGGTGGCTTCCGCGGCCGCGACGACCGTGGCGGCGACCGTCCGTCGTACCCGCGTCGCGATGACGACCGCGGTGGTTTCCGCGGCGGCCGCGACGACCGCGGCGGCGACCGTCCCTCGTACGGCCGTCGTGACGACGACCGTGGCGGCCGTCCCTCCTCCCCGCGTCGCGACGACGAGCGCGGCGGCTTCCGCGGCGGCGACCGCCCGGCCTTCCGCCGTGACGACCGTGGCGGCGACCGCCCCTTCTCCCCCCGCCGTGACGACGACCGTGGTGGTTTCCGCGGCGGTCGTGACGACCGTGGTGGCGACCGTCCGTCCTACCCGCGCCGTGACGACCGGGGCGGGGACCGTCCCTCGTACCCGCGCCGCGATGACGACCGTGGTGGTTTCCGCGGCGGTCGCGATGACCGTGGTGGCGACCGTCCGTCGTACCCGCGTCGTGACGACCGGGGCGAGCGTCCGTCCTACCCCCGTCGTGACGACGACCGTGGTGGTTTCCGCGGCGGTCGTGACGACCGTGGTGGCGACCGTCCCTCCTACCCGCGCCGTGACGACCGGGGCGGGGACCGTCCCTCGTACCCGCGCCGCGATGACGACCGTGGTGGTTTCCGCGGCGGCCGCGATGACCGTGGTGGCGACCGTCCCTCCTACCCGCGTCGTGACGACCGGGGCGAGCGTCCGTCCTACCCCCGCCGTGACGACGACCGTGGTGGTTTCCGCGGCGGTCGTGACGACCGTGGTGGCGACCGTCCGTCGTACCCGCGTCGTGACGACCGGGGCGAGCGTCCGTCCTACCCCCGTCGTGACGACGACCGTGGTGGTTTCCGCGGCGGTCGTGACGACCGTGGTGGCGACCGTCCCTCCTACCCGCGCCGCGACGACCGGGGCGGCGACCGTCCGTTCTCCCCGCGCCGCGACGACGACCGTGGCGGCCGTCCGTCCTACCCGCGCCGCGATGACGACCGTGGTGGTTTCCGCGGCGGCCGCGACGACCGCGGCGGCGACCGTCCCTCCTACGGGCGTCGTGACGACCGGGGCGGCGACCGTCCCTCCTTCCGTCGTGACGACCGGGGCGACCGTCCGTCCTACCCGCGTCGCGACGACCGCGGCGGCGAGCGCGGTGGCTACCGTGGTGGCCGCGATGACCGCGGTGGTTTCCGCGGTGGCCGCGACGACCGCGGCGGCCGCGAGTTCCGCGTCGACCGCGACCGCGATCCGGTCAAGCGGCTTCCGATCGACGAGGACGTCACCGGCAACGAGATCGACGCCGATGTGCGCCAGGAGCTCCTGAGCCTGCCCAAGGGCCTGGCCGAGGAGGTCTCGCGCAACCTCGTCATGGTCGCCCGGCTGATCGACGAGGACCCCGAGCAGGCGTACGCGTACGCCCGCATCGCCCTGCGCCTGGCCTCCCGCGTCGCCGCCGTCCGCGAGGCCGCCGGCTTCGCCGCGTACGCCACGCAGAAGTACAGCGAGGCGCTCGCCGAGTTCCGCGCCGCCAAGCGGATGACCGGTTCCGTCGAGCTGTGGCCCGTCATGGCCGACTGCGAGCGCGGCCTCGGCCGCCCCGAGCGGGCGCTGGCGATGGCCGGCGAGCCCGAGGTGCAGAAGCTGGACAAGGCCGGCCAGGTCGAGATGCGTCTCGTCGCCGCCGGTGCCCGCCGGGACATGGGCGAGCTCGACGCCGCCATCGTGACCCTGCAGAGCCCCGAGCTGGCCTCCAACTCCGTGCAGCCGTGGACCGCGCGCCTGCGGTACGCCTACGCCGACGCCCTGCTGGCCGCCGGCCGCGAGGACGAGGCGCGCGAGTGGTTCGCCAAGACCCTCGAGGCCGACAAGGACGGGGCGACGGACGCCTCCGACCGCCTGGCCGAGATCGACGGGGTGGAGTTCGTGGACGCCGCCGCGATCGAGGACGACGCGGAGCCCGTGGACCTCGGTGACGAGGACGACGAGGACGAGGACGCGGCCGAGGTGGCCGCCGCCGAGCGTGCCGCCGACCAGACCGAGTACTACGACGAGGACGACGAGGAGTACGAGCCCGTCGACACCTCCGAGGCGGACGCCGACGTGGACCTCACCGACGAGATCGTGGTCGACGAGGACGACGAGCGCGAGGCGCGCGACAAGGCCTGACACGGCCTGACGTAGAAGGGCGGCACCCCCCCCCGGGGGGGTGCCGCCCTTCTACGTGTGCGGGGCCGGTCAGTCCAGGCTGCGCAGGACCAGGCCCGTGGCCGGCTTCGGGCCGAAGGAGGTGGACTTGCGGGGCATCGTCACGCCCTGGCGGGCCAGGTCCCGGACGACCTCCTCGCGGACCGGGTGCAGCAGCACCGCCGTGCCGCCGTGGCGTTCGGCCATGGCGACCGTCGCGGCCGCGTCGTGGATGTACGCGATGTGGTCCGGGGCGTCCGGGATCCGCCACAGGGTGTCCAGCAGGGACGCGTGCAGCACGGTCGCGTCCAGTCGGCGCCAGGCCTCGGGGCGGTCGCGCCGGACGGTGCGCTCGATCAGGGCCGGATCCGGGTCGGTGACCAGGTGGAAGGTGCCGTCGCCGGTCAGGAGGAAGGCGTTGCCGCGCTCCGAGGCGTCCGCGAGGGCCTCCAGGGCCAGCGGGAGCGGGCCGTCGACCGGGCGGACCCGGAAGGATCCCTCGACCGCGGCCAGGGCCTCGGTGAGGGGCAGCCGGCGCAGCATGCGGTGGATGGCGCGCACCTGGAGCGGATAGCGGGCGGTGTCCACGAGGAGGACCAGGCCGAAGTCCCAGGGGGTCGGCGAGCCGTGCTCCTCCTGGAGGCGCAGGTACGTCGCCCAGCGGTGGTGGCCGTCGGCGATCAGCGCCTGGCGGTGGGCCAGGTCGGCGGTGACCACGGCCAGCTCGGCGGGGTCGGTGACGGCCCACAGGCTGTGGCGGAACCCGTCCTCGGTGACCGTGGACAGCAGCGGCTCGCGGGCGGCGGTGGCCTCGACGACCGCGTCCGCCCCGGCGCCCGGGCCGTCGCCCCGGTAGGTGAGGAGCAGGGGTTCCAGATTGGCCGAAGTCGCGCGCATCAGGCCCGCCCGGTCGGTGACCACGTCCGGCATCACGTCCTCGTGGGGCAGGACGACGCCCGCCTCGGCGGTGGACAGGGCCAGGGCGCCGATGACGCCGCGCTGGAGGACGCCCGACTTGCGCTGCTCGTAGACGTAGAGCGCGGGCCGCGGGTCCGTGCTGAGGACGCCCTGGGCGAGCCAGTCGTTCAGGGTGCGTGCGGCCTGCTCGTTGCGTGCGGCAGGGGTGCCGGCCTGCGGCAGGATGAGTCGGACGATGTTGTGCGGGTCGGCGGACTCGAGGTGGTCGACTCCGTCGGGACGTACGACCACGTCGTACGGCGGTGAGGTCACCGCCGCAAGGCTGCGGACGCGCTCCGGGTCGTAGCGCAGTCCGTGGAAGGGGATCAGGCGCAGCCCGTGCTCCGCGTTGCCAGGTGTGGTCATTGGTGCATGGTAAGACCCGTCTCGCGATACGGGATGGCCGGGGGAGTGACGGGGTAGTGCAAACTCGGACAAGATCGATCGTGCGCGGTGGAGCGTCACCGCGGTCCCCAGCGTTTTGAGAACGGTTATTGAGGAGCGGCCAGATGACCCGGCAGAGCAGGACCAGTCCCGCGGGCAGTGAGCGGAGTCTGCACCAGGCGTACGACACGGCCCTGCTGGACCTGGACGGGGTGGTGTACGCGGGCGGCCGCGCCATCGCGCACGCGGCGGAGTCCCTCGCCGCGGCCCGGGCCGGCGGCATGCACCTGGCGTACGTCACCAACAACGCGCTGCGGACGCCGGAGGCGGTCGCGGAGCACCTGGGCGAGCTGGGGATCCCGACCGAGGCGGGCGAGGTGATCACCTCGGCGCAGGCGGTGGCCCGGCTGATCGCGGAGCAGGTGGAGCCGGGGTCGAAGGTACTGGTCATCGGCGGGGAGGGGCTGCGGGTCGCGCTGCGCGAGCGCGGGCTCGTGCCCGTGGAGTCCGCCGACGAGGAGGGGCTCGCGGCCGTGGTCCAGGGCTACGGCGGACCCGACCTGGCGTGGGGGCGGTTCGCGGAGGCCGCGTACGCGATCAACCGCGGGGTGCCCTGGTACGCGTCGAACACCGACCTGACGATCCCCGGGGCGCGCGGGATCGGGCCCGGCAACGGGGCGGCCGTGGAGGTCGTGCGGATCGCCACGGGTGCGGATCCGCAGGTGGCGGGCAAGCCGCTGCCGCCGATGCACCGGGAGACGGTGCTGCGGACCGGGGCCGAGCGGCCGCTGGTGGTCGGGGACCGGCTGGACACCGACATCGAGGGCGCGTTCAACGGGGACGTGGACTCGCTGCTGGTGCTGACCGGGGTCACGGACGCGCAGCAGCTGCTGCGGGCCGAGCCCCGGCACCGGCCGACGTACGTGGACCGGGACCTGCGCGGGCTGCTGACCGGGCAGCCGGAGGTGGCGGAGAGCCAGGGGGCCTGGCGGTGCGGGGGCTGGAGCGCGGCGCACGCGGGCACGCGCTTGGAGCTGACCCGGGCCGGGGAGGGGGAGGCGGATCCGGTCGACGGGCTGCGGGCGCTGTGCGCGGCGGCCTGGTCGGCGGCCGGCGAGGGGTCCTACGTCCACGACGTGGAGAAGGCGCTGGCCGCGCTGGGGTGGTGAGCCGCGGTCCACTACGCCGTTCGGGGGATTTTTCAAGGCAGAGGGTAGGCTAACCTAACCTTCGTGTTGGCTGAGAGTCCCCCCGAAACCGCGCCGAGCGCGCCGCCGCCCGCCGTGGCCCGTCCCCGCCACGGCAGGCGAGCCGCCGGTCTGCTGATCGCCCTCGCCGTGCTGGCCCTGGTCGCGGTGGCGAGCATCGCCGTCGGCGCCAAGGCGATGCCGCTGGACGACGTCTGGCACGGGCTGTTCCACTACGGGGGCACCACCAACGACGTGGTCGTACGGGACCTGCGGGTCCCGCGCACCCTCCTGGGGGTGATGGTCGGGCTCGGCCTCGGCCTGTCCGGCGCGGTGATGCAGGCCCTGACCCGCAACCCGCTGGCCGAGCCCGGCATCCTCGGCGTCAACGCCGGAGCGGCGGCCGCCGTCGTCTCCGCCATCAGCTTCTTCGGGGCGAGCACGCTGACCGAGTTCGTCTGGTGGGCCTTCCTCGGCGCGGCGGTCGTCTCGGTCCTCGTCTACGTGCTCGGCGGCAGCCGCAGCGCCACCCCGGTGCGCCTCGCGCTCGCCGGTACGGCGGCCAGCGCGGCCCTCGTCGGCTACATCAACGCCGTCCAGCTGCTCGACAGCCAGGCCCTGGGCAAGCTCCGGTTCTGGACCGTGGGTTCGCTGGCCTCGGCCAACATGGACACCGTCCGCCAGGTGGCCCCGTTCCTGCTGGCCGGCACCCTGCTGGCGCTGGCCCTGGGACGGCCGCTCAACGCGATGGCCATGGGCGACGACACCGCCCGGGCGCTGGGCGCGCACCTGACGCGGACCCGGATCGGGGCGATGGCCGCCATCACCCTGCTGTGCGGGGCGGCGACCGCCGCCTGCGGTCCGATCGTCTTCGTCGGGCTGATGATCCCGCACCTCGCACGCCTGTTCACCGGCCCCGACATGCGCTGGGTGCTGGCGTACTCGGCCGTCCTGTCGCCCGTGCTGCTGCTGGGCGCCGACGTGGTCGGACGGGTCGTCACCCGGCCCGGTGAGCTCCAGGTCGGCATCGTGACCGCGCTCGTCGGCGGCCCCGTCTTCATCCACCTCGTCCGGCGCAAGAGGATGGCCCAGCTGTGACCGACCTCCGCATCCGAGGGGCCGCCCGGCCCCGCACCCTGCGCGGCCCCGGCGGGACCTCGCTGCGCGTCGAGCCGCGCGCGCTGGTCACCGGGCTGCTGCTGACCGCCGCGACGGCGGTGCTGGCCGTCGTCCTCATCGGCACCGGCGACTTCGAGATCGCGCCCGGCGACGTCGTGCAGACCCTGCTGGGCAACGGCACCCCCGCCGACGACTTCATCGTCAACGACCTGCGGCTGCCGCGGGTGCTGGTCGCGATCCTGGTCGGCGCGGCCCTCGGGATGTCCGGGGCGGTCTTCCAGTCCGTCTCGCGCAACCCGCTCGGCTCGCCCGACATGCTCGGCTTCGGATACGGCTCGGCGGTCGGCGCGCTCGTCGTCATCACCGTGTTCAAGGGCGGGGCCACGGAGGTCGCGCTGGGCGCGGTCGTCGGCGGTGTGCTGGCGGGGGCCGCCGTGTACCTCCTCGCGTACAAGAAGGGGATCCACGGCTACCGGCTGGTGCTGGTCGGCATCGGCGCCTCGGCCGTGCTCGTCGCCGTCATCCAGTACCTGATCGCCGAGGCGCAGCTCCTCGAGGCGACCCGGGCGATGGTCTGGCTGACCGGTTCGCTGGCCGGGCGGGACTGGGCGCAGGTGTGGCCGCTGCTGATCGCCTGCGCGGTGCTGTTCCCGCTGGTCCTCGGGCAGAGCCGGGCCCTGCGGGTGATCGAGATGGGGGACGACGCCGCGTACGCCCTGGGCGTGCCCGTGGAGCGGACCCGCATGCTGCTGATGCTGGCGGCGGTCCTGCTGACCACGGCCGCCGCCGCGGCGGCCGGGCCGATCAGCTTCGTCGCGCTGGCCGCGCCCCAGCTGGCCCGCCGGCTGACCCGCTCGCCCGGGTCGAACCTGCTGACCGGCGCGCTGATGGGCACCGTCCTGCTGCTGGCCTCCGACCTGGCCTCGCAGCGGGCCTTCGGCGCGGACCAGCTGCCGGTCGGTGTGGTCACCGGCCTGGTCGGCGGCGTCTACCTGCTCTGGCTGCTCGTCACGGAGCGCAGGGCGGGACGGATATGACGGACACGGACACGGTGCACCCGGTGCACGGCAACGAACGCAGCCCGGTCGAGACGAGGAGTACCCAAGTGCAGAGGCTGACCGCGCAGAACGTCACCCTCGGCTACGACCAGCGGGTCATCGCCGAGAACCTGTCGGTGGAGATCCCCGACCACTCCTTCACCGTCATCGTCGGCCCCAACGCCTGCGGCAAGTCCACGCTGCTGCGCGCCCTGTCGCGGATGCTCAGGCCCTCCGCCGGGCAGGTGCTGCTGGACGGGCGGGCCATCACCTCGACGCCGGCGAAGCAGGTGGCGCGGACGCTGGGACTGCTCCCGCAGTCCTCGGTCGCGCCCGACGGGATCACCGTCGCCGACCTGGTCGCCCGCGGCCGGTACCCGCACCAGGGGGTGCTGCGCCAGTGGTCCCCGCAGGACGAGCGGATCGTCCTGGAGTCGATGGCCTCCACCGGGGTCGCCGAACTCGCCGACCGGGCCGTCGACGAGCTGTCGGGCGGGCAGCGCCAGCGGGTGTGGATCGCGATGGCGCTGGCCCAGCAGACCCCGCTGCTGCTCCTGGACGAGCCGACGACCTATCTGGACATCCAGCACCAGCTGGAGGTCCTCGACCTGTGCGCCGAGCTCCACGAGGAGCGGGGCCGGACCCTGGTGGCGGTGCTGCACGACCTCAACCAGGCGGCCCGCTACGCCACCCACCTGATCGCCCTGCGCGGCGGGGTGGTGGTCGCCGAGGGGCCGCCGGCCGAGGTGGTCACCGCCGAGCTGGTGGAAGAGGTGTTCGGGGTGCGCTGCCGGGTGATCGAGGACCCGGAGACAGGAACGCCGCTGGTGGTCCCGGCCGCCCGGCGGGCGCGCCCGGCGGCGGCCGTCGCGAGCGCCCGGAAGAGCGCCTAGAGCAGGCTCTTGAGGCGCAGGAGGTCGCGGAAGCCGGCCTCCAGGCGGACCCGGCCCGAGGCCCAGGCCTTGGCGAACTTCAGCTGCCCGTCGACCAGGGCGAGCAGGTCGTCCCCGCTCATGGCGAGCCGGATCTCGGCCTTGGCGCGGGGCGGGCCGGGGGTGAGGGCGTCCACCCGGATCCGGCCGCCCTCCAGGCGGCCGGAGAAGGTCACGTCGAGGTCCGTGATGTGGCAGCTCAGGGAGCGGTCGAGGGCGGCCGCGCCGCGCACGTCGCCGTCGGCCCCCGCGAGGTTGTCGGAGAGTCGGTCGAGTGCCGCGCGGCACTCCTGGATCGTAGCCATGGTGTCCCGACCGTACCGCAGAGCCGCGCGTGGCAGGGGCGCTGCTTCGGGGTAGCGTCGGGGGCATGACCGACGAAGTGTCCGCGAGCGTTCCGGACGTCCCCCCGGAGCCCGTCGCGCAGTCCGCGGCCGGGCCCGGGAGCGGGCCCGGCACGGGGTCCGCCGAGCCCGCCGGGGCCGCGCCGCTGGGCCTCGTGCGCACCCCCACCGGCCACCCCGGGGTCGACGCGCACCTGGAGCGCCTCGCGGACGCGGACCACCTCGCGGCGGACGGACACGTCGAGGTGTACGAGGATGTGCACAGGGGACTGCGCGAGGCGCTGACCGCGCTGGACGCACAGCCCGTCCCCGGACCGTACGAAAACAGGAGCTGAACCGAACGTGGCAGGAGTGGCACGCCGCCGCCTGGACGCCGAACTGGTACGCCGCAGCATGGCCCGCTCGCGGGAGCACGCGGCCCAGCTGATCGCCGCGGGCCGGGTGACCGTGGGCGGCACCACCGCGACCAAGCCGGCCACCCAGGTCGAGACCAGCGCGGCCCTCGTCGTCCTCAAGGACGACAGCGACCCCGACTACGTCTCCCGGGGCGGCCACAAACTGGCCGGCGCGCTCGCGGCCTTCCGGCCGCTGGGGCTGGCCGTCGAGGGCCGCCGGGCGCTGGACGCGGGCGCCTCGACCGGCGGGTTCACCGACGTGCTGCTGCGCGCGGGCGTGGCCCACGTCGTGGCCGTGGACGTCGGCTACGGGCAGCTGGCCTGGTCGCTGCAGAGCGACGACCGGGTGACCGTCAAGGACCGCACGAACGTGCGCGAGCTGACGCTCGAACTGATCGACGACGTCCCCGTGGACCTGGTCGTCGGCGACCTGTCCTTCATCTCGATCGGCCTGGTGCTGCCCGCCCTGGTGCGGTGCACGGCGCCGGGCGCCGACCTGGTGCTGATGGTCAAGCCGCAGTTCGAGGTGGGCAAGGAGCGGCTGGGCAGCGGCGGCGTGGTGCGCAGCCCCGAGCTGCGGGCCGAGGCGGTGCGCGAGGTCGCGGCGCAGGCCTGGAAGCTGGGGCTGGGCGTGCTGGGGGTCACCGCGAGCCCGCTTCCGGGTCCGTCGGGGAACGTCGAATACTTTCTGTGGCTTCGGGCGGGGGCACCGGCACTCGACCCGGGGGATGTCGACCGTGCAGTGGCGGAGGGGCCTCAGTGACAGATTCGTCAGCGTCAGCGGGTGCAGCGGCTTCGACGGGGGCCGCGCCCTCGGGGGGACCGGGGGCGGGGGAGCCCGCCGGGCCGCGCACCGTCTTCCTGGTCGCGCACACCGGGCGGCCGGCGGCCATACGCAGCGCCGAGCTGGTGGTGCTGGGACTGCTGAAGTCGGGGATCGGGGTGCGGGTCCTCGCGCAGGAGGCGCGGGACATGCCGCTGCCGCCGGAGGTGGAGCTCGTCGGCGCGTGCACGCCGGAGGTCCTGGCGGGGTGCGAGCTGCTGATCGTGCTGGGCGGGGACGGGACCCTGCTGCGCGGGGCGGAGTTCGCGCGCGGTTCGGGGGTGCCGATGCTGGGCGTCAACCTGGGCCGGGTGGGCTTCCTCGCCGAGGCCGAGCGCGACGACCTGGACCGGGTCGTGGACCGGGTGGTGCGGCGGGCGTACGAGGTCGAGGAGCGGATGACCCTCGACGTCCTCGTGCGGACCAACGGCGACGTGGTCCACCGGGACTGGGCGCTGAACGAGGCGGCCGTGCAGAAGGTGTCCGCCGAGCGGATGCTGGAGGTGGTCCTGGAGATCGACGGGCGTCCGGTGACCGGTTTCGGCTGCGACGGCATCGTCTGCGCGACGCCGACCGGCTCGACGGCGTACGCCTTCTCGGCGGGCGGGCCGGTGGTCTGGCCGGAGGTGGAGGCGCTGCTGATGGTGCCGATCAGCGCGCACGCGCTGTTCGCGAAGCCGCTGGTCACCTCCCCGGACTCGGTGCTGGCGGTCGAGGTGCAGACCGGGACGCAGCACGGGGTGCTGTGGTGCGACGGCCGGCGGACGCTGGAGCTGCCCGCCGGTGCGCGGGTGGAGGTCCGCCGCGGGACGGTGCCGGTGCGGCTCGCCCGGCTGCACCACGCGTCCTTCACGGACCGGCTCGTGGCCAAGTTCGCGCTCCCGGTGTCGGGTTGGCGCGGCGCGCCGCACTGAGGACGCCGACGACCCCGCTAATAGCACACCCGTTCGGGAGACTCCGGGCGGGTGAGGTCGCATGGCACCCGCGAAACCTCGGTATGGTCGTCCCGTGCTTGAGGAGATGCGGATACGGTCACTCGGGGTCATCGACGACGCGGTGGTCGAGCTGTCGCCCGGTTTCACCGCGGTGACCGGCGAGACCGGTGCGGGCAAGACGATGGTCGTCACCAGCCTCGGGCTGCTGCTCGGAGGCCGGGCCGACCCGGCCCTGGTGCGGATCGGGGCCAAGGCGGCGGTGGTCGAGGGCCGCGTCGTCCTGCGCCCGGACGCGGCCGCCGCCGTGCGCGCCGAGGAGGCCGGCGCCGAGCTCGACGAGGGCGCCCTGCTGATCAGCCGGACCGTGTCCGCCGAGGGGCGCTCGCGCGCCCACGTCGGCGGCCGCTCGGTCCCCGTCGGCCTGCTCGCCGAGCTCGCCGACGACCTGGTCGCCGTCCACGGGCAGACCGACCAGCAGGGCCTGCTGCGGCCCGCCCGCCAGCGTCAGGCCCTCGACCGGTACGCCGGCGACGCCGTCGCCGGCCCCCTGGAGAAGTACGCCGGCGCCTACCGGCGGCTGCGGGCCGTCGCCGCCGAGCTGGACACCATCACCACCCGCGCCCGGGAGCGGGCCCAGGAGGCCGACCTGCTGCGCTTCGGCCTGGAGGAGGTCGCCGCCGTCGAGCCGCTGCCCGGCGAGGACGCCGAGCTGGCGGCCGAGGCCGAACGGCTCGGGCACGCCGAGTCCCTGGCCTCCGCGGCGCAGGCCGCGCACGCGGCCCTCGCGGGCGACGTCGAGGACCCGGAGGGCGTCGACGCCAACACCCTCGTCGCCGGCGCGCACCGCGCCCTGGAGTCCGTGCGCTCCCACGACCCGGTGCTCGGCGGGCTCGCGGACCGGATCGCGGAACTGGGCATCCTGCTCGGCGACGTGGCCGGCGAGCTCGCCGGGTACGCCGACGACCTGGACGCCGACCCGCTGCGGCTGGCCGCCGTCGAGGAGCGGCGGGCGGCGCTGACCCAGCTGACCCGCAAGTACGGCGACTCCGTCGACTCCGTCCTCGAATGGGCCCAGAAGGGCTCGGCGCGCCTGCTGGAGCTCGACGGCGACGACGAGCGGATCGACGAGCTGACCGCCGAGCGGGACGCGCTGCTCGCCGAGCTCTCGCAGCTGGCCCAGGCGCTCACGGACGCCCGGACCGAGGCCGCCGAGCGGTTCGCCTCCGCGGTGACCGCCGAGCTGGCCTCCCTGGCCATGCCGCACGCCCGGGTGACCATCGACATCCGCCAGACGGAGGCCGCCGACGGCGTCGAGGTGGGCGGCCGCCCGGTCGCCTACGGGCCCTCGGGCGCGGACGAGGTCGAGCTGCTGCTCGCCCCGCACCCCGGCGCACAGCCGCGGCCGATCGCCAAGGGCGCCTCCGGCGGCGAGCTGTCCCGCGTCATGCTGGCCGTCGAGGTCGTCTTCGCCGGCACCGCCCCCGTGCCCACGTACCTCTTCGACGAGGTCGACGCGGGCGTCGGCGGCAAGGCGGCCGTCGAGATCGGCCGGCGGCTGGCCAAGCTGGCCAAGTCCGCCCAGGTCGTCGTCGTCACCCACCTGCCCCAGGTGGCGGCTTTCGCGGACCGGCAGCTGCTGGTCGAGAAGACCGTCGACGGATCGGTGACCCGGTCCGGGGTCACGGTCCTGGAGGGCGAGGACCGGATCCGCGAGCTCTCCCGGATGCTGGCCGGCCAGGAGGACTCGCAGACGGCACGGGCCCACGCCGAGGAACTCCTCGCGGCGGCCCGGGCGGACGGCTGAGACAGCGGATCGTTAGCCCGTGTGGGTGAGGCTGGGGGGCGCACTGCGGTATCCCGCACGGGATCCGCACCCGTATGGTCCCGGAACGCGCGTGCGGACTGGCATCCTGGGCGACGTCCCTGACCCCTCACCCTGGAGCTTCCGCCCGTGAGCAGCTCCCCGGCTTCGGTCCCGCCGCCCGCCCTGCCCTACGGGCGGCCCCCGCTGCGCACCGTCCAGGTCCTCGGGGGCGCGGGCGCCGGCAGCAGCGCGCACGTGCGCTCCCTCACCACGGGGCTCGCGGCGCGCGGCGTGCGGGTGACCGTGTGCGCCCCCGTCGAGGCGGAGGGGGAGTACGACTTCACCGGAGCCGGAGCGGAGTTCACCCCCGACGCGGCGGGCGCGCTGCGCGCCGCCTGCGCCGGGGCGGACGTGGTCCACGCGCACGGCGTACGGGCCGGGATGCGGGCCGCCCTCGCCCTGCGGGGCCGCGGCCGCCGGGCGCCGCTGGTGGTGACCTGGCACGGCAGCGCACCCGAGGCGGGCCCGCTGGGGCGCCTCGGCCGCCTGCTGGAGCGGCACGTGGCCCGCGCCGCCGCCGTGGTCCTGGGCTCCTCCTCCGACCAGGTCGACCTCGCACGCCGCCGCGGCGCACGGGACGCCCGCCTCGCCGCGGTCGCCGTACCGGCCGCGCCGGCGGCGCCCGACACGGGCAAGACCCGGGCGGAACTGGGCGTGGTGGAACGCCCCCTGGTCATCGCGGTCGGCAGCCTGGTCGCCCGGCGCGGGTACTCCGTCCTGCTGGACGCGGCGCGCGCCTGGCGGGGGCTGGAGCCGGCACCGCTGCTGGTGATCGCGGGGGAGGGGCCGCTGCGCCCCGAACTGGCCCGCCGTATCCGGACGGAGGGCCTCCCGGTGCGCCTGCTCGGCCGCCGCCGGGACGCCGACCGCCTGCTGGCGGCGGCGGACGTCGCCGTCCTCCCGAGCCGCTGGGAGGGCCGCTCCCTGCTGGCCCAGGAGGCCCTGCGGGCCGGGGTCGCCCTGGTGGCGACGGAGGTGGGCGGCGTCCCGGAACTGGTCGGCGACGCGGCGGTCCTGGTCCCCTACGGCGACGCGGACGCACTGGCGGGAGCGGTGACCGCCCTCCTGGACGACCCCGACCGCCGGGCGGCCCTCGCCCTCGCCGGCCGCGCCCAGGCGGCGACGTGGCCGTCGGAGGACGACACGGTGGCACAGGTCCTGTCGGTCTACGACGAACTGATGGAACGCGGGCGCCCCTGACCGGCGGGGACCTCAGGACGGCGAGGCGTGGCGTCGGGCGCGCAGGGCCAGGCTCAGGGAGAGGACCGTTTCCGGGTCGTCCAGGTCCGTGCCCAGGAGTTCCGAGATCCGGGCCAGCCGGTTGTACAGGGTCTGCCGGTTCAGGTGCAGCTCGCGCGCCGTCTCCGCCTTGCGGCCCGCATGGGCCAGGTAGGTCTCCAGAGTGGGCAGCAGCGGCGGCCGGGACGCGGCGTCGTGGACGCGCAGGGCGCCGATCGCCCGGTCCACGAACGCCGCCAGGTCCGGGTGTTCGCGCAGCCGCCACAGCAACAGGTCGATGTCCAGGCGGCGCGCGTCGTACCAGGGGCGGGCCGGCAGGCCGTGCGCGGCGGTGGCGGTCTCCGCGGCGTGCCGCAGGCCCGCCGAGGCCGCCGACCAGCTGCCCGAGACGCCGACCACCACCACCGGCGGGGCCCCGGCCCGGTCCAGGCCGGCCCGCTCCACCCCGGCCCGCAGCGCGCCCGCCACCCGGTCGGCGACCGCCGTGCGCTCCGACTCCGCCCGCAGCGACACCAGCAGCGGCACCCGCCCCTCCACCGGGCGGACGCCCAGCAGCACCGGGACGCCGACCGAGGACAGCTCCTCCTGGACCGCCCGGGCCAGCACCGACCAGTTCCCGGACGGAACCAGGTCCGAGGACAGCCGCATCACCAGGGGCAGCAGCGGCCCCGCTCCCGGACGGAAGCCCAGCACCCGTGCCTGCGCCGGGGCGTCCTCCGCCGAGATCCGCCCCTCCGCCAGGTCCGTCAGGAAGTCGCCCCGGCCGCGCGCGGCCAGCTCCTCCTCCTGCCGGGCCTGCATCAGCACCACCGCGAGCACCCCCGCCGTCCGCTCCGCCGCCATCCGGTGGACCGGCAGCAGCGGCGCCGAGACCCCGACCAGGACGACCCGGGCCCGCACCGAGCCCGTGCCGTGGCCGCCGCCCGGCACGTCGACCACGACGGCGTTCGCCGGGGGCTCGGCCGCGCGCTGGCCCCGCAGCCCCTCCCACACCTGGAGCGGGTCGGCCGCGGCCTCCCCGGCCACCGGCCCGGCCGCGTACAGCAGTTGGCCGTCCGGGGTCTCCAGGAAGACCGGGTTGGCGGTGAAGTCGGCCAGGATGCGCAGCACCTGCGGGATCCCGCCGCCGCCCAACAGGGCCTCCGTGCACCGCCGGTGGACCTCCTCGGCCCGTTGGAGGAGCGCGTAGTGGTGGTTGACGATCTCGGTGTGGATCTCCTCCGTCACCGCGACGAAGGGGACTTCCCGGTGCAGCTGCACGAGCGGCAGCCCGGCCGTCCGGGCGGTCTCCACCAGGGTCGCCGGGAGCCGGGTGAAGCGCGGGCCGAGTTCCACGACCAGGGCGGCGATCCCGCGGTCCGCGAGGCGGCGGACGAAGGCGCGCTGCTCGGCGGGCCGGGTGCCCAGCCCCAGCCCGGTGGTCAGCAGCAGTTCGCCGCCCTTGAGCAGCGAGGCGATGTTCGGCACCTCGCCCGCGTGCACCCAGCGGACGGTCCGGCCGAGGCGGTCGGCGCAGGCCACCACCTCCGGCAGTCCGCTGCGCAGTCCCGGCAGTTCCAGTGCCCGCTGAACGGTGATCCCGCCCTGGTTGTCCATATCGCGGGACGCTACCGGCCGCGTTGTTCCGAGGACATCACCGGGTGGTCACGGAGTCCGGCATGTCCCCCCGACGGGCCGACAACTCGTCGCTCCCCCCGCAGGGATCACCGGACCGCGCACCGATTGTGGCGTACGTCACGGGGTGCGAGACGGGCTCAGACCGGCGGGATGTTGTGGTTGAAGCGGAAGACGTTGTCCGGGTCGTACTGCCGCTTCAGCCGCGCCAGCCGCCGCATGTTGTCGGCGCCCAGGCCGGCCACCACCCGGTCCGCGCCCTCGTCCCCGGTGAAGTTCAGGTACACCGCCCCGGTGGACCACGGCTGGACGTCGGCGCGGACGTCCCTGACCCACTGGATGGCCCGCTCGTCGTCGGCTGCGTCCTCCCACAGGCCGAAGGGGTGCACCGCCCACGGCGCGTCCCGGTACGGCACCGGGTAGTCCTCCCCGCCCGCGGCGATCGCCCCGCCCTGCGGCCAGAGCACGTGCTGGGTGCCGCTCGGCACCGGCATCGAGGCGGCCCGGGCGCAGAACACGTCCACGAACGCGTCGGGCGCCCCGGTCAGGTACTCCGCCGACCAGTAGTTCCGCAGCCCCGGCGGGTCGTCGAGCATGCACTGGAGCTCGGCGTACGGGATCGCCGTGACGACCTCGGCCTCGTGCGGGATCGCCAGCAGGGGGTCGGCCATCTTGCGCAGCTCGTCCTCGGGGCCCGCGTAGGTCACCAGCGCCCCGGCCAGCAGCAGGCCGACCAGGTGCGGCGGGACGAACGGCGCGGGCGGCCCGGTCAGGTAGAGGACGCCGCCGCCGGCCTCGTCCGGACCGGCTTCGATGACGTCCCGGTACGCGCGCACCACCTCGGGGCCGCGTTCCGGCAGGTAGAACACCATCGCGATCGACAGGGCCGGCAGGTCGTGCAGGCGCAGGGTCAGCGAGGTGGCGATCCCGAAGTTCCCGCCGCCGCCGTGCAGCCCCCAGAACAGCTCCGGATGGTCCTCCGCCGTGACGTTCAGCAGCTCGCCCTGGGCGGTGACCAGCTCCACCCCCAGCAGGTTGTCCACCGCCAGGCCGAAGGCCCGGTCGAGCCAGCCCGTGCCCCCGCCGAGGACGTAGCCGCCGACGCCGGTGGTGGAGGCCCGGCCGCCGGTGGTCGCCAGGGCGTACGGCTCGCAGGCCCGGTCCAGGTGGCTCATCGTGGCCCCGCCCGCGACGCGTACGGCCTTCGCCGCCGGATGGACGGTGACCTCGTGCATCCGGCGCAGGTCCACGACCACGCCCCCGTCGTTCAGGGACATCCCGGCCACGCTGTGCCCGCCGCCGCGCACCGCCACCGGCAGGTCCAGCTCCCGGGCGAAGCGGACCGTCGTGACCACGTCCGCCGCGCTCTCGCACTGGGCGATCACCGCGGGCCGGCGGTCGATCATCGCGTTGAAGACCGTCCGGGCCTCGGCGTACCCGGGGTCGCCGGGGGCGAAGACCTCGCCGGCCAGGTCCTCGCGGAGCGCGGCGAGCGCCGTGCCCGCCTTCGAGAGGGGCGCCATCGCCACCCCCCCTTTCCCAGAAGGGCATGGACCCCTCCAGGTTAGGCGGGCACCCGGGGGGCCGCGCGCCGGCGGCCCCGGCCCTCCGTCAGCCCCCGTACGCGCCGCTCGCCGTCAGCCGCAGGGCGGTGTCGATCAGCGGGACGTGGCTGAAGGCCTGCGGGAAGTTCCCGACCTGGCGCTGGAGCTTGGGGTCCCACTCCTCCGCCAGGAGGCCCAGGTCGTTGCGGAGCGAGAGCAGCTTCTCGAAGAGGCGGCGGGCCTCGTCGACCCGGCCGATCATCGCCAGGTCGTCGGCCATCCAGAAGGAGCAGGCGAGGAAGGCGCCCTCGTCCCCCTCCAGACCGTCCACGCCGGCCTCCTCGCCGGCCGTCGGATAGCGCAGGATGAACCCGTCCGGGGTCGACAGCTCGCGCTGGATCGCCTCGATGGTGCCGATGACCCGCTTGTCGTCGGGGGGCAGGAAGCCCATCTGCGGGATCAGCAGCAGCGAGGCGTCCAGCTCCCGGGAGCCGTACGACTGGGTGAAGGTGTTGCGCTCCGGGTCGTAGCCCTTCTCGCACACGTCCGCGTGGATCTCGTCGCGCAGGGCCCGCCAGCGCTCCAGCGGGCCGTCCGCGTCCCCGCTCTCGATCAGCTTGATCGTGCGGTCCACGGCCACCCACGCCATCACCTTCGAGTGCACGAAGTGGCGGCGCGGGCCGCGCACCTCCCAGATGCCCTCGTCCGGCTCGTTCCAGTGGATCTCCAGGTAGCGGATCAGCTTGAGCTGGAGCACCGAGGCGTAGTCGTTGCGGGCCAGGCCGGTCATGTGGCCCAGGTGCAGGGCCTCGGTGACCTCGCCGTACACGTCGAGCTGGAGCTGGTGGGCGGCGCCGTTGCCGACGCGCACGGGGGCCGAGTTCTCGTAGCCGGGCAGCCAGTCCAGCTCGGTCTCGCCCAGCTCCCGCTCGCCGGCGATCCCGTACATGATCTGGAGGTTCTCCGGGTCCCCGGCGACCGCGCGCAGCAGCCAGTCCCGCCAGGCGGCGGCCTCGCCGCGGTAGCCGGTGCGCAGGAGCGAGGAGAGGGTGATGGCGGCGTCGCGCAGCCACGTGTAGCGGTAGTCCCAGTTGCGGACCCCGCCGATCTCCTCCGGCAGGGAGGTGGTCGGCGCGGCGACGATCCCGCCCGTGGGGGCGTACGTCAGGGCCTTGAGGGTGATCAGGGAGCGGACCACCGCCTCCCGGTAGGGCCCGTGGTACGTACAGAGGTCGACCCACTCGCGCCAGAACTCGGTCGTGGCCTCCAGGGCCGACTCGGCCTCCGGGGTCTCCGGGGCGCCCAGGTGCGAGGGCTGCCAGCTGATGGTGAAGGCCACCCGGTCGCCCGGCGCGACGGTGAAGTCGGAGTAGGTCGTCAGGTCCTTGCCGTAGGTGTCCGCTTCGGCGTCGAGCCACACGGAGTCGGGGCCCGCGACGGCCACCGTGCGCCCCTCGACCTTGCGCACCCAGGGCACGACCCGCCCGTAGCTGAAGCGCATCCGCAGCGCCGACCGCATCGGCACGCGGCCGCTGACGCCCTCCACGATGCGGATCAGCTGCGGCGCGTGCCCCTCGCGGGGCGGCATGAAGTCGATGACGCGGACGGTCCCGCGCGGGGTGTCCCACTCCGACTCCAGCACCAGTGAGTCGCCCCGGTAGCGGCGCCGGGTCGCCTTCGGCGGCTCCGTCCCCGGCGGGAACGACGGTCCGATCCGCCAGAACCCGTGTTCATCGGTGCCCAGAAGGCTCGCGAAGACGGCATGGGAGTCGAAGCGCGGCAGGCACAGCCAGTCCACCGCCCCGTCCCGGCAGACCAGCGCCGCGGTCTGCATGTCCCCGATCAGTGCGTAATCCTCGATGCGCCCGGACACGTTGCTCTCCAGTCGAACGGCCACGTCCGCCCCGTAGGGCGCTTGCATTGCGCTGTCGCGCGGTCTCCTGTGCGCAGGGATCCCCGCGTCGAGTCCTACATTGCCGGAACCGGCGTTGTTACGCCGTTCGCCGGACTGCTCGGCGGCGATGTGCAGCGGTATCCGAGCAAGGTAAGTCCGCACCCTAGTGATCCCCTTAAGTATGGGGACAATGTCACTCGGCCGAACGGGTGACCTGGGGGAACGCGGCCGCGGGACGGCCCGGCGGGGTCGCGGGCGGAGCCGGCGCGCAGCGCGCCCGGAGGCGGACCGCCCCGGGCGCTGATAGGCTGGTACCCCGTGGACCGGTGGTCTGCCTGTGCGAATCAGGAGCCCCGAAACCGCAGCTTCGGCGCCCCCGGAAACGGGAGAAGTCGCCGGACGCACCTCACCTCGCGACCACGGGAGCCCCCTCTTGGCGATGCCGCCCAAATCCATGACGACCAAGCACATCTTCGTCACCGGGGGTGTCGCTTCGTCCCTCGGCAAGGGCCTGACGGCCTCCAGCCTGGGTGCGCTGCTCAAGGCGCGCGGCCTGCGGGTCACGATGCAGAAGCTCGACCCGTACCTGAACGTCGACCCCGGCACGATGAACCCCTTCCAGCACGGCGAGGTGTTCGTCACCAACGACGGCGCCGAGACCGACCTGGACATCGGCCACTACGAGCGCTTCCTCGACGTCGACCTCGACGGCTCGGCCAACGTCACCACCGGCCAGGTCTACTCGCAGGTCATCGCCAAGGAGCGGCGCGGCGAGTACCTCGGCGACACCGTGCAGGTCATCCCGCACATCACCAACGAGATCAAGCACCGCATCCGCCGCATGGCGACCGACGACGTCGACGTGGTCATCACCGAGGTCGGCGGCACGGTCGGCGACATCGAGTCGCTGCCGTTCCTGGAGACCGTCCGCCAGGTCCGCCACGAGGTCGGCCGCGACAACGTCTTCGTCGTGCACATCTCGCTGCTGCCCTACATCGGCCCCTCCGGCGAGCTGAAGACCAAGCCGACCCAGCACTCCGTCGCCGCGCTGCGCAACATCGGCATCCAGCCCGACGCGATCGTGCTGCGCGCCGACCGCGACGTCCCCACCTCCATCAAGCGCAAGATCTCGCTGATGTGCGACGTGGACGAGGCGGCCGTGGTCGCGGCGATCGACGCCAAGTCGATCTACGACATCCCGAAGGTGCTGCACACCGAGGGCCTGGACGCCTACGTCGTCCGCAAGCTCGACCTGCCCTTCCGCGACGTCGACTGGACGGTGTGGGAGGACCTGCTCGACCGGGTCCACAACCCCGACCACGAGGTCAAGGTCGCGCTCGTCGGCAAGTACATCGACCTGCCCGACGCCTACCTGTCGGTGACCGAGGCGCTGCGCGCCGGCGGTTTCGCCAACCGGGCCCGCGTCCAGATCAAGTGGGTCACCTCCGACGACTGCAAGACCCAGGCCGGCGCCGCCGCGCAGCTGTCCGACGTGGACGCGATCTGCGTCCCCGGCGGCTTCGGTGACCGCGGTGTGAACGGCAAGGTCGGCGCGATCACCTACGCCCGCGAGAACAAGATCCCGCTGCTGGGCCTGTGCCTGGGCCTGCAGTGCGTGGTCATCGAGGCCGCGCGCAACCTCGCGGGCATCGAGGAGGCGAACTCCACCGAGTTCGAGCCCTCGACCCCGCACCCGGTCATCTCGACCATGGAGGAGCAGCTGGCCTTCGTCGAGGGCGCGGGCGACCTGGGCGGCACCATGCGCCTGGGCATGTACCCGGCGAAGCTCGCCGAGGGCTCCATCGTGCGCGAGGTCTACGGCGACCAGGCGTACGTGGACGAGCGCCACCGCCACCGCTACGAGGTGAACAACGCCTACCGCGGCGAGCTGGAGAAGAAGGCCGGCCTGGTCTTCTCCGGCACCTCCCCGGACAACAAGCTCGTCGAGTACGTCGAGTACCCGCGCGAGGTGCACCCCTACCTGGTGGCCACCCAGGCCCACCCGGAGCTCCGCTCCCGCCCGACCCGCCCGCACCCGCTCTTCGCGGGCCTGGTCAAGGCCGCGGTGGAGCGCCAGCAGCAGGGCTGACGCTCGGTAACGTAGACGGCCGGGGTACGGAGATCCGTACCCCGGCCGTCGCGCGTTGTGGAGGACATCGGCATGGGCATCGCCATCAAGGACACCGCGGAAGCCTGGGAGACGCTGTCGACCGGGCGGCCGTTCCAGGGCGCCAAGACGGCGGTGGACTCCGACGAGGTCCGGATGCCGGACGGGTCGGTGGCCCGCCGCGACTACCAGGTGCACCCGGGCTCGGTGTGCGTCCTCGCCCTGGACGGGGAGGGGCGGGTGCTGGTGATCAACCAGTACCGGCACCCGGTCCGGCGCCGGCTGTGGGAGCTGCCCGCCGGGCTGCTCGACGTACCCGGTGAGAACCCGCTGCACGGGGCGCAGCGGGAGCTGTACGAGGAGGCGCACGTCAAGGCCGGGGACTGGCGGGTGCTCGCCGACTTCTTCTCCTCCCCGGGCGGCTCCGACGAGGCGGTCCGGATCTTCCTGGCCCGGGACGTGGCCGAGGCGGACGGGGTCCGCTACGCGGAGACGGATTCCGAGGAGGCCGACATGCGGGTGGAGTGGGTGGAGCGCTCCGACCTGGTACGGGGCGTCCTGGCGGGCGAGCTCGGGAACCCGGCGCTGGTCACGGGTGTCCTCGCGCTGACGGCCGCCCTCGCCGCCGAGGGCGGCCTGGACGCCCTCCGCCCGGCCGACGCCCCCTGGCCGGCCCGCCCGTACGAGGCGTAGCCGGGCCCGGAGGGTGCCCCGGCGCGGGGCGGGGAGGAGCCCCGCGCCGGGGCACCCGGACGGCCCCGGCTGATTAATAGGCCCATCCGCTGATCCGATCGGGCGATCTGTAGGCCGCGCTCCACACGGCCCGTCGCTCTGCGTGAACTACGCTCAGCAACC
The DNA here is from genome assembly GCF_044763325.1 of Streptomyces sp. NPDC096136. Classification (NCBI taxonomy): domain Bacteria; kingdom Bacillati; phylum Actinomycetota; class Actinomycetes; order Kitasatosporales; family Streptomycetaceae; genus Streptomyces; species Streptomyces sp. NPDC096136. The sequence continues at coordinate 126,747 of NZ_JBIWFZ010000021.1, read as the reverse complement.
CGAAGGCAGGGAGAGGAGCGGATCCGTGGCGGATTTCGTCGGGCGGCGGCGTGAGCTGAAGGAGCTGCGCGAGGACATCGCGCGGACCGGGCTCGACACCCTCTCCGGCCGCAAGGCCAAGGCGCCCCGCGCGCGGGTGCTGCTCGTCGCCGGGCGCCCCGGCTCCGGCCGGACCGCCCTCGCCGAGGCCTTCGTGCGCGAGGTCGCCGACGACTACCCCGACGGGCTGGTCCGCGTCCGGCTCACCGCCCCCGGCGGCGAGCCCCTGGAGACCGAGCGGGCCGTGCGCGTCCTGCTGGAGGGCCTCGGGCAGCGCACCCCGCCCGGCGCCTGCGAGGACGACCTCAGCGCCGCCCTGCGCGAGACCCTCGCCGGGCGGCGGGCGATCCTGCTCCTCGACGACGCCGCCGACCCCCAGCAGGTCGACGCCCTGCTCCCGGACACCCCCGAGTGCCTGGTCGTCGTCACCGCCGAGGGCCCCCTCACGGGCATCCCCGACGTCCGCCCCTGCACGCTCGGCGGGCTCGACACCGGCTCCGCCGTCGGGCTGCTCGGCCGGATCATCGGGGACACCCGGATCACCGTCGACCCGCTCGCCGCCGAGGACCTCGCCGAGGAGTGCGGGGCGCTGCCCGCCGTGCTCACCCTGGCCGGGGGCTGGCTCGCCGCCCACCCCAAGGCCGCCGTGGCCGATCTGGCCAAGCAGCTCCACGAGATGTCCCCGGGCACCTCCGGCCCGCTCGGCCGCGCCTTCCGGATCGTCTACGAGTCCCTCCCGCAGCCCGCCCAGCGCACCCTGCGGCTGCTGCCGCTCGCGCCCGCCGGGATCCTCGACTCGCACACCGCCTCCGCCCTCGCGGGCTGCTCCGTGGCCGCGGCCCAGTCCACCCTGGAGGACTTCGCCCGGCTGGGCCTCGTACGGCACGACCGGGACGGCATCTTCCTGCTCCCCGGCTGCCTCGCGCCCTTCCTGCAGTCCCTGCTGGAGGCCAGGGAGCGGCCCGCCGAGGTACAGCTGGCCCGGGCCCGGATGCTGGAGCGGACCGTACGCCTGCTGACCTCCTGCCAGGCCATGGCCGACCTGCCCGACGAGGAGGCGGCGGAGGCCCGGGAGGCCCTGGACGGGCTCCCGCGCGCCCTCCGCTTCCCCGACCGCCGGGCCGCCGCGACCTGGCTGGACACCCGCCTGCCCGCGCTGACCGCCTCCGCCGCCCTGGCCGTGGCCGACGGCGGCCTGGACACCCTGGCCCGCAGGTTGGTCTCCGCGCTGGTCAGGGCCCTGGCCGCGCACCGGGGAACCGAGGCCGCCGCCCCCGAGCTGTACGGGCTGCACCGGCTCGTCCTGGGCGTGGCCGAGCGCCGCCACCTGCACCGGGAGCAGGCCGCGGCCCTGCTGAACCTGGCCGATCTGGACGCGGCCACCGGCCGCACCCCCGAGGCGCTGGAGCGCTACCGGGCCGCGCTGGCCGCCGGAAAGGCGGCGAAGGACCCGTACGCGACCGGCCGCGCGATGGAATCCGTAGGCGGTGCGTACCAGGAGCTGGCGGACTGGCCGAGGGCCTCCGACTGGTTCGGCCGCGCGCTGGCCCATGCCCTCGCCCGGGGGGAGCGCGCGGACGAGGCCCGGCTGTACGGGCGGCTCGGCAACGTGCACACCTACGCGGGCCGCTACGGGGACGCCCTGCGCAGCTGGCGCGCGGCCGCCGCGGGCTACCGCAGGCTCGCCGATGTCCCGGGACAGGCAAAGGCGTTGAGCGAGATGGCGCGCATTCAGGAGTACGCCGGCCGGCCCGAGGAATCACTGCACACCTGCCGCGAGGCGATCGAGCTCGCACGCCGTGCCGGAGACCTGCGGCTGCAGGCCGCGCTCCAGGTCCGGCTGGCCGACACCCTGGACCGGCTGGGCGACCCGGCGGCCGCCCGACTGCACCGGTCAGCGGCCGACAGATTGCTGGGAGACGACCCCGCAGCCTGCGAAATCCGCAGTGTCTCCGACTGAAATTATTGGTTTGCAAGGCTAGACAGCGCCTCATCCTTCATTAGACTGGCTTCACCACGACATCCAGTGGTGCATCCCGTTGCGCGTTCTTGTGGGCGGGTATGTATGGAAGTGCCCCGTAACATCCCCTGAGTCAAGGACCGTGATCGACGATGAAGGTCGGCATCCCCCGCGAAGTCAAGAACAACGAGTTCCGGGTCGCCATCACGCCCGCCGGCGTGCATGAGCTGGTCCGCAACGGCCACCAGGTCTTCATCGAGCAGAACGCCGGTGTGGGCTCCTCGATCACGGACGCCGAGTACGTCGCCGCCGGTGCCGAGATCCTCGGCACCGCCGACGAGGTCTGGGCGACCGCCGACCTGCTGCTGAAGGTCAAGGAGCCGATCGCGGAGGAGTACCACCGCCTCCGCAAGGACCAGACCCTCTTCACCTACCTGCACCTGGCGGCCTCCCGCGAGTGCACGGACGCCCTGCTGGAGTCCGGCACCACCGCCATCGCGTACGAGACGGTCGAGCTCGCCAACCGCGCGCTGCCGCTGCTCGCCCCGATGTCCGAGGTCGCGGGCCGCCTGGCCCCGCAGGTCGGCGCCTACCACCTGATGCGCTCGGCCGGCGGCCGCGGCGTCCTCCCGGGCGGCGTCCCCGGCACCCACGCCGGCGAGTGCGTCGTCATCGGCGGCGGCGTCTCCGGCTGGAACGCCGTGCAGATCGCCATCGGCATGGGCTTCCACGTGACCCTGCTCGACCGCGACATCAACAAGCTGCGCGAGGCCGACAAGATCTTCGGCACCAAGGTCAAGACGATCGTCTCCAACGCCTACGAGCTGGAGAAGGCCGTCATCGAGGCGGACCTCGTCGTCGGCGCCGTACTGATCCCGGGTGCGAAGGCCCCGAAGCTGGTCACCAACGAGCTCGTCGCCAAGATGAAGCCCGGAAGTGTCCTTGTCGACATTGCCATCGACCAGGGCGGCTGCTTCGAGGACTCCCGTCCGACCACCCACGCCGAGCCGACCTTCCAGGTCCACAACTCGGTCTTCTACTGCGTCGCCAACATGCCGGGCGCGGTGCCGAACACCTCCACCTACGCGCTGACCAACGCGACCCTGCCCTACATCGTGCAGCTCGCGAACCTCGGCTGGGCCGAGGCGCTCCGTCGCGACCCGGCGCTCGCGCTGGGCCTCAACACCCATGACGGCAAGGTCGTTTACGGCCCCGTCGCCGAGGCCCACAACCTCGAGTCCGTCGAGCTCAGCGCCCTTCTCGGCTGAACCGTCAACGACTGACGTCAATCTCACGTCTCCGGCCGGACCTTGCCCCCAAGGTCCGGCCGGAGGTGTTTGCGGCGGGCCCGCGGAGGCCGTTCAACTCGCCTCGAACGTAACCCTTTAACCCTTTCGCGCACCCGCGAAACTTCATGACGACCGCCCGTACGCCCTTGACAGAGTGGTGTTCGGTTGCCGACACATCGTGCCGGGTCCGGCGGATTGTGTTGCCGCTGGGCGGTGACACGCCATAGAGTCGCCAACCGTCGGCATGGTGCAACGCTGACCTATCGATAAGTGTCCTGGTCACGTCCGAGGAGGTAAGACGACTTGTGAATGAGTCGACATTTGCTCCCGGAGGTGGTCGAGCAGGGACGCCCGAGCGGAACCAGGGTTCCGCCGGGCTCGAAGCTGTCGGCTCCGTCGCGGTCCGCACCTTCGCAAACCACCAGCACATGACGACGCCCCAAAAGAGCATGGACGGCCTAGACGTGAACTCCACGGCCGGCGACCACAGCGGCGATGCGCCCATTGGTTTCGCCGACTACGACCAGGTGCCCGAGGGGCACTTCTACGACCCCGACGCGGAATACGAGCCGGACCCCGAGTACGCGGCCACCCTCGCGCCCGACGCTGCCCGCCAGCGCCGCGAGCGCATCGGCCCGACCGGACGCCCGCTGCCGTACTTCCCGATCCCGGGTCCGCTGACCGACCACGGTCCGGCGAAGATCATCGCGATGTGCAACCAGAAGGGCGGCGTCGGCAAGACCACGTCGACCATCAACCTGGGTGCCGCGCTCGCCGAGTACGGGCGCCGCGTGCTGCTCGTCGACTTCGACCCGCAGGGCGCGCTGTCCGTGGGCCTCGGCGTGAACCCGATGGAACTCGACCTGACGGTCTACAACCTGCTCATGGAGCGGGGCATGTCGGCCGACGAGGTGCTGCTCAAGACGGCGGTCCCCAACATGGACCTGCTGCCGAGCAACATCGACCTGTCCGCCGCCGAGGTGCAGCTGGTCAGCGAGGTCGCGCGCGAGTCGACGCTCCAGCGGGCGCTCAAGCCGCTGATGAACGACTACGACTACATCGTGATCGACTGTCAGCCCTCGCTGGGCCTCCTGACGGTGAACGCCCTGACGGCGGCTCACAAGGTCATCGTCCCGCTGGAATGCGAGTTCTTCGCGCTGCGCGGCGTGGCGCTGCTGACCGAGACCATCGAGAAGGTCCAGGAGCGCCTCAACCCGGAGCTGGAGCTCGACGGCATCCTCGCCACGATGTACGACTCCCGCACGGTGCACAGCCGCGAGGTGCTGGCGCGCGTCGTCGAGGCCTTCGACGACCACGTCTACCACACGGTCATCGGCCGGACGGTGCGCTTCCCGGAGACCACGGTCGCCGGTGAGCCGATCACCACGTACGCCTCCAACTCCGTCGGCGCCGCCGCCTACCGCCAGCTGGCCAGGGAGGTGCTCGCCCGGTGTCCCGCCGAGTGAGCCTGCCCGGCGCCGACGAACTGTTCCGCACGACCGGGGGGATGGCCCTCCAGTCGTCCTCGCCGCGGCGGGGCGCCGAGGAGGCGCCGCAGCCCGCGGGTACGGAGCACACGGCGGCCGCACCGGCGGACGGCACGGCGAGGACCACCGGGGACGCCCCGGCGGTGGGCGCGCAGCGCAGGCCGCAGGAAGGTTCTGGCAGCGCCGGGCCCCGGCAGAACAAGGCCCAGGGCCGCGGCGCGAACCGGCGGCCCAGCGGGCGCGAGCGGCACGACGAGAAGATCACGGTCTACGTCTCCGCCGAGGAGCTCATGGACCTGGAGCACGCCCGGCTGGTGCTCCGCGGGGAGCACGGGCTCGCGGTCGACCGGGGGCGGATCGTCCGCGAGGCGGTCGCGGTCGTCCTGGCGGACCTGGAGTCGCGCGGCGACGCCAGCATCCTGGTCCGCCGCCTGCGCGGCCGCTAGGCCCGCGGCGCCGTTCCCCACCCCGAGCTTCCCCCGCTCCCAGGGGCTCCGCCCCTGACCCCGTTCCGGGCGCTTCGCGCCGGTGCGCTCCGGCCCCGCCGGGCGTTTGAGGCGCGGGGGTCTGGGGGCGGAGCCCCCTGGGAACGGGCGAAGGGCGGGCAGGGGACCGCTCCGCGCAGCGGCACCGTCCCCCGCGACCGGCGGTGGACCGGGAAACGCCCGGCCAGGGCCTAGGCTGCCAGTGCCGCCCGGCCGCCACCCGCACCACCCTGGACCCGCATGCCCCCGAACCACACCCCCCGCCGCCCCCTGGGCCACGGCCCCGGCACCCCGCCGGAGCCCGCTGAGCCGCCCGCTGCGGGGCGAGGGGCCCCGGAGGGCGACGACGTCCCACGGCGCGGCCACGGGGCCGCCGACGGCCCCGCAGAGCCGCCACAGCAGCTCCCGGAGCCCGAGCCGACCGTTACGGCCCCCGACGCGACCGTTACGGCCCCCGACGCGGCGACGGTCCCTGGGGCGCACGGCGCACCCGCCGCCGGGGGCGACGGCCGGTTCACGCTGCGGCTCGACAACTTCGAGGGCCCCTTCGACCTGCTGCTCCAGCTGATCTCCCGGCACAAGCTCGACGTCACCGAGGTCGCCCTCTCCAAGGTCACCGACGAGTTCATGGCGCACATCCGCGCCATGGGCCCCGACTGGGACCTCGACCAGACCACCGAGTTCCTCGTCGTCGCCGCCACCCTCCTCGACCTCAAGACGGCCCGGCTGCTCCCCGCCGCCGAGGTCGAGGACGAGGCCGACCTCGCGCTCCTGGAGGCCCGGGACCTGCTCTTCGCCCGGCTGCTGCAGTACCGGGCGTACAAGCGGATCGCCGAGATCTTCGAGCACCGCGCCGAGGAGGAGGGCCGCCGCTTCCCCCGGACCGTGGGGCTGGAGCCGCACCACGCCGAGCTGCTGCCCGAGGTGGTCCTCGGCATCGGCGCCGAGGGCCTGGCCCGCCTCGCCGTCCGGGCCATGCAGCCCAGGGCCAGGCCGGAGGTCTACGTCGACCACATCCACGCCCCGCTCGTCAGCGTCCGCGAGCAGGCGGGTCTCGTCGTACGCCTGCTCAAGACGCGCGGCGAGGCGACCTTCCGGGAGCTGGCCGAGGACGCCCCGGACACCCTCACCGTCGTCGCCCGCTTCCTGGCGCTGCTGGAGCTGTACCGGGAGAAGGCCGTGGTCCTCGACCAGGAGGAGGCCCTGCTCACCCTCACCGTCCGCTGGTGCGGCGGGGACGGCGACGGCATGCCGACGGTGACCGACGAGTTCGACCGAGTCGTGGAGGTACGGGACTGATGGAGCTGAAGGGGGCCCTGGAGGCCGTCCTGATGGTGGTGGACGAGCCCGCGACCGCCGACCACCTCGCCAAGGTGCTCGGCCGCACCCCCCGCGAGGTCGCCGACGCCCTCGCCGCCCTCGCCGACGAGTACACCGCCCAGCGCAGGGGCTTCGAGCTGCGCCTGGTCGCCGGGGGCTGGAGGTTCTACACCCGGCCCGAGTACGCGGACGCCGTCGAGTCCTTCGTCCTGGACGGCCGGCAGGCCCGGCTCACCCAGGCGGCCCTGGAGACCCTCGCGGTCGTCGCCTACCGCCAGCCGGTGAGCCGTTCGCGGGTCTCGGCGGTCCGCGGGGTCAACTGCGACGGGGTCATGCGGACCCTGCTCCAGCGGGGTCTGGTGGCCGAGGCGGGCACGGAACCCGAAACAGGTGCGATCCTGTACAGGACGACGAACTACTTTCTGGAGCGGATGGGCCTGCGCGGCCTGGACGAGCTCCCGGAGCTCGCGCCCTTCCTCCCCGAGGCGGACGCGATCGAAGCCGAGACGCAAGAAGGTGTGCCGTCGTTCGATCCGGACGCACCGGACACTGACGTAGACGACGACAAGACGACGGAACTTTGATGCGAAGCAGCGGCAACGGCAACGGTGGCAACAGGAACAGCGGCGGCGGCGGGCGCGGTGGCGCCCGCGGCGGCTCCTCCGGTGGCGGCGGCTACCGCGGTGGCGGCAGCGGCGGCGGTGGCTACCGGGGCGGCTCCGGCGGCGGCTCGGGCAGCGGCGGCGGCTACCGCGGCTCCTCCGGCGGCCAGGGCGGCTCGCGCGACCGCGACCGCGACCAGGCACCCCAGCGCCCCCGCAACCCGCGCCCCGAGGAGCGCCGCTACGACGTAGGCCCCGAGGGCGAGCGCAGCGGCCGCAGCGGCGGCGGCGCCCGTGGCGCGGCGGCGCGCGGTGGTGCCAAGGGCGGCCCCAAGACCTCCAAGACCCCCGGCATCGGCGGCGCCGGCGGCCCGCGCCGCGGCCCGGGCAGCCGCAGCGGCCAGTCCCGCCCGCGCGAGCTGGACGCGCGGATCGAGGAGCGCGTGCGCGACCGGTACGCCGACAAGCCGGTGATCCGCACCCCGAAGACCTTCCCCGGCGCCGAGCTGGAGGGCGAGCGCCTGCAGAAGGTGCTGGCCCGGGCCGGCATGGGCTCGCGCCGCGCCTGCGAGGAGCTCATCGAGCAGGCCCGCGTCGAGGTCAACGGCGAGATCGTCACGGAGCAGGGCAAGCGCGTCCAGCCGAAGGACGAGATCAAGGTGGACGGCCTGACCGTCGCCACCCAGTCGTACCTGTTCTTCGCGCTGAACAAGCCGGCCGGCGTCGTCTCCACGATGGAGGACCCGGACGGCCGCCAGTGCCTGGGCGACTACGTCACCAACCGCGAGACCCGCCTCTTCCACGTCGGCCGGCTCGACACCGAGACCGAGGGCATCATCCTCCTCACCAACCACGGTGAGCTGGCCCACCGCCTCACGCACCCGAAGTACGGCGTGCAGAAGACCTACGTCGCCGCGATCACCGGCTCCCTGCCCCGCGACATCGGCAAGCGGCTCAAGGACGGCATCGAGCTGGAGGACGGGTACGCCCGCGCCGACAACTTCCGCGTCGTCGACCAGGTCGGCAAGAACTACCTGGTCGAGGTGACCCTCCACGAGGGCCGCAAGCACATCGTCCGCCGCATGCTGGCCGAGGCCGGCTTCCCGGTCGACAAGCTCGTCCGGACCTCCTTCGGCCCGATCGAGCTCGGCGACCAGAAGTCCGGCTGGCTGCGCCGCCTGACCAACACCGAGGTCGGCATGCTCATGCGCGAGGTCGGCCTCTAGCCGCCCCGAGACCCGTACGGAAGCCCGCGGTGCCCCCGGCACCGCGGGCTTCCGCGTTCCCGCGCGGCTTGTCGGAGCGGCCCCCGCCTGTTTATAGTCAACCTGACTATTAAAGGGAGCGGGTGGCCCCATGGGCTGGTACTTGAGCTGGACCGAGATCCTGGGCTTCGCCACGGGCGCCCTGTGCGTCTGGCTGGTGGCCCGCCAGCACGTCGCCAACTGGCCGGTCGGCATCGCCAACAACGTGTTCTTCATCGTCCTGTTCACCCAGGCCGGCCTCTACGCCGACGCCGGCCTGCAGATCGTCTTCATCGCCCTCGCCGCGTACGGCTGGTGGTCCTGGACCCACGGGGGTGGACCAGGAACCGCCGAGGCCCTGCCGGTGCGCCGCACCACGCGCGCCGAATGGCTCCGGCTGCTCGCGGCGGGGGCGGTGGGGGCGGCCGCGCTGACCCTGCTGCTGGGCCGGGCCAGCGACTCCACCGTCCCCTTCTGGGACGCGCTCACCACCGCCCTCTCGCTCATGGCCACCTACGGGCAGTGCCGCAAGCTCCTGGAGTCCTGGTGGCTGTGGATCGCCGCCGACCTCGTCTACGTCCCGCTGTACGCCTACAAGGGGCTGTACCTGACCTCGGTCCTCTACGTCGGCTTCCTCGCCCTGTGCGTGGCCGGGTTCCTCGGCTGGCGTCGCGCCCTCCCGGCGCGCGGCGCCGCCCGCACGGCCACGGCGGCGGGGGCCTCGGCATGAGCGGCGGAAGGCGGTTCGGGCACGGGCTGGTGCTCGGCAAGTTCTACCCGCCGCACGCCGGCCACCACCATCTCGTGCGCACCGCCCAGGACCAGTGCGAGCGGCTGACCGTGCTGGTCTGCGCCGCCTCCGTGGAGTCGGTGCCGCTCGCCGACCGGGTCGCCTGGATGCGCGAGGAGCACCCCGGCGCGGACGTGGTCGGCGCGGTCGACGACGTCCCCGTCGACCTGCACGACCCGGCGGTCTGGGAGGCGCACATGGCGATCTTCCGGGCGGCGGTCGGCCGGCCCGTGGACGCCGTCTTCACCTCCGAGGAGTACGGCACCGAGCTCGCCCGGCGCTTCGGCGCCGAGGAGGTCTGCGTCGACCCGGCGCGCACCCTGTTCCCGGTCTCCGGGACGGCCGTACGGGCGGACCCCGCCGGCTGCTGGGAGTTCCTGGGACCGGCCGTCCGGGCCGCGCTGACCCGGCGGGTCGTCGTGCTCGGAGCCGAGTCCACCGGGACCACCACCCTCTCGCGGGAGCTGGCCGCGCACTACCGGCGGCGCGGCGGGGTGTGGGCCAAGACCGGCTGGGTCGCCGAGTACGGGCGCGCGTACAGCGAGGAGAAGCTGGCCGCGGCCCGCGCGGCGGACCCGTCGGCCTCCTGGGAGGACGTGTCCTTCACCTCGCGGGAGTTCCCGGTGATCGCCCGCCGCCAGGACGCCGACGAGGACCGGGCCGCCCGGCTCGGCTCCCCGGTGCTCTTCTGCGACACGGACTCCTTCGCCACGGGCATCTGGCACGAGCGCTACGTCGGCGGGCGCAACCGCGAGGTCGAGCGGATCGCCGCGCGGACCCGGCGCGACCTGTACCTGCTGACGGACCACGAGGGGGTCCCCTTCGAGGACGACGGGCTGCGCGACGGGCCGCAGCTCAGGCCCTGGATGACCGCCCGCTTCCGGCGGGAGCTCGCCCGTACCGGGCGGCGCTTCCTGGTCGTGGGCGGCGACCGGCGCGCACGGCTGGAGGAGGCCGTGGCGGCCGTCGACGGCCTCCTGGCCGAGGGCTGGCACTTCACCGCCCCGCTCCCGGAGCGCCGGTGAACGCCCCGGCGGCGGACCCCGGCGGCCGCCACCGCCCGACGGGCCCCGGGCCGGCTGCCGGGGCCGGCGGCGCGGGCGGTGTGCGTCCCGTCCCGGCCGGTGGCGGGCCCGGACCGGAGGCCGCCGCGCCCTACGATCCGTACGCCTTCGAGCCGTTCGCGGTGACCGTCGACCTGGCCGTGCTCACCGTGCGCGGCGGCGTCCTGCACGTCCTGCTGATCCGGCGCGCCCAGAACCCCTACGCGGGGGCCTGGGCGCTGCCCGGCGGCTTCGTACTGCCCCGGGAGTCCGCCGAGACGGCGGCCCTGCGCGAGCTCGCCGAGGAGACGGGCCTGCCGCCGGAGCTGGTCCGGTCCCTGCACCCGGAGCAGCTGCGCACCTACAGCGAACCCGACCGCGACCCCCGGATGCGGGTGGTCTCCGTCGCCTTCACGGCGCTCGTCCCCGACCTGCCGGAGCCGGCCGAGCGGGGCGGCGGGGACGCCGACCGGGCGCGCTGGGTTCCGGTGGCGGAGGCCTCGGGGCTCGCCTTCGACCACGCGCGGATCCTGGCCGACGCCCGCCGGCGGGTGGGCGCGAAGCTGGAGTACACCTGCCTCGCCACCGCCTTCTGCCCCCCCGAGTTCACGCTCGGGGAACTCCAGGCCGTCTACGAGACCGTCTGGGGCACCGGCCTCGACCGCCCCAACTTCCGCCGCAAGGTGCTCGCCACCCCAGGCTTCGTCGAAGCCGTCCCCGGAGCCGCCCGGCTCACCGGCGGCCGCGGCAAACCGGCCGCCCTCTACCGGGCCGGACCGGCGACCACCCTCCACCCGCCCCTGCTGCGACCCACGGAAGGACCGACCCTGTGAGCGCCCCGAAGCGCGCCGCGACCGGCGCCCTGATCGGACTGGCCCTGGGCGACGCCCTCGGCTTCCCGACCGAGTTCAACGACGTCCCGTCCATCCTGGCCAAGACCGGGCCCTGGCGGCAGATGCGCCTGCCCCGCCCGGCGATCGTCACCGACGACACCCAGATGACCCTGGCCCTGGCCCGCGGCATACGGACGGCCTCCGAGCGCGGCCCCGTCGGCCCGCTGCGCCTGGCCCGGCCGGTCCGCGAGGAGTTCGTCGACTGGTACCACTCCCCGGAGAACAACCGCGCCCCCGGCCGCACCTGCCTGGTGGCCTGCGGCCTGCTGAACGACCCCGCGCGGGACTGGCGGGACGCCAGCCAGACCGGCTCCAAGGGCTGCGGCGCCAACATGCGCGTCGCACCCGTCGGCCTGGTCCCCGGCTGGACGGACGAGGAGCGCGCCGGCGCCGCCCAGCTCCAGTCGGCCCTCACCCACGGCCACCCCACCGCCCTCGCCGCCTCCGACCTGACCGCCCGCGCCGTCCACCTCCTGGCACAGGGCACCGAGGTGACGGGCCTGGTCGGGCGGCTGCGCTCGTACGCCCTGGAGAACCGCACCCGCTACCACGAGCGCTGGCTCGGCGACCTCTGGATGCGCACCGCCTCCGACGCCTCGCCCGAGTCCTTCATCGCCCGGGGCTGGGACGACTGCCTGGCCGTCCTGGACCGGCTCGCGGCGGCCCTGCGCACCCCGTCCCCGGAGACCGACCCCTGCCTGGCCACCGGCGAGGGCTGGATCGCCGAGGAGGCCCTGGCCACCGCCCTCCACTGCTTCCTGCTCTTCCCGGACGAACCCCTGCTGGCCCTGCGCCGCGCGGCCTGCACGGCGGGCGACTCCGACTCCCTCGCCTGCCTGGCCGGCGCCTTCGCGGGCGCCCACCTCGGCGCCGACGCCTGGCCCCGGGACTGGGAGGGCGGCATCGAATACCGCGAGGAACTCCTCGCCTTCGGCACCCTCTGGGACGCCTGAGCCGACCCTAGCGGGCAGAGGCGAGGCGGGTCCGGTGGAGGAAGGCCCCGACCCGGGCGAGGTCGGGGTCGGCGGGGAGGGAGGTGGTGGTGAGGGCCGTTTCGGACTCCTCCGTCAGGCGGGTCATCCAGGCGTCGGTCTCCTCCCAGGTCAGCTCGCCCCGCTTGACCGCCAGGAGGAGGTCGCGGTAAGGGGTGGCGTCGATGTCCAGGCGGCCCGAGCGGAGCAGGTCGCGGCAGGACAGGAGCAGGCGCAGCAGGTGCATGGCGTGCTTCCAGCGGGGCGCGCCGTGCAGGCGGACGTCCGCGACGAGCTTGCGGTGCTGCGAGACGGCGTAGCGGGTGAAGGTGGCGTGGGCCCGGCGGGAGAGGAACGCCTCGCGCAGCGAGAGGAGCTCCTCGCCCACCGGGGTGAGCCGGTCCACCAGGGGGGAGTGCAGGCACTCCAGGATGTTCGGGTTGGCGCGCAGGGCGAGTTCGCAGAAGCGCTCCAGCTCCCAGGAGAACTCCTCCTCCCGCGGCCCCTCCACGTGCGTGGGGGGCTTCTCGAACCGCCAGAAGAGCGGCGTGGGGGCGAGGAAGACACCGCGCCGGTCGGTGTCGCTCGCCTCCGTGGCCAGCCCGAAGGCGCGGGAGCCCATCACGCAGGCGTAGATCGTGTGGTCCCGGACCAGGGTGAGGTCGTCCATGCGGGGGAGGGTAGGCGGCCGGGTCCCGGCTAGGCGAGTGAGATTTCGCCGTTCGGGGCCACCGTGATCTTCTTCTCCTCCAGGCCGCGCGTCGCCGGACCGTGGGTCACCGCACCGTCCCCGACCTGGAACCTGCTGCCGTGGCACGGGCAGTCGATGGTGCCGTCCGCGACCTTGTTCACCAGGCACCCCTGGTGAGGGCACACCGCCGAGAAGCAGCGGAAGGACCCGGCCGTCGGCTGGGTCACCACCAGCTTCTCCTCTTTGAGCACCGTGCCGCCGCCCACCGGCACCTTCGAGGCCGCCACGAGGGCCTTCGCGGACTTCGGCGGGGCGGACGCCTCCGGCGAGGAGGCCGCCGACGCGGCGGCCGAGGGCTGGGCGGACGGGGCCGCCGGCTCGGTGGCGGACTTCTCCGCCCCGCCTCCGCAGGCGGCGAGCGTGCCGCCGGCCAGGGCGGCCGCTCCGGCCGCGAGTACCGTGCGCCGGGCGGTCTGTGACTCAGTCATGGGAGCTCCGTGGTTCGGTCGGTGGCGGGGGCGGCGGGCAGCATCCTGGCGCGCGACGGGCTCCGGCAGAAGCCCGCCACTCCGGTTCACCCGCCCCGGTGCCAGGGGGTCAGCTCCGCCGGGCCGCCGCCGGGCGTGCGTACGACCTCCCACACGCGCAGCACGGCGTCCCGGTTCAACGGCCCGTGGACGTGCGGGTACGGGTCCTGCGGGCCGCCCGTGCGGCGGACCTCCGACGTCAGGGCCGCCTCGTCGAGCTCCACGGCGAGCAGGGGACCGGGCACCTCCCCGTAGTGGGACCCCACGACGGCCAGGACGGTCGGGCGGTCCGCCGAGCAGTGGACGAACCCCTCGGAGGCGAGCGAGGGCGGGGCGTACGGGAGCCCGGGGGCGGCGCTCCAGTCCGCGAGCGGGACGATGTGGAAGATCATGCCGTCGTTCTACCGGACCGGGGCCCCGGAGGCGCACCGGGCGGCGGCGCGTGTCGGTCGCCCGCCGTCCACAGGGCGGACCGCAGGGGACCGGAGGCGTATCCGCTGGCTACCCTGAGTCAGGACCAGCCGTCAGCGATCACCTTGGAGCGCCCCGTGAGAACCGCCGCCGTCATCGGAACCGGACTGATCGGCACCTCCGCGGCGCTCGCCCTGACCGCCCGCGGGATCGCCGTCCACCTCATCGACCACGACCCGGCGCAGGCCCGGACCGCCGCCGCCCTCGGCGCCGGCACCGACGACGCCCCCGAGGGCCAGGTCGACCTCGCGATCGTCGCCGTGCCGCCCGCCCACGTGGCCGCCGCACTGGCCGACGCCATCGGGCGCGGGCTGGCCCGGGCCTACGTGGACGTGGCCAGCGTCAAGGGCGGACCGCGCCGCGAGCTCGCCGCGCTGGGCGCCGACACCTCCGCCTACATCGGCACCCACCCCATGGCCGGCAAGGAGCGCTCCGGCCCCCTGGCCGCGACGGCCGACCTGTTCGAGGGCCGCCCCTGGGTGCTGACCCCGACCCGGGACACCGACCACGAGGTGCTGAACCTGGCGCTGGAGCTCGTCGCCCTGTGCCGGGCCGTCCCCGTGGTGATGGACGCCGACGCCCACGACCGGGCGGTCGCGCTCGTCTCCCACACCCCGCAGCTGGTCTCCAGCATGGTCGCCGCCCGCCTGGAGGAGGCGGACGAGACGGCGGTCCGGCTGTGCGGCCAGGGCATCCGCGACGTGACCCGGATCGCGGCCTCCGACCCCCGGATGTGGGTGGAGATCCTCTCCGCCAACCCGGGCCCGGTCGCCGACGTCCTGGCCGGCATCGCCGCCGACCTGGAGGAGACGGTGGAGGCGCTGCGCGGCCTCCAGTCCGCCGACGAGGCCAAGCGCCGGGGTGGCGCCGCCGGCATCGAGGACGTCCTCAAGCGGGGCAACGCCGGACGGGTGCGGGTCCCCGGCAAGCACGGCGCGGCGCCCACGGCCTACGAGACGGTCGGGGTGTTCATCAGCGACAAGCCCGGCGAACTGGCGCGGATCTTCGCCGACGCCGGCCGGGCCGGGGTCAACATCGAGGACGTGCGGATCGAGCACGCGACCGGCCAGCAGGCGGGCCTGGTCCAGCTCATGGTCGAGCCGCGGGCCGTCGCCGCCCTGACCACCGAGCTCCGCGAACGCGGCTGGTCCCTGCGCCAGCAGTAGGGCCCCGGCGGTGCCCGGGGCCCTGGCGCAGCGGGCCCCGCCGACCGCCCGGGACCGGCGGGTGCGCGGGGCCGGTAACCTGGGGAGGGGCGCTATTGGCGCGCCCGGACTCGTCCGCGCAACCAGGAAGGTGCCCGCACCGTGGAATCCGTAGCTCCGTCCGCCGTGATCGTCGCCATCGACGGTCCCTCCGGCACGGGCAAGTCCAGCACCTCCAAGGCCGTGGCCGCCAAGCTCGGGCTGCGCTACCTGGACACCGGTGCCCAGTACCGGGCCATCACCTGGTGGATGATCACCAACGGCATCGACACCGACGACCCGCAGGCGATCGCCCTCGCCGCCGGCAAGCCGGCCATCGTCTCCGGGACGGACCCCTCCGCGCCCACCATCACCGTGGACGGCCTGGACGCCTCGGGCCCGATCCGCACCCAGGAGGTCACCTCCAAGGTCAGCGCCGTCAGCGCCGTCCCCGAGGTGCGCACCCTGATCACCGACCTCCAGCGCTCCATCGCCGCCGAGGCGGCCGAGCAGGCCGACGGCATCGTGGTCGAGGGCCGGGACATCGGCACCACCGTCCTGCCCGACGCCGACCTCAAGGTCTTCCTGACGGCCTCCGCCGAGGCCCGCGCCGCCCGCCGCAGCGGCGAACTGCGCGGCAAGGAGGCCACGGACCTCGCCGCCACCAAGGAAGCCCTGATCAAGCGGGACGCCGCCGACTCCGGCCGCAAGACCTCCCCGCTGGCCAAGGCCGGCGACGCCGTCGAGGTGGACACCACCGAGCTCACCCTCGACCAGGTCATCGAGTGCGTCGTGACCCTGGTGGAAGAGCGGCGGGGCAAGTGAGCGGTACGCCCTCCCTCAAGGGCGCGGCGGTCGGCAGACGCATCGGGATCGGGCTCATGTACGGGCTCTGGAAGCCGCGCGTGCTGGGTGCCTGGAAGGTACCCGCCACCGGCCCCGTCATCCTGGCCGTGAACCACTCCCACAACCTCGACGGCCCGCTGGTCATGGGCACCGCGCCCCGGCCGCTGCACTTCCTGATCAAGAAGGAGGCGTTCGTCGGGCCCCTCGGTCCCTTCCTGGAGGGGATCGGGCAGGTGAAGGTGGACCGCGCCGGCACCGACCGGACCGCCATCACCCGCGCCCTGGACGTCCTCGGCGAAGGCGGCGCCCTGGGGATATTCCCCGAGGGAACCCGAGGCGACGGCGACTTCGCCTCCCTGCGCGCCGGGCTCGCCTACTTCGCGGTCCGCAGCGCCGCGCCCATCGTGCCGGTCGCCGTCCTCGGCAGCACCGACGCCAAGGGCCGGCTCGTCAAGGGCCTGCCGCCGCTGCGCAGCCGCGTCGACGTCGTCTTCGGCTCCGCCTTCGAGGCCGGGGACGGCACGGGCCGCCGCACCCGGACCGCGCTGGACGCGGCCACCGTACGCATCCAGGACCGGCTGACCGCCCACCTGGCCGACGCCAAGCGCCTCACCGGCCGCTGAGCGAGACTTGAACCCAGTAGTGGCGCCCGCCGCGCGGGTACCACCGACCACCACGAACGACGAGGAACGGACTTCATGAACGACCAGCACGACCACGGAGCACTTGGCGACGCCGAGTACGCGGAGTTCATGGAGCTCGCCGCGGAGGAAGGCTTCGACCTGGACGAGGTCGAGGACGCCATCGGCGAGGCCGGCCACGGACCGCTCCCCGTACTCGCGGTCGTCGGCCGCCCGAACGTCGGCAAGTCGACCCTGGTCAACCGCATCATCGGCCGCCGCGAGGCCGTCGTCGAGGACAAGCCCGGCGTCACCCGCGACCGCGTCACCTACGAGGCCGAGTGGGCCGGCCGCCGCTTCAAGGTCGTCGACACCGGCGGCTGGGAGCAGGACGTCCTCGGCATCGACGCCTCCGTCGCCGCCCAGGCCGAGTACGCCATCGAGACCGCCGACGCCGTCGTCTTCGTCGTGGACGCCAAGGTCGGCGCCACCGACAGCGACGAGGCCGTCGTCAAGCTGCTGCGCCGGGCCGGCAAGCCCGTCGTGCTCTGCGCCAACAAGGTCGACGGCCAGAGCGGCGAGGCCGACGCTGCCTACCTGTGGTCCCTCGGCCTGGGCCAGCCGTACCCGGTCTCCTCGCTGCACGGCCGCGGCACGGGCGACATGCTCGACGCCGTCCTGGAGGTCCTGCCGGAGGCCCCCGAGCAGACCTTCGGCGGCGCCCCGATCGGGGGCCCGCGCCGCATCGCCCTGATCGGCCGCCCGAACGTCGGCAAGTCCTCGCTGCTGAACAAGGTCGCCCGCGAGGACCGCGTCGTCGTGAACGAGCTGGCCGGCACCACCCGCGACCCGGTCGACGAGCTGATCGAGCTCGGCGGGGTCACCTGGAAGTTCGTCGACACGGCGGGCATCCGCAAGAAGGTCCACCTCCAGCAGGGCGCCGACTACTACGCCTCGCTGCGCACGGCCGCCGCCGTCGAGAAGGCGGAGGTGGCGGTCATCCTGATCGACACCACCGAGAACATCAGCGTCCAGGACCAGCGCATCATCACCATGGCCGTCGAGGCCGGCCGCGCGATCGTGATCGCGTACAACAAGTGGGACGAGCTGGACGAGGAGCGCCGCTACTACCTCGAGCGCGAGATCGAGACCGAGATGCAGCAGGTCTCCTGGGCGCCCCGGGTCAACGTCTCCGCGAAGACCGGCCGCCACATGGAGAAGCTGGTCCCGGCGATCGAGACCGCCCTCGCGGGCTGGGAGACGCGCGTCCCCACGGGCCGCCTCAACGCCTTCCTCGGCGAGATCGTCGCCGCGCACCCGCACCCGATCCGCGGCGGCAAGCAGCCCCGCATCCTGTTCGGTACCCAGGCGGGCAGCAAGCCGCCGCGGTTCGTCCTCTTCGCCTCCGGCTTCCTGGAGCACGGCTACCGGCGCTTCATCGAGCGCCGCCTGCGCGAGGAGTTCGGCTTCGAGGGCACCCCTCTGCACATCTCGGTGCGGGTGCGCGAGAAGCGCGGCGCCCAGTACAAGAAGAAGAAGTAGCGGCGGCGCGCCGGGGTCAGTAGCCCCGGCGCGGAGCGGGCGGCAGGGCCGCCGGGATGTGCTGCATCCCGGTGTGGTGCTGCCGCCCGTCGCCGTATCCGGGTCCGGCCGCGGTCCCGGACACGGTGGCGCCGGCATGGGCGTACAGGGGCTGGGGGACGACCGGCGCCGGCGGGTACGGGGGCTGCCAGGGGTCGTCCCGCTGCCATGCGGAACCGTTCCACCCCGCGGTGTACGAGCCGCTGCCGTAGGAGACGCCGGAGGACCCGGTGTAGGAGCCGCCGTACGGGTACCCGTAGGAGGAGCCGTACGAGAAGGCGGTGAAGCCGAGGTCCTCCTCGCCGCTCCGGTCGCCCGGCAGGGCCCGGAAGGCGCGCAGGTACTCGGAGTACAGGGCGTCGAAGATCGGGGTGTGCGAGGCGGCCGGAGCGTGGTCCCGGTCCAGTGCGGGGCGCATCGGGGGGACGCTGCTCGGGTGGGACGGGGCGCGGGAGGGGTCGTATGCATGCACGTATCAGCCAACGAAACCGTGGCCCTGCGGATGCGGGGTGACGGGGCGTAAAACGCAGATCGCCGGGGGTGCGCGGGACGGACCGCGCACCCCCGGCGCATGCCGCCCGGCCCCTTTCGCGGGGAGGTCGGGCGGCCGTTTCCGGCGGGGAGGAAAAGGAGGGGGCGGGCTCAGGCGCCCGGGGCACCCGCGAGGGGCATGGAGGCCGCGACGAGCTTGCCGTTGCTCGCGGCCTTGTCCAGGGCGTCGCGGAGCAGGTCCTCGCGCGGCTGCTGGCCGATGGAGCCGACCGGGGCGGCGTAGACCAGGACGCGCTGGGTCTTGTTGACCGCGGCCCGCCAGCCGTCGGTGACGGACAGCGCCTGGTGCGCCTGCCACCAGGAGGCCTGGGGGCCGCCGCCCGCGCCGGGCTGGAGCACGGCGTGCAGCTGGCCGCCGGCGAGCAGGACCGACCAGCCGTCCAGGGCGGACGGCACCTGGTTGGTGTCGGTGACGGGGATGAAGCCCTGCTCGATGAGGAGCGGCAGGAAGTCGTCGCCGGGGCCGGTGGTGCCGGGGCGGGCGATCGGCGCGGTCGGCTCGACGACCAGCGCGGGGTGGAGTTCGCCGTTGATCAGGATCAGGCCGCTGGTGATGCCGAGGACGGCCTGGCCGCCGGGGACGCTCTGCGGGACCTCGCCCGCGGGGGTCGCCCGCTCCGGGGCGGGGCTGTCGCCGGTGATGCTGCGGACCGCGCCCTGGAGCTCGGCCTCGGAGACCGTGACCACCTGGGAGGGGATGCAGCCGGCGTGGGCGAAGGCGAGGACGGCCGTCTCCTCGCCCACGAACAGCACGGTGCTCGTCGGGTCGGTCTCGGGGTCGCCGGGGGTGCGGCAGGAGGTGCAGTCGTAACTGCCCGGGGCGTCGTCGCCGGTGAGCAGCCTGTCGGCTTCTTCGTCACCGATCTCGGCACGTACCTCAAGACTGACGTCGAGCATGCGCGGCACGGGGTGGCTCCTCATTCGTGCGGAGGCCGGGGGGTTCCCGGCTCGCCGGGATCAACGCCCGAGGCTCGGCCGGGGTCACGCCGTCCGAGGGAACGGAATCGAACCGGCCACCCGAACGAGTGAACCACTCGGGGGCGGCTTCTTTTTTGTGGCAACTGTTGCTTGGTTGTGCGCAGTTGATGGCCGGTGCTGGCTGTTTGGGCGGGGTGCGGCGGTCGGCCGTCCGGGTGGGGCGCGGAGGTCCGCCGCGTGGCGGGCCGGGCGGCGGGCGGGGGCTGCGTAGCGTGGCGCGATGCCCGATGTCCGTCTCCGGCGGGCCGCGTTCGCGGTCTGCGCCGCGCTGGTGCTCGTACTCCCGTGGAGCGCCGGCGCGGTCGCGGCGCCGCCCCCGCCCGCCCCCGGGCCGGCGGGGGCCGCGCATCCCGGTTCGCCGGGCGTCATCGGGCACGGGCCGGGGGACTGCGGGCCGGGCGGGGAGTGGCCGTGGGACTGCGTGGCCGACTGCGAGAGCAGCGGGCGCTGGTCGGTGAACACGGGCAACGGCTTCTACGGGGGCCTGCAGTTCTGGCAGCCGACGTGGGTGGAGCACGGGGGGCTCGCGTACGCGGCGCGGGCCGACCTGGCGACGCGGGAGCAGCAGATCCGCGTCGCGGAGGACGTGCTCGGGTCACAGGGGTGGGAGGCGTGGCCGGTGTGCGCGAAGCGGTACGGGCTGGCCGGGCGGATGCACGTGGTGCGGGGCGGGGACACGCTGGAGGGGATCGCGCGGCGCCACCGCGTCGCCGGGGGCTGGCGGACCCTGTACGACACGAACCGGACCGTGATCGGCCCGGACCCGTCGGCCCTCCCCCTCGGCCTCCTCCTCATCCTCCCCCCACCCCCACCCACGGCCCCGACGCCGACGCCGACGCCGACGCCGACGCCGACGCCGACGCCGACGCCTACGCCTACGCCCCAGGCCCCCGTGCCCCCGCCGCGGCCGACCCCCACGCCCTCGGCGACTCCGGCTCCGGCGGCCTCGTCCCCGACCGCCCCGGGGCCGGTTCCCGCGCGGCCGTAGACACGGCGCTCCGCGCCCGCGCCTCAAGCGCCGGCGGGGCTGTGAACGGCCCCGCCGGCGCTTGAGGCGCGGGGTCTGGGGCGGAGCCCCGGGGAACGGTGGAAGGGCGGGTGGGGGACCACGCTCCGCGCAGCGCCGACGGTCCGCGGCTGACGGCCGGACCCGGCCAGGGGCGGGACCCCGCCCGGCACTCGACGGACGGAGTCCGCGGCGGAGAGGGGAGACTGGGCCGATGCTCGAGACCTCCGCACGGCTGCTGCGCCTCCTCTCCCTCCTCCAGGCCCACCGCGAATGGACCGGCGCCGACCTGGCCGAGCGGCTCGGGGTCACGCCCCGGACCGTCCGGCGGGACGTCGACCGGCTGCGGGAGCTCGGGTACCCCGTCAACGCCAGCCCCGGCACCGGCGGCGGCTACCAGCTCGGCGCGGGTGCCGAGCTGCCGCCGCTGCTGCTCGACGACGACGAGGCCGTCGCCGTCGCCGTCGGGCTGCGCACCGCCGCCGGTAACGGGGTCGAGGGGATCGGGGAGGCCTCGGTGCGGGCGCTCGCCAAGCTGGAGCAGGTGCTGCCGGGCCGGCTGCGCGGACGGGTGTCCGCGCTCAACGAGTTCACCGTGCCCATGCTCCGCGGGCCCGGCCGCGACACCGTCGACCCCGCCGTGCTCACCGAGCTCGCCGCCGTCTGCCGGGACGGCGAGCGGCTGCGCTTCGGGTACCGGGACCACGGCGGGGCGCTCAGCCGCCGGACGGTCGAGCCGCACCGGCTCGTGTGCACCGAGCGCCGCTGGTACCTCGTCGCCTGGGACCTCGACCGCGAGGACTGGCGCACCTTCCGAGCCGACCGGATCGAGCCCCGCCCGCCGCACGGCCCGCGCTTCACCCCGCGTCCGGCCCCGGCCGAGGACCTCGCCGCGTACGTCTCCGAGGGGATCTCGGGGCGCGCCTACGCCGCCCGGGCGGTGGTGCGGCTGAAGGTTTCGGCCGAGGCGGCGGCGCGGGTCGTCGGCCCCGCGGACGGGGTGCTGGAGCCGCTCGGCGCGGACGGCTGCCTGCTGCGCACCGGGGCGGTGAACCTCGACGTTCTGGTGATTCACATCATGCTGCTCGGGTGTGAGTTCGAGGTGGTGGAGCCGCCGGAGCTGGGCGATCGGATCCGGGCTCTGCGGGACCTTCTCGGCCGTGCGCTGGAGAGCGCGGGTGAGAAGGGGAATTCGGTTCGGGGGGATTTGAATTCCGTCCAAGGAATGGGCGATTCGGCGGTTGCGGCTGTCGACAACCCGTGACACAAGCGTGACCCGGTACGGAGGAACGTACGGGCGCGTTGCTGACGCGCCGGACATATGAACGGCGGCCCGGTTCGTGGAACCGGGCCGCCGTCGTGGTGCGGGGTGGGTGTGCGTACCGCCCCGCGGGGGCGTCAGCCGCCGGTGGCGGGGCGGGCGCTGCGGGCGGCGGCCCGCTCGGTGTGCGCCGGGCGGCGGCTGCCGGCGGGGGTGACCGGGGTGCGCTCGGAGCGGATCAGGTGGGGCCGCGACACCGGGTGGGCGTGCGGGCCGGGCCGCAGCGCGGGGGAGTGCCCGCCGGCGGCCGTCTGGGCGGCTACGGGCGCCGCCTCGGCCGCGTCGGCCCGCCGGGGCCGCCACTTGCCGCCGGCCGAGAGCAGCGGGGTGAGCGCGGCGGCGACGGGCTCGGAGACCCGGCCGTCCTCCAGGCGGCGGCGCCACTGCTCGCGCAGCTCGAAGACGTACGCCTCGGAGCGGGCGATCAGCGGCTCGAACCAGGGCAGCGCCAGCATGATCAGCAGGCCGGCGGTCCAGCCGAGCAGGACGTCGCTCACCCAGTGGGTGCCGAGGTAGACGGTGGTCGCGCCGACGCTGAGCGAGAGCACCCCGGAGAGGATCGACAGCACCCGCCGGGTGACCGTGGTGGAGGCCAGGTAGGCCAGGATCCCCCAGGTCACGACGGCGTTGGCGGTGTGGCCGGAAGGAAATATATCGCCGCCCGCGAAGAGCTCGGCCGAGCCGATCTGGGTGGCGTAGTGCGGACCGAGCCGGCCGAGGCCGAGCTTCACGGAGCCCACGGTGATGTTCAGCAGCAGCAGGGCCACGCCGAGGGCGATCAGCGGGCGGAGGGTGTGCTGCCGCCAGGAGCGCCAGCCGAGCCAGGCCGCCACCATCACCGCGGTGGGGCCGCGCTGGCCGAGGACGACCAGGTAGTCGAGGAAGGCGTGGATCTGCGGCCACTGCTCGTAGGGCCGGAAGAACATGATCTGCCAGTCCAGGCGGACGAGCCAGGACGTCGTCAGCACGGCCACGACGATCGCCACGTAGAAGGCGAAGGTCGCGGAGAGGAGCACGATGCGGTGCCGGCTCATCTGCGGAGTCTGCAGATGAGCCGGTCGCTCTGGTTCCCGGTCCAGCCGGGCGAACACCGGCTCCAGACGGGTCAGCAATTGATCGGTACGCACTCAATCGACGTTACCGCGCGGCGAAGCACGGCCCGTGCGAATCGCGCGCTTTGTGATGACCATGTGATGTGGAGTGCGTCTCACGCGGGACTTAATTCCCGTTATTTCGCCCCTCGTTGGAACTCCCCGGAAACAGCTCTCGGAGTGCTGCGCGGCCAATTGTCCGCGCGCTTACGGCAGGTTTATCGTCGCAGCTCAATTCCTTTGCGCAATCATGGATTGGAATGTTCCGTTCCGTGATCAAGGGCCGATGGCGCCGGCGGTCACGGCGGGCCCGAGCCGTTGAGCCAGAACGCCCCGTAGACCGCCGAGGCCAGGGCGAGCCCCCCGACGACGGCCGCGGCCCGCCCGGGCCGCCACCGGGCCAGCGCCACCGCCGGCGGCAGCACCAACGGGAACGCCGGCAGCAGCAGCCGGGGCTTGGAGCCGAAGTACCCCGAGGCGCACAGCGCCAGCGCCACCACGATCCCGCAGTAGACGAGGAGCACGGCCGGTTGGCGGCGGCGCACGCACAGCGCGTACAGCCACAGCACCAGCAGCACGCCCGCGATCAGGCCCACCCCGGCGGGGAACGCGGACGAGGCCAGCCGCGCCCCGATGAACCGGGCGAAGGCCAAGCCCCCGTCGAAGCCGTTCCCCCAGCCCGCCTGCACGTCCAGGTAGCCCGTCAGCCCCCCGCCGGTCCGGGCCCCGACCCACAGCGCGTACGCCCCCGCCCCCAGCGGGGCCAGCGCCACCCCGGCCGCCATCCGCCACGAGCGCTCCCCGCGCCGCCACGCCAGCGCGGCCGCCACCCACACCGCCGCGACCACCGCCGCCCCGACCGGACGGGTCAGCCCCGCCCCCGCGGCGAGCAGGCCGGCCGTGAGCCAGCGCCCGCGCAGCGCCGCGTACAGGGCCCAGGCGGCCAGGGCGGTGAACAGCGACTCGCTGTACGCCATCGACTGGACGATCCCCACCGGCAGCGCCGCCCACAGCGCCACCGCCAGCACCCCGGCGCGCCGCCCGTACAAGAGGTCCGCGACGGCGAAGACCCCCCACGCCGCGGCGAGCCCCGCGACCGCCGACACCACCAGGCCGGCGGAACCGTAGGAGAGCCCTGAGGGCGCCGCCACCAGCCGCTCCAGCCACGGCAGCAGCGGAAAGAACGCCAGGTTGGAATGGACGGCCCCGCTCGGCAGGACCACCTCGTACCCGTACCCCTGCGCGGCGATGCGGGCGTACCAGAGGGAGTCCCAGCGCGCCGACAGCAGCGTGTGGGGGCTGCTGCCGGCCGCGGCGGACCACACCGCGAGCACGGCCAGCCCGAGCAGCCGCACCGCGGCGAAGGCGGCGAGCGCGGGCGCGGCCCGGCGCGGGCCGGGGCCGGGATACTCGGGGGGAGCGTCGGAGGCGGGCACAGTTGTCACGTGGACGAGTATCGACGGCGCCGCCACCGGGGACGGAAACAGAACCACGGGCCGTGACCGGGCGTGTACACCGGGGGAGGGGGGAGCGGGGCGAGTGGCGCACACCACAGGGGGGCCGCCGCCGGGATGAGAGCTTGACCACGTGTCGGGCACACGAACTCGCGTACGCTGACCCTTCACTCGCGTGTCGATGCCGGACCCCGTAGGACGCCGCACAGGGCACCACCCCGCGGCGCCACACGACGCTGGTCCGCCGAGTGCGAGGGATCACCTGGGAGGTACATGGATGTCGGGGACGAACACGGCCGGCGACAGGAAGCCCTCCCTGAGACAGCGGATCACCGAGGCCTCCGGCGGCGCCAACCGCTGGGTCGTCCTGGCGGTCCTCTGCGTCAGCCTGGTGCTCGTCGCGCTCGACGCGACGATCCTGCACGTCGCCGTCCCCGCCGTCACCGAGGACCTGCGCCCCGGCTCGCAGGAGCTGCTGTGGATCGTGGACGCCTACCCGCTGGTGTGCGCCTCGCTGCTGATCCTCTTCGGCACCCTCGGCGACCGCGTCGGCCGCCGCCGGATCCTGCTCCTCGGCTACACCCTCTTCGGCGCGGCCTCCGCGATCGCGGCCCTCGCCGACGACGCCCAGGTGCTGATCGGCGCCCGGGCCCTGCTCGGCGTCGGCGGGGCGATGATCATGCCCGCCACCCTGTCGATCCTGCGCCAGGTCTTCCCCGACCGGCGGGAGAGGGCCCTGGCCATCGGCATCTGGACCGCCGTCGCCGCGATCGGAGCGGCGAGCGGACCGGTCCTGGGCGGCTTCCTCATCCAGCACTTCTGGTGGGGTTCCGTCTTCCTCATCAACATCCCGCTCATGGCGCTCGTCCTGCCCCTCGGCCGCTGGCTGCTGCCCGAGTCCCGGGGCTCGGCCGACGGCCCCTGGGACGTGCTGGGCGCGCTGATGGCCGCCGCCGGCGTGCTCGGCGTGGTCCTGGGCGTCAAGCGGATCGGCGCCGAGCGCCAGCTCGCCGACCCCCAGGCGCTGGTCCCGCTGGTCCTCGGCACAGTGCTGCTGCTCCTCTTCGTGCGCCGCCAGAAGCGGCGCGAGCACCCGCTGATCGACATGCGGATGTTCTCCCGGGCCGCCTTCTCCACCTCCGTCGGCTGCATCGTGCTCGCCATGCTGGCCCTGGTCGGCCTGGAGCTGATCGCGGTCCAGTACCTCCAGCTGGTGCTGCGCCTGAGCCCGCTGGAGACCGGCCTGCGGCTGCTGCCGCTGACCTTCGCCGCGATGGCCGCCGGGGCCACCGGCTCGTACACCCTCCAGCGGGTCGGCCCGCGGACGATGGTCTCGCTGGGCTTCGTGCTGACCGCCGGCGCGGTGCTGCTGCTGACGCTGATGGGCCAGCACGACCGGCCCGCGCTGCTGACCGCCGGGTTCGTCCTGCTGGGCTTCGGCCTCCAGACCACCCTGTTCGCGGCGTACGAGTCCATGCTCAGCGAGGCCCCGGTGGAGGCCGCCGGCGGGGCCGCCTCCATAGGCGAGACCTCCTACCAGCTCGGCGCGGGCATGGGCATCGCCCTGCTCGGCAGCGTGATGAACGCCGCCTACCGGCCCGGCCTGCTCGGCGTCCCGGGGGTGCCGGCCGAGGACTCGGCGGGCGCCGCGAACTCCCTCGGCGAGGCCTACCAGATCGCCGCCCACCTCGGCGGCGCGGCGGGGCAGTCCCTGGCCGCCGCCGCCCGGCACTCCTTCGTGCACGGGCTGCACGTGACCCTGGTGGTCAGCGCCGGCCTGCTGCTGGCGGGCGCGGTGATGGCGCTGAAGCTGCCGCGCACCATGGACGGCGCCGAGCCGGCCGCCTGCGGCCCGGTCGCGGAGGCTCCGGCCCCCGCCGCCGACGCGGGGGCGTCCGTACGCCTCCCCGCCCAGGCCGCGGGGCCCGCCGCTCCGGTCGGGGGTGGACCCGGGGCGGGGTCGGCGACAAACTTGCACCGCTAGGTTTCGCCCCACGCGCCTGCCGGGAGGCCCCTCTTGTCCGCGTCGTCCGCGCCGAAGACCCCCTTCGTCCCCACCGATCCGCTCGGTCTCGACGAACTGCTCAGCCCCGAGGACCTCGCCGTCCGCGACACCGTCCGCGCCTGGGCCGCCGACCGGGTCCTGCCGCACATCGCCCAGTGGTACGAGGCCGGCGAGCTCCCCGGCATCCGCGAGCTGGCCCGTGAGCTCGGCTCCCTCGGCGCCCTCGGCATGTCCCTGACCGGCTACGGGTGTGCGGGCGCGAGCGCCGTCCAGTACGGCCTGGCCTGCCTGGAGCTGGAGGCCGCCGACTCCGGGATCCGCTCGCTGGTCTCCGTCCAGGGCTCCCTCGCCATGTACGCGATCTGGAAGTACGGCTCCGAGGAGCAGAAGCAGCGCTGGCTCCCGGGCATGGCGGCCGGCGAGCTGATCGGCTGCTTCGCCCTGACCGAGCCCGACGTCGGCTCCGACCCGGCCGCGATGCGCACCCACGCCAAGCGCGAGGGCTCCGACTGGATCCTGAACGGCCGCAAGATGTGGATCACCAACGGCTCGGTGGCCTCCGTGGCCGTCGTCTGGGCGCAGACGGACGAGGGGATCCGCGGCTTCGCCGTCCCCACCGACAGCGCGGGCTTCTCCGCCCCGGAGATCAAGCACAAGTGGTCGCTGCGCGCGTCGGTGACGAGCGAGCTGGTGCTCGACGACGTACGGCTGCCCGCGGACGCGGTGCTGCCGGGCGTGACGGGACTCAAGGGTCCGCTGGGCTGCCTCAGCCACGCGCGGTACGGGATCGTCTGGGGGGCCATGGGCGCGGCGCGCGCCAGTTTCGAGGCCGCGCTCGACTACGCGCGGACGCGCGAGCAGTTCGGCAGGCCCATCGGCGGCTTCCAGCTCACCCAGGCCAAGCTGGCCGACATGGCGCTGGAGCTCCACAAGGGCATCCTGCTCGCCCACCACCTGGGCCGGCGCATGGACGCGGGGACCCTGCGGCCGGAGCAGATCAGCTTCGGGAAGCTCAACAACGTCCGCGAGGCCATCGACATCTGCCGTACCGCGCGGACCGTCCTCGGGGCCAACGGGATCTCCCTGGAGTACCCCGTCATGCGGCACGCCACCAACCTGGAGTCGGTGCTCACCTACGAGGGCACCGTGGAGATGCACCAGCTGGTGCTGGGCAAGGCGCTCACCGGGCTGGACGCTTTCCGCTAGGCCGGCGAGTCCTTGCTCAGCTCTGGTTGAAGAAGTCGCGGGAGCGGGCGCCCGCCTCACCGCTGACGATCTGGGTGTCGGCCGGGGTCAGGAGGAAGACCCTGGTCGCCACCCGCTCGATCGAGCCGCGCAGCCCGAAGGTCAGGCCGGCCGCGAAGTCGACCACGCGCTTGGCGTCGGTCGGGTCCATGGACGACAGGTTCACGATCACCGGGACGCCCTCGCGGAACAGCTCGCCGATGCCGCGGGCGTCCCGGAACCCGTCGGGGGTCACCGTCGCGATCCGCCGGCCGCGCTCGACCGCGGACTCCGAGGCCACCCGGACCCGGGGGTCGGTGACCCACTGGTCGCCGGGCCCGGAGACCGAGCCCTGCCGGCGGTCCACCGCCTCCGCGTAGTCGTCGTCGTAGTACCGCTCGTCGTCGCTGTCCTCCACGAGACCCAACCAGGCGCTCGCCTTGCGTACCGAACCCATGGACGCCTCCTTTCACCGTGGCCAGTCTGTCTTCTGCTCCGTTGCCCCTATGGTCGTCCATGATGCTGACAACGCGCCAAGTGGATAGCCGCCGCGCAGGGGTTTCGTGACGGGACTGGTGCAGAACATCCGTTGCACCGGTGAGGTTCCCGGCCCCCGCCGCTGCTGACTGAGTGAAAATACGACCACCGCCGCCGTCCGGGTGACGAGCTCGGGCGTACGGGTGAACGAATCGGCTGGATACGATGCCCCCGAAACACGCGGATGACACACGGGGGAAGCGGATTGTTCGGCATCGTCAGACCTTGCACGCACCGGCTCGGCGACCGGTTCAAGACGGAGTGGATGGCCCATCTCTGCGGTCTGTGCCTGGCACTTCGCGGTGACCACGGCCAGTTCGCGAGGATCGTCACGAACTACGACGGGCTGCTGGTCTCCGTTCTGACGGAGGCTCAGTCGGGTCCGCTGCCCGGCGCGCGGCGCACCGCCGGACCCTGCCCGCTGCGCGGTATGCGCACGGCCCCCGTCGCCAACGGCGAGGGCGCCCGGCTCGCCGCCGCCGTCTCGCTGGTGCTCGCCTCGGCGAAGGTCCGCGACCACGTGGCGGACCGGGACGGCCTGTTGGCCCGCGCCCCCCTCGCCGCCGCCGCCCGCCGGGTGGCCCGGGGCTGGGACCGGGCCGGCGCCCGCACCGGGGCCGCGCTCGGCTTCGACACGGCGGTGCTCGTCGACGCCGTGGACCGCCAGGGCGGCATCGAGACCCTGGCCGGCCCCGGCACGCCCGTCCTGGTGGTCACCGAGCCGACGGAGACCGCCACCGCGGCCGCCTTCGCGCATACCGCGGTCCTGGCGGGACGGCCAGGCAACGCCGCGCCGCTGGCCGAGGCCGGACGCTACTTCGGGCGGCTGGCGCACCTGCTGGACGCCGTCGAGGACCAGGCCGCCGACGCCGCCGCGGGCGCCTGGAACCCGCTCACCGCGACCGGGACCTCCCGCGCCGAGGCCCGCCGGCTCTGCGACGACGCGCTGCACGGGATCAAGCTGGCGATGCGCGAGGTGGAGTTCGCGGACGCGGGGCTCGCCCACCGGCTGCTGGTGCACGAGCTGCGCACCTCGGTGGACCGGGCCTTCGGCACCACCTCCTGCGGGCACGGCCACGCCGCCGCGAACTCCGCCGGGCAGGGCTACGGGCAGCCCCCGCAGGGCTACCCGCCGCAGGGCCACGACCCGTACGCCCCGGGCGGCCACGGGCAGGGCGGTCCGTACGGCGGCGCGCCGTACGGCCAGAACCCCTACGGCGGCGCGCCCCAGTACGCCCCGGGCGGTCCCGGCACTCCGCCCCCGATGGGCCCCGGCGGCCCGGGCGGCGGGGGCGGGGGCGGCGGCTTCGGCGGGCAGCCCCCGCAGAAGCCGCGCCGGGGGCTGCTGCACGGCTGCGCGGTGGCCATCGGACTGTTCTGCACCTGCCAGATCTGCTGCACCGACTACGAGGGCCCCTGGTCCCGCAAGAAGCGCGACGCCTGGTGCGACGACTGCGACTGCGACTGCTGCAACTGCGACGGCTGTGACTGCTGCAACTGTGACGGCTGCTGCTGCGACGGCTGTGACTGCGACTGCGGCTGCAGCTGACACGGCGTCGGCCCCGCGCCGGGCGCGGACGCCTGAGGACGAGTCAGTCCACCGGCTCCACAGCCCCGGACGGCGTACGGGGGGATTCCCGTCCGGGCCCGCGTGGAAGGGTTGTGCGGCATGGATGACGACGAAGCGACCACAGCCTGGCAGCGGTGGCACGAGCAGCGCACGGCCACCGTCTCCGCCCCCTACGGACCCCTCGCGCTGACCGGCACCCACTGGATCTCCTCCAGGGTGCCGGAGGACTTGGAAGGTCGAATTCCGGCCGTTCCGGGGCTCTGGAGCGCCACCGCCGACGGCGTGGTGGTGAGCGCCGAGCCGCAGGACGGCCTCCGGCTCGACGGCGAGCCCCTCGCCGGGGAGGTGCGCCTGGGGGCCGACGCGGGCCCGCCGGCCGGCTCCCGCCTCGCCGCGGGCGGCGTACGCCTGGTGGTGATCCGGCGCGAGGGGGAGTGGGCCGTGCGCACCTACGACCCCGGCTCCGCCGCCCGGCGCTCCTTCCGCGGCATCGAGGCCACCCCCTACGACCCCGCCTTCGCCCTGCCGGGCCGGTTCCGCCCGTACGGGGAGGGCCGGACCGTCCAGGTCGAGAACGCCGACGGGCGCACCCGCGGCCTCGGCCTGGGCGGCGAGCTGCTCTTCGAGCACGGCGGCGCCCGCCACGCCCTCCAGGTGGCCGTCGACGGGGACGACGGCAGCCTCTGGGCCGTCTTCGCCGACGCCACCAGCGGCGGATCCAGCTACCGGTTCCGCTTCCTGCGGCCCGGCGTCCCGGATCCGGACGGGGGCGTCACCGTCGACCTCAACCGCGCCCTGCTGCCGCCCTGTGCGTTCGCCGACCACTTCATCTGCCCGTTCCCGCCCCCCGGGAACACCCTGCCGTTCGCGGCCGCCGCCGGAGAGCGACGGCTGAAAGGCGCCCTTGCCGCCGGTAACTGACGCCATGACACTCCGGTTCAGCGTCATCCGGCGGACTTGTCAGGGGCACGGCGAAACGTTCGGCCGACGGCCGTGCGTCCGCCGCGCCCTCCCCCCGCCGCTCAAGGGCTCCGGCACCCCCACGACCGCCGGGCCCCAGACCCCCCTCCGGGAGGACGTGAAGTGAGGATCAAGAGCACCATCCGCCTGCGGCTGCTCGCCGCGGCCACCGGCCTCGCCGCCGCGGCCGCGATCGCCGCCCCCACCGCCGCCAGCGCCGACCCCGCGGACACCGGTTTCAGCGCCGCCCGGCTGGCCGCCGCCGGCGCCTCCGTCCTGCGGGCCGACGTCGCCGGCACCGCCTGGCACACCGACCCCGCCACCGGGACCCTCGTGGTCACCGCCGACTCCACCGTCACCCAGGCCGACCTGGCCAGAATCCGCCAGGAGGCCGGGCCCGACGCCGCCGCGCTGCGCATCGAGCGCACCCCGGGCAAGATCACCAAGCTGCTCTCCGGCGGCGACGCCATCTACGCCAGCAGCTGGCGCTGCTCGCTCGGCTTCAACGTCCGCAGCGGCGCCAACTACTACGTCCTGACGGCCGGCCACTGCACCAAGGGCGCGGGCACCTGGTGGACCAGCAGCTCCCACACCACCACCATCGGCAGCACCGTCGGCTCCAGCTTCCCCACCAACGACTACGGACTCATCAAGTACGCCAGCAACAGCCCGGTCCCGCCCGGCACCGTCGGCAGCCAGGACATCACCACCGCCGTCGACGCCACCAACGGCATGTCCGTCACCCGGCGCGGCTCCACCACCGGCATCCACGGCGGCACCGTGACCGGCCTCAACGCCACCGTGAACTACGGCAACGGGGACGTGGTCTACGGCATGATCAAGACCAACGTCTGCGCCGAACCCGGCGACAGCGGCGGCCCGCTCTACTCCGGCAGCCGCGCGGTCGGCCTCACCTCCGGCGGCAGCGGCAACTGCACCTCGGGCGGCACCACCTTCTTCCAGCCCGTCACCGAGGCCCTGAGCGCCTACGGCGTCAGCGTCTACTGACGGCCGGCCCCGGCGCAGGCCCCCTGGACGTCCTCCCGCCTTCTGGGAGGATGTCCAGGGCGTCCACGGGGGAGGAAGCTCGTATGAAGCGGATCGGCGTGACCGGGCACCGGTCGATTCCCGACGCGGGCCTCGCCCACGTCGAGGAGGGCCTGCGGAACGTGCTCGGCGGCCAGCCGGGGCCGCTGGTGGCCCTCTCCAGCCTCGCGGACGGAGCCGACCAGCTCTTCGCCGCCATCGCCCTGGAACACGGCGCCGAGCTCACCGTCGTCATCCCCAGCGGCGACTACGAGGAGACCTTCCACGACCCGCACGCCCTCGCCGCGTACCGGCGGCTCAAGGACCGCGCCACCCAGGAGGTGGTGATGGCCTTCCCCCGCTCGACCGACGAGGCCTACTACGCCGCCGGCACCTACATCGCCGAGACCTGCGACCGGCTCGTCGCCGTCTGGGACGGCCTCCCGGCCCGCGGGCACGGCGGCACCGGCGAGATCGTCGCCTACGCCCGCGCGCTGGGCAAGCCCGTCACCGTCATCTGGCCCG
This sequence comes from Streptomyces sp. NPDC096136, assembly GCF_044763325.1. Classification (NCBI taxonomy): domain Bacteria; kingdom Bacillati; phylum Actinomycetota; class Actinomycetes; order Kitasatosporales; family Streptomycetaceae; genus Streptomyces; species Streptomyces sp. NPDC096136. The sequence continues at coordinate 94,455 of NZ_JBIWFZ010000021.1, read as the reverse complement.
AGGGCGTGGCCCGCGACTGAACCACCCCCCCCCGCCCCGCCGCACGGCTCCGGACCCGTCCCTCAACTGCTGTGCCGCGCCAGCCAGTCGGTGTGCTGCGGCGACACGTACCGCTCCGTCTCGTACACCGCCGACGGCCACTGCGACTCCGTGATCGTCGTCTGCATCACGACCATCATCGCCGACAGGTCCTGCTCGATCAGCGTGTGCGCCTCGATCAGCGGATGGTGGCGCCGCACCTCGTTCCAGGCGATCGCCGCCGCCGCGGCCGCACTCGTCAGCCCCGCCGCCGCCGACGCCCCCGGACCCGAGCCGAACGCCCCGAACAGCGCGAACAGCAGCCCCAGACAGGTCAGCAGCACGATCGTCCACGACCACAGCGCCGTCGCCCGCCGCGAGCCCTCCGCCCGGCGCTGGTACCAGGTGCGCTGCTCGATCAGCCGGTCCCGGACGTAGGTCTCCCTGCGGACCTGGTACTCCAGCCCGCGCAGCCGCTGCATCGCCCCCGTGATCTCCCCTCCCTCCGGCAGCAGGCCCGCCGTCCGCGGATCCCGCCAGCCCATCTTGCGCAGCTCGTCGAGCCCCTTCTCCAGCCGCGCCCGGTACACCTCCTCCGGCCCGGCCACCTCACTGCCGAAGGGCGCCCCGTGCACGGCGTACCGCCACGCCAGCGACTTGATGAACTCGGCCGCGCTCCGGTTGAGCTGCCACTGCGGACGGGCCCGGCGCCGCGTCGCCCGTACGCCCACGGCCAGCACCCCCGCGTACGCCAGCGCGCCCAGCGCCGCGAACACGTGCAGCCCGCCCGCCGCGGGCCCCGACGGGAGGGCCGCCGCCCCCGCCGCGACGACCAGCAGCACCAGCTGCGCCCGCGTGGCCTGCGTGGACTCCCGCTGCCGGGAGACCGCCGCCTGATCGGTGTGGTGGAAGAGGGCCGGCAGGTCCTCGTTGCGAAAGGTCATGCTGTCGGTCACGGCGCCCCCTGCGCTCGCTCCCGGGCGGCCGGGCCGCGCAGGCCCCGCCGCCCTCGTCGGATCACACCGCGAGCGGCTCCAGGTCCCGGTGGACCCGCCGCTCGTCCCGGGCGTACCGGGTCAGACCGTGGTCCTCCCCGAGCAGCCGCGCCAGCTCGGACACCGCCTCCGCCCGTACCCTCGCCGCTTCCTCCTTGCGGCCCGTCATGTCCAGGCTCACCGCCATGTTCGAGGAGCTCGCCAGGGTCTCCGGGTGGTGCGCCCCGAGCGCCTCGCGCAGCCGCACCACCGCCTCCCGCTCCAGCTCCAGGGCACCCTCCGGATCGCCCAGGTCCGCCCGGGCGTTGGCCAGGTTCAGGTGCGCGAAGACGGTGTGCGGGTGGTTGTCGCCCAGCACCTCCCGCATGCTGCGGATCGTCTGCCGCAGCAGCGGTTCCGCCGTCTCCGCCGACCCCGTGCCCCAGTGGAACACCGCCAGGTTGTTGAGCGCGGCCAGGGTGTACGGGTGCCTCTCGCCCGGCACCTTCATGTACTCGTCCACCACCTCCTGCGCCAGGTCCCGCGCCGCGCCCGGATCACCCGTCGCGAACAGGTCCGAGGCCAGGTTCAGCTCGCAGGCCAGCAGGTCGGGGTTGACCGAGGTGTACTTGGCCCGGTACCGGTTGCGGGTCGCGGTCGTCAGCCGCAGCGCGTCCTCCAGCTCCCCGGCCCGGCGCAGCGACACCGCCAGGTTCTTCGCCGCCGACAGCGTGCCCGGGAAGGCCCGGCCCAGCGTCCGCTTGTAGATGTCGTACGTCCGGCCCAGCAGCTGGACCGAATCGTCGTACCGGCCCACCTCGCGCAGGTCCCGGGCCAGGTTCTGCGCCGAGGACAGCGTGTACGGGTGGTCCGGGCCCAGCACCTCCGTGCGCCGGTCGAAGACCTCCTGGTCGATCTCCCTGGCCCGCGCGTACTGCCCGACCATGCGCAGGTTCAGCGCCAGGTTGTTCGCCGCCGCCAGGGTGCGCGGGTGCGCCTCGTGGAAGATCTGCCCGAAGCCCTCGTGCGCCGCCGTCGCCAGCTCCATCGCCTCGCCGTACCGGCCGAGCGCGCCCAGGTCCATCGCCAGACCGCTGGTGGTCATGTACGTGTGCGGGTGCGAGGGCCCCAGCGCCGCCCGCTGCCGCTCCAGCGTGACCTCGTCCAGCTCCTTCGCCTCCACGAACCGGCCCTGCGAGCGCAGGATGTTCGAGAGGTGGAAGCGCAGGTACAGGTACTGGAGGTCGTCGCTGCCGAGCATCTCCCGCCACGCCTCGCGCAGCTCCTCGCCGAGGGTGTACGCGGCCTTGAAGTCACCGCGCTTCCACAGGTAGCGGACCCGGTCGATCAGCAGCCGGCGGGTCTCCGGCTCCTTGCAGAACCGCGCCTCGGACGGGTTCAGGTGCGGCCAGATCGTGTTGAACCTCGGCCACGTGGCCGGGTTGTCTATCGGCTCGTCGTCGTCCGGGCGGGCCCCCGCCAGGATCCGGTGCACCGCGTGCCGGGCCTCGCGCTGCTCCTCCTCCGACAGCTGCGCCCGGATCACGGCCTGCACCAGCCGGTGCACCTGGATGCTGTTGCTGACCTGGTCGACCTTGGCCATCGCGAACCGGCCGATCTCCCGGATCACCCGGCCCAGCACCAGCTTCTCCTGGAGCGAGGCGTCGTAGGGCTTGAGCGCGTCGATCATCTCCTTGCTGTAGAGGAGGTTCGCCGAGATCGGCTCGGGAGCGAAGAAGGCGCACAGCTGGAGCAGCCGCACGGCGGCGGGGGAGCGGGACTGGAGCCGCTCGATCGACACGTTCCAGGTCGCGGCCACCGGCTGCGGGTACCCGGCCGGCTGGTTCAGGCCCAGCACCCGGGCGGTCTGCTCGGCGAGCTGCTCCAGGTACGCGGACACGGGCGTCGCCGTCTCCGCGATCCAGGCCCCGGCCTGTTCGACCGCCAGCGGCAGGTCGCCCACCGCGACGGCCACCTGCTCGGCGTCGTCCTTGGTGAGCCCCGGCGCGCGGCGCTGGAGGTGCTCGATGGACTCCTCGCGCAGGAACACGTCCACCGGCAGCGCGTCCCCGTACTGGGACCAGGACTGGTTGCGGGAGGTCACCAGCACGTGCCCCGGGCCGCCCGGGGGGAAGAACCGCTTGAGCGTCTCGGGATCGTCGGCGTTGTCGAAGACCAGCAGCCAGCGCGAGGACGGCACCCCCCGGCGCAGCAGGTCGATCGCCTCCTGGGAGGCGGCCGCCATGTCCTCGCCGGTCTGCGCGCCCAGGCGTACGGCGAGCTCCGCGAGGGCCGCGACCACGTCGTCGGTCTGCTCCGAGGAGATCCACCACACCAGGTCGTAGTCGGCCATGAACCGGTGCACGTACTCCAGCGCCACCTGCGTCTTGCCGACGCCGCCCAGCCCGTACAGGGTCTGCGGCTGCGGCAGGACCACGGCCATGCCGCCGCCCAGCTGGTCGCGCATCCGCTCCAGGACGATGCTGCGGCCGGTGAACCCGGGGTTGCGGGGCGGCGCGTTCCAGATCTTGGGGACCGTCCCCGGGAAGCGCGGGCCGGGCTGGGAGGCGCCGGCGACGGTGTCCGCGAGGGCCATCGGCCGCTCCACCGCGCGCAGCAGGGCGGCGGTCGCGTGCACCTCGTCGAGCCGGAACAGGTCCACCGGGTTGCGGTCGATGTAGGGGGTGGCCAGGCGCACGTCGCCGACCCGCAGCGGTATCAGGTGGCGCCGGCCCCCGGTGGGGTCCTCGGCGGCGGCCCGGTTCCACACCTCCACGGCCCGGGCCGACTTGAGGTAGGCGCTGGAGAGCAGCACCACCGTCCGCGCGGCGGTGTCGACGCTGATGCCCGTCCCGCCGCCCAGGGTGTCGCCGCCGCCCTCGGGGGCGGGCGGGCGCTCCGCGGAGACGTCCTTGGGCACGACCCGGAAGCCGGCCCGGGTGAGCACCGACTCGATCCAGTCGGCCCACATCCGGTTCTCGGCGACGTAGGAGAGGAAGAGGTCGGCGGGCAGGGCCGGGCGGCGCCGGGTGAAGGCGTCCCGGATCCGCAGCCGCACCTCTTCGGCGATCACCGGCATGGAGGTGACCTCGCCCGCGGTCACCACCGTCGTCAGCCGCTCGAAGGCGGAGAGCAGCGAGTTGGTGAGCCCGGCCTCGTCGCCGAAGGTGGCCAGGGTCTCCTCGTAGGCGTAGTAGGGACGGTACGGGATCTCCACCGCGCCCCAGTAGGAGGTCAGCTCGTCCCCGACGAGCCCGCCGGGGAACCGGTCGAACTTGATCCGGGCCAGCGCCCGGCCCGCGTCGGCCTTCTCCTTCTCGCCCTCGTCGATGCGCATCGGCACCGGGTAGATCGTGATGCCGCGGTCGCCGAACCGCTCGTCGATCTGGCGGGCGACGGAAGCGGCGCCGTCGATGGACTGGTCGGACAGGGTGAAGCAGTCGACCAGGACGTCGGGGAGGTGGACGGTGCAGATGTCGGCGATGTCGGACAGGCCGGTGCGGCTGTCGATCAGGACGTAGTCGTAGTTCCGCTTCATGTCCGCCCGCAGGGCGTCGAAGAAGAGCCCGCCGCCGAGCCGGTCGTAGAAGTTGTCCCAGTCGAAGGTGGACACGGTCGCCGAGTACTCGCGGTTCTGCCGGCCCGCCGAGACGAAGTCGAGGGTGCCCCCGTCGGGGAAGTCCCAGCCGAGGGTCTCGGGGTTGAGCGAGACGGCGTGCGGCTGGATCCGCGCGTAGTCCTTGTGCCAGTCGGCGGCGCGCTGCACCGGGCTGGTGGCGGCCCAGGCGTACTCGCTGATCAGGTCGATGACCCCGGTGGTGGCCCCGAGCGTGGAGGGGTCGAGGAAGGGGTGGAAGAACCGGTGCAGGCCCGGGGCTTCCAGGTCCCAGTCCACGGCGAGGACCCGCTTGCCGTTGGAGGCGAGGATCCAGGCGGTGTTGGCCAGCGCCATCGTGCGGCCGGTCCCGCCCTTGTACGAGTAGAAGGTGACGATGCGTCCGTCTCGGCTGTCACGACTGGCTGTCATCCGCGTCCCCCCGGTCGGTGTCGGTGCTGTCGTCGGCTGCGTCGCTTCGGTCCCGCCCGAGCCGGTGCGCGGTGGGCGGGAAGGGGGCCGGTGGCGGGTCGCCCATCCCCATCGGCCCGACCAGGCGCCGGCGTTCGGTGGGGGTGTGCCCGGCCGGCGGGTACGCCTGGGCGTGTCTGAGGTACTGCTGGGCGGCGGCCTCGACCACCTGGGGGAGGATCTGCCCGAGGGTCTCCAGGCTGGCCACGCCGTTGGCGGCGGCCCGGCAGGCGGCCCGGCCCTGGCCCATCTTGACCGGGAGGGTCTCCTCCAGCCGGCGCGCCAGCTCGTCCTCCTTGGCCCGGCTCTGGTGGTCGTACCGGTTCCACGGCACCACCACGTTGATCCACGGGCGGTGCTCCTGGTCGAAGGCGGCCAGGCGCTGGCGGCGGTGCTCGTCCTCCACCGCCCAGCGGTCGACGATGAGGATCTCCGGCCGGGTCGGGGGCTGCTTGCTGTCGAAGTGGCCGGCCTCGTCGTCGAAGGAGGACAGCGTGGTCTGGTAGTTGAGGTTCTTGACCAGCTCCTCGGCCACGTACGCGACGGGCCGCTGGGAGGTCGGGTGGTACGGGTTCCACTCCAGGGCGCTCTCCCCGTAGTACTCGGGGCTGCGGCCCTCCGGCAGCTCGTGCCGGGAGGCGGCGGCCACGGTGACGTGGAGGGTGCGGGCGGAGGGGCCGCCGGGGCGGGCGCCGGCCGGCCCGAAGGCGCTGGGCACCACCCGGTAGTCCAGCGGGCGGACCGGCTTCAGGCGGACGTTCTCGGCCACCCCGACGATGTGGCGGGCCAGTTCGTACACGGCGTGCTCGTACTGCTCGGCGTAGCCGCGCAGTTTGATCAGGCCGTACAGCCCGTCGGTGACGTAGCGCTCGCCGAAGGTGCTGTGGTTGAACTGCAACCGCTCGGCCGGGAGGGGCAGTTGGGCGGGCGGTACCGGTACCCACAGGGCGGGGACGATGGCCTCGGTCTTCTCGTTGCTGGCGGCGCCCACCTGGATGGCGCGCTGGGCGAAGGCGAACCACTCCTTCCCGCACATCTGGCTGGCGAAGTAGCGCGGCGAGAACAGGGGGACGAAGACCCGGCAGGTGGCGAGGGCCGCCCCGAGCCGTTCCGACCAGCCCTCGCCGTTGCGTATCTCGCGGTCCATGAAGCCGACCTCGGAGCCGGCGGGCAGGCTGGTGAGCGCCATGATGTGGTTGCACAGGTCACGGAAGAGCCGCTCCACCCACATGTCCGGGTCGGGTCCTCCGGGCCCGAACCTCGGCGTATGCGCATAACTGAGAAAAAAGTACGGCTGCACTGATGCGGGCACACGACCCCCGTCCCGAAGATGCGAGCGAAGGAACATCATTCCGGAGCTCTTCCGCCACATCCCCTCCTCGTTCAGTCAATCAGCATCTGTTTTCGGTCATCCAGGCCTGGGCGTGATCGACGGCGTCCGCGATCGAGAACAGAACGGCGGGTGCCCCGCCCACCTTCCCCCTGCGCAGGAGCGAATCCGGGAACGCCCGGCCGATCTCCGCGAAATCACTGTCGTCCAGGGCGACGTCCTCGTACCTGGTCCACTCCCCCTCGTCCCCGTGCCCCCGCCGCCCGCCCGGAAGGTTCACCTTCACCACACAGTCGTACATGCGCAAGGGGGGCTTCGGAATTCGGTACTCCGCGAGGTGGAAAGCGGTGCACGCCGAAAATCCCACATTGATCATGAGTACCTGTCCCCCCTCCCAGCACAGTCTTCCCAGGGGGGAATCCTCGCCCAGGTGGCATTCCAGCCGGTGTTCCGCGCAGATCCGCCGCGCGTCCGCCCCGAGCGCGGCGAAGGAGGTCTGCGGATGGCCGCTGCGGGCCGCGCCCGGCGCGGTGCGGACCGCCTCGGCGAAGGCGCCCACGCCCTGGCTCGGGGTGCGCTCCGGGTCGAAGGCGGGCATCCGGGCGCGGAAGGCCGCCACCGCGTCCTCGTCGAGGCCGGCGATCCGGGCCAGGTGGGCGGAGGAGGTGAGGGAGTTCTCCGCGGTGAAGGCCGGGACCACGAGGGTGCCCTGCGGCCCCAGCACCCCGGTGAGGGCCTCGCGCAGCGTCCCGGGGTGCAGGCCGGTGCCGCCGAGGGCGGCGTGCACCAGCAGCCGCCGGCGCGGGCGCACGCCGAGCAGCCGCAGCTGGACCGCCAGGGCGAGGGGGCCGCTCACGCGCCCACCGCCTTCAGCTCCCAGCGCAGCTCCTCCACCAGCCGCTTGCCGGTCACGGTCAGCTCGGCCGCCTCCGACAGCCGGTCCAGGGCCCGGTGGAGCCGGTCCGCGCCGCCCGGCTCCTGCGTGGTCGTGGCCCGCCGGTAGGCCTCCACCGCGACCCGCTCGTGCACGTCGGCCAGCAGCCGCGACACCGGTACCGGCCGGGTCCGCCAGGGCGAGGGGTGCTGCCAGGCCCCGTCGAGCGCGTACAGGTCGGCCACCTCGGCCAGCGCCCGCAGCCGGGCCCGCCGCCGCCCGGTCAGCAGGGCCAGCGCGGTCTCCCGCACCCCGGCCGCGTAGGGTACCCCGAGCGCGCCCGGCCCGTGCCGCCCGGCCTCGCCCCAGCCCTGGGCCCGCGGGCCGCCGGCCAGCGGGGTCAGGGTGCTCAGCCCGGCGGCGGCCGCCCGCGCGAACTCGGGGACGGTGCGGTGCAGCAGGGCCCAGGCCGCGTCGAGGCGGCGCCGCCACGCGTCGGCCTCCCCGGCGCCGAGCCGCAGCCGGGGCGGGCGGGCGAAGCAGTTGCGGTACGGGTCCAGGTCCTCCAGGGCCACCGGGGGCTGCCCAGGCCCGGGCCGCCAGGTCCGTACGGGCAGCCAGCGCGCGTCGCCCGCCGCCGGGCCGAAGCGGTGCTCGGTGCGGCCCGCCCGGACGACCGCGTACTCCCCGCCGGCGGCGTGCAGGGCGGCGCGCCCCTCCGTACCCGGCTCCCCGAGCCGCAGCAGGCCCAGCGTCGGCAGGTACACCTCGCCGTCCCGGTAGGTCACTTCGGCCGCCGGTTCCAGCCCGCCGCGCAGCACGGCGGCCGCCGCCAGCGCGGCCAGCCTGCGGGCGGCGGCCGGGGCGTCCAGGCGGCCCTCGCGGGCCGCGTCGAGGGCCTCCAGCACCCAGGTCCGGGTGAACGGGTGGTCCAGTACGGCGTCCAGCGCGTCCGGGCCGGCCTCCTCGACCCCCGTCAGCACCTCCCAGGCCCGCGCCCACTCCGGGCCGGCGGCCAGCTCGCCGTTCAGCCGGGCCAGCAGGGCGCGGGTCAGCTCCTCCTGGGAGCGGGCGAGTTCGGCGGGGTCGGCCAGCTGCGGGGCGGTCTCCCGGGAGGCCGTCCGCCCCTCGACCCCCTCCACCAGTTCCCGCAGGTCGGAGCAGTAGACGGAGGGGTTGTCGAAGCCCGCGCCGCCCGGGCCGTCCTCCCGGTAGCGGTGGGTGTAGAGCCCGCCACCGCACGAACGTACGACAGGGCACCGGCGGCACGTCCCGCTGACGCCCGCCAGCCCCAGCTGCCGGGCCCGCACCCCGGGGTGGGCCGCCACCCGGTCGAAGGCGTGGTCGAAGACGTTGAACCCGGTGGCGGCCGCCCCCTCGAAGGCGCTCTTGAGGGAGTCGACCTGCTCCAGCGTCCCGTCGGTCTCGACGACGACCAGGTCGGTCGGGGCCAGCCCCAGGGACTCCGTCAGGCTGGGCCCGCCGCGCAGCGTGGAGAGCAGGGACTCGAAGAGCCGCACGGGCACCGGCCGCCCCAGCCGCTCCCAGTGGTCGAAGACCCGCAGCAGCCAGCGGGCGTACGCGTCGGGCGCGCCTCCGGGCCGCTCCGGCGGGGTCTGCCAGGTGGCGTGGGGGAGCAGGAAGTCCACCCGCGGCGGCTCCAGCGCGACCAGGGCGTCCAGGACGGCGACCGGGTCGTTGGCCACGTCCACGGTGCACAACAGGCCCTGGTACAGGTGGCGGTAGGGCTCCGAGCGGAGCAGGTCGACGGCCCGCAGGACCAGCGGGTGGCTGGAGCGGCCGTCCGAGAAGCGCCGGTGGCGGTCGTTCGCCGCGCGGTCCCCGTCGAGGGAGACGCCCACCCGGACGCCGTACTCGGCGAAGAGGTCCAGGTGGCGGGGTCCGAGCTGGAGCCCGTTGGTGTGGACGCGCAGGTCGAGCTCGGCCGTTCCGGCGAGGGCGCGGGTGAACTCCTCGCACACCAGGCGGAGTCGGTCCGGGCCCGCCAGCAGGGGTTCCCCTCCGTGGAAGATCACCGTGACGGAGGGGAGTGCATGGTCACGGGCATGTTCGGCGAGCCGCGACGCGGTCTGGGAAATGACCTCGGGGGAGATCACTTTCGGCCGGGCTCGCCAGCTCTGATCAGCGTGTTCGTAGACATAGCAATGATCACAAGCGAGATCGCATCTGCTGTGAACTTTCAGGACGATCTCGCGAAATGCGATCAGGCCGGTCATTCCACCAGTCTAGAGCGCTTACTCCATTGTCAGAGCGCAGAGTTGAAGATCGGTGCCTGCGCGTGACGGCCGGATTCCGACGGCAGTACCCGGCCGAGGGCCGCGGCGACCGGCGCGCTGCGAATGTCGATCTTGTCGAGGGGGACCCGGCGGTCCTTGACCGCACTGGTTGGCGGGGTTGCGGAAGTGTTCATGGCACCGTCCTCGGGGAGGCCAGATGAAACGGGGAAGAATCGACGTCGGCGTGCCGCCGGCATCTGGCTGGGACTTTACTCGTCTGCACCCCATTGGCAACCGAGACATGACGCCTGGTCAAGCGTTCTATAGAAAGAGTGGGGGAATACTCGAGGTGCCGTACGCGGCCGTTCGCCGCCCGGAAAGACCCCGTTCCCCGGGGGCGGCCCGCGGGCGTCCCGAGGCCGTCGGTAGCGTGGACGGATGCCCACGTCAGACGCACTCCCCGTGATCCTGCTCCTCTCCGGAAGCCTGCGCGCCGGCTCCGTCAACGAGGCCGTGCTGCGCACCGCCGAGGCCGTGGCCGCCGTGGCCGCCGAGGCCGGGGCCCCCGCGCCGGTGGCCGCCCTCCGCTACGAAGGCCTCGCGGGGCTCCCGCACTTCAACCCCGACGAGGATGCCGACCCGCTGCCGGCCCCGGTCGCCGCGCTGCGGGAGGCGATCGCCGGGGCGGCGGCGCTGCTGGTCTGCGCGCCGGAGTACGCGGGCACCCTGCCGGGCTCGTTCAAGAACCTCCTGGACTGGACGGTGGGCGGCACCGAGATCTCCGACAAGCCCGTGGCCTGGGTGAACGCGGCCGCCCCGGGCCGCGGCGGGGGCGCCGAGGCCACGCTGCGGACGGTGCTCGGCTACACGGGCGCCGCCGTCGTCGACGCCGCCTGCGTACGGATCCCGGTGGACCGCGGGACGGTGGGCGCCGACGGGACGATCGCCGACCCCGCCGTCCGCGCACGCCTCGCCGAGGTCCTCGCCCTGCTCGCCGCTGCGGCGCAGGAGCCGGCGGCCTAGGCCGGCTGCTGCTCGCCCAGGGAGGGGTCGGGGAGCTCGCGCAGCAGCCAGGTGAGGACGTCGGGCAGGGCGCGCAGGGCCGCGAAGTGCGCCGCGTCCGGGTCGATGGTCGTGGTGGCGCCCGGGATGCGCCGGCCCAGCCAGCGCGCGTGCCCCACGGGGGAGAACACGTCGAGCTCCCCGTGCCAGATCAGCACGGGGCAGCGGATGTCCGCGGGGTCGAACCCCCAGGGGCTGCTCGCGGCGAGCATGTCGTCGATCCACCCGAACGCCGAAGTGCGCACCCCTTCGCGGTAGTTGCGCAGGAGCATCGACCGCAGGCCCGCGTCCGAGACGATCATCCGGTCGCTGGCGGTCAGCTCCCGGCGCAGCTCGTCCAGCAGTCGCCCGGGGTCCCGGGCGATGCCGCTGGCGCGCGGGATCAGCCGGGCCGTCAGCTCCTCGGGGTCGGCGGCGGCGGTGGTGTACTCCCGCACGTTCGAGGCGGCCATCCCCGCGAACCAGTCCAGGTCCTCCGCGTCCCGGGGCGCGAGGGGCACCAGGGCCGCCGTCCGCGTCACCCGCTCCGGCAGCAGCGCGGCGCAGGCCAGGGCCCCGGGGCCGCCGCCGGAGCGGCCGGCCACGGCGAAGACGTCCACACCGAGGGCGTCGGCGACCGTGGCCACGTCCTGGGCCACGTCGGCCACGGTGCGCCCCGGGTGGCGGTCGGAGCCGCCGTAGCCGGGCCGGTCGTAGGCGATGAGCCGTACCCGCCGCTGGTAGAGGACCATGCCCCGGGGGGCCGGGCCGAGCCTGCTGCCGGGCATGCCGTGGAGCAGGAAGACCGGCTTGCCCTCCGGGTCGCCCCAGTGTTCCGCCATCAGGACGCGTCCGTCAGCGGTGCGCACCTCTTCGCGCACGCGCTCCCTCCCTCACGTCAGGCGCGAGCAGTCAGGGTGATTGTGCTCCCGGGACGGGCGATGCGATAGGGCGCGAAGGAGGCCTTCAGGGGCCGGAAGGGGCGGACGCGGCGCCGGGCGTCCCGTCGGGCAGGCCGCTGCCCACCGCCGCCCCCGGCCTGCCGTGGCGGGCGGCCCCGCAGGCCAGCGTGACCGCGGCGCCGGCCACCGCCCAGGCGGCCAGGACCAGCATCGGGCCGGCCGCGCCGTTGCCCCGGAAGTACGTGAGGGAGCGGGCGGCGTACGTACCGGCGCCCGGCGGCAGGGCCGGGCCGATCGCCCGCCAGAACGGCGGCAGCAGCGGGTACGGGTAGGCGCCGCCCGCGCTCGGGTTGCCGAGCACCACGACCAGCAGGATGGCCAGGCCGATGCCGACCACGCCCGCCAGCCCCTGGAGGGCGAGCGTGAGCGCGCCGACCGCGAAGACCACCAGGGTGCCGAGCCCCCACAGGGCCGCGACCGGGCCCGGCAGCGCGCCCAGCACGGGGCCCGCGACGACCGTGCCGAGCAGTCCGGCGGCGATCGAGTACAGGAGCAGCACGCCGAGCCGGATCACGGCGCGGGCGGAGTTCGCGGGCCGGGCGCCGGCGCTGATGGCGAGGATCGCGGCGCACAGGTAGCCGCCCACGCACCAGCCGACGACCAGGTAGAAGGAGCTCAGGCCGCGGCTGTCGCCCCGGCCGGCGGGGGCCACGTCGACGACGACGACCCCGCGGCCCTGCGACTTCTCCGCCAGGCCCACGATCTGCTCCAGGGCCTGGGACAGGGAGGCCCCGGCGCCGCTCGCGACCAGCAGCCGGTCGTTCGGGCGGGCCGGGTCGACGATCAGCGCGCCGTCCACGTCCCGGTTCCCGACCTGCGCGAGCGCCGTCGCCTCGTCCGCGACCGGCCGCGGGTCGAGCGGCTTTCCGGGCAGGGCGCCGAGCCGCTGCGCGACCTGTGCGGCGACCGGCTCCGCGGGGGCGGCCACCGCGAAGGGGATCTCACTGGGCTCCGGGTGGTGGAAGGCCCCGATGTACGAGGTGATGAAGGCCAGCTGGAGGGCCAGCACCCCCAGGACCAGCACGGCGGCCCGGATGGTCACGGCGTCCCTGACCTCGGCGAGGAATCCGCCGGACGGGCCCGGATCGGTGTCGGTGGGCCCGGTGGGCGGGCTGGGCTGGGTCATGCCCCCACGCTCGGCGCGCCGGGGGCCCGGCGCAGCAGGGGCGGACCGAATGGATGATCGAACAAGTGTTTCGCACGGATATTCGAATTGCTCTATGGTGGACGAAGGGGGGTGGCAAGAAGGTCGAGGGAAGCAGGAGGGCCGCGGGTGCCCGGGTTCACGCATCTGCACACCGTTTCGGGGTTCTCCGTGCGCTACGGCGCCTCGCACCCGCAGCGGCTGGCGGAACGCGCCGCGGAGCGGGGCATGGACGCCCTCGCCCTGACCGACCGCGACACCCTCGCGGGCGCGGTCCGCTTCGCGAAGGCGGCCGCGGCGGCCGGGATCCGGCCACTGTTCGGCGTGGACCTGGCCGTTTCCCCCGCGGGGTCGCCCGAGGGGTCCGGCCTGCCCGGCGCCGGCCGGGCGGCCGGGTCCGAGGCCTCGTACCGCCGGCGCGTGCCCGTCCGGGGCGGGGCCTTCGTCGACGAGTCCGCCCCGCGCGCGGTCTTCCTGGCCCGCGACGGCGCCGCCGGCTGGGCGGAGCTCTGCCGCCTGATCACCGCCGCGCACGCCCCTGACCCGGGCGGGCGGGCGGCGGGGGCCGGCGGGTTCGCGCCGGAAGGCGCCGGCGGTGACGCGGCCGCGCTCGCGGGGCGGGCCGCCGTCGGCGGGCCCGGCCGGCCCGCCGGGGACGGCGCGGGCGGGTTCCCGCACCCCGCCGCAGGCTCCGGGCAGCCGTTGGTGCCCTTCGGGGCGCTCGGCGGGGACGGGGTGTTCGTCCTGCTCGGGCCCGGGTCCGAGGTGGGGCGGGCGCTGGCCGCCGGACGGCCCGACCGGGCCGCGCGGCTGCTCGCGCCCTGGCGGGAGGTCTACGGGGACGCCCTGCGCCTGGAGGCCGTCCACCACGGCCGCCCCGGCACCGGCCCCGGCTCGCTGCGCCTGGCCGCCCGTACCGTCGGCTTCGCCGCCGAACAGGGCGTCCCCGCCGTGCTGACCAACGCCGTCCGCTACGCCGACCCCGGCCAGGGCCCCGTCGCCGACGTCCTCGACGCCGCACGCCGCCTCGTCCCCGTCGACCCCCGGGGCCCCCTCGACAGCGGTGAGCGGTGGCTCAAGGACCCCGCCGCCATGGCCGGGGCCGCCGACCGGATCGCCCGGGCGGCCGGGCTGCGCCCCGCCGACGCCCGCCTGCTGCTCGCGCGCACCCGCGAGACCGCCGAGGCCTGCGCCGTGGACCCCGAGGACGACCTCGGCCTCGGTTCCGTGCACTTCCCCGAGGCCCGCCTCGTCGGCGCCGCCCACCGCACCGCCCAGCGGGTGCTCACCTCCCGCGCCTGTGCGGGCATGGTGCTGCGCGGCCACGCCGGCGACCGCGCGTACTGGGAGCGGATGCACGAGGAGCTCGACGTCATCGCCCACCACGGCTACGCCTCGTACTTCCTGACGGTCGCCCAGGTCGTCGACGACGTACGGGAGATGGGCGTCCGGGTGGCCGCCCGCGGCTCCGGCGCCGGCTCCCTCGTCAACCACCTCCTCGGCATCGCGCACGCCGACCCCGTCGCCAACGGCCTGCTCATGGAGCGGTTCCTGTCCCGGCGCCGCCGCGTCCTGCCCGACATCGACATCGACGTGGAGTCCGCCCGCCGCCTGGAGGTCTACCGCCGGATCATCGACCGCTTCGGCGCCGAGCGCGTCGCCACCGTCGCCATGCCCGAGACCTACCGGGTCCGCCACGCCATCCGCGACGCCGGCGCCGCCCTGTCCATGGACCCGGCCGCCGTCGACCGGCTCGCCAAGGCCTTCCCGCACATCCGGGCCCGCGACGCCCGCGCCGCCCTGGCCGAACTGCCCGAACTGCGCGGCGTGCGCGACGACGTGCGGGGAGAGGGGCACGCCCGGCTGTGGGACCTCGTCGAGGCCCTGGACGCGCTGCCGCGCGGGACCGCCATGCACCCGTGCGGGGTGCTCCTCTCCGACGCCACCCTGCTGGAGCGCACCCCCGTGGTCCCCACCAGCGGCGAGGGTTTCCCCATGTCCCAGTTCGACAAGGAGGACGTGGAGGACCTCGGGCTGCTCAAACTCGACGTGCTGGGCGTACGGATGCAGTCCGCGATGGCGCACGCCGTCGCGGAGCTGCGCCGCGCCACGGGGGAGGAGCTCGACCTCGACGACCCCGCCCAGGTCCCGCCGGGCGACCCGGCGACGTACGAGCTGATCCGCTCGGCCGAGACGCTGGGATGCTTCCAGATCGAGTCCCCCGGCCAGCGCGACCTGGTCGGACGGCTCCAGCCGGCCGCCTTCCACGACCTGGTCGTCGACATCTCCCTCTTCCGGCCCGGCCCGGTCGCCGCCGACATGGTGCGGCCCTTCATCGAGGCCCGGCACGGGCGCGCCCCGGTCCGCTTCCCGCACCCCGACCTGGCCGACGCGCTGCGCGAGACCTACGGGGTGGTGGTCTTCCACGAGCAGATCATCGAGATCGTGCACGTCATGACCGGCTGCGGCCGCGACGAGGCCGACCGGGTGCGGCGCGGGCTCTCCGACCCGCAGTCCCAGGGCCGGATCAAGGCCTGGTTCGCGGCCACGGCCGCCGGACGAGGCTACCCGGCGGAGGTGGTCGCCCGGACCTGGGAGATCGTCGAGGCCTTCGGCAGCTACGGCTTCTGCAAGGCGCACGCGGTCGCCTTCGCCGTGCCCACGTACCAGTCCGCCTGGCTCAAGGCCCACCACCCGGCGGCCTTCTACGCCGGGCTGCTCACCCACGACCCGGGCATGTACCCCAAGCGGCTGCTGCTGGCGGACGCGCGCCGGCGGGGCGTGCCGGTGCTGCCGCTGGACGTGAACCGCTCGGCGGTCACCCACCGCATCGAACTGGTGTCTGATGCATCGGGTCGGGGCGGGCCGGACCGGTGGGGGCTGCGGCTCGCCCTGGCCGACGTCCACGGCATCAGCGGGGCCGAGGCGCTGCGCATCGAGGCCGGACAGCCGTACACCTCCCTGCGCGACTTCTGGAGCCGGGCCCACCCGGGCCGCCCCGTGGCCGAACGGCTCGCACAGGTCGGCGCCCTGGACGCCTTCGGCGCGAACCGCCGCGACCTGCTGCTGCACCTGACGGAACTGCACGGCGCCCAGCGTGCCGCCGGGGCGCGCGGCGGATCCCAACTGCCCCTCGACGGCGGCCGGTCCACCGCCCCCGTCGGCCTGCCCGACCTGACCGAGGCCGAACGGCTCAGCGCCGAACTCGGCGTCCTCGGCATGGACGCCTCCCACCACCTGATGGCCGACCACCACGCCTTCCTCGCCGAGCTGGGCGTGGTCCCGGCGCGCCGTCTGCGGGAGACCGCGCACGGGCGGACCGTGCTCGTCGCGGGAGCCAAGGCGGCCACCCAGACCCCGCCGATCCGCTCCGGGAAACGGGTCGTCTTCACCACCCTGGACGACGGCACCGGACTGGTCGACCTGGCCTTCTTCGACGACAGCCAGGAAGCCTGCGCGCACACCGTCTTCCACTCCTTCCTGCTGCTGGTACGGGGCGTCGTGCAACGCCGCGGCCCGCAGAGCCTGAGCGTCGTCGGGGCGGCCGCCTGGGACCTCGCCGAACTGGCGCGGCTGCGCGAGGACGAGGGCCTGGAGGCGGTCACGGCGCACCTGGCGCGGCCCCTGCCCGAAGGCCCCGGGGACACCGGCCGCCGCATCCACCTGCCCACCGGCTACGCGATGAACCCGTGGGCCGACCTCCAGCCGCCCGGCGAACGCGCCGCCACCGGCCGCAAGCTGTGGCACTCCAGTCCGGGGAGCGCGGGATGACGACGGCCCTGAGCACCCGGCCCCGGCCGGGCACGGCGGACGCCGCCCCGGCCGCCCCCGGCGCGGACCCCGGCGGGAGCGGCGTCCTGCACGTCCGCTGCGCCCCCGCCCTGCCCGGAGAGGGCTACCGCGAGGTACTGGAGCTGCTGCGCGAGTTCTCCCCGCTGGTCCAGGCCCTGCCGCCGCGGGCCGCGCTGGTCCAGGTGCGCGGCGCCCGGCGCTACTTCGGCGCCGACGCCGCCCGGATCGCCGAAGTGGTCCGGCTGCGCGCCGTGGCCCGGCTGGGCACGGACGTACGGATCGGGGTGGCGGGCACCTGGGCGGTGGCGGCCATGGCCTCCGCCCGCCTCCCGGGACCCGGCGGGGTCCTCGCCGTGCCCGCCGGGCAGACGGACGCCTTCCTCGCGCCCCTGCCCGTGGAGGCCCTGCACGGGCTCGGCCCCCGCCAGGCCGAGGCGCTGCGCGGATACGGGCTGCACACCGTCGGGGCGCTCACCCGGGTCCCGCCCGGGGTCCTGGAGCGGATCCTCGGCAGGCGGACCGGCCGCCTCGTCGCGGAACGCGCCCGAGGGGTCGACCCCCGACCCGTCACCCCCCGCGACCTGCCCTCCTCCGCCGCCGCCCGGACCGGCTTCACCCGCCAGGAGCTGGACGGCCCGCACGCCCGGGCCGCCCTGCTCGGCCTGGTGGTCCGGCTCGGCGCACAGCTGCGCGGACGCCGCCAGGCCGCCCGGTCCCTGTGCCTGACCCTCCAGTTCGCCGGAGGCACCCGGTGGGAGCGCTCCCGGCGGCTCGCCGAGCCCTCCGCCCACGACGAGGACCTCCGCACCCTCGCGTACCGCCTCATGGACGCGGCGGGCCTGCAACGGGCCCGGCTGACCGGCATGGTGCTGCGCGCCGAGGACCTCGCCGCCGCGGAGGGCGTGACCCGGCAGCTCTCCCTGGACCCGGTCCGCGAGGCCCGCCTGACGGTGGAAGCCGCCATCGACCGCGCCAACGCCCGCTTCGGCCCGGGCACGGTCCGCCCGGCCGCTCTTCTGGGGCTCGGTTCGCCTCCGGGGCGCTGAAGCCGTGCCCCGGGCCCGACCGCGCCGGCTTCGCGGCGGGCCGGAAGCCGCCCGGGCCGGGAGCCGTCCGGGCCGGGAGCCGTCCGGGCCGGGAGCCGTCCGGGCCGGGAGCCGTCCGGGCCGGGAGCGCCGGGGCGGTCAGAGGTCGCCCAGCATCAGCCGGGCCGTCTCCGTGCGCAGCGGGGTGGTCTGGGCCTGGATCAGGTGGAACTGGGCCTCGCGGGAGAGCCGGCCCGCGGTGTGCCCGTACTGGATCGCACGGCCGCCGGCGACGGCCACGCAGGCGGCGGCCGCCCGTACGGCCAGGTCCAGGGCGGCGGCCCGCAGGGAGAGCCGCTCCCCGACGCCCTCGCCGGCCGGGAGTCCGTCGCGCAGGGCGTAGGCGTCGGCGCGCAGTCGGGCGGTCTTCTCCGCCAGGCGCAGGCCGAGTTCCCCGTACGGGGCCGAGCGGAGCAGGAAGTCGGCCGTGGCGCGCAGCTGGCCGAAGACGGCCGGCTGGGCGTCGGCGTTCTCCAGGTCGTAGGCCCGGATCCAGTCGGCCCGGGGCAGCACCCCGAGCACCCGGGCGTCGGGTACGAACACCCCGCGCAGTTCGACGGAGGCCGTGTGCGTCCCGCCCATCGCCCACAGCGGGGCCCCGTCGACGGCGCTCAGCCCCTCCGCCGCGCCGCCGGGGGCGCACTCGACCAGGGCGAGGACCGCCTCGTCGGTGCCGGTGACGGCGCCGGCGTAGAGGGAGTCGGCCACCCCCCACCCCGTCACCCACGGCATCCTCCCGGTCAGCCGCCATCCACCCGGGACCCGCTCCGCCGTGACCGGCGGGCGCGGATGGCGCAGGAAGGCGTAGCCGGCCGTGGGGCGCCGCTCACCGCGCACGAGCCCGGGCAGCCAGCCCTCGCGCAGGGCGGCCCCCGCCGGGCCGGCCGCCTGGCCGAGGGCCTTGGCCAGCGGGACGTGCTGGGTCCACACGAACCAGGTCGACGGGTCCACCGCCGCCAGCACCTCGTGGACCTCCCGGACCACCTGACGGGGCGTGAGGCCGGAAGAGGGCGCCGGTTCGTATCCGATCAGCCCGTACGCGCCGCAGGAACCGAGCGCGTCCAGGTGCGTACGGGGCACCCCCTCGGCCGCGGTCCGCTCCGCCTCCGGCCGCAGCACCCGCACGGCCGTCTCCGTCACGGCGGCCACCAGCGGGTCGGCCGCCAGCTCGGGCGGGGTGGCCAGGGCGGTACCGGCTCCAGGGGCCTCGTGCATGGCGGCGATCACCTCGGGGTGGGGGTCCGGACGCGTCCATCCTTCCCGAGCGGTACTGGAGGAACGCCGGACACGCGAGTTTTTACCGCCGCGTAACTTCCCAGTCTTGCTACTCGCCCGTAATTTAGCGGCAGCAGCCCCCTTGTGATCCGGATCACGGGACGGAACCCCCACGCCTTTCCCCTTGACCGCGAGGAGATCACACCATGCTGCCCTGGAGACGCCTGCTCCGCCCGCTGGCCGTCCTCACCCTGGCCGCCGCCGCGCTCGTCGCCCCCACCGGCGCCGCGCAGGCGGCGTCCGCCCCCAGCAGCGGCTGGAACAACTGGTCCTGCAAGCCGTCCGCCGCACACCCGCGCCCGGTCGTCCTCGTCCACGGCACCTTCGGCAACTCCGTCGACAACTGGCTCGGGTTCGCCCCGTACCTGGTCCACCGCGGCTACTGCGTCTACTCCCTCGACTACGGCCAGCTGCCCGGCGTGCCCCTCTTCAACGGGCTCGGCCCCATCGACAAGTCGGCAGGCCAGCTCGACGCCTTCGTCGACCGGGTGCTGGCCTCCACCGGAGCACCCAAGGCCGACCTCGTCGGCCACTCCCAGGGCGGCATGATGCCGCGCTACTACCTGAAGTTCCTGGGCGGCGCCGCCAAGGTCAACGCCCTCGTCGGCCTCGCCCCCGACAACCACGGCACCACCCTGTCGGGACTCACCCAGCTGCTCCCGTACTTCCCCGGGGCCGCCGACCTGATCAGCACGGCGACCCCGGGGCTGGCCGACCAGATCGCCGGATCCGCCTTCCAGCAGAAGCTGAACGCGGGCGGGGACACCGTCCCCGGCGTCTCCTACACCGTCATCGCGACCAAGTACGACGAGGTGGTCACCCCGTACCGGAGCGCCTTCCTCGACGGGGGATCCGTCCGCAACGTCGTCCTCCAGGACCTGTGCCCCCTGGACCTCTCGGAGCACGTGGCCATCGGCCTGACCGACCGGATCGCCTGGCACGAGGCGGTCAACGCCCTCGACCCGGCGCACGCGGAACGGACCACGTGCGCCTCGGTCTTCGACTGACCCCTACCGCACGCTCCGGCCCGCCCCGGCAGCCCGGCGGCGGGCCACGGCGAACAGCACGGCCGCACCGACGGCCACCACCCCGGCGCCGGCGATCGCGAGCGCCGGGGTGGCGCCGTTCCCACCGGTCTCCGCGAGGTTCCCGCCCTCCTTGCCGCCGGCGGGGGAGGGGACCGGGGCGGAGACCGGTGCGGCGGCGATCGGGGAGGCGGCGCCCTGGCCGTTCGTCCTGGGGTCGTTGTCGCCGTGGCCCCCGTGCTCCACGGTGGACTTCCCGGCGCCGTCGGAGATCTGCTGGTCCGTCGGCGCCTTGGGCGGCTCGGCGGACGCGGGCCGCGAGGGCTGCGCGGACGCGCTCGGCGCGCCCGTGCCCGCGCCCGCGCCCGGAGCGGTCCCGGTCCCGGCCCCGGTCCCGCTCCCGCCGTCCTTGCCGAAGACCACGTCCGAGCAGGTGTAGAAGGCCTCGGGGCTGTCGGAGCGCTGCCAGATGCTGTAGACGAGGTGGCGCCCGGTCTTCTTCGGCAGCACCCCGCCGAACACGTAGTCCCCGTTCTGCATGCCCGGGTCGGTGGCCTTCGCGAAGGGCGCGGGCTCCAGGTCCGACCACTTCAGCGGCTTCGACGGGTCGTACCCGTCCTTCGTCACGTACAGCTCGAAGGTGCCCTTGTGCGGGGCGGTCCCCTTGTAGCGGAAGGTGTGCGCCCCGGCCGTCATCGGGGTGGCCGGCCAGTCGGCGCGGGCCAGGTCGAGCCCCTTGTACTTGGCGTTGCCCGCCGAGCACAGCTGCCCGTCCGGGATCAGGGACCTGCTCTTGCCGGCGGCGTTCGCGATGTTCACCGCGTTCCAGTCGTAGAGGGGCTGTGTCCCGCCCGCCGCGACGGCCGCCTTGCACGCCGGCGACTTCGGCGCCTCCGGCCCCTCCGCGTAGCACGCGGCGACCCGGCTGACCGGGTCGGTCATCGACCCGTGGGCCGCCGCCGGGACGGCCGCGTACGCGGCCACCGCGAGCGGGGCGAGGCCGACGGCGGCGATACGGGCGGCGGTGCGGTGGCGTGCGGGCATGGGCGGAGCTCCTTCGGGCGCGGGGCAGGGGTGCACCAGCGGAACCGGCCGCTTCGGCGCCGCCCCCGTCGGGGCCCGGCGCCTCCCGCGGCCTTGCTGGCCCGGCCAAGCTAGCCCGGGGGAAAGCCCGTTCGGTCGCCTTCACGCCCCCGGAGAGGATCCTTAGGGTCCGCTTAAGGAACCCCTAAGCACCCCCACAGACAAGCCCCGCCCGGCTACCCCAGCAGGGCGGTCAGCCCGTCCGCCGAACGGGCCTGCTCCTCCAGCGCGTCCAGCGCGCGTACGGCCCGGGACGCCGCCTCGGGGTCGCTCGCGGCCAGCCCGCTCTCGGCGAACTCGTCCTCGTCCAGCCGCAGGACGGTCTTCCCGTCCGCCGACACCCACAGGTCCAGGTCCAGGTCCTCGACGAGGATCCCGCCCTCGCGGACGACGGCCGGGCGCGTGACGTCGCAGTACCAGCCCTTGAGGACCCCCTCGCCGCTCCAGACCTCCTTGACCGCGTACCAGCGCGTCCGCCAGAAGTGCTCGACGAACACGTCGCCCGGCTCGAAGCGGACGAACCCGAAGTCCCGTACGCCCTCGGCCGCCCAGGGGGCCCGCACCGAGATCCGGTCCCCGTCGTCGGCCAGCTGCACCGCCGGGTAGCCGATCTTGGTCCGGCCGCCCTTGGTGAGGGTGATGGTCCAGGTGGTGGTCATCGTGAGGCTCCTCCGAGCTTCTTCGTGAAGCGCGTTTCGGTCGCGCAGATCTCGTATCCGAACCACTTGTTGATCGCGAGCATCGGTCCGTTCCCCGCGTCGTTGCCGGTGAAGGCGTCGGTGTAGCCGGCCGCGCGGGCCCGCCGGAGCGAGTCCGTCTTGGCGAGCTTGGCCAGACCGCGGCCGCGGAAGGCGCGCCGGGTACCGGTCATCGCCGAGGAGTAGCGGGTGCGGCCGTCGGTGCGGGCGGCGGAGAAGGCGGCGACGGCCCCGTCGACGAGTGCGACCGAGGTCAGATCGTGGTCGAGGGTGGGGTCGTGCCAGACGCCGTCCAGCCAGTCCTGGTAGTCGTCGAGGGCGGCCGGGACGTCACCGGGCTCGTCGGCGGTGGCCTCGGCGTCGGCCTCGAACAGCGGCCGGGGGTCGGCGGCGAACGCCGAGGCGGGGCGCAGTTCCACCCCGGCGGGCAGGGTGCGGGGGAGCGGCGGGAGGGTGTCCGCCGCCAGGTCCAGGCGCAGGAAGTGCGCGGAGCGGCTGGGGCGGTAGCCGTGCCGCTCGGCGAAGGCCCGGTGCGCCGGCTCGTCGAGCACCCAGGCGTACGCGTCCACGGCCCCGCACGCGGCGAGGTGCTCCTCCGCCGCGCGCAGCAGGGCGGTTCCGGCACCGAGGGAGCGGTGGGCGGGGTCGACGAGGGCGTTGACGTACGACTGGCCGGGTTCGGGGCTGTCGTGGGCGAGGCCGACCTGGGCGGTGCCGACGGCGCGCCCGTCGGCGGTCTCGGCGATCAGGAGGCGGTAGTGGGCGCCCGGGTGCGCGGAGCCGAGCTCGAAGGCGACGCCGTCGGGGGTGGTGACCATGAAGGGCAGGGCGGCGCGGCGCACCCGTACGACGGCCCCGGTGTCGGCGGGGTCGTCGGGACGCAGGTCGCGCACGTGCACGGCGGGGAGGGTCATGCGGCCGACGTTACGGGCGGAACCGCCCTGGGCGCCTGCGAATTACAATCGGCGCGTGACCTCGACCAACCCCCTCAGGATCAGGCTCGACGGCGCGGCCGGCTCGGCGGCACCGTACGAGCAGCTGCGCGCGCAGATCGCGGACCAGGCCCGGTCGGGCCGGCTTCCGGCGGGCTTCAAACTGCCGACGGTACGGGGCCTGGCGGAGGAGCTGGGCCTGGCGGCGAACACGGTCGCCAAGGCGTACCGGGCGCTGGAGGCCGACGGGGTGGTCGAGACGCGGGGCCGCAACGGGACGTTCGTCGCGGCGGCGGAGGGCTCCTCGCGGGAGGCCGCCCTCGCCGCGCAGGCCTTCGCGGACCGCGCGCACCGTCTGGGCCTCACGGAACCGGAAGCCCTCGCCGCGGCCACCGCCGCCCTCCGGGCCCGCTACGCGGCCAAGTAGCCCCGCCGGCCCCGCCGCGCTGCCATTCCGGCCCGCGCGGCGTTTGCGCGCACCGGGCGCCGGGCGCACGGTATCGGGGGCCGGGGCGGAGCCCCGGGGAACGGGCGAAGGGCGGGTGGGGGACCCCGCCCCGTGCGGCGACGCTCCGCAGGCGGCCTCCGGCCCCGGCCGTCGGGGGCCGCTCAGAGATAGAGTCCCGCCTCCGACTGCGGCTGCGCCGGGAGGACCGCCGCCGGCCCCGTCCCGCGGCGCAGGGCGAAGAGTTCCGCCAGGGTCGCCCCTTCCCGGGACACCCCCTCGTCGGTCCCGAGCCACTCCACCGCCTCCCGGTGCGTCAGCCGCCCGACCTCGATGCGGGCCAGGCACCGCCCCGGCCGGACCACCGCCGGGTGCAGCCGTTCCAGGTCCTCGTTGGTCGTGACCCCGACCAGCACGTTGCGGCCCTGCCCCAGCAGCCCGTCCGTCAGGTTCAGCAGCCGTGACAGCGCCTGTCCCGCCGTGTGCCGGGCCTCCCCGCGGATCAGCTCGTCGCAGTCCTCCAGCAGCAGCAGCCGCCACCGCCCCTTAGCGGTGCCCTCGTCCTCGCCGATCGCGATGTCCATCAGGTAGCCGACGTCGTTGAACAGCCGCTCCGGGTCCAGGACGCAGTCCACCTGGCACCAGTCCCGCCACGACCGCGCCAGCGTCCGCAGCGCCGAGGTCTTCCCCGTCCCCGGCGGCCCGTGCAACAGCAGCAGCCGTCCCGCGATGTCGTCCGGGGTGACCTTCATCAGCCGGTCCATGGCCGCCGCCACCGGAGCCGTGTAGTTCGGCCGGACCTCCGCCCAGGTGCCGGCGGAGATCTGCCGGGTCGTCCGGTAGGGACCGCGGCGCGGGGAGACGTACCAGAAGCCCATCGTCACGTTGTCCGGCTGGGGTTCGGGTTCGTCCTGGGCACCCTCCACGGCCTCCCCGAGCACCCGCTGCGCGAGTTCGTCGCTGACGGCGGTGACGGTCACGTCCGCGCCCCGGCTCCAGCGGGAGACCAGCACCGTCCAGCCCTCGCCCTCGGCGAGCGTGGCGCTGCGGTCGGTGTCGCGCGCCGAGCGGAGCACGGTGGCCCGCGGGGGCAGCAGCGTGGCCTCCGCCTTCACCCGCTCGATGGTGACGCTGTGCGCGTACGGCTGCTCGCCGGTCGCGAACCGGCCGAGGAAGAGCGCGTCGACGACGTCCGACGGTGAGTCACTGTCGTCCACGTGGAGCCGGATCGGCAGCGCGTCATGCGGGTCTGCTGGCATGGCGCCCATGATCCGGCACGAACTGTGCTCCCGCACCCGTGTTTCGCCGGATCGGGTGGCCGGGTTCCCCCTTCAAACGCATCGGACGTGAAGATTCCGACGCCAACCCCGCCCCGAAAATTCTTGGCATGAACACTTCCGGCCATCCCCGGCTGCTTGTACCAACGACTGAGGAGTAACCCCCACAAGGAGCCGCACACATGAGCATGAGAATGTCGCGCCTCGCCGCCCTCGCCTCCTCCCTGGTCCTCGCCGCGGGCGCCGCCCTGTTCGGCGCCGGACAGGCCTCCGCCCAGGCCGACTTCGGCTACGTCGCCCTCGGCGACTCGTATTCCTCCGGCGTCGGCGCCGGGAACTACGACAGCGCCAGCGGCAACTGCAAGCGCACCACCCGCGCCTACCCCGCCCTGTGGGCCGCCGCCCACTCCCCGCAGACCTTCTCCTTCACCGCCTGTTCGGGCGCCCGGACGGGTGACGTCCTCTCCGGCCAGCTCGGCCCGCTCAACTCCGGCACCGACCTGGTCAGCATCACCATCGGCGGCAACGACGCAGGGTTCTCGGACGTGATGACGACCTGTGTCCTCCAGTCCGAGTCCACCTGTGTCAACCGCGTCAACCAGGCCAAGGCGTACGTCGACTCCACCCTCCCCGGCCGGCTCGACCAGGTCTACGACGCCATCCGCGGCCGCGCGCCCTCCGCCAAGGTGGTCGTGCTCGGCTATCCCCGCTTCTACCAGCTCAACGGCAGCTGCATCGCCGGACTCACCGAGGGCGAGCGCTCCGCCATCAACGGGGCGTCCGACTACCTCAACGCCGCCATCGCCAAGCGCGCCGCCGACCACGGATTCACCTTCGCCTCCGTCGTCGGGGCCTTCACCGGCCACGAGATCTGCTCCGGGGACGCGTGGCTGCACAGCGTCAACTGGACCAACATCGGAGAGTCGTACCACCCCACCGCGGCCGGGCAGTCCGGCGGCTACCTCCCGGTGTTCAGCGGCAAGGCCTGAGGGCCGGCCGCCGGGCTCCCCGCCGGCGCCGACCCGGAGGTCGGCGCCGGCGTCCCGGCGGTCGGGCCCGAGGGGCTCGCGGGAGCGGGCGAGGAGGCCCCGCCCGTCGGGGCCTGCCTCTCGCAGGCCACGGAGAACTCCATCCAGGGCGAGGTCTTCAGCTGCGGGGCGCGCACCTCCAGCCGCACCGCGTCCTGCACGTCCTCGCCCGCCCGGCCCACGGGCTCGTCGTGGTTGAGCTGACGGGTCCGCGCCCCGCCCGCCTCGTACGTGATGCTCTGCCACGGCGTCGCGGAGGTCGACCCGTCGAGCCGGGCCCAGCGGTACTCCACCACGACGGGGGTCACGGCCACCTCGATGGTGGCGGTGAAGGAGGGCACGCCCGTCGCCGGCGGCGGGCAGCTCCCGGCGTAGGCGGCGCGCAGGGTGTGCGCGTACAGGGTGACGTTCTGCGCGGGCCCCGTGGTCGCGGACGGGGACGGCGACGGGGACGCGGAAGCCGGCGCGGACGCGGAGGGCCGCTCCGGGGCGGCCGGACTCCCGGCCGGCCCGCCCGCACCGCTCCCGCCCCCGGTGTCGCGCACCAGCAGCCACACCAGCAGGAGCAGTACCCCGAGCAGCACCACCACACCGACGGCCAGCACCGCCCCGGCCCCGCCGTGCCCCGACGGCTGCGCGAGGGCGGGAGCGGGCGCCGAGGGGGCCGCGGGCCCCTCGTACGCCCCTTCGTGCGTCCCCTCGTACGGCGCCGCCACCACCGTCGCAGCCCCGGGGTCCCACACCGGCCCGCCCGGGTCCCGGACGGCGCCGCCCGCGCCGACGATCCGCAGCATCCGGGCCGCCTCCGCCGCGGGCAGCCGCGCGGCCGGGTCCTTGCGCAGCAGCCCCTCCAGTACCGGCGCCAGCGGGCCGGCCCGCCGCGGCGGGGGCAACTCCCCGTCCACCACGGCCTCCAGCGTGGCCACCGGGCCGTCCCGCAGGAAGGGCGAGACCCCCTCCACGGCCGCGTACAGCATCACGCCGAGCGACCACAGGTCCGACTCGGGGCCGGGCTCGCGCCCCAGCGCCCGCTCCGGGGCCAGGTATTCGGGGGAGCCGACCACCTCACCGGTCATGGTGATCGGAGAGGAGCCCGACAGGCTCGCGATCCCGAAGTCGCCCAGCACCACCCGGCCGTCATTGGCGACCAGCACGTTGGCGGGCTTCACGTCCCGGTGCAGGACCCCCGCCCCGTGCGCCGAGCGCAGCGCCGCGAGCACCTGCTCGCCGAGGTGCGCGGCCCGCTGCGGGGTCATCGGTCCCTCGCCCTCCAGCACCTCCGCCAGGGAGAGCCCGCGCACCAGCTCCATCACGATCCACGGCCGGTCCTCCTCGGTGGCCACGTCGTAGACCGTCACGACCCCGCGGTGCGAGACCCGGGCCGCCGCCCAGGCCTCCCGCTCCAGCCGCCGGTACAGCCGCGCGACCTCGTCCGGGTCCAGCCCGGCGGGCGCCCGGACCTCCTTGACCGCGACCTCCCGGGCCAGCACCTCGTCCCGGGCGCGCCACACGACGCCCATGCCGCCGCGGCCCAGTGGGCCGAGCAGCCGGTACCGGCCGGCGATGACACGCCCGGCCTCCCCGCTTTCGTTCGCACGCACGCGATTCCCCCCTGCGTCACCGGGTGATCACTCCAAGTTAGCGCAGCGGGCCTCCGGTGGCCCCCGTCGTGACGGCACTCCTCGCGACCCTCACGGAGCGTGTCCCCAAGTGCCGCATTTCGTACGGAGAGTGACGGTCGACTCCGTTGAGTAATCGTCAACTACCCGTACTCACAGGGGTAATTCACACCACCGGGATACCCGAGGACATTGCGCAGGCGATAGGGTTACCCTGCCCGGGCCGGGTGCCCTCGTACGGGTGGGGAGAGACATGGAACAGATAGCAATGCGCAGCAGGCCGCCCCGCGTGCCTGCCATCACCTGCGGGAGCAGCGCGGTCAGCTCGCGCCTCGACCGCCATCTCGCGGTGCTGGGCGGACCCGCCGCCCCGCGCCACGAAGTGGCCGAGGCGACCCTGCTGATGCGCGAGCTCACCTCGCGCGACCACACCCACGTCCAGCGGAGCCGGAGCGCGCGCGTCGCGCTGTTCGCCCCGCTGCGCAGGCTGCGGCGCACCCTCCTCGGCAGCCGTCGCGCGTAACCGTCCCCAGCGACCGTCCCCGTAGCGCAGCCGGCCCGTCCGGCTGCACCCGGCCCCGTCCCCTTCCCCGGCGTCCTCCGGCGCGCACCGCGCCGGATCCCCCGGCGCCCAGGCCTCAGGCGACCACACCGTCCCCGCGCAGTTCCGCGATGCGCGCGTCCGTCATCCCCAGGGCGCGCAGCA
This sequence comes from Streptomyces sp. NPDC096136, assembly GCF_044763325.1. Classification (NCBI taxonomy): domain Bacteria; kingdom Bacillati; phylum Actinomycetota; class Actinomycetes; order Kitasatosporales; family Streptomycetaceae; genus Streptomyces; species Streptomyces sp. NPDC096136. The sequence goes on along the minus strand of NZ_JBIWFZ010000021.1, from coordinate 66,844 downwards.
GGAGGTCGGTGTGCTCGCCGAGCGCCGGCACCGCTCCCATCCGCGCCTCCGCGCCCCCCGGCAGCCCGATCGGCGGCAGCAGCGCCCGCAGCGGGCCCGCCGGTGAGTCCACCTCCCGCCAGCGGTCCCGCGCGGCCAGCTGCGGGTGACCGGCCAGCTGCGCCACCGAGTTGAGCCGCGCACAGGCGATCCCGGCCGCCTCCAGCCGTTCCACGGCCTCCCCGGCCGGCAGCTTGCCCAGCACCCCGGCCACCGCCGCGTCGGTGTCCTCCCGCCTCCGGGTGCGGGCCGCGTTGGTCGCGTACCGCGGGTCCTCGGCCAGCTCCGGCCGCTCCAGCACCTCGCGGGCGAGCCGCCGCCACTCGCGGTCGTTCTGCACCGACAGCAGGACCCGGTCCCCGTCCGCCGTCGCGTAGGCGTCGTACGGCGCGATCACGGCGTGCGCCAGGCCCATCCGTACGGGCTGCTCCCCGCCGTGCATCGTGTGGTGCAGCGGATGCCCCATCCACTCGGCGAGCGACTCCAGCATCGAGATCTCCACCGGCCCGCCGCGCCCGGTGGTCCCGCGCCGCAGCAGGGCCGCGAGCACCCCGGAGAACGCGTACATGGCGGCCGCGATGTCGGCGGCCGGGATGCCCGCCTTCACGGGCCGCTCGGGCGTCCCGGTCACCGAGACCAGTCCCGCCTCGCACTGCACGAGCATGTCGTAGGCGCGCTTGTGGGCGTACGGGCCCCCCTCGCCGTAGCCGGAGATGTCCACGGCGACCAGCCGCGGGTAGCGGGCGCACAGCGCGGCCGCGTCGATCCCCAGGCGGGCGGCGGCCCCCTGCGCCAGGTTCTGGACGAACACGTCGGCGTCCTCCAGCAGGGCGTGCAGCACCTCCAGGCCGCGCGGGTCCTTCAGGTCCAGGCAGAGGGACTCCTTGCCCCGGTTGGCCCAGACGAAGTGCGAGGCCAGGCCGCGGGCGGCGGTGTCGTAGCCGCGCGCGAAGTCGCCGCCGTCGGGCCGTTCCACCTTGATCACCCTGGCTCCGAGATCGGCGAGCTGGCGGGTGGCGAAGGGGGCGGAGACGGCCTGTTCGACGGCGACGACGGTGAGGCCGGCCAGGGGGAGGGGTTCGGTAGCCATGGGCCCCTGCCTACCGGGTGGGGGCGGGGTCTGTCACCCCCTTCCCGCAGCCCTCCCGTACGCGGGCTCAGCCCTGGCCGCGCGCGAACCGGCGCGTGGCGAGCGGCGCGAACAGGGCCAGGAGCAGCAGCGACCACAGCACCGCCCCCGCCACCGGGTGCGCCGCCGGCCACGCCGCGCCCGGCGCGGCCGCGCCGCCCGCGTTCCCGCACAGCGCCCGCACGGCGGTGGCGACGGAGCTGATCGGGTTCCACTCCGCGACCGTCCTCAGCCAGCCGGGCAGGCCCGCCGTCGGCAGGTAGGCGCTGGACAGCATCGGCAGCACGAACGTGGCGCTGCCCAGCTGGCCGGCGGCCTCCTCGCTGCGGCTCAGCAGCCCCAGGTAGGTGCCCGCCCAGGCGGAGGCGAAGCGGAACAGCAGCAGGACGCCGAGCGCCCCCAGTGCGCCGGGCAGCCCGTTCTCCACCCGCCAGCCCATCGCCAGCCCCACCAGCATCAGCGGGACCATCGACACCGCCGTGGTGAGCAGGTCGGCGGCCGTCTGTCCCAGCGGGACGGCGCCCCGGCTCATCGGCAGGGTGCGGAAACGGTCCATCACCCCGCGGTGGGCGTCCTGCGCGGCGGTGAACATGCCGGTCATCAGGCCGTTCGCCGCCGTGGCGGCCAGCAGCCCGGGCACCAGGAACTCCCGGTACTCGGCGCCGGGCATGGCGAGCGCGCTGCCGAAGACGTAGCCGAAGAACAGCAGCATCGTCACCGGCATGGTCTGCATCAGGACCAGCAGGGCCGGGGCGTGCCGGGCCTTCTGCAACTGCCGGGCGAGGACGGCGCCGCCGTCCGGGAGCAGGGTGGTCATGCCGCGTCCTCCTTGTCGTCCGCCCGGGTGGCGGAAGGGATCCGGGTGAGGCGCAGGAACACCTCGTCGAGGGTGGGCGGGCGCAGGCTCGCGTCGGTCACCGGGATCCCGGCGGCGTCGAGCTCGCGGATGATCCGGGGCAGGGTGAGCGCGGAGTCCAGTACGGTCACGCCGACGGTCAGGCGCTCCTCGTCCAGGGCGGGCCGGCCGCGGGTGAGCCGGTCGAGGACCACGGCCGCGCCGGCGAGGGCGGGCGGCTCGGCGACGGTGACCTCGGCGCGGGCGCCGATCCGGGACTTGAGGACGGCGGGCGTGCCCGTGGCGACGGCCCGGCCCCGGTCGACGAGCACGATGTCGTCCGCGAGCCGGTCGGCCTCCTCCAGGTACTGGGTGGTGAGCAGCACGGTGGTGCCCTCGTCGGCCAGGGCCCGCACCGCCGTCCAGATCTGCTCGCGGGCCGCCGGGTCCAGGCCGGTGGTGGGCTCGTCGAGGAACAGCACGCGGGGGCGGGTGATCAGCCCGGCGGCCAGGTCGAGGCGCCGGCGCATTCCGCCCGACCAGGTCGAGGCGACCCGGTCGGCGGCCCCGGCGAGCCCGAAGCGCTCCAGCAGCCCGTCGGCGCGCTCGCGCCCGGCGCGCCCGCGCAGTCCGGCGAGGCGGGCGAAGAGCCGGAGGTTCTCCCGGCCCGTCAGGTCCCCGTCGACGGAGGCGTACTGGCCGGTGACCCCGATGCAGCGGCGCACGGCGCCCGGGTCGCGGGCGACGTCGTGGCCCGCGACCCGGGCGCGCCCGGCGGTGGGCGGGGTGAGCGTGGTGAGGATCCGCACGGCGGTGGTCTTGCCCGCGCCGTTGGGGCCCAGCAGTCCGCAGACGGTGCCCTCCGGGACGGCCAGGTCCAGCCCGTTCAGGGCCCGGACCTCGCCGTAGGACTTCTCCAGACCTTCACTAAGTACAGCGTACGTAGTCGTCATGCGCCGCACCCTACCGCACTCCGTACGGTGTACGTAACTAAGATGGTGGCGAGGGTCGCGAGACGACGAGGTGATGTGACCGATGGCAGCCGGCGGGCGTCCCGCTGAACCCGAAGTGATCTGGGCCCGCCCGCAGCGGGCCGGCCGCGGGCCCCGGCCCGCGCACAGCCGCGACTCGATCGCGGCCGAGGCGGTCCGGATCGCCGACGCGGAGGGCATCGAGGCGGTCTCCATGCGGCGGGTGGCCGCCGGGGTCGGGGCCGGGACGATGTCCCTGTACAACTACGTCCCCCGCAAGGAGGACCTGTACGAGCTGATGGTCGACGCCGTCAGCGCCGAGTACGAGCTGACCCCGCCGACCGGCGACTGGCGGGCCGACCTGCTCGCCCTGGCCCGCCAGACCCGGGCCCTGATGCGCCGCCACCCCTGGCTGCCCCGGCTGCTGAGCCCGGTCTACGGCTTCAGCCCGCACGCCCTGCGGTACCTGGAGCACAGCCTGGCCTGCCTGGAGCCGCTGGAGGCGTCGGGGGCGGAGAAGCTGGAGCTGGTCGCCGCGGTCAACGGCACGGTGGCCACCTTCGTGGCGGGGGAGCTGGCCATGGCGGAACGGGCCCGCTCACTGCCCTGGAGCGAGGCCGCCGAACAGGGCGTCCGCACGGCCTGGCTCGGCTCCCGGCTGGCGACGGGGGAGTACCCGCGCCTCGCGGCGGCCCTCACCGCCGGCGACCCGGTCCCGGGGGCGGGCCTGGACATGGCCGCCGTCTTCGACCGCGCGGTGATCCGGCTGCTGGGGGCGTGGGGGTCGTAGGGCCGGGTCGGGACGGCCCCGACCAACCACCATGGACCTGCCCGTCCCACGCCCACGGCGCCCGCTGCGTTCGCCGGCCCCGGCCGGGCGGGGTCCGGCCTCGGGCGGCGCGTTCCGGCCGTGCCGGCGTTCGAGGCGCGGGTTTGGGGTGGAGCCCGAGGGGGCCGCCGCTGCGTTCGCCGGCCCCGGCCGGGCGGGGTCCGGCCTCGGGCGGCAGGTTGCGGCCGTGCCGGCGTTCGAGGCGCGGGGTCCGGGGCGGGCCCCCAGGGGGTCCGGGGCGGAGTCCCGGGGAACGGGGGAAGGGCGGGGCGGGGAGCAGCGCCGCAGGCCGGCGCAGGCCGGCGCAGGGGTCCGCCGAGCCCGCGACGGGGCCGTCGGCAGGGTGCGGCTGCCGCGCCCAAGCCCCCGACCGGTGTGCGCGGCACCCGCGGCCGGGGCTCAGAGAAGCGCGAACTGCCCTCCCGGCCCCTCCTCCTGGTGGTCCAGCACCGACGCCGGGCGGCGGGACCAGCGCGGCGGCGGCAGCACCCCGGCGGCCGCCAGCTCGGCGGCCGGGAGCAGCGGGCCGGGCGCGAACGCCGCCCGCTCCGGCGCCAGATCGGCCAGCAGCGCCAGGGTCGTCACCAGCGCGAGCAGCTCCGACGTCCAGGCCTGCGGCCACTCGGCCGGCCCGAACCCCTCCAGGCCCCGCACTCCCGGATCCCGGTGCGCGCTCCGGGCGGCGAACCAGGACTCCAGCACCCGCACGCCCTGCGCCTCGTACTCCCAGGCCCCCACCGGGACGGGGGAGACGGCCCCGTCCCCGACCGACAGCGTCTCGCTCTCCGCGTCGTACGCGAGCTCCAGCGGCCAGGCCGTCACCGCAGCCCGGACGTACGGGCGGCGCCCGCCCGGCAGCCGGGGCGGCTCCCCGCCGCGCGCCCCGCGCAGCTGGACGGTCAGCAGCCGGTGGCCCAGCTCCAGCCCGGCCCGCCAGCGCCCGGGGTCGGCCGGGAGCGGGACCTCGTACCCCCGGGGCCCGGGGCGCCCGGCGGCGAGGATCCAGCACAGCACGTCCTCCGGGGCGGCCCAGCCGCCGTGGCGTGCGCCCAGCAGGGCCGGCAGGCCCGGCGCCAGGTTCGGTTCGGCGCCGCCCGGGCGCCGGTGCAGCGGGCGGATCCGGCCGAGCCGGCCGGCCGGGAGGTGGGCGGTGACCAACGGGCCGGGGGCCTCCAGCAGGAACAGCTGCTGCGCGTCCAGGACCCGCCACAGCTCGGGGCGGGCCGCGTCGATCAGCCGCTGGTCGGGCAGCAGCCACTGCTCGTCGAAGGGAGCGCGGAGCACCCGTACGGGGTCCGGGAAGGGGCCGGGGTCGTCCGCGAACCGGGCGGTGGCCGAGCGCTGCCCCGGCAGGGCGGCCGCCCCGGCGGAGGGCGTACGGATCCGGCTCGGGCGGAACAGCGCCTCGCGCTCCGGCCCTTCGGCCCCGGTCAGAGCCGTCCAGCGGGCGCGCAGCGTCGCCGGATCGGGGGCCGCGACCCAGGCGCGGCCCAGGCGCAGGCCGCTCACGGACCAGGGCATCAGATCGTCCAGCAGCGGTACGTCGTCGCTCACCCGGCCGATGGTAGCGACGGGCCGCCGGGGCCGGGCCGTGTCCTGGCCGAAGGGTTACGCTCCTTGTGTACGCGTCCGTCACGTACGTTCGCATCCGTACCGACCGAGGAGTCGGCCATGAGTCAGTACGACGAGTATTCGACCCCCTCGCAGGCCGAGGGCGAGCGGCTCGACGAGGACATGGACGAGAAGCAGAGGGAGCAGCGCCACCACCCCCAGACGATGCGCACCACCCCCTCGCAGGCCGAGGGCGAGCGCCTCACCGAGGAGAACGAGCAGCAGAAGTAGCGCGCGCCCAGGCGGGCCCGCTCAGGGCGCGTCGACGGTGACCGTGAAGGAGAACCGGTCGCCCCGGTAGCGGATCCGGGCCACGTCGACCACCCGCCCGTCCTCCCCGTACGTCACGCCCGTGCAGTGCAGGATCGGGCTCAGCAGCGGCACCTGGAGCAGTTCGGCCGTCTCCGGGTCGGCGAGGCGGGCCTCGACGGTGTCCGTGATCCGGCTGATCCGCACGCCGACGACGTCGCGCAGCACCTTGGTCATCGGCCAGCGCTCCAGGTCGGCGAGGTCCACCGCCTCGGCGAGCTCGGGGCGCACCGCGTTCTCCGCCCAGTTCGTGGGCTCCCCGCTCTGCCCGTCGCGCCGCAGGCGGCGGTACGCGACCACCTCCGCCAGGTCCGGGAAGTGCTCCAGCAGCTCCCCGGACACCGGCGTCCGCTCATGGCCGAGAACCGTCGTCCGCTCGCCCGACTGCTGGGCCACGATCGCGTCGACCGAGCCGAGCAGCCGCACCGGGGCGCTGCGGCGGGCGCCCGGCTCGATGAAGGTGCCCCGCCGCCGGTGCCGGCTGATGAGGCCCTCGCCCTCCAGCTCCTTGAGCGCCTGCCGCATCGTCAGCACGCTCACCCCGTAGTGCTCGGCGAGCTGTTCCTCGGTCGGCAGGCGCAGCGAGGCGTCCGGGGTGCGGCCGAGTATCGAGGCGCGCAGCGACTGTGACACCTGGTACCAGAGCGGCAGCTTCCGGTTCAGTACCAGGGAGTCGGGGGCGAACGCGGTCACGGGTGGTTCTCCGTACGGGCTGGCTCCGCAGTCGGGGCGGCTGGCGGAGCGGTGCGGGGGCAGGGCGAATACTAGGCGCGGAAGTGGCGCTCCAGACCCTCCCAGACGTCGTCGTATCCGCGCTGGAGGTGGTCCGCGCCGGCCGCCTGGGCGGTGGCGGTGATCGGCCAGCGGGTCTCGAACATGAAGGCCAGGCCGTCGTCGATCTTCTGCGGCTTGAGCTCGGCGGCGCTGGCCCGGTCGAAGGTCTCCCGGTCGGGTCCGTGCGCGGACATCATGTTGTGCAGCGAGCCGCCGCCGGGGACGAAGCCCTCGGCCTTGGCGTCGTAGGCCCCCTCGATCAGGCCCATGTACTCGCTCATCACGTTCCGGTGGAAGTACGGCGGGCGGAAGGTGTCCTCGCCGACCAGCCAGCGCGGGGCGAACACCACGAAGTCCACGCCCGCCAGGCCCGGGGTGTCGGAGGGCGAGGTCAGGACCGTGAAGATGGACGGGTCGGGGTGGTCGTGGCTGATGGACCCGATGACGTTGAACTTCCGCAGGTCGTAGACGTACGGGACGTGCGTGCCGTGCCAGGCGACGACGTCGAGCGGGGAGTGGTCGTAGGTCGCGGCCCAGAGGTTGCCGCAGAACTTGTTGACCACCTCGGTCGGGCGCTCGCTGTCCTCGTACGCGGCCACCGGCGCCCGGAAGTCGCGGGCGGCGGCCAGGCCGTTGGCGCCGATCGGGCCCAGGTCCGGCAGCTCGAAGGGCTGGCCGTAGTTCTCGCAGACGTAGCCGCGGGCGTCGGCGTCCAGCAGCTCGACGCGGAAGCGGACGCCGCGCGGGATCAGCGCCACCTCGCCGGGCCCGGCGCTGAGCAGGCCCAGCTCGGTGCGCAGCAGCAGGCCGCCGCGCTCGGGGACGATCAGCAGCTCGCCGTCCGAGTCGCTGAACACCCGGTCGGTCATGTCGGCGTTGGCGGAGTAGAGGTGGACGGCCATGCCGGTGCGCTGGGTGGCGTCGCCGTTGCCGCCGAGGGTCCACAGACCGGCCAGGAAGTCGGTGCCGGGGGCCGGGTCGGGCAGCGGGTTCCAGCGCAGCCGGTTGGGGTCCGCGACGGTCTCGGTGAAGGGCCCGGTGCGCAGGGCGCCGTTGTCGACGCGGGTGAAGGCCGGGTGCGCGGCGGAGGGGCGGATGCGGTAGAGCCAGGAGCGGCGGTTGTGGCGGCGCGGCTCGGTGAAGGCGCTGCCGCTGAGCTGCTCGGCGTAGAGGCCGAGGGGGGCGCGCTGGGGGGAGTTGCGGCCGTGCGGGAGGGCGCCGGGCACGGCCTCCGAGCTGTGCTCGTTGCCGAAGCCGGTGAGGTACTCCAGCGCCTGCGCCGTCTTCCTGGCCTGCTCACTCATGGGCTGCTCCCGCTCCGTCGAAGGAATCCTATGGTCGACAGTAGGATTCCGCGCGCCGCACGTCAACGCCGTCTTTCCGGCCAGGGCCCGGCCGGGGGCCGTCCGCGCAACGATCCGGTCACCGCCCGCCGGGATCGCGCACGGGGGGATCCAAAAAGATGAACATTGCTCTACTCTCTCGCGCATGTCGTGGACCCGCAGGTTCCCTGCCGTGCCGGCGGCGCTCCTCGCCGCCCTCCTCGCGCTCCTGTCCCTCCTCGCCGCCGCGCCCGCAGCCCGCGCGCACGAGGAGCGCCCCGTCGCCCTCCCCGACGGCTCCGGATCCGTACCGCGCTACCGCGCCGCCGAGCCCGACCTGCTGGTCTGCAAGACCGACCGGGCCGACTTCGAACGCCGCACCGCCGGCTTCCCCGAACAGCTCAGACAGCGCAACCTCACCCTCTACGAGCGCTGCGCGACGAGCGGGTACCGCCACCTCCAGGAGGCCGTGGACGCCGTCGACCGGCCCGGGATGAACATCGCGATCCTCCCCGGCCTCTACGAGGAGGAGCCCTCGCTCCCCAAGCCCGCGGGGGAGTGCGCGCACCTCAAGGCCCCCGACTCCGCGCTCGGCTACCAGATCCTGTCGTACGAGCAGCAGCAGCGGTGCCGCCACAACCAGAACCTCGTCGCGATCCTCGGCAAGAAGGACCTCCAGATCGAGGGCACCGGAGCCGCCCGCACGGACGTCGTCATCGACGCCAAGTACCAGAAGCTGAACGCCATCCGCGCCGACGGGTCCGACGGCGTCTACTTCCGCAACTTCACCGCGCAGCGCACCACCTTCAACTCCCTGTACGTGCTCGCGGCCGACGGCTTCGCCATCGACGACGTACTGACCCGCTGGAACGACGAGTACGGCTTCCTGACCTTCGCCAGCGACCACGGGCTCTACAAGAACTGCGAGTCCTACGGCAACGGGGACTCCGGCATCTACCCCGGCAGCGCCTCGAACATCAACGACGGCCGCGGCTACGACGTGCCCCGCTACTCCATCGAGATCACCGGCTGCCGCAGCCACCACAACATGGTCGGCTACTCCGGCACCGCCGGGGACTCGGTGTGGGTGCACGACAACGAGTTCGACCAGAACATGGGCGGCGCCTCGATGGACAGCGCCTTCCCCGGCCATCCCGGCCTCCCGCAGAACCACGCCCGCTTCGAGCGGAACCTGATCCACGACAACAACGCCGACTACTACCACTACGTCGCGGACGGCACCTGCGCCAAGCCGCCCGCCGAGCGCGGCTACGAGCAGGGCGTGGTGTGCCCGCAGATCTCCATGCCGCCGGGCACCGGCATCATCACCGCCGGCGGCAACTGGAACGTCTACGAGGACAACTGGGTCTACGGGCACCGGCGGGCCGGGTTCTTCCTCAGCGCCGTGCCGGCCTTCATCCGCGGCGAGGAGAAGTGGTCCAAGCAGACCGACACCTCCCATCACAACCGGTACGCGGGCAACGTCCTGGGCAAGGACCGGTCCGGCGCCTCCCGCCCCAACGGCAGCGACGTGTGGTGGGACGGCCAGGGCCGCGGGAACTGCTGGCAGGACGGACCCGACGGCTCCACCCCGGGCACCCTCCCGCAGTGCGGGAAGGAGCGCGGCCGGGTCAGCGGCTCCTCGGCCCGGCTCGTGGGCGAACCGGTGAAGCTGACCCAGCTGCTGGTCTGCGCCGACTACAACGTCCAGGCCCGCAGGCTCCCCGCCGGCTGCGACTGGTACGGCGCCCGGGGCCTGGAGCGGGTCGAGACCCAGATCGCGCTGGCGGTGGCGGCGGTCCTGCTGCTGGTCGGCGGGGTCCTGTGGGGGCGCCGCCTGCGCCGCTCCCGGCTGGGTACGGCGGCCGCCGCGGCGGGCCTGGCGGGCCTGGCCCTGGACGTCGCCGGCTCCACGACGTCCCTGACGCACACCCCCGTCCCGGCCCTGGCCCTGCTCCTGCTCGGCCTGTGGTGGACCGGCACCGGCCTGGCCCTGCGCCCCGAGCGCCCCTGGCTGGCCCGCCTCACCCTGCTCCTGGGCGCCCTGACCCTGCTCGACGCCTTCGACAAGGCCGTCCTGATGATCCCCTGGATCCCGCTGAGCCCCGCCTGGATACGGGCCCTCGTCGCGGTGGTGTGGGTGCTGTGGGCCGCCGTGGCCTCCGCCCGCCCCGCCGCCCCGCCCACCCCGGCCCACCCCGCCGACCCGGCCGGCGACCCGGCCAATGACCCCGCCGGTGACCGCACCCCCGTTCCTGCCGGCCCCGCCCCGGCCGGTCCCACTCCGGCCGGTCCCCTCCCGGCTGGCCCCGCCCCGGCCGGTCCCACTCCGGCCGGTCCCGTCCCGGCCGGTCCCACTCCGGCCCGCGACACCGCGGCCCCCCGCCCCGGCCCGGCCGGTCCCGCCCCGGCTGGTCCCGCCCCGGCCGGTCCCACTCCGGCCCGCGACACCGCGGCCCGCGACACCGCGGCCCCCCGCCCCGGCACGACCCCCGGAGACCCGCAGTGACGGACCTCGCCGAGCCCCGCATCCCGTGCGACACCTGCCGGGCCGCCGCCCGCCGGGCCAGCCCGCGCCGACGTCCCGCCCACGCGGCCGCGCTGGCCGCCGTGCTCCTGGTGCTCGTGGGCGCCGCCGCCACCGGCTGCGGCGGCCGCGCCACCACCCACCACAAACCCGGCACCACCCACCAGCAGGCCTCCGGCGAGGCCGGCACCCTGCTCGACGCCCAGGACGGCAGCGGGCACCGCCTGCGCGAGGTACCGGCCCAGGGCGCACCGGCGGTACGGCTCACCGCCCGCCCCGACTCCGAGGACGGCTGGAACCTCCAGCTGGCCGTGACCGGCTTCCGCTTCACCCCCGACAGCACCGGCGGCGCCGCCCTCCCCGGCGCCGGCCACGCCCACCTGGAACTCGACGGCCACAAGCTGGCCCGCGTGTACGGCCCCTGGTTCCACCTGCCCGCGGCGCAGGTGCCCCAGGGCCCGCACACCCTGACCGTCCGCCTCTACGCGGACGACCACACCGCCTGGGCCGTCGCCGGCAAGCCGGTCGAGTCGACGGTGCAGCTGACCGCGGGCCCCCCGGGCCAGGACGCCCACAGCCACCCCGCACCCGCCCCGACCGGCTCCCCGGCACCCCCGCAGGCACCCGAGGCCGACCGGACCGTCACCCTCACCGTCCGGGACGGCAAGGTGTCCCCGCCCACCGGCCGCACCGAGCTGAGGCGCGGCGAACGGATAGCCCTGCGCGTCACCAGCGACCGCGCCGACACCCTGCACGTCCACGGCTACGACAGGGAACTCCCCCTGCCGGCGGGCCAGGAGGCCACCCTGGTCCTGACGGCCGACCGCACGGGCCTCTTCGAGGTCGAGACCCACGAGTCCGGACTCGTCCTGACCCAGCTCCTCGTCCGATGACCCCCAGGCACACGGCAGCCCTCCCGGCGCCCCTCCCGCACGGGGCCGGCCCGGGCCCCGGCCGGCCGGAGGCCCTGACGGCCGGGCCCTTCCCGGCAGGGCCGCTCCCGGCCGGCTCGCTTCCGGCCGCGTCCGGTGCAGCCGGTCCGGGCGTGCTGCCGGGGCCGGCCCCCGGGTCCGGCCAGGGCGTGGTCCTCCACCCGGCCGACCCGTCGACCCTCCTCGCGCACGGGATCGGCTCCCAGCACGACCTGCCGATCTCCCCCTTCTACGCCTTCGCCGGCGCCTTCGCCGCGCTCTTCGTCTCCTTCCTCGCGCTCGGCCTGCTCTGGTCCGCGTCCCGCTTCCGGGGCGACCGCTCCGGACTCGCCCTGCCCGCCGGGCTCCAGCGGGTGGCCGACGCGCCGGCCACCCGCACCGCCCTGCGCGGGCTGGGTCTCGCCGCAGCCCTCGCCGTGCTCCTCCACCTCCTCCTCGGTCCCGACGACCCCGCCCGCAACCCCGCCCCGGGCGCCGTCTACGTCCTGCTGTGGGTCGGACTCGTGCCCGCCTCCCTCCTCCTCGGCCCCGTCTGGCGCCTGCTCAACCCGCTCCGCACCCTGCACCGCCTCCTCAGCCGGGCCCGCCGCCGCCCGCCGGGAGCCGGCCGCCCCCTGCCGCCCGGACTCGGCCAATGGCCCGCCGCCGCCGGACTGTTCGCCTTCACCTGGCTCGAACTGGTCTCACCGGATCCCGCGTCCACCACCTCCCTCCTGACCGCCCTCACCTGCTACGCCGCCGTGCACCTGCTGCTCGCCGCCCGCTTCGGCGAGGGCTGGTTCACCGGCGCCGACGCCTTCGAGGCCTACTCCGACCTCCTGTCCCGGCTCTCCCCCCTGGGCCGCCGTGACGACGGCCGCCTCGTCCTGCGCAACCCCTTCCACGGACTCGACGCGACGCCCGAGCGGCCCGGACTCGTCGCCACCGTCTGCGTCCTGCTCGGCTCCACCGCCTACGACGGCTTCTCCGACAACCCCTCCTGGATCAACGCCACTCAGACCTCCCCCCTCGGCCGCCCCGCCGCGGCCACGCTCGGACTGCTCGCCTCCGTCGTCCTCGTCGCCACCCTGTACTGCCTGTGCGCAGGAGCCACCCGCCTCGTCAGCGGCCCGCACCCCCGCCCGCTGACCGCCTTCGCGCACTCACTCGTGCCGATCGCCCTCGGCTATCTCATCGCCCACTACTTCTCCCTCCTCGTCACCGAAGGACCACGCACGGTAAGCATGGCACTGGGCACTGACAACGCCCCCGAACCCAGTCCCCCCTTGGGTCCCGGCGGCCTCGCCGCCCTCCAGGTCGTCGCCGTCGTCGCCGGGCACGTACTCGGTGTGATCGCCGCGCACGACCGCTCCGTACGCCTCTTCCCTCCGGCCAAGGCCGTCGCCGGACAACTGCCCCTGCTGGCGCTGATGATCACGTACACGATCGGCGGGCTCACCCTCCTCTTGAACTGAGCCCCGCCAGGAAGGGCATGATGGATCCCGTGCCTCCCGCCCACCCCCTGCGCCGGGCCCCCGTCCAGCAGCGCAGCGCCGACCGCCTCGCCCGGATCCTCGACGCCTGCGCCGAACTCCTCGACGAGACCGGGTACGAGAACCTCAGCACCCGCGCCGTCGCCCTGCGCGCCGGCGTCCCCATCGGCTCGGTCTACCGCTTCTTCGGCAACAAGCGGGCGATGGCCGCCGCCCTGGCCCAGCGCAACCTCGACCGGTACGCCGAGGGCGTCACCGCGCGGCTCGCCGTGCTCCCCGCCGCCCACTGGCGGCCCGTCGTGGACGCCGTGCTCGACGAGTACCTGGCCATGAAACGGACCGTCCCCGGCTTCGCCCTGGTCGACTTCGGGGTGCCCGCCCCGCCCGCGGAGGGCCCCGCCGCCGACCCCAACCACCAGGTCGCGGCCCGCCTCACCGGGCTCCTGTGCGCCCACCTCGGGCTCACCCCCGACCCGGCCCTCGAACGGGCGGTCCTGGTGGCCGTCGAGGCGACCGACGCCCTCGTCCAGCTGGCCTTCCGGTCCGGCCCGGCGGGGGACCCCGGGATCATCGACGAGACCCGCGCGATGATGCACGCCTACCTGGCCGGCGTCCTGGACTGACACGGCCGCCCCCGCCGCCCCGCCCAGTGGGGCCGGACGGGCTGCCGCAACCCCCTCCCCACCCTCCCTACCGGTCGGTATGCTCGGGGCGCCCGCGGGCCCGCGCCGCGCGGCGCGCCCCGCCGGTTCCGCCGGTCCGCGTCGCCGCCTGCCGTCCCAGGAGGGTCCATGCCCCGCACCGCCCCGCGTATCTGCCCCCTCTGCGAGGCCACCTGCGGCCTCACCCTCACCATCGAGGGCACCACCGTCACCGGCGCCCGCGGCGACCGCGACGACGTCTTCAGCCGCGGCTTCGTCTGCCCCAAGGGAGCCGCCTTCGGCGCCCTGGACGCCGACCCCGACCGGCTGCGCACCCCCCTCGTCCGGCGCGGCGGACAGCTGCGGGAAGCGAGCTGGGAGGAGGCGTTCGAGACCGTCGCCGCCGCCGTCCCCGCCCTCGTCCGGGAGCACGGCGCCCAGTCCGTGGGGGTCGTGCTCGGCAACCCCAACGTCCACACCATGGCCGGCGCCCTCTACCCGCCCCTGCTCCTCGGCGCCCTGGGCACCCGCAACCTCTTCACCGCCAGCACCCTCGACCAGATGCCCAAGCACGTCTCCAGCGGGCTCCTGTTCGGCGACCCCTTCGCCATCCCGGTGCCCGACCTGGACCGCACGGACTTCCTCCTGCTGATCGGCGCCAACCCCGTCGAGTCCAACGGCTCCCTGTGCACCGCCCCCGACTTCCCCGGCCGGCTCAAGGCCCTGCGGGCCAGGGGCGGCACCCTCGTCGTCGTCGACCCGCGCCGCACCCGCACCGCCCGGCTCGCCGACCGGCACCTCGCACCGCGCCCCGGCAGCGACGCCCTGCTGCTGGCCGCGCTCGCGCACACGCTCCTGGAGGAGAAGCCCGCCGAGCCCGGCCCGCTCGCGGAACACACGGAAGGACTCGGGGAACTCGCCGAGGCCCTCGCCCGTTTCACTCCCGAGGCCGTCGCCCCCGCCTGCGACCTGCCGGCCGAGGAGATCCGCACCCTCGCCCGGGAGCTCGCGGCCTCGCCGACCGCCGCCGTCTACGGGCGGATCGGCAGCTGCACCGTGGAGTACGGGACGCTCGCGAGCTGGCTCGTCGACGTCCTGAACGTCCTCACCGGCAACCTCGACCGCCCCGGCGGAGCCCTCTTCCCGCTCCCCGCCACCGGCCCGCGGCCCCGTCCCGCCGGGCCCGGCAGGGGGTTCGCGCTCGGCCGCTGGCACAGCAGGGTCAGCGGTCATCCCGAGGTCAAGAGCGAACTGCCCACCGCCGCCCTGGCCGAGGAGATCGAAACGCCGGGGGAGGGGCGCGTCCGCGCCCTGATCGCCATCGCCGCCAACCCCGTGCTGTCCGCCCCCGACGGCCGGCGGCTCGACGCGGCCCTGGCCGGGCTCGACTTCATGGTGAGCGTCGACCCCTATCTGAACGAGACCTCCCGCCACGCCCACGTCGTCCTGCCCCCGCCGCCGCCCTCCCAGAGCGCGCACCACGACTTCGCCTTCAACGGGTTCGCCGTCCGCAACCAGGTCCGCTACACCCGGCCCGCCGTGCCCCTGGAAGCGGACCGGCTCGACGAGTGCGAGATCCTCGCCCGCCTCGTCCTGGCCGTCTCCGGCACGCACGGCTCCGCCGAGCCCTCCGCCGTCGACGACATGGCGATCCGGGCCGCCCTCGCGAAGGAGACCGCCGACCGGCACTCCCCCCTGCACGGAACCGACCCGGACCGCCTCGCGGGACTGCTCACCGGCGAGAACGGCCCCGAGCGCAGACTCGACCTGATGCTCCGACTCGGCCCGTACGGCGACCTGTTCGGCGCCGCCGGGTCCGGGGCGGCCGGGTCCGGGGCGGCCGGGTCCGGGGCGGTGGAGGGCGGACTCAGCCTGGAGCGGCTCCTCGCGCACCCGCACGGCATCGACCTGGGTCCGCTGCGGCCGCGGCTCCCCGGCCTGCTGAGGACCCGCAGCGGCAGGATCGAGCTGCTGCCGGCGCCGATCGCGGCCGAGCTCCCCCGGCTGCGCGCGGCGCTCGCCGAACGCCCCGCCGCCCTGGTGCTCGTGGGCCGCCGCCACCTGCGGTCCAACAACAGCTGGCTGCACAACGTCCCGGCCCTCGTCGGAGGTTCCAACCGCTGCACCCTCCAGGTCCACCCCCGGGACGCCGACCGCCTGGGCCTCGCCGACGGCGGCCGGGCCCGGGTCACCGCCGACGGCGGCAGCGTGGACGCCTTGGTGGAGGTCACCGACACCGTCCGCACCGGCGTGGTCAGCCTCCCGCACGGCTGGGGCCACGACCGCGGCGGCACCCGGCTCGCCGTGGCCGGCGCCGAGCCGGGCGTCAACGTCAACCAGCTCCTCGACGGCAGCCGCCTCGACCCGCTGTCGGGCACCGCGGTGCTCAACGGGTTCCCCGTCACCCTGACACCCCTGCCCTGAGCTGGGGTTTTGCTCGTATTGCTCACGCGCGGACGTCTTGTTGGCCCCAGGAGGCGGCACCTACCTTCCCTGCATGCTGACCTTCCTCGGCTTCGCCATGATCGCGACCTTCCTGGTCCTGATCATGCTGAAGAAAATGTCGCCCATCGCGGCGCTCGTCCTCATCCCCGCGCTCTTCTGCGTGTTCGCCGGAAAGGGCGCGCACCTGGGGGACTACGTCATCGACGGGGTCGGCAAGCTCGCGCCGACCGCGGCCATGCTGATGTTCGCCATCGTCTACTTCGGCGTGATGATCGACGTCGGCCTCTTCGACCCGGTCGTCCGGGGCATCCTGCGGTTCTGCAAGGCCGACCCCATGCGGGTGGTGGTCGGCACGGCGGTCCTCGCGGCGGTCGTCTCCCTCGACGGGGACGGGTCGACCACCTTCATGATCACCGTTTCGGCCATGTACCCGCTCTACAAGCGGCTCGGCCTCAGCCTGGTGGTCATGACCGGTGTCGCCGCGACCGCCAACGGCGTCATGAACACCCTGCCCTGGGGCGGTCCCACCGCCCGCGCCGCCACCGCGCTGAAGCTCGACGCGGCGGACGTCTTCGTCCCGATGATCCCGGCCCTGGCCGTCGGCCTGGTCTTCGTGTTCGTCCTGGCCTACGCGCTGGGCCTGCGCGAGCGCCGCCGGGTCGGCTCCCTGGCCCTGCCCGGGGACGCGGCCGTGGAGGAGGCCGGGGCAGAGGCCGAGGCGGGGTCCGGGACCCTGGTCGCGGCCGGATCCGGGGCGAAGGCGGCGGCCGGGGGTTCCTCCGCCGGCGGCTCCGGCGGCCCCGCCGCACCCGCGGCCCCCGCACCCGCGGCCGGCGGCTCCGCCCCCGTGGCCGGTGACTCCGCGCCCGCGGCCGGCGGCTCCGCCCCCGCGCACGGTCCCGAGGACATCCAGGGCCTCGACCCCCGCCGGCCGACCCTGCGCCCGCGCCTCTACTGGTTCAACGCGGCCCTCACCGCCGCCCTGCTCACCGCGATGATCATGGAGTTGCTCCCCATCCCGGTGCTCTTCCTCCTCGGCGCCGCGCTCGCCCTGACGGTGAACTTCCCGCACATGCCCGACCAGAAGGCCCGGATCGCCGCCCACGCCGACAACGTCCTCAACGTCGCCGGCATGGTCTTCGCCGCCGCCGTGTTCACCGGCGTCCTCTCCGGCACCGGCATGGTCAAGCACATGGCCGACTGGCTGGTCGGCGCGATCCCCGACGGCATGGGCCCGCACATGGCCCTGGTCACCGGCCTGCTGAGCCTGCCCCTCACCTACTTCATGTCGAACGACGGCTTCTACTTCGGCGTCCTGCCGGTCCTGGCCGAGGCGGGCGCCGCCCACGGGGTCCCCCCGCTCGAGATCGCCCGCGCCGCCCTGGTCGGCCAGGCCCTGCACATGTCCAGCCCGCTGGTTCCGGCCGTCTACGTCCTCGTCGGCATGGCCGGGGTCGAGTTCGGCGACCACACCCGGTTCACCGTGAAATGGGCGGCCCTCACCTCCCTCGTCGTCCTCGGGGCGGGGATGCTTTTCGGCATCATCTGACCCGCGCCACCCCTGGCCGTCCGAAAACTACCGGCGCTAGTTTGTAGGGTGGTCGCGACGTCAGGTCAGCGCGTCTTACGCGCTCGTGCGTGCTCGGGAGGAATGCGATGAAGGCCCACGACGGGATGTACATCGGCGGGGAGTGGCGGCCCGCCGCCGGATCCGGCCGCATCGAGGTCGTCAACCCGGCCGACGAGCAGGTCATCGCCGGCGTCCCGGCCGGCAGCGCCGAGGACGTGGACGCGGCCGTACGGGCCGCCCGCGCGGCCTTCCCGGGCTGGGCGGCCACTCCTCCCGCCGAGCGGGCCGCGCTGATCGGGGCCCTGCGGGACGTGCTCGTCGCCCGCAAGGCCGAGTTCGCGGAGACGGTCACCGCCGAACTCGGCTCGCCGATCGGCTTCGCGGAGGCGGTGCACGTCGGCGCGCCCGTCGCGGTCGCCTCCTCGTACGCCGAGCTGGCCGCCTCGTACGCCTTCGAGGAGCGGCTCGGCAACTCGACCGTGTTCCTGGAGCCGGTCGGCGTGGTCGGGGCGATCACGCCCTGGAACTATCCCCTGCACCAGGTCGTTGCCAAGGTGGCACCCGCTCTCGCCGCCGGCTGCACCATCGTCCTCAAGCCGGCCGAGGACACCCCGCTGACCGCACAGCTCTTCGCCGAAGCCGTGCACGAGGCGGGCGTCCCGGCCGGGGTCTTCAACCTCGTCACCGGCACCGGCCCGGTCGCCGGCCAGGCACTCGCCGAGCACGAGGGGGTCGACCTCGTCTCCTTCACCGGCTCGACCGCCGTCGGCCGCAAGATCGGCGCCATCGCCGGCGCCGCCGTCAAGCGCGTCGCCCTCGAACTCGGCGGCAAGTCGGCGAACGTCATCCTGCCCGGGGCCGACCTGGCCAAGGCCGTCGCGGCGGGCGTCGGACACGTCATGAACAACACCGGCCAGAGCTGCAACGCGCTCACCCGCATGCTCGTCCACCGGGAGCAGTACGAGGAGGCCGTCGCCCTCGCGGCCGCCACCGTCGCCAAGTACCCCTCGGGCGACCCCCGCGACCCGGGCACCCGCCTCGGGCCGGTCGTCAACGCCACCCAGCGCGACCGGGTGCGGGGATACATCGGCAAGGGCGTCGAGGAAGGCGCGCGCCTGGTCGCGGGCGGCCTCGACGCGCCCCGCGAGCGCGGGTACTTCGTCGCCCCGACCGTCTTCGCCGACGTCACCCCCGACATGACCATCGCCCAGGAGGAGATCTTCGGCCCCGTGCTGGCGATCCTCTCCTACGAGGACGAGGACGAGGCCCTGCGGATCGCCAACAGCACCGTCTACGGCCTGGGCGGCGCGGTGTGGGCGGCGGACGCCGAGACGGCCGTGGCGTTCGCCCGCCGCATGGACACCGGGCAGGTGGACATCAACGGCGGCCGCTTCAACGTGCTCGCGCCCTTCGGCGGCTACAAGCAGTCGGGCGTCGGCCGCGAGCTGGGCCCGCACGGCCTGGGGGAGTACCTCCAGACCAAGTCCCTGCAGTTCTGAACACGCCCCGGGCCGGGTCCGAACCCCGGCGCCCGAGCCCCCGCACACACGAGACGGAGACGACGACCATGGTCCGCGCCGCCATCCTGCCCGCCGTCGGAGCCCCGCTGGAGATACGGGAGATCGTGCTGCCCGATCCCGGACCCGGACAGGTCCGGGTGCGGCTCGCCGCGGCCGGCGTCTGCCACTCCGACCTCTCCCTCGCCGACGGCACCATGAGGGTGCCCGTCCCCGCCGTCCTCGGCCACGAGGGCGCGGGGACGGTCCTCGCCGTCGGGGAGGGCGTGACCCATGTCGCCCCGGGCGACGGGGTGGTGCTCAACTGGGCCCCGTCCTGCGGGGAGTGCCACCACTGCGGGATCGGCGAGGTCTGGCTCTGCGTCAAGGCCCTGTCCGGGGTCGGGGCGGTCCACGCCCACGACGCCCAGGGCGTGGAACTGCACCCCGGGCTGAACGTCGCCGCGTTCGCCGAGGAGACGGTCGTCGCGGCGAACTGCGTGCTGCCCGCGCCCGCCGGGATCCCGCTCCAGGAGGCCGCGCTGCTGGGCTGCGCGGTGCTGACCGGCTACGGGGCCGTGCGCCACAGCGCGCAGGTCCGGCCGGGGGAGTCGGTGGCGGTGTTCGGCGTCGGCGGCGTCGGCCTCGCGGCCCTCCAGGCGGCGCGGATCGCCGGGGCGGGGCCGGTCGTGGCGGTCGACGTCTCCCCGGCCAAGGAGGAGCTCGCCCGGGCCGCCGGGGCCACCGCGTTCGTGCTCGCCTCCGAGACCACCGCGAAGGAGGTCCGTGCGCTGACCGGCGGGCGGGGCGCCGATGTCGCCGTGGAGTGCGTGGGGCGGGCGGAGACCATCCGGGCGGCCTGGGACTCGACCCGGCGGGGCGGGCGGACGACGGTCGTCGGCATCGGGGGGAAGGAGCAGCGGGTCTCCTTCCACGCGCTGGAGATCTTCCACTTCGCGCGGACGCTCAGCGGGTGCGTGTACGGGAACAGCGACCCGGCGCGGGACCTTCCGGTGATCGCCGAGCACGTGCGGGCCGGGCGGCTCGACCTCGGGGCGATGGTCACCGACCGGATCGGGCTGGAGGGGATCCCGGCCGCGTTCGAGGCGATGGTCGCCGGCAAGGGCGGGCGGTCGCTGGTCGTGTTCTAGCCGGCGCGGGCCCGGGACCTGGGTGCGGAGCGGGGCGTGCGCGTGAGCCGGGGCCTGAGCGTGGGCCGGGGCTCCGGCGCGGCCCGGGGCTCCGGCGCGGGCAGCCGGCCCGGTCAGGGGGTCTGTGGGGTGGGGCGGAGGGCTTCGTACTGGAGGGCCAGGCCGTCCAGGAGGGCCGTGAGGCCCGTTTCGAAGGCGCCCTCGTCCACCTCGCGCCTGCGGTCCGCCAGGAGGTGGGCCTGGCCCAGGTGCGGGTAGTCCGCCGGGTCGTACGCCGTCTCGTCGTCCACGAAGCCCCCGGCGAAGGAGGCCACCGCCGAGCCCAGGATGAAGTACCGCATCAGGGCGCCGATCCGCGTCGCGTGGGCCGGGGGCCAGCCCGCCGCCGTCATGGCGCCGAACACCGCGTCCGCCAGGCGCAGCCCCGCCGGGCGGCGGCCCGGGCCCCGGGCCAGTACCGGCACGATGTTCGGGTGGTCGGCCAGGGCGTCCCGGTAGGAGTGGGCCCAGGCGTGTAGCGCCCCCCGCCAGTCCGGGCCCGCCTCCGCCTCTCCGTCCGCACCGGAGCCCGCGGCGTCGAACACCGACAGGTCGACGCGCGCGCTCACCGCGTCCGCCACCGCCTCCAGGATCTCGTCCTTCGTCCGGAAGTGGTTGTAGAGGGACGGGCCGCTCACCCCGAGCGCGGCCGCGAGCCGCCGCGTCGAGACCGCCTCCAGCCCCTCCGCGTCCACCAGCTCCCCCGCCGCCTCGACGATGCGGTCTCTGCTGAGGAGGGGCTTGCGCGGTCTGGCCATGCGCCACATAGTAGGCCCTGCCCCGCCATAAACTAGCGCTGCTAGTTAAAGCCGCGCCCCACGCCACCCGGAGGGACCCGTGAACCTGGAGCTCAGCGAGGAGCAGGAGGCCGTGCGCCGCCTCGCCCGCGCGTTCACCGACCGCGAGGTCTCCCCGCACGCCGCCGCGTGGGACCGCGCCGAGAGCGTGGACCGGTCGATCGTGAAGAAGCTCGGGGACCTCGGCTTCCTCGGCCTGACCGTCCCCGAGGAGTACGGCGGCTCCGGCGGCGACCACCTCTCCTACGTGCTGGTCACCGAGGAGCTCGGTCGCGGGGACTCCGCCGTGCGCGGCATCGTCTCCGTCTCCCTCGGGCTCGTCGCCAAGACCGTCGCCGCCTGGGGGACCGAGGAGCAGAAGCGGTCCTGGCTGCCCCGCCTCTGCTCCGGCGCGGCGCTCGGCTGTTTCGGCCTGACCGAGCCCGGCACCGGCTCCGACGCGGCCTCCCTCGCCACGCGCGCCGTCCGCGACGGGGACGCGTACGTCATCAGCGGCAGCAAGATGTTCATCACCAACGGCACCTGGGCCGACGTGGTCCTGCTGTTCGCCCGGACCGACCCCGCCGCGCCCGGCCACCGCGGGATCTCCGCCTTCCTCGTCCCCGCCGACGCCCCCGGCCTGACGCGCCGGGAGGTCCACGGCAAGCTCGGCCTGCGCGGCCAGGCCACCGCCGAGCTGACCCTCGACGGCGTCCGCGTCCCCGCCTCCGCGATGCTCGGGCCCGAGGGCCAGGGCTTCTCCGTCGCCATGTCGGCCCTCGCCAAGGGCCGGATGTCGGTCGCCGCCGGATGCGTCGGCATCGCCCAGGCGGCCCTGGACGCGGCCGTCTCCTACGCCGCGCGGCGCGAGCAGTTCGGCAAGCCGATCGCCCACCACCAGCTGGTCCAGGAGCTGATCGCCGACATCTCCGTCGACGTGGACGCGGCCCGGCTGCTCACCTGGCGGGTCGCCGACCTCGTCGACCGGGGGCGGCCCTTCGCCACCGAGGCCTCCACCGCCAAGCTCTTCGCCTCCGAGGCCGCCGTGCGCGCCGCCTCCAACGCCCTCCAGGTGCACGGCGGCTACGGGTACATCGACGAGTACCCGGCTGGGAAGCTGCTGCGCGACGCCCGCGTCATGACCCTCTACGAAGGCACCAGCCAGATCCAGAAGCTGCTCATCGGCCGTGCCCGCACCGGGGTCTCCGCCTTCTGAGGGCCGGGCCCGCACCAGGGTTCCTAAGCGCTTGCTCACCCTCCGGTAAGCTGTTCCATTCCTACAGGGCGGAGAGGTGAGCGATGGACAGCGCGGCGGAGACCACCGACGGCTACCAGGCGTGGTCGGAGGTCACCCCGGACGCCGCGCGGCGCCTGCTCGTGGCCGCCGTCGAGGCCTTCGCGGAGCGCGGCTACCACGCGACCACCACCCGCGACATCGCGGGCCGCGCGGGCATGAGCCCCGCCGCCCTCTACATCCACTACAAGACCAAGGAAGAGCTCCTCCACCGGATCAGCCGCATCGGCCACGACAAGGCCCTGGAGATCCTGGAGACCGCCGCCTCCGGCCCGGGGGCGGCGGCCGAGCGGCTCGACGCCGCCGTGCGGTCCTTCGTGCGCTGGCACGCCGCGCACCACACCACCGCGCGCGTGGTCCAGTACGAGCTCGACGCCCTCGCCCCGGAGCACCGCTCCGAGATCGTCGCCCTGCGCCGCCTCAGCGACGCCGCCGTACGGCGCATCCTCGCGGAGGGCGTGCGGGCGGGGGAGTTCGACGTCCCCGACGTCCCGGGCACCACCCTCGCCGTGCTGTCCCTGTGCATCGACGTGGCCCGCTGGTTCAACGCGGACGGCCGGCGCACCCCCGACGAGGTCGGCGCCCTCTACGCCGACCTCGTCCTGCGGATGGTGGGCGCGCGCCCGGCGGCCGGGCCCGGTCAGAAGTAGTAGCGGGACAGCGACTCCGCCACGCACACCGGCTTCTCGCCGCCCTCGCGCTCGACCGTCACCGTCGCCGCGACCTGCACCCCGCCGCCCGCCTCCGTGACCTCCGTGATCACGGCGGTGGCGCGCAGCCGCGAGCCGACCGGCACCGGCGCCGGGAAACGCACCTTGCCCAGGCCGTAGTTGATGCCCATCCGCATGCCCTCGACCCGCATGACCTGCGGCACCAGGCTGGGCAGCAAGGACAGCGTCAGGTAGCCGTGCGCGATGGTGGAGCCGAAGGGTCCGGAGGCGGCCCGTTCCGGGTCCACGTGGATCCACTGGTGGTCGCCGGTCGCGTCCGCGAAGAGGTCGATCCGCTTCTGGTCCACCTCCAGCCACCCGCTCGGCCCGAGCGGTTCGCCGATCGCGGCGTGCAGCTCCTCGGCGGACGTGAAGATCCTCGGTTCGGCCATGCCCTGCCCCCGTCTTCCACTGGATCCGACCCTGCAAACGATGTGAATAAGCGCTTGCTCAGCATGCTGGGGGCCCCGCGCGTCTGTCAACGGACCTGCGACTACCCTCGGACACGTGCCGCAGATTCCGGAGAAAGTCCACGAACTCACCGTCGGTCAGCTGTCCGCGCGCAGCGGGGCGGCCGTGTCCGCCCTGCACTTCTACGAGACCAAGGGCCTGATCAGCAGCCGCCGGACCCCCGGCAACCAGCGGCGCTACACCCGTGAGACCCTGCGCAGGGTCGCCTTCGTGCGCGCCGCCCAGCGCGTCGGGATCCCCCTCGCCCACATCCGCGACGCGCTGTCCCAACTGCCCGAGGAGCGCACCCCCACCCGGGAGGACTGGGCCCGGCTGTCCGAGGACTGGCGCACCGAGCTCGACCGACGGATCAGCCAACTCAGCCGGCTGCGCGACCACTTGTCGGACTGCATCGGCTGCGGCTGCCTCTCGCTGAAGAACTGCGCGCTGTCCAACCCGGACGACGCCTTCGGCGAGAACCTCACCGGCTCCCGGCTGTCGTCCTAGCGTCCCGCCACAACTCCAGGGCGGCCGAGACGAGTTCGGCGTTCGAACGCGCCGGCCGCCCGTCGGGCAGGACCAGCACCTCCGCCACGCCGATCCGCACCCCGGCGCCGCACCGCGCGGCCAGCCGCAGCACGGGCCAGGCCGCGTCCTCCCGCCCGTACAGCACGACCGGCACCGGCGGCAGCCAGCGCAGCCCCGCGACCAGTGCCGGGTCGTCCTCCGCCAGCTCCACGACCAGCCGGACCCGCCCGTGCGCCGGCGGGCTCCACGCCAGGAAGCGCGCCAGCGGCTCCGTCCCGGCCCCGCCGCCCAGCGGCACCACGGCGTCCACCGCCACCCCGCGCTCCAGCAGGGCCCGCCCCAGCCGTCGCGCGCCCGGCTCCGCGAACGGCACCACCGCCCGGTCCGGCAGCACGCTCCAGGAGCGCACCCGCTCCAGCCGCCCGGCCGGATCCGGCTCGGCCGCGACCCCCGCCGGCACCGACAGCGGTACGCGGACCCCCGCGCCGCGCAACTCCGTCAGCAGCGGCCCGACCACCCGGGGCGAGAGGCTCTCCCGCCCGCACGGGGTCCTGGGATGCACGAGTACCTCACCGGCCCCGGCCGCGACGGCGGCCAGCGCGGACTCCGCCAGATCCGCCGGGGACAGCGGCACCGCGCCCCCGTCGCCGGCGCCACGCGAGCCGTTCAGCGCGACCTGCACCGCAGGACCCCGCCCGCCCCCGCCCGGGTCGCCGCCGCCACCGGCGGCACGGCCAGCGCCGGCCCCGCCGCCACCGGCGCCGCCCACGTAGGCGCCGCCCGCGTCGGCACGGCCCGTTTCGGCACGGCCCGTTTCGGCACGGCCCGTTTCGGGGCCGCCCGCACCGGGGCCGCCACCTGCGGCACGGCCCCCGGACGGGCGACCGCCCCCGCCCGCCGCGCCGGACCCCGGCCCGCCGGGCCCCGCCGCGCTCATGCCGCGTCCGCCGACGCCGGATGCACCACCGCCGCGTCCGCCAGCGCCGGCCGCGGCACCACGATCCCGCAGCCCCCGCACACCGGCCCGTCCCACGCCCAGGCCCCGCCCCACGCCGCCGGCCCCGACAGCGCGGGAGACCAGCGCAGTTCGTGCTCGCCGCAGACCGGGCACGCCGTCCCCGGCTCCGACTCCAGCGCCCGCACCAGCCGTCTCAGCACCTCGCCGAGCGTCCCCTCCGGCCGTACGCCCGGATCGGCGCACCGCACCACGGCGTCCCCGCTGCCGCCCCAGGCCCACTCCGGCTGCCGCACCCCGTCGTGCTTCTCGCGTCTGCGCCGCTCCGCGAACTGCTTCTCGTACTCCAGCCAGACCGCCCGCGCGTCCTCCAGCTCTTCCAGCGCCGCGACCAGCCGCAGCGGATCCGCGCCCCGGTCCTCCGGGGCGATCCCGTGCCGGTCGCACAGGTGCCACCACGTCGCCCGGTGCCCGTAGGGCGCGAACCGCTCCAGGCACCGGCGCAGCGAATGGCGCCGCAGGGCCCGGTCGTTGCGCGCGTCGCGCACCTGGTAGGCCAGACTCCGAAAACCCGCCACCGTACCTTCACCTCCGCCGTACCCCCGCCTGTATGCACCCGTCCCGTTCCGTGCTACCGCGTAGAACGAAGCAGCCCGCCCCGATGTGCCCAACATGCCCGAGGGGATGCGGGCGCATGCGGGGGCGGTCGAGGCGTGCGGGTGGCACATGGCCGGAAGTCAGCGCCCCATGCGCCCCGCGCCGACCACGATCCGGGCCAGCTCCTCGTGGCAGATGTCGCTGTGCGCCCCCGACGGGGCGCCGCCGCGGCGAACCACGGAACCCGCGTCCACACTGACGCAGCCGGTCCCGGGAAGCCCCCCGCTCAGGGCCCTGTCCAGGGCCATCCGCGGGGCGCCCGGCACCGCCTGCACCCCGTCGTGCCCGATCGCGCCCCACCGTTCGTCGAAGCCGAGCAGACCGGCCGAATCCCCCGCCATCCGGGAGGCCAGCGGATAGAACACACCGAGCGCCGAGTCGTGGGAGGAATGGCAGGCCACCACCGGTCCGTCCACCCGGCGATGGAGCCCGCGCAGGACGCCGCCGCGCCCCGGGTCGTGGGGGAGCCGGTCGCTGAACGCGTAGTGGGAGAAGGCCCCCTGGAGCAGCGTCAGCGACTTCACGTGGCGCGCCCCCTCCGGCACGGCGCGCAGGGAGAACGACACCACCCGCGCCCCGAAGCTGTGGCCGATGAGGTGGAAGCGCAGGGCGGGCCGGCGCCCCGCGAGGTCCGTCAGCACCGGCCCGAGCCCGTGCTCGCCGACCACCCCGGCCCGTCTCTTCATCTCGTAGTACGTCGCCTGGCGCAGCAGCTCCTTGGCGCCGCCCCACAGGGCGCGCAGCCCGTCGCCCGGCGCGAAGCCCGCCCGGGCCCCGTCCGGCGCGGGACCCGGCGGGTCCTCCCCGGCGGCCGCGCCCGCCTCGGCCAGGGCGGCGGTCAGGGCGCGGCACACCGCCACCGCGTCCAGGGAGAAGACGTCCGGCACCCCGGGCGCCGCCACCGCCGGCGGACCCGCCGGCCCCGCGCCCACGAGCTCCCGCACCAGCGCCGCGAACTCGGTGAACGCGGCCCCGGCGTCGGGCCGCTCCTCCAGCAGCGCCGCGATCCGGTCCAGCTCCGGGCCCCGCCCGGGCCAGAACGCGTCCAGCGCCCCGCGGGTCGCCGCGTCCAGGGCGGGGCCGGCGGCTGGGGCCTCAGCCAGCGCGCCGTGCGGATCGAAGTCCGGTATCGGCTCGTCGGAGAACCGGATCGAGGGCCACACCACCCCCACGTATCCCAGCCGCACCCCCGACCCCACCAGCCCGGGGAAGGGGGCGAAGAAGCTGTCGTACAGCCGGGTCGCCGTGGAGCGGTCGCTGTTCCACCCGTGGGCGAAGACCAGCAGGTCGGTCGCCTCCATCCGGGCCACCGCGGCCCGCGTGGCCGGGTCCACGTCCCCCTGGGCGTCGAAGGTCAGCTCCTGGTACGGCCCGACCCCGATCCCCGCTCCGCCGTCCGCCATGACGCACCCCTTCCGCGCGAGCCCTGCTCCGGGTCGGTCGCAGCATCCCGCCGCGGGGCCGCGACGGCCAGACCCGCGGCAGCACCGGTCCGGACGGGACCCGGGCCGCCGCCGGGCGGCACCCGGAAGCACCGGTCCGGCGGGACCCGGGCCGCGGCCGGGCGGCACCCGGAAGCACCGGTCCGGCGGGACCCGGGCCGCGGCCGGGCGGCACCCGGAAGCACCGGTCCGGCGGGACCCGCGGCAGCGGCGGCGGCACCCGGAAGCACCGGTCCCGGGCCGGTCACGGGTAGAGCAGGTACTCCTCCCGCACCGCCGCGAACCGTGCCAGCCCCGCCGCCCAGTCGCCCGCGATCTCCTCCACCCCCGCCCCCGCGTCCACCAGCGTCCGCACCCGGTCCGACCCGGTCAGCCGGTCGATCCAGCGGTCCTCCCGCCAGCCGAACCCGCTCCACGCCCGCCGCGCCGTGACCAGCAGCCCGATCCCCGCCCGCACCGGATCGAAGGCCTCCCGGTCGTGCACGACCAGCCGGATCCCGCCGCACACCCTTCCCGCGTGCTTGGAGAAGGCCGGGGTGAACCAGGCCTCCCGGAACCACACCCCCGCCAGCCCCAGCCCGTTCGCCGCCTCCGCCCACCGCCGGTCGACGCCCTCCGCGCCGACCAGCTCGAAGGGGGTGGTCGTGCCCCGGCCCTCCGACAGGGTGGTGCCCTCGAACAGGCAGGTGCCGGCGTACACGAGCGCCGTGTCCGGGGTGGGCACGTTGGGGCTCGGCGGCACCCACGGCAGGCCGGTCTCCCCGAAGAACGACCCCCGCCGCCAGCCCGCCATCGGCACCGTCCGCAGCCGCGGCCCGGCGCCCCCGAGGAACTCCCCGTGGAACAGCCGGGCCAGCTCGGCCACCGTCATCCCGTGCGCGAGCGCGATCGGCTCGCGGCCCACGAAGCTCGCGTACGGCCGGTCCAGCACGGGCCCGGCCGCCCGGAGCCCGCCGACCGGGTTGGGCCGGTCCAGGACCACGACCTCCTTGCCGGCCGCCGCGGCCGCGCGCATGCAGTCGTAGAGGGTCCAGACGTAGGTGTAGAAGCGCGCGCCGACGTCCTGGAGGTCAAAGACCAGCGTGTCGATCCCCGCCGCGGTGAAGAGGTCCGCGAGCTGCCGCCCGCTCCTGCCGTACGCGTCGTAGACGGGCAGCCCCGTCGCCGGATCGCGTCCGGCCCCCTCGGAGCCGCCCGCCTGCGCGGTGCCCCGGAAGCCGTGCTCCGGCCCGAACACCGCCACCAGGTCCACCCGTGCGTCGGCGTGCATCACGTCGACCAGGTGGCGGGCGTCGGCGGTGATCCCGGTCTGGTTGGTGACCACCCCGACCCGCCGCCCGGCGAGCTCCGCGTACCCGCCCGCGGCCAGCCGGTCGAAGCCGGTGCGGACCCGGCCGGGCGGCCGGGGGCCGGCGGGCACGCCCGCCCCGACCGCACCCGTGGCCCCCGCGGCCCCCGCCAGTCCCAGCAGTCCGCGTCGTGACAGCGTCATCCCGCCATGCTGGGGCGCGGCCCCCTTCCGCCCCGACATACCGACTGGTTAGTCTGCCCGGGATCCGGTGCCCCACGGGCCCGGCGGCCGGCGGCGAAAGGTGATCCCCGTGAGCGCGTACCAGGACCAGCGAGTCGTCGTCACCGGCGCGGGCGGAGGCATCGGCGCGGCCCTCGCCCACCGCTTCGCCGCCGAGGGGGCCACCGTCGTCGTCAACGACCTCGACCCGGCCCGGGCCTCCGCCGTGGCCGCCGCCATCGGCGACCGCGCGCTCGCCGTGCCCGGCGACGCCTCCGCGATCGTCGGAGAGGCCCGCGAGGCGCTCGGCGGGCGGGTGGACGTGTACTGCGCCAACGCCGGACTCGCCTCGGGCGGCGACGCCTTCGCCGAGGAGGCCGTCTGGGAGGCGGCCTGGGACGTCAACGTCATGGCGCACGTGCGCGCCGCCCGGGCGCTGCTGCCCGACTGGCTGGAGCGGGGCGCGGGGCGCTTCGTGTCCACGGTCTCGGCCGCCGGCCTGCTCACGATGATCGGGGCCGCGCCGTACAGTGTCACCAAGCACGGTGCCCTCGCCTTCGCGGAATGGCTCTCGCTGACCTACCGCCACCGGGGCGTGCAGGTCCATGCCATCTGCCCGCAGGGCGTGCGCACCGACATGCTGACCGCCGCGGGCTCGGCGGGCGAGCTCGTCCTGGCGCCGACCGCGATCGAGCCGGACGCGGTCGCGGACGCCCTGTTCGACGGCATGGAGAAGGGCCGGTTCTTGATCCTCCCGCACCCCGAGGTGGCCGACCACTACGCCGGGCGCGCGACCCAGCCCGAGCGGTGGCTGCGCGGCATGAACCGGCTCCAGCGGAAGTGGGAGTCCTCGTGACGGGCGGCTCCCCGTACGCCGCCCGGCCGTGGCTGGGCCGGCTGAGCGCCGCCCAGCTGGCGCCGGTCGCGCCGCCGGCCAGCGTGCTGGACGCCTTCCGCGAGGCCGTGGCGCGGGCGCCGGAGCGGGCCGCGCTGGCGTACTTCGACGGGCGGGTCGGGTACGCCGAGGCCGACGCGCTCTCCGACTCGCTGGCCGGGTACCTCGCGGGGCGGGGGGTCCGGCGGGGCGACCGGGTCGCGGTGATGCTGCAGAACACCCCGCACTTCGTGCTGGCCGTGCTGGCCGTCTGGAAGGCGGGGGCGGTGGTCGTCCCGGTCAACCCGATGTACAAGTCCGCCGAGACGCGGCACGTGCTGGGCGACTCGGGTGCGGTGGCGCTGGTGTGCGAGGACGGGGCCTGGGAGGGCTACCTGGGGGAGGCGGTGCGGGGGAGCGGGGTCCGGACCGTCGTGACGGCCCGCGCCGGCGACTTCCAGACCCGCAACGACCCCCGGGTGTTCCCGGCACAGGCCCCGGCCCCGGCACAGGCCCCGGCCCCGGTCTCCGGCGGGTCCCGCAACGCGGCCCCGGACGCCCCCGCCGACCTGCTCGCCGTGGCCCGCCGGGGCCACCCCGCGCCGGACGACCCGCGGCTCGGCGCCGGGGACATCGCGCTCATCAGCTACACCTCCGGGACGTCCGGCACCCCCAAGGGCGCCATGAACCCGCACGGGGCGATCACCTACAACGCCGTCCGCCAGGTCACCGGGCACCCCGTCCCCGAGGGGGCCGGGTACTTCGTGCTCGCGCCGCTGTTCCACATCACCGGACTGGTCTGCGAGCTCGCCGCCTGCCTCGTCAACGCCGGCACCCTCGTCCTCACCCGCCGCTTCGACGCCGGGACCGTCCTCGACGCCTTCCTGGAGCACCGCCCCGCCTACACCATCGGGCCCGCCACCGCCTTCACCGCGCTCGCCGCGCACCCCGCCGCCACCCGCGAGCACTTCGCCCCGTTCCGGGTGGTCTCCTCCGGCGGGGCCCCGGTCCCGCCCGCCCTCGTCGCACGCCTCCGCGCGGACTTCGGGTTCTACCTGCGCAACGGCTACGGCCTCACCGAGTGCACCGCCCCCTGCGCCTCCGTCCCCGCGCACCGCGAGGCCCCCGTCGACCCCGGCAGCGGGACCCTCTCCGTCGGCGTCCCGGGCGCGCAGACCCTCGTCCGGATCCTCGACGAGCACGGCGCCGAGCTGCCCCTCGGCGAGACCGGCGAGATAGCGGTCCGCGGGCCGCAGGTCGTGCCCGGCTACTGGGGGCTGCCCGAGGAGACCGCCCGGGCCTTCCCGGACGGCGAACTGCGCACCGGGGACGTCGGGTTCATGGACGCCGACGGCTGGCTCTACGTGGTCGACCGCAAGAAGGACATGATCAGCGCCTCGGGGTTCAAGGTCTGGCCGCGCGAGGTCGAGGACGTGCTCCACACCCACCCCGCCGTCCGGGACGCGGCCGTGGTCGGGGTCCCCGACGCCTACCGCGGGGAGACCGTCAAGGCGTACGTGAGCCTGCGCCCCGGCGCCCGCGCCGAGCCGGCCGAACTCGCCGCGTACTGCGCCGAGCGCCTCGCCGCCTACAAGTACCCGCGCCAGGTCGAGGTCCTGCCTGTTCTTCCCCAGACCACCAGTGGCAAGATCCTGCGACGAGAACTGCGCGAGCGCGGCTGAAAACAGTCGGAGGATCAGGAGAGGAAGGCGAGCACCATGGCCGCCACGAACACCGCGGGGCCCCGGGACGGCGACCGCGACACCCCGGTGCCGCAGCGGCTGCTGGCCGTCGCCACCAGGCTGTTCGCCGAGCGCGGTTACGACCGCACCTCCGTCCAGGAGATCGTCGAGGCGGCCGGGGTCACCAAGGGCGCCCTCTACCACTACTTCGGCTCCAAGGACGACCTGCTGCACGAGGTGTACGCGCGGATGCTGCGCCTCCAGCAGCAGCGGCTCGACGCCGTGGCCGGATCCGACGCCCCCGTCGAGGAGCGGCTGCGGGCCGCGGCCGCCGATGTCGTCGTCACCACGATCGAGAACCTCGACGACGCGATGATCTTCTTCCGGTCGATGCACCAGCTGAGCCCGGAGAAGTACAAGCAGGTCCGCGCCGAACGCCGGCGCTACCACGAGCGGTTCCGCGCGCTGGTCGAGGAGGGCATGCGCACCGGGGTGTTCGCCACGGCCACCCCCGCCGACCTGGTGGTGGACTATTACTTCGGCTCCGTGCACCACCTCTCCACCTGGTACCGGGCGGACGGCCCGCTCACCCCGCACCAGGTGGCCGACCACCTCGCCGACCTGCTGCTGCGCTCCCTGCGCCCCTAGACGAGGGCGGGGGCCAGCGCCGGGTAGTCGTTGTAGCCCTCCTCGCCGTGCACGTGCATCAGGAACTCGGGGCGCAGCACGTTCAGCGGTGCGCCCGTGCGCAGGCGCTCCACCAGGTCGGGGTTGGCGATGAAGCCCCGCCCGAGGGCGACGAGGTCGGCGCCCGCCGCCAGCAGCCGCTCGCCCCGCGCCAGGCCCGCGTCGCCGGCGGCCTCCTCGCGGGAGAGCTTCGGGTTGGCGATCAGCGTGCCCGGCCAGGCCCGCCGCAACGCCGCGAAGGAGGGCTCGTCCGGGTCGGCGTACACCACGTGCAGGTAGGCCGGGGCCAACTCCGCGAGGGCCGCGAGGAGCGCCGGGTAGATCTCCGCGGTGTCGCCCTCCTCGATGCCGTTGACGTTCTGTCCGGGGGAGACGCGCACCCCGACCCGCTCCGGGCCGACGGCCTCGGCGACGGCCCGGACCACTTCGACGGCGAACCGGATCCGCCCCTCGACCGGCCCGCCCCAGGCGTCGGTGCGCAGGTTGGTGTTCCGGGCGAGGAACTGGTGGAGCAGCATGCCGTTGGCGGCGTGCACCTCCACCCCGTCGAAGCCCGCGTCCACGGCCCTGCGGGCGGCGTCCGCGAAGTCGGCGATGGTCGAGCGGATGTCCTCCTCCGTCATCGCGCGGGGCGTGACGGAGTCCTGGAGGCCGGCGGCCGTGTGCAGCGGCTCCGGGAGCGCCACGGCCGAGGGGGCGAGCGGGACGTGCCCGCTGGTGTCGGGGTGGCCGATCCGGCCGCCGTGCTGGATCTGGAGGAACACCCGCCCGCCGGCGGCGCGCACGGCACCGGTGACCTCCTGCCAGCCGGCGGTCTGCGCCCGGGTGTGGATGCCCGGGATGTGCGGATAGGTCTGGCCGACGGCGTTCGGCGTGGTGCCCTCGGCGATGATCAGGCCCGCCGAGGCGCGCTGCGCGTAGTGGTCGGCCATGGGCCGGCCGGGCACCCCGTCCGCTCCGGCGCGGTTGCGGGTCAGCGGGGCCATCACCAGGCGGTTGGGGAGGTCGAGGGGGCCCAGGCGGACGGAGGAGAAGAGGCGGGATCCGGCGGTGGGGGTCTGTCGTGTCTGCGTCATGCCGGTACCGTAGAACCTGACACCAGTGTCAGGTTCAAGGCCGAATGAGGTGACCATGCGGATCGGTGAACTGGCGGCGCGCACCGGGGTGGGCGAGCGCTCGCTGCGCTACTACGAGGAGCAGGGGCTCCTGGCCTCCGACCGCACGCCCGGCGGACACCGGGACTTCCCCGAGCGGGCCGTGGACCGGGTGATCCGCATCCAGGAACTCTACGCGGCCGGGCTGAACAGCTCCAAGATCGGACAGCTCCTGCCCTGCATGCGGGACGAGGACGGCGGCCCGTCCCTGCGCGCCACCCCCGCCCTGGTGGCCGAACTCGCCGCCGAGCGGGACCGGATCGACCGGATGATCGGCGACCTCGTCCGCTCCCGCGAGGTACTGGACGAGGTCATCGAGACGGCCTCCGGCCGGGCCGGCGCCCCGGCTCAGCGGTAGCGCTTCAGCTCGCGGTGGGCCAGGGAGCGCTGGTGGACCTCGTCCGGGCCGTCCGCCAGCCGCAGGGTGCGCGCCGCCGCCCACAGCTCCGCCAGCGGGAAGTCCTGGCTGACCCCGCCGGCGCCGTGCAGCTGCACCGCCTGGTCCAGGATCCCCACCACCGCGCGCGGGGTGGCGATCTTGATGGCCTGGATCTCGGTGTGCGCGCCCCGGTTGCCGACCGTGTCCATCAGCCAGGCCGTCTTCAGCACCAGCAGCCGCAGCTGCTCGATGGTGACCCGGGCGTCCGCGATCCAGTTCTGCACCACGCCCTGCGCGGCCAGCTCCTTCCCGAAGGCGGTACGCCCCACCGCGCGCCGGCACATCAGCTCGACGGCCCGCTCCGCCATGCCGATCAGCCGCATGCAGTGGTGGATCCGGCCCGGGCCGAGCCGGGCCTGGGCGATGGCGAAGCCGGCGCCCTCCTCGCCGATCAGGTTCTCCGCCGGCACCCGGGCCCCGTCGAAGACCACCTCGGCGTGCCCGCCGTGGTCGTGGTCCGCGTACCCGTACACCGTCATCGCCCGGCGCACCTCCACGCCCGGGGTGTCGCGGGGGACCAGGACCATCGACTGCTGGCGGCGCGGATCGGCGCCGTCCGGATCGGTCTTGCCCATCACGATGAAGACCTTGCAGTCCGGGTTCATCGCCCCGGAGATGTACCACTTGCGCCCGGTGACCACGTACGCGTCGCCGTCGCGCTCGATGCGGGTCTCGACGTTCGTCGCGTCCGAGGAGGCCACCTCGGGCTCGGTCATCGCGAACGCGGAGCGGATCTCCCCCTCCAGCAGGGGCTCCAGCCACTGCTTCTTCTGCCGCTCGCTGCCGAACTGGGCGAGCAGCTCCATGTTCCCGGTGTCCGGGGCCGCGCAGTTGGTGGCCATCGGCGCCAGGTGCGGGCTGCGGCCGGTGATCTCGGCGAGCGGGGCGTACTGGAGGTTGGTCAGGCCGGCCCCGTACTCCGGGTCGGGCAGGAAGAGGTTCCACAGCCCCTGGCGGCGCGCCTCGGCCTTCAGCTCGCCGAAGACGGCCGGGGTGTCCCAGGGCGAGGCCAGCCGCGCGCGCTGCCCGGCGGCGACGGCTTCCGCCGGGTGGACGTACTCCTCCATGAACGCGAGCAGCCGCCCGCGGAGTTCCTCGGTCCGGGTGTCGAATGCGAAGTCCATCTGCGCGGCTCCTCAGCCTTCCTGGAGGGTGGTCAGACCGTGTGCGATGAAGACCGGGACCAGTTCGCCGATCCGGTCGAAGCCCGCGCCCACGGTCTGGCCGAGCGTGTAGCGGTAGTGGATGCCCTCGAGGATCACCGCGAGCTTGAACCAGGCGAAGGCCGTGTACCAGGCGATCGCCCCGGTGTCCCGCCCCGAGCGGGCGGCGTACCGCCCGATCAGCTCGGCGGGCTCCGGGTGCCCCGGCGCCCGGCTCGTCGTACTGACGGGGGAGTCCTCCAGGCCCAGGTCCGAGCTGTACATCACCAGCAGCCCGAGGTCGGTCAGCGGATCGCCCAGCGTGGACATCTCCCAGTCCAGCACCGCGCGGATCGTGTCGTCCGGGCCGCCGATCAGTACGTTGTCCAGCCGGAAGTCCCCGTGCACCACGGTCGGGGCGGGGGAGTCGGGCAGCGCCCGGCCCAGGGCCGCGTGCAGGGCGTCGATCCCGGCGAGCTCCCGGCCGCGCGAGGCGGCGAGCTGCTTGCCCCAGCGGCGCAGCTGCCGGTCGAGGAAGCCCTCCGGCCGGCCGAAGTCGCCGAGGCCCACGGCCTCCGGGTCCACCGCGTGCAGGTCGACGAGGGTGTCCACCAGGCCGAGCACCGCCCCCCGGGTGCGCTCCGGGCCGATCTCCGCGAGCTGTCCGGCCGTCCGGTAGGGCACGCCGTCCACGTGCTCCATGACGTAGAACGGCGCCCCCAGCACCTCCTCGTCCTCGCACAGCAGCAGCGGCTCGGGCACCGGTACGGCCGTCCCGTGCAGGGCGGCGATCACCCGGTGCTCGCGCCGCATGTCGTGCGCGGTGGCCAGGACGTGGCCGAGCGGCGGGCGGCGCACCACCCAGCGGGCCCGGCCGTCGGTGACCGCGTACGTGAGGTTCGACCGGCCCCCCTCGATCAGCCGGCCGGTCAGCGGCCCGGACGCGAGCCCGGGGCGCGCGGCGTCGAGGTGGCCGCGCAGCCGCTCCAGATCGAGGCCTCGGGGGTCGGCTGGGGTCATGGGCGCGCCTCCGTACGAAGTCGGGTCGACGACGGGTGTCCCGAGCCATCATGCCGACCAGTCGGTATGCCGTCCATAGGGCGGGCCGGAAGAACCCTTCCGGACCCGCTCCCTCAGGCGTGGCAGAGGAGGGGCGTGCCCCCGTTCATCACCGTCATGTCCCGCAGCACCGCCATGATGTCCAGCGGGGCGCCCTCCGGCTCCCCGGCCAGCTCCGCGTACGCCCGGTGCAGGTTCGCCACCAGCCGCTCGCTCTCCCGCCAGGCCGCGAACTCCCCGAGGTCGGCCCCGCGCGCGGTCTCCAGCGGGGTCAGCCCCCGGTCCCGGCCGTCGCGCGCCAGCTCCTCCACGTACCGCAGGTAGCGCTCGGTGGCCGCGTACGCCGCCGGGTCGGTCAGGGGCCCGTGCCCCGGGACGACCGTCTCCGCGTCCAGCGAGCGCAGCAGCTCCAGCGCCCGCAGCGAACCGGCCAGCGAGCCCATCGCCAGGAACGGGGTGCCCCCGGCGAAGACCAGGTCCCCGGTGAACACCACCCGCTTCGCGGGCAGCCACACGACCGAGTCGCCGGTGGTGTGCGCCACGCCCGGGTGGAGGACCCGCACCTCGGTCTCCCCGACGTGCAGCGTCAGCCGGTCGTCGTACGTGAGGTCCGGCGGGGTGATCTCCA
This sequence comes from Streptomyces sp. NPDC096136, assembly GCF_044763325.1. Lineage (NCBI taxonomy): Bacteria > Bacillati > Actinomycetota > Actinomycetes > Kitasatosporales > Streptomycetaceae > Streptomyces > Streptomyces sp. NPDC096136. Next base: position 30,765 of record NZ_JBIWFZ010000021.1, on the reverse strand, counting down.
CCGCGCCGAAGTCGGTGGCGGGCCAGATCAGCTCCAGCTGGTGCCCGGCGGCGAGCTGCTCGGCCCGCGCGTTGTCGTGGCCCACGATCAGGGCCGGCGCGAAGGCGGCGTTGCCGTAGGTGTGGTCGCCGTGGTGGTGGGTGTTGACCACCGTGCGGGGCAGCGGCGACCCGGCCGCCAGGACCGCCTCGCGCAGGGCCAGCGCCCGCCGCTCCGTGGCGGCGGTGTCGACCAGCAGCGTCCGCCCGCCGTCGCTGACCCAGCCGGCGTTGTTCAGGCACCAGCCGCCGTCCGGCTGGACGTAGGCGTACACCCCGGCCGCGGGCTGGACTGCGTACGGCTTCTCGACGGTCATGGGCGCTCTCCCCGGGTCGCTGTGACAGGTGCTCGGCATCCTGCCAGCCGCTCCGGGCCCGGCGCGGGGCGGGGTTCGGCCCGGCTCGGGGGCCGGAGACCGCAGACGATCGCGGTCCTCAGCCGATCGCGGTCCTCAGACGTTCACGGTCCTCAGACGATCGCGGTCCTCAGACGATCACGGTCATCGCGAACACGGCCAGCGCCACCGTGCACGCCACCGCCCCCGCCGCCACCCCGTGCGACAGGACCGGCGGCCGGGCGGCCGCCAGCTGCCGGATCCGCCGGTGCGCCACCCACAGGAACGCCACCCAGATCAGCGCGATCAGGGACGCGCCGGTCACCTCCAGCGGCGACCCGGTCCCGCGCAGCGCCTGCCGCAGCGCCAGCACGGCGGTGACCGAGCAGGCCAGGGTGGTGCGCCGCCACGCCAGCCGGGTCCGCTCCGGCTGGAGCCCGGCGTCCCGGGCGGCCGTACCGGGCCGGGTCACGGCCGGTCCGTCCAGCCCATCAGCACGACCACCACCATCGCCACCGCGACCAGCCCCACCCCCAGGCTCAGCAGCACCGGGAACGGCGACAGCGGCAGGTCCTCGCCCCGCCGCATCGCCCGCTCGCACCGCACCCAGTGGTGCACCGCCCGCAGCGCGCAGGCGGCCCCCACCCCCAGCAGGGCGAGCGACATCCCGACCCGCACCCCCCAGCGCAGGTCGGGCAGGAACTGGTCCACCGCGAACCCGCCGCCCACCAGGGCCAGCGCGGTCCGGATCCAGGCCAGGAAGGTCCGCTCGTTGGCCAGGGAGAAGCGGTAGTCCGGGGTCTCGCCTTCGCCGCGCAGCCGCTGCGGTGCGAACCAGAGGCGCACGTCCTTGACGAAGTCGATCACCTGTCCAATTTACGTCCCCTTCACGCGCGGGGCGCGGGCGGCCGGGCCGCGCCCTCCCGGAAGGCGCGCAGCCGCCGGTACGCCTCCAGCCCGTCGGGCACCCACGGCCACCCCCCGTCCGAGACCCGCCGCTCCAGCTCCCCGGGCGCCAGCCAGGCGTGCCAGTCGACCTCGGACTCCTGGGGCGCCACCGGCAGCGCGCACCGCACCTCGTGCACGTACGACCACCAGGCCCCGCCCGGGCCCTCGTAGAGGAACTTGAACAGCGGCGCCGGCTGCTCCAGCCCGCTCACCCCCAGCTCCTCCTCCGCCTCCCGCAGCGCGGCCCCCGGATAGTCCTCCCCGGCGCCCAGCACCCCGCCCACGAACATGTCGTAGTGTGCCGGGAACACCAGCTTCGACGCGGTCCGGCGGTGTACGAAGACCCGCCCGAGCTCATCCCTGACCTGCACGAACACACACCGGTGGAGGAGCCCCCGGGCGTACACCTCGCCCCGCGGGGCCTGCCCGGTCACCCGGTCGTCGCGGTCCACCACGTCCAGTACTTCATCCGCTGCGCTCACCCGTCCATCCAACCACCGCTGTTGACGGGTTACCGCTCCGTAGCAAAGGATCTGCCCCACCACCGACCGGAGGACGGGCAGACGCATGGGCTACGACGCCGACGTGATCGTGATCGGAGCGGGCCTCGCCGGCCTCGCCGCCACCGCCGAGCTCGTCGACGCGGGCCGCCGGGTGATCCTCCTCGACCAGGAGCCCGAGCAGTCGATCGGCGGCCAGGCGCACTGGTCCTTCGGCGGGCTGTTCTTCGTGGACTCGCCCGAGCAGCGCCGGATGCGGATCCGGGACAGCCGCGCCCTCGCCCTCCAGGACTGGCTGGGAACCGCCGGCTTCGACCGGGAGGAGGACGCCTGGCCGCGCCGCTGGGCCGAGGCCTACGTCGACTTCGCGGCCGGCGAGAAGCGGCCGTGGCTGCACGCCCAGGGGGTGCGCTTCTTCCCCGTCGTCGGCTGGGCGGAGCGCGGCGGCTACGACGCCAACGGCCACGGCAACTCCGTCCCCCGCTTCCACATCACCTGGGGCACCGGCCCCGGCCTGGTCGAGCCCTTCGAGCGGCGGGTCCGCGCCGGGGCGGCCCGCGGCCTGGTCAGCCTCCGCTTCCGCCACCGGGTCACCGGCCTGGCGTCGACCGCCGGCGCGGTGGACACCGTCACCGGCGAGGTCCTGGCGCCCTCGGACGCCGTACGGGGGGCCGCCAGCGGCCGCGAGACCACCGGCTCCTTCAGCCTGCGGGCCCAGGCGGTGATCGTCACCAGCGGGGGCATCGGCGGCAACCACGACCTGGTGCGCGCCCAGTGGCCGGCCCGCCTGGGCACCCCGCCCGCCCGGATGCTCTCCGGGGTCCCGGCCCACGTGGACGGGCTGATGCTCGGGATCGCGGAGAAGGCGGGGGCCAGCCACATCAACAAGGACCGGATGTGGCACTACACCGAGGGCATCGGGAACTGGGACCCGATCTGGGCCCGCCACGGCATCCGCATCCTGCCCGGCCCGTCCTCCCTGTGGCTGGACGCCACGGGCCGGCGGCTGCCCGTGCCCCTCTTCCCCGGCTTCGACACGCTCGGCACCCTCGACCACATCATGCGCACCGGGCACGACCACACCTGGTTCGTGCTCAACCAGCGCATCATCGGCAAGGAGTTCGGCCTCTCCGGCTCCGAGCAGAACCCCGACCTGACGGGCCGCTCCGTCCGCGAGGTGGTCAACCGCGCCCGGCAGGCCGTACCAGGGCCGGTCAGGGCCTTCATGGACCGCGGCGCCGACTTCGTCGTCGAACGGGACCTGTCGGCCCTGGTACGCCGGATGAACGAGGTCACCGGCGAGGACCTGCTCGACGAGGCCGCCGTCCGGCGCGAGATCACCGCCCGCGACCGGGAGATCGCCAACCCCTTCACCAAGGACCTCCAGGTGACGGCCATCCACGGGGCCCGCCGCTACCTCGGGGACCGGCTGATCCGTACCGCCGCCCCGCACCGGATCCTGGACCCGAAGGCCGGCCCGCTGATCGCCGTCCGCCTCTCGATCCTGACCCGCAAGTCCCTCGGCGGCCTGGAGACCGACCTGTCCTCCCGCGTCCTGACCCCCTCCGGCGAGCCGCTGCCCGGCGTGTACGCGGCGGGGGAGGCGGCGGGCTTCGGCGGCGGCGGCGTCCACGGCTACCGCGCACTGGAGGGCACCTTCCTGGGCGGCTGCCTCTTCTCGGGCCGGGCCGCGGGCCGCGCGGCGGCCCGCGCCGTCTCCTGACCCCGGCCCCCGGAGGCGCGACCCCGGCCCCCGGGGGCGCGACCCCGGCCCCCGGGGCGCGACCCCGGCCCCCGGGGGCGCGACCCCCGCCCCCGTCGTCCGCGTGCCGCCAGTCCCCCTCGGCCAGCCGCGGCATCCGTACCTCCGCCACCTCCGCCGCCACCGCCGGCCGCTCGGCCGGGTCCGCCGCCACCGCCCGGCCGCCCGGCACGGGCAGCGCCCCGCCCGGCGTCCCGTACTCGCCCGGCAGCCCGGTCGCCGCGGTCCTCCCAGCGCTCGGCACCGCCGCGACCAGCCGGTCGCGCCGTTCCCCGGGGCAGGCCGGCTCGAAGGGGCGACGACCGCCAAGGCCCGTCACGGGGCCGCCGCGTGGACCGGCTGCACCCTCCGGCCCACCCATTTCGAACCGCCGCATGCGCCCCAACTTGCCCGCTTCGCGCACCAGTTGATTCCGGCCACGCGGCGGTCCGGACCTTGACTCGGAGCTGTGCATACCGGTTTGCTGTGAGTGATCATCCGGACTGACCACCGGAGTGATCGGGCCGCGCCCCGCGCGCCGCGCGCACCATCACCACCGGCACCATCAGCACCGGCACCGCACCCACGCACGCGCACGTCCGTACCCGCACCTCCGTACGCCGCCCATCCGTACCCCCGTACGTCGTCCACCCGCGCCCGCGCTCTGGAGGGAACCCGCGGATGTCCCCGCCGCCGCCCCTCGGCCGCGCCCGCAAGCGGGACGCCCAGCTCTTCGACCCGGCCCTCTGCGACTCCGAACTCGTCTCCGTACGCGGCCAGTTCACCCAGGGCCGGTGGGCCAGGGCCCGCAGCCTGCTGGCGGCCACCGGCGACGACTGGGACCGCCGCGGCCACCGCGTCACCGTCCTCGCCGAGACCCCCTCCGCCCTCGCCTGGGCCCGCGAGTGGCTCCTCGCCGAACCCGGCAGCGCCGACGCCGCCACCCTCCTCGCCTGCGCCGCCGTCCAGGCCGCCCTGCGCGGCAAGGGCACCCCCCAGGCCGCCGACGAGGCCTGCCGCCGCGCCGCCGCCCTGCTCCCGGCCGACCCCACCCCCTGGCTCGGCCTGCTCATGCTCTCCCGCGCCTTCGGCCCCGACGAGGACTTCAGCCGCCACTTCGACCAGGTCCGGGCCCGCCACCGCGAGCACCACCACGCCCACCACCTCATGGTCGCCCGGCTCGCCGAACGCGACCCCGCCGCCGGCCGCGACCCGCTCCACGAGGTCTACGACTTCGCCGCCTGGGCCGCCGAGGAGTCCCCGGCCGACTCCCCGCTCGCCGTGCTCCCCGTCATCGCCCACGCCGAGCGCTACCGCGTCCTCGCCGCCGCCCGGGGCCGCTCCGCCCCCGAGGACGCCGTCGAGCACTGGACCGGCCGCCGTGCCCGCCTGGTGCTGCGCTCCGCCTTCGACTGGTGGCTGGAGTGGGAGCGCGAGGACCACCCGCGCAACCGCGTCGACCTCAACTTCCTCGCGCACGCCAAGCTCTGCGAAGGGCGCCCCGCCGAAGCCGCGGCCCTCTTCCACCGCATCGGCACCCATGCCACCCGCGCCCCCTGGTCCTATCCGGACCGCGACCCCACCAAGGCCTTCCTCGCCGCGCGCAGCGCCGCGCTCGGCACGGCCTGACCCCCCGCCCCGACCAGTCGCCCCCGAAAGGACCCTGCCATGCCGACGGGCAGATCCACCGTGACGGCCGCCGCCACCGAGGCCGAGATCCGCACCTTCAAGGGCCAGGACCGAGCCCTGCGCGCGGGCCGCCTCGGCACCGCCGGGCTGCTGCTCTCCGTCCTGGCCGCCAGCGCCCCCCTGATGGTCGTCGCCGGTGTCATGCCCACGATCTACGGGGTCATGGGCATCGAAGGCCAGCCGCTGCTCTTCGTGATCCTCGGCGTCGTCCTGGCCCTCTTCGGCATCGGCTACGCCGAGATGAGCCGCCACGTCCACAACGCCGGCGCCTTCTACGCCTACATCGCCCGGGGCCTCGGGCCCACCGCCGGAGCCTGTGCCTCGCTCGTCGCCCTCGTCGCGTACAGCGCCATGCAGGTCGGCGTCTACGGCATCCTCGGCTTCGAGATCTCCGGACTCCTCGCCACCTACCTGCACACCCAGGTCGCCTGGTGGATCCCCGCCCTGCTCGCCGTCGCCGCCACCGGCGCCCTCGGCTGGCTGAAGATCGACCTCAACGCCAAGGTGCTCGGCGTCCTGCTGCTGATCGAGTGCGCCCTCGTCGTCGTCTTCGACCTCGCCGCCCTCGGCAAGCCCGGCCCCGAAGGCCTCTCCCTGAGCGCCTTCGACCCCGCCGGCCTCGGCGGCGCCGGCCTGGGCACCGCCCTGTGCTTCTGCATCGCCGCCTTCGTCGGCTTCGAGCAGTCCCCGGTCTACGCCGAGGAGACCAGCAAGCCGCACATCGTGGTCTCCCGCGTGATGTTCCTCGCCGTCGGCTTCGTCGCGCTCTTCTTCGCCCTCAGCGCCTGGGCCCTCAGCGTGGCCACCGGCCCCTCGCGGATCACCGGGGCGGCCGCCGACGCCGGCCCCGCCCTGCTCTTCGACCTCACCCAGAGCCGCCTGGGCGCCGGCTTCACCGACGTCCTGCACGTGCTCTTCGTCACCGGCATGTTCGCGGCCATGCTCAGCTTCCACAACGTCGTCGCCCGCTACGCCTTCGCCATGGGCCGCGAGGGACTGCTCCCCGCCCGCTTCGGCCGCACCAACCCCGGCACCGGCGCCCCCGCCACCGGCTCCCTGCTCCAGACCGTGGTCGCCGCCCTCGTCGTCCTCGCCTTCGCCCTCACCGACGGCTCCCCGGCCGGCGACCCCACCGCGCCCGTCCTGCACCTGTTCACCTGGATGGGCAGCGTCGGCGCCCTCGGCGTGACCGTCCTGATGGCCGCGTCCTCCTTCGCCGTCATCGCCTTCTTCGTCCGCCGGGGCGCCGCCGGCGCCCAGGTCTGGAGGCTCGTCGCGGCGGGCCTGGCCGGCGTGGCCCTGGTCGGCATCGCCGTCTACACCGTGAAGGACTTCGCCGTCCTGGTCGCCGCCGAGGAGGGCTCCGCGCTCAGCTGGGTGCTGCCCGCGATCATCGGCGTGGCCGCGGTGGCCGGGCTGGCCCACGGGCTGGTGCTCAAGGCCCGCCGGCCCGAGGCGCACGCCCGGATCGGCCTGGGCAACGAGGCCTTCCGCCTCGACCAGGCCGCGGAGGCCGGGCCGGGCGCCTGAAGCCCCGCGGCCCTCGTATTCGCACCCCCCAGTAGCCCCCGGCGACCGTTTCCAAGGTCACCGGCGGCTTCGGTGCGCAGTGGCTGATTTTGGCGGGGGGCGGAGGCTCATGGTCTCCTGGGGCGACAAAATCACCGGAACGCGGCACGGGGGACACCACCCAGCTCCCCCGCGCGCGGCTTCGGGCCTGCCTGTCCGACCCACGAAGGCGAAGTCGTATATGAGTGACCGCACCTTGACCGAGGCCCCCGCCGAGGCGTCCTCCCGCCATGTCGACGCCGGTGACGAGGGCTACAGCAAGGACCTCAAGTCCCGCCACATCAACATGATCGCCATCGGCGGGGCGATAGGCACCGGCCTGTTCCTCGGCGCCGGCGGCCGCCTCGCCGGCGCCGGCCCCTCCCTGGCCATCGCCTACGCGGTGTGCGGCGTCTTCGCCTTCTTCGTCGTCCGGGCCCTCGGGGAGCTCGTCCTCTACCGCCCCTCCTCCGGCGCCTTCGTCTCGTACGCGCGCGAGTTCATGGGGGAGAAGGGCGCCTACACGGCGGGCTGGCTGTACTTCCTGAACTGGTCGACCACCACCGTGGCCGACATCACCGCAGCCGCGACCTACGCGCACTTCTGGTCGATGTTCACCGACATCCCGCAGTGGGTGCTCGCCTTCATCGCCCTGGCCGTGGTCCTCACCGCGAACCTGATCTCGGTGAAGTACTTCGGCGAGATGGAGTTCTGGTTCTCCCTGGTCAAGGTCGCCGCCCTGGCGGTCTTCCTGATCGTCGGCATCTACCTCGTCGCCACCAGCCACGACATCGGCGGCAACACCCCGGGCCTGGCCAACATCACCGACCACGGCGGCATCTTCCCGTCCGGCGTGCTCCCGATGCTCCTGGTCATCCAGGGCGTGGTCTTCGCGTACGCCTCCGTCGAGCTCTGCGGCGTCGCCGCCGGTGAGACCGAGAACCCCGAGAAGATCATGCCGAAGGCGATCAACTCGATCATGTGGCGCGTGGGCCTCTTCTACGTCGGCTCCGTCGTCCTGCTCGCGCTGCTGCTCCCGTACACGCAGTACTCGGCCGACCAGAGCCCCTTCGTCACGGTCTTCGACAAGCTGGGCGTGCCCGGCGCCGCGGGCATCATGAACCTGGTCGTCCTGACGGCGGCCCTGTCCAGCCTGAACTCCGGCCTCTACTCCACCGGCCGGATCCTGCGCTCGATGGCCATGTCCGGCTCCGCCCCGAAGTTCACCGGCGTCATGAACAAGGGCAAGGTCCCCTACGGCGGCGTCCTGTTCACCGCCGCCTTCGGCGTCGCCGGCGTCGGTCTGAACTACTGGATGCCCGGCGAGGCCTTCGAGATCGTCCTCAACCTGGCCTCCATCGGCATCCTCGGCACCTGGGCCATGGTCATGATCTGCTCGCTGTTCTTCTGGCGCCGCGCGCAGAACGGCCTCGTCGAGCGCCCCGGGTACAAGCTGCCCTGGGCGCCGTACACCCAGATCGTCACCCTGGTCTTCCTGGTGACCGTCCTGGTGCTGATGTGGTGCGACGGCGGCGTCGGCCGCACCACGGTGATGATCCTCCCGGGCATCGCCGCGGCCCTGGTCGGCGGCTGGTTCCTGGTCCGCCGCAGGGTGAACGAGATCGCCGCCTCGCGCGACTGACGTCCTCCACGGGCCCCAGGGGCCCCCGGGACGGGCTCCGGCCCGCCCGGGGGCCCTCCGCCTTTTCAGGGCCCCCACCCGCCGGTCCACGGCCTCCGGCCGGAAACGAAGAAGGACCCCGCCGGAGCGGGGTCCTTCTCACTGTGTGTCCGAGGGGGGACTTGAACCCCCACGCCCGATAAAGGGCACTAGCACCTCAAGCTAGCGCGTCTGCCATTCCGCCACCCGGACCGGGTGTGTGTCGTTGCGGCCTCGCGGGCCGTGGCGACAGGTGAAACATTACCAAACATTCCGGGGGCTCCCGCGCCACCCCCCGACCGCCCGCTCCCGGCCGCCGCAAGCCCTGCCGGAAACGCGGAAGGACCCCGCCGGAGCGGGGTCCTTCTCACTGTGTGTCCGAGGGGGGACTTGAACCCCCACGCCCGATAAAGGGCACTAGCACCTCAAGCTAG
>NZ_JBIWFZ010000021.1:0-21776 GCF_044763325.1 Streptomyces sp. NPDC096136 | reverse complement strand
TAGCGCGTCTGCCATTCCGCCACCCGGACCGGGTGTGTGCGTCCCGGCCTCGCGGCCGTTCCGACGTGGAAAACATTACCAAACAGTCCGGGGTCCCCGATCACACCCCTCCGGCCGGTGGACGGCCCTTGGGGAGAGCGGCCCCGGGCGGGAGGATGGGAGCCGGCCGGTACGTGATCTACGGGAGGAATCAGCGTGAGCGCAGCGGGCGCGGGCAAGACCGTCTCGGGCCAGGACGAGGTCGTCGACCTCTGCCGGGACCTCATCCGGATCGACACCAGCAACTACGGGGACCACTCGGGCCCCGGCGAGCGCAAGGCGGCCGAGTGGGTCGCCGAGAAGCTCGCCGAGGTCGGGCTGGAGCCCCAGATCTTCGAATCGCACAAGGGCCGCGCCTCGACCGTGGCGCGCATCGAGGGCGAGGACCCCTCGCGGCCGGCGCTGCTGATCCACGGGCACACCGACGTGGTCCCCGCCAACGCCGCCGACTGGATGTACGACCCCTTCTCGGGCGAGATCGCCGACGGCTGCGTGTGGGGCCGCGGCGCGGTCGACATGAAGGACATGGACGCGATGACGCTGGCCGTCGTGCGCGACCGCATGCGCAGCGGGCGCAAGCCCCCGCGCGACATCGTGCTGGCGTTCCTCGCGGACGAGGAGGCGGGCGGCACGTACGGCGCCCGGCACCTCGTGGACAAGCACCCCGGGCTCTTCGAGGGCGTCACCGAGGCCATCGGCGAGGTGGGCGGCTTCTCCTTCACGGTGAACGAGAACCTCCGCCTCTACCTGGTGGAGACCGCCCAGAAGGGCATGCACTGGATGCGGCTCACGGTGGAGGGCACCGCGGGCCACGGCTCCATGACCAACAACGACAACGCGATCACCGAGCTGTGCGAGGCCGTCGGACGCCTCGGCCGCCACACCTGGCCGGTCCGCGTCACCAAGACCGTCCGGTCCTTCCTCGACGAGCTCTCGGACGCGCTCGGAACCCCGCTCGACCCCGAGGACATGGACGCCACCCTCGCCAAGCTCGGCGGGATCGCCAAGATGGTCGGGGCGACGCTGCGCAACTCGGCCGCCCCGACGATGCTCGGCGCCGGCTACAAGGTCAACGTCATCCCCGGCCAGGCCACGGCGCACGTGGACGGCCGCTTCCTGCCCGGCTACGAGGACGAGTTCTTCGCGGACCTCGACCGGATCCTCGGCCCGCGGGTGAAGCGGGAGGACGTGCACGCGGACAAGGCCCTGGAGACGGACTTCGACGGCCGGCTCGTGGACGCCATGCAGGGCGCCCTCAGGGCCGAGGACCCGATCGCGCGCGCCGTCCCGTACATGCTCTCCGGCGGCACGGACGCCAAGTCCTTCGACGACCTCGGCATCCGCTGCTTCGGCTTCGCGCCGCTCCAGCTGCCGCCGGAGCTGGACTTCGCGGGCATGTTCCACGGCGTGGACGAGCGGGTCCCGGTCGACGGCCTGAAGTTCGGCGTGCGGGTGCTCGACCGCTTCATCGACAACGCCTAACGCCGGGGATTCGGGAAGGTGTGCGGATTCCACTGAGAAGAGTGAATGCGCTCATACGCTCGTAGCCCCGGTGATCCCTCCTCGTTACAGGTGGTGCGGTCCGCGGCTGGGACCGCATTGCCTACTAGGAGGAACAATGCTCAAGAAGGTTGTCGCCGCTGCGGCTGCCACCGGTGGTCTGGTTCTCGCGGGCGCCGGTCTCGCCGCCGCCGACGCGGGTGCCCAGGGTGCGGCCATCGGCTCCCCCGGTGTCGCGTCCGGCAACGTCGTCCAGGTTCCCGTGCACGTGCCGGTCAACGTCTGCGGCAACACCGTGAACGTGATCGCCCTGCTGAACCCGGCCTTCGGCAACACCTGCGTCAACGCCTGACGCTTCTGAAAGTTCTGGCCCCGGAGCGCAATCCAGCGCTCCGGGGCCGCCGGGCATCAGGGCCCGGAATCCAGACGGGTCGGCGTGGCAGGCGGGGGAGCCCGTACACAGCCTGTGCGCCGCGCGAACGCACACACCAGGGGACGAGAACAGATGCGACGACCGGTCCAGGTCACGAGGAAGACGCTGATCACGATGGCGGCGGCGGGAGGCGTCCTCGCACTCGGCGGCGGCTACGCCCAGGCGGACTCCGGCGCCTCCGGGCACGCCGCGAACTCGCCGGGCCTCCTGTCCGGGAACAACGTGCAGGCGCCGGTGGACGTACCGGTGAACGCCTGCGGCAACAGCGTGACGGTGGTGGGCGGTCTGAACCCCGCCTTCGGGAACCGCTGCGCCAACGCGTCGGGCGGGCCGCAGCACCCGGGCCACCCCGGACACCCGGGCAACCCGGGCACCCCGGGCCACCCCGGCAACCCGGGCGGCGGAGGCGACGAGGACTGCGACGACGAGCCGGAGCACCCCGGGCACCCCGGCGGCGGCAACCCGGGCAACCCCGGTACGCCGGGCGGCCACACCCCGGGCGGCGGCAACCCCGGTACGCCGGGCGGCCACACCCCGGGCGGCGGCAACCCCGGCACCCCGGGCGGGCACACGCCGGGCGGCGGGAACCCGGGCACCCCCGGCGGCCAGACGCCCGGAAACCCGGGCACGCCCGGCGGCGGGAACCCCGGCACCCCGGGCGGCCAGACGCCGGGTACCCCGGGCGGGCACACCCCGGGCGGCCCCGGCACCGGCACGCCCGGTACCGGTACCCCGGGTACCGCCGGCTCCGGCACGAGCGGCACCACCACCCCGGCCGGACACTCCACCGGCACGCCGGGCGCGGGCCTCGCAGAGACCGGCGCCGGCGCCGCCATGACGGCCGGACTCCCGCTCGCGGGCGGACTGCTGCTGGCCGGCACGGTGCTCTACCGGCGCGCCCGCAACTCCGCCTGACACCACCCCGCCTGACGCAGCACCACGGCGCGGGCCCCGGCCACCGGGGCCCGCGCCGCCGCGTTCACGGCCCGCGGGACGCGCGGCCGGCCGCGCCCGCCGGTGCGGCGGGTCACCAGGTCGCTCTGACCTGGCGGATGATCCGGCGGCGGAGCCGCGCGCGACGGCTGCCGTCCCGGTACAGGGTCAGGCGGTCGAGCTCCCAATGCCCGTACTCCGCATGGTCGGTCAGCAGGCGGGTCGCCTCCTTGCGGGGGGTCCCGCGGGGCACGTACACGTCGACGAATTCGTATTCCGGCATCGCATCTATTGTGCGGGCACCGGCCCGCTACGGATAGCGTCTGCACTATGTCTGATGCCGCTCTGCCCACTGTTGCCGAGGTACGCGCCGCCGCCGAGGCGGTCAAGGCCGCTCTCGACCGTCACCTCGCCGCGGTCGAGAGCAGGATCGGGGACGAGGACCCGGCCGTCTACGCCGCCTTCAACGAACTCGCCGCCGCCGCCGAGGAGTACGACGAACTCCTCTACGACCGCTACGACGAGGTCACCCCCTTCGAGATCCCCACCCCCGAGACCGGGGCCCGCTACACCGGCCCCGCCGAGCCCGCCGCGTTCAGCGTCCTCATCCGCCGCGACTACGCCGTCGTCGAACCGGCCCGGCTGATCGCCCAGGCCGAGCGCGTCGCCGCGCACGACCGCGACGCCGAACTCATCGACGACGGCGGAACCGGCGGGGCGCTCGGGGTGCTCTTCGGGGAGTACGAGGCCGACGAGATCGCCTCCCGCTCCAAGGAGTTCGGCCTGGAGGAGGGCGACTCCACCCTCTGGATCGCCGCGCTGGAGGAGGCCGCGGAACCGGGGGACTGGCTCGGCTCGCCCTTCGGGCAGACCGATCCGCAGGACGTCCTGCACCGGTTCGACGTGAGCTCCGTCTTCGACGAGGACGCGGACTACTTCGAGGACGACGACGCCGACGGCGAGGAGCGCCCCGCCGCTCCGTCCGGACTGACCCCGGCCTGAGGCCGTGCCACGCCGCCCGCGCCCGCGAGGGAGCGGGCGGCGCGGCGCCGGGCGGGTTCCTACGCCTGCTCGTGCTGGGCGGCCGCCAGGGCCCGCAGCAGGCCCGTCAGACGGGTCGTGCGCGGCTTGGGCGGCACCTGGGCCACCGCGTGCGCCAGCGCCTGCTCGACGCCGTGCACCACGGACAGGTGCCGTTCGGCCCGCCCGAACGCCGTGTACACCCAGTCCCGGGACAGGGCCTGCGCCGCGTCCCCCGGCAGTACGACGACCACCGCCGGCCAGCGCGAGCCGACGGCCTGGTGGGCCGTCACCGCCCAGCCGTGCCGCACCCGCGACTCCACCCGGTCCTTCGGTACGACGATCCGCGCGCCGGCCGCGTCCAGGTGCAGCCCCTCGGCGTCGGCCGACACCACCCGGGCCGGCAGGGCCCGTCCGGGCGCGGGCACGTGGACCACCCGGTCGCCCGGGTCGAAGCCGCCGAACCGGCCCGGTCCGGGGTTGAGGCGCTCCTTGAGGGCCGCGTTCAGCGCCCGGGTCCCCGCCGGGCCGCCGTGGCCCGGGGTGACGACCTGCACGGCCTCCGCCGGGATGCCGAAGGCGCGCGGCACCGAGTCGGCCACCAGCTGCACGGTGCGGTGCACGGCCTCGCCGGCGTCCCGCACGGGCACGATCACCACCTCCTTGCCGGGGGCTTCCACCTGGTTCAGCTCCCCGGCGCCGATCCCCGAGACCAGCTCGCCGAGCGGTCCGGGGTCCGGGGTCCGGGACACCACATGCGGGAAGGCGCGGGCCGCCAGCACGTCGGCGAACACCCGGCCGGGGCCCGCCGAGCCGAGCACCCCGGGGTCCCCGGAGAGCACCAGCCGGGCCCCGTCCGGCACCGACTCCACCAGGGCGGCGGCCGTCTCCACGTCCAGCTGCGGGGCGTCCAGGACGACCAGCAGGTCCAGCTCGAAGCGGCCGTCGGCGTCCCGGCCGGGGGCCCCGGTCCCCGCGAGCAGCTCCGCCACGGTGACGGCGCCGGGCGCGGGGGAGTGCGCGGCCAGGACGGCGCGCAGGCCCAGCCCGCGGGCGGCCTCCAGCAGCGCCCGCGGTTCGGCGCGGGCCGCCTCGCCGCCGGAGTGGGTGACCAGACCGGCCCCGGCGACCGCCCGGACCAGCTCGGCACCCGGCCCGGAGGCCGCCCCGGACCAGTCGGCGGGGCCCGTGACGGTGGCCGCCAGCCGGGCCAGGCCGTCGGCCAGGCTCTCCTCCGCCAGGGCGTGCTCCTCCAGGCCGACGAGGACGCGGACGGGCTGCTCCTCGTCCTCGGCGGCGGGCTCGCCCAGCGGTTCGTGGAACACCAGCACCGCGCCCTCGCCGATCGCCGCCTCCAGGGTCGCGCCGGGGGCCGGCACCCCGTACTGGGCCAGGGCCTTCTCCAGCACCGGGGCCTCCAGGGCGGTGTGGCCCCGCTCGGCGGCCTGGGCCAGCAGCCAGTCCAGCAGGGCCGCGCCGCGGCGCTCGTCGGCGGGGCCGGCCGCGGGGCCCAGCAGGGCCTGCGCGAAACCGTCCGCCTGGGTCGGGCGCACCCCGGGGACGGCCAGCAGCCGCCAGGGGTCCTGCGACAGCCGCTCGGCCGCGCCCTCCCCGAGGGCCTCGGCGGCCGGTCCGGCCAGGGCCTCCGGCGCCCCGCCGCGCGCCAGTACGGCCCGCACCGCCCCGACGTCCCCGACGGGGCGCTCGGCGGGCCGCGGGCGGGGCGCCGGCGGGGGAGCGGGAGCGGCCCTGCGGGGCGCGGTCGGAGCCTCGTCGAAGGTGAGCGCGGGCGCCTTGGCCCCGCTCTCCACGGCCCGTACGGCGGCCAGCAGGTCGGCGGCCCTGCCGCTGAGCTTGCCGCCGGCGTCGACGGGGTGCTCCCGCTCGGCCTTCCGGCGGGCGATCCGCTCCCGCTCGACCCGCTGCGCGGCGAGCTCGGCCTGCGCCTCACTGACCGCGGGCGCCGCCCCCTCGCCGCCCCCAGCCTCCGCCCCGACCCCGCCACCCTCGGCCGCGTCTTCGCCGACCGTGCCGTCCCCGGCGTCCTCGGACTCGGCCGCGTCTTCGCCGGGCACGCCGTCCTCGGCCTCGGCCCCGGCCGTGCCGTCCTCGGCCTCGGTCTCGGCTTCGCCGGGCTCGCCGTGTTCGGGCTCCGCCCGGGTCGTGCCGGCCGTGCCGTCCTCGGGCTCCGTCCCGGTCGTGCCGACCGTAACGGCTTGGGGCTCCGCCCCGGCGTCGCCGGGCGTGTCGGGCTCTGCCTCAGCCTCGCCGGGCGTGCCGTCCTCGGTTTCCGCCCCGGCTTCGCCGGTGGCGTCGTCCGGCTCGGCTTCGGTGGACGGTTCCGGCGTTCCGGCCGGTTCGGGGTCTCCGGGTTCGCCGGGTGCCCCGGTCTGCGCGGATCGCCCGGTCTCGGCGGGGGTGTCGGCGGCCGTGGGGTCCGGTTCTCCGGGGGTGGTCGGGGTGGCGGTGCCGGGCACGGCCTGGTCCGGCTCCGGCCCGGCCGCGGGCTCGGCGGGGGCGGCTTCGGGGTCCGTGCTCACAACGTGCTCCAGTCCTGGTCGGGGTAGCGGTGCACGGGCGCGGACACGTCGTCCAGCGCCCGGCGGATCTCCTCCGGAAGACTAAGGGCCTCCACCGACAGCGCCGCCCCGAGCTGCGCCGACGTCCGCGCGCCGACGATGGGCGCGGCGACCCCGGGACGGTCGCGGACCCAGGCCAGGGCCACCTGGAGCGGGGTCACCGCCAGGCCCTGGGCGGCCGTGACGACCGCGTCGACGATCCGGCCCGCCGCCTCGTCCAGGTACGGCTCCACGAAGGCCGCCAGGGAGGCCGACGCGCCCCGGGAGTCCGCCGGGGTCCCGTCGCGGTACTTGGCGGTGAGCACCCCACGGCCCAGCGGGGAGCAGGGGAGCAGGCCGACGCCCAGGTCCACGGCCGCCGGCAGCACCTCCCGCTCGACGCCCCGCTGGAGCAGGGAGTACTCCATCTGGGTCGAGGCCAGCCGGGTCCGCACCCCCGGGGCGGCCAGCTGCCAGGTCGCGGCCTTCGCCAGCTGCCAGCCGCTGAAGTTCGACACCCCCGCGTACCGGGCGCGCCCGCTGGAGACGGCCAGGTCCAGTGCCTGGAGGGTCTCGTCGAGCGGGGTCTGCGGATCGAAGGCGTGGACCTGCCACAGGTCCACGTGGTCGGTGCCGAGGCGGTCCAGGGAGTCGTCCAGCGCCGCCAGCAGGTGCCCGCGCGAGCCGTCGAAGCGCCGGTCCGGGTCCGGGACGCTGCCCGCCTTGGTCGCGATCACCAGGTCCCGGCGCGGGACGAGGGAGCCCACCAGCCGGCCCAGGAGGTACTCCGACTCCCCGCCCCCGTACACGTCGGCCGTGTCGACGAGCGTGCCGCCCGCCTCCCAGAACGTCTTCAACTGCTCGGCGGCGGCTTCCTCGCCGGTGTCGCGGCCCCAGGTCAGGGTGCCGAGGCCGATCCGGGAGACGCGCAGTCCGGTGCGGCCGAGATGCCTCTGCTCCATGACCGCTGAGACTACTGGGGCACTGCCGCGAGGCCGTCGGGCGCGCTAGAGTCCCTGCGCAGACCTACGTTACTGAGCGGTAAACCGGCACTTCGTAAGGGGACGACACATGCGGCTCGGCATCAATCTCGGCTACTGGGGTGCGGGCATGGACGCCGACAACCTCGCCGTCGCCCAGGAGGCCGACCGCCTCGGCTACGACGTCTGCTGGGCGGCCGAGGCCTACGGCTCCGACGCGGCGACCGTACTGGCCTGGGTCGCCGCCCAGACGGAGCGGATCGACGTCGGCTCGGCCATCTTCCAGATCCCGGCCCGCCAGCCCGCGATGACGGCCATGACCGCCGCCACCCTCGACTCCCTCACCAAGGGCCGCTTCCGCCTCGGCCTCGGCGTCTCCGGCCCCCAGGTCTCCGAGGGCTGGTACGGCGTCAAGTTCGACAAGCCGCTCGCCCGGACCCGCGAGTACGTGGAGATCGTCCGCAAGGCCATGAGCCGCGAGCGCCTCAGCTACGAGGGCGAGCACTGGACCCTCCCGCTGCCCGGCGGCCCCGGCAAGCCGCTCAAGCTGACCGTGCACCCCGAGCGCCCGCACATCCCGCTCTACGTCGCCGCCATCGGCCCCAAGAACCTGGAGCAGACCGGCGAGATCGCCGACGGCGCCCTGCTGATCTTCCCGGCCGCCGAGCACCTGGAGGAGACGGCCCTGCGCCACATCCGCGCGGGCCGCGAGAAGGCCGGGCTGACCATGGACGGCTTCGACGTCTGCCCGACCGTGCCGCTGGCCGTCGGCGACGACGTGACCGCCCTCGCGGACATGTTCCGCCCCTACACCGCCCTGTACGTCGGCGGCATGGGCAGCCCCAAGCAGAACTTCTACAACCAGCTCGCCCAGCGGATGGGGTACGAGAAGGAGGCCGCCGAGATCCAGGCCAAGTACCTGGGCGGTGACAAGGACGGCGCGGCCGCCGCCGTCCCGCACTCGCTGATCGACTCCACCACCCTGCTCGGCTCCGTGGAGCGCATCGCCGACGGGATGCGGGCCTACGCCGACGCCGGGGTCACCACCCTCACGCTGGCCCCGGCCGGATTCACCCTGGACGAGCGGCTCACCGCCCTGCGGGCCGGCACCGAGGCGCTGGAGCTGGCCGGACTGGCCTGACGCGCGCGGGGACCCGCAGGGCCCGGAAGGGCTCAGCGGCCGTGGTGGGGGCTCGGGGGGTCTTCCCCGCCACGGCCGACACAGCGAACAACGCGCGGCCCGCCCGCGGGGTTACGCCCCGCGGCCCGGGCCGCGGTTTCGTTCATTCGGCCGAGTCCCGCGACCCCAGGGTTGCCCGCCCGACCCATCCGCATTTGACTCGTTCCATGCTCTCTGCGCGCAGCCTGTTCCAGGAGATCGTCGACCACGACGACTCCTTCCAGCTGTTCTGCTCCATCGCCGCCAGCGGGGAATCGCAGGGCGGCTGGGAGAACGCCAGGATCGCCGCCCTCGTCCCCGGCACCCTGCGCGACCTCGCCCCCAAGATCACCCGGCACGGCGCCGACGAGGACAAGCACGGCCGCATCTTCCGCGCCCTGCTGCGCAGGCGCGGCCTGCCCGCCGTCCCGGTCCCGCCCGAGACCGACTACACGATGCTCCTCGAACGGCGCGGCATCGGCCTCGCCCACGACAAGCTGCGCCGCGAGGAGCCGCTGAGCGAGCGGGACGTCCTCGTCTACCTCGCCCACAGCCGGGTCACCGAGCAACGCGCCGCCGACCAGATGACGCTGCTCCTGCGCCACTTCGGCGACCACCCCGAGATCGGCAGGGCCGTCAGGGTCATCAGCCACGACGAGGACAACCACCTCGCCTACTGCCACGAGGAGCTGCTGCGCCTCGCGCGCCGCGGGCACGGCCCGGCCATCCAGCGGCTGCTGCGCGCCAGCGCCCTCGCGGAGATCGCCGTCTACCGGGACGTCAGCCGCGCCGTCATGGACCACATGGGACGGCTGCTGCGCTGGCCCGCGCCCAAGCGGGCCGCGCTCTCCGCCGGGATCGGGGCCGTGTACGCGTACGAGCGCTTCAGCGGCTGGCACCGCATGATCGGGCTGCGCCAGCCCGGGCGCCCGGACCCCCTGGGCGGCCGGCCCGTGCCCGCCCCCGGACCCGCCTAGGAGCCGGCGGCCCTCACAGCCAGCCGCGCCGCTTGAACATCCGGTGCAGGCCCAGGCACAGGCCCACCATCAGCACCAGCACCGCGGGATAGCCCCACCACTCACCGAGCTCCGGCATGTGCGAGAAGTTCATCCCGTAGATCCCCGCCACCATCGTCGGCACGGCCGCCATGGCCGCCCAGGCGGAGATCTTGCGCATGTCGTCGTTCTGCCGGACCCCCATCTGCGCCAGGTGCGCGGCCAGCGCGTCCGACAGCAGCCGGTCCAGCCCCTCGATGTACTCGTTCGCCTTCGTCAGGTGGTCGGCGACGTCCCGGAAGAACGGCCGGGCGTGGTCGTGCACGAAGGGCACGTTCCCGAAGGCGAGCCGGTCCATCGGCTGGAGCAGCGGGCTCGTCGCCCGCCGGAACTCCAGCACCTGCCGCTTGAACCCGTAGATCCGGGCGGCGGTGTTCTTGGTGTCCGCGGTCTGCGGGGCGAAGACCTCCGCCTCCAGTTCCTCCAGGTCCGCCTGGAGCTCGGCCGCCACCTCGATGTAGTGGTCCACCACCGCGTCGGACACCGCGTACAGCACCGCCGTGGGCCCGTGTCGCAGCACCTCCGGCTCGTGCTCCAGCCGCCGGCGCACGGCCGCCAGCGCGGCCCCCTCGCCGTGCCGGACGGTCACCACGAACGAGTCGCCGATGAACAGCATCAGCTCGCCCGCGGTCACCACGTCCGTGTCGTCGTCGTACAGGACCGGCTTGAGGACGACGAACAAGGAGTCGTCGTACACCTCCAGCTTCGGCCGCTGGTGCGCGGTCAGCGCGTCCTCCACCGCCAGCCTGTGCAGCCCGAACTCGCGGCTGACGTGGGAGAACTCCTCCTCCGTCGGCTCGTACATGCCGATCCACAGGAAGGCGTCACCGGCCGAGCGCGCCAGGTCCAGGGCCTCCGAGAGGTCCCCCGGGGCCTCGGAGCGCCTGCCGTCCCGGTACATCGCGCAGTCCACAATCACGCCCGGCATTCTTCCCCCACCGCGGCCCGCCCGCACGCCGGCGCCACCGCTTAGGCTGCTCCCATGGCCACGCTGATCCTCGTACGACACGGGCGGTCCACCGCCAACACCGCAGGCTTGCTCGCCGGCTGGACCCCCGGGGTCTGCCTCGACGAGCGCGGCGCCGGACAGGCGGCCGCGCTGCCCGGACGGCTCGACGGGGTGCCGCTCGCGGCCGCCGTGTGCAGCCCGCTCCAGCGCTGCCGGGAGACCCTGGCCCCGCTGCTGGCCGCCCGCCCCGGCCTGCCGCTGCACACCGACGAGCGGATCGGCGAATGCCACTACGGCGACTGGTCGGGCCGCAAGCTGTCCGAACTCGCCGGCGAACCCCTCATGAAGATCGTCCAGCAGCACCCGTCGGCCGCCTCTTTCCCCGGCGGCGAGTCCATGCGCGCCATGCAGAACCGCGCCGTGGACGCCGTGCGCGAGTGGAACGCGCGGATCGAGGAGGAGCACGGCCCCGAGGCCGTCTTCCTCATGTGCTCCCACGGCGACATCATCAAGTCCGTCGTCGCCGACGCCCTCGGCATGCACCTCGACCTCTTCCAGCGGATCCACGTCGACCCCTGCTCGGTCACCGCCGTCCGCTACACCCCCACCAGGCCCTTCCTGCTGCGCCTCGGGGACACCGGCGACCTGGCCCCCCTGATCCCGGCCGCGGCCCCGCCCGCGGAGAACGCGGCGGAGGGCGGCGGCAACGCCGTCGTGGGGGGCGGCGCGGGCGCGGCCTGATCGGACGGCGCAGTAGGGTGGCAGGGCCAACACAGTGCGCAGCCCTGCCCCCGCCCCAGACTTGGAGACCGGTCGTGCCCCGTCAGGTGTTCCTTTACGACCCGCCGGACCGCTTCGTGGCGGGCACCGTCGGTCTGCCTGGACGTCGCACCTTCTTCCTCCAGGCCTCCCAGGGCCCCCGCGTCACCAGTGTCTCCCTGGAGAAGACCCAGGTCGCGGCGCTCGCCGAGCGCATGGACGAACTGCTGGACGAGGTCGTCCGGCGGACCGGCGGCAACGCTCCCGTCCCGGCCGTCGCCTCCACCGAGGCGGCCGACACCGCCCCGCTCGACGTCCCGGTCGAGGAGGAGTTCCGCGTCGGGACGATGGCCCTCGCCTGGGACGGCGAACAGCAGCGCATGATCGTCGAGGCCCAGGCGCTCGTCGAGCTCGACGTCGACTCCGAGGAGGACCTCGCCGAGGCCGAGGAGCGGCTGCTCCAGGACGAGGAGAACGGCCCGCCCATGCTGCGCGTCCGGCTCTCCGGCGCCCAGGCCCGGGCCTTCGCCAAGCGGGCCCTGGACGTGGTCAACGCGGGCCGCCCGCCGTGCCCGCTGTGCAGCCTGCCCCTGGACCCCGAAGGACACGTGTGCCCCCGCCAGAACGGGTACCGGCGCCAGGTGTGAGCGCCGTGACCCCGATAGAGGAGCTGCTCACCCGCGGTGAGCTCACCGTCCGCGGCCGGATCGCCGAGGCCTCCAACGCCGTCCTGCTGTGCACCGTGTCCTACGAGGGCCGCAGCGCGGAGTGCGTCTACAAGCCGGTCAAGGGCGAGCGGCCGCTGTGGGACTTCCCCGACGGCAACCTCGCCCGGCGCGAACGCGCCGCCTACCTCGTCTCCGAGGCCACCGGCTGGGGGCTCGTGCCCACGACCGTGCTGCGCGACGGCCCCTACGGAGAAGGCATGGTGCAGCACTGGATCGACGCCGGAGAACAGCCGGAGCCGGGGCTGCTCGCGCTCGTGGACGGCGAGGAGGCCGGGGAGGGCTGGAAGGCGGTCGCCCTCGCCGAGGTCGGGGAGGGCCGCACGGCCCTGCTCGTCCACGCCGACGACCCCAGGCTGCGCCGGCTCGCCGTCCTCGACGCCGTGATCAACAACGGCGACCGCAAGGGCGGCCACCTGCTGCCCGCCCCCGACGGCAGGCTCTACGGCATCGACCACGGTGTGACCTTCCACTCGGAGGACAAGCTGCGCACCCTGCTCTGGGGCTGGGCGGGGGAGCCCCTGACCGGCGAGGCGCGGTCGGTGCTGGCCTCCCTGGAGGCCCAGCTGGCCGAGGACGGCCCGCTCGCCACCCGGCTGGCCGAACTGATCACCCCCGCCGAGCTGGCCGCCGTAAGGGCCCGCGTGGCCCTGTTGCTGAGCAGCGGGACGCACCCGGAGCCGTCCGGGCAGTGGCCGGCGATCCCCTGGCCGCCCGTCTGAGCAGGGCGGCCGCCCGACGGGGGCGAACGCACAGTTCCGGCCGGAGCGCAAGGGTGTCGATCAAGCCAACAGTGCGGCTCCCATTCGTTTCCGGAACAGTCGTCCGGTTAGGCTCGAAGCATGCATGCCTGGCCCGCTTCTGAGGTCCCCGCCCTGCCCGGCAAGGGCCGCGACCTCCAGATCCACGACACCGCGACCCAGGGGACGGTCACCCTCGACCCCGGTCCCGTCGCCCGCCTCTACGTCTGCGGCATCACGCCGTACGACGCGACCCACATCGGTCACGCGGCGACCTACAACGCGTTCGACCTCGTGCAGCGCGTGTGGCTCGACAACAAGCGCCAGGTCCACTACGTCCAGAACGTCACGGACGTGGACGATCCGCTGCTGGAGCGGGCGCTGCGCGACGGACACGACTGGACCGAGCTCGCGGAGCGCGAGACGGCCCTCTTCCGCGAGGACATGACCGCCCTTCGGATGCTGCCCCCGCAGCACTACATCGGCGCCGTCGAGGCCATACCCGGCATCGTGCCGCTGGTCGAGCGGCTGCGCGACGCGGGTGCCGCCTACGAGCTCGACGGCGACATCTACTTCTCGGTGGAGTCCGACCCGCACTTCGGCGGGGTCTCGCACCTCGACGCGCAGGCGATGCGGCTGCTGTCCGCGGAGCGCGGCGGCGACCCGGACCGCCCGGGCAAGAAGAACCCCCTGGACCCGATGCTGTGGATGGCCGCCCGCCCGGGCGACCCGAGCTGGGACGGCGCCTCGCTGGGGCGCGGCCGTCCGGGCTGGCACATCGAGTGCGTGGCCATCGCCCTGGAGCACCTGGGCATGGGCTTCGACATCCAGGGCGGCGGCTCCGACCTCGCCTTCCCGCACCACGAGATGGGCGCCTCGCACGCGCACGCGCTGACGGGCGAGTTCCCGATGGCCAAGGCGTACGTCCACGCGGGCATGGTCGCCCTGCACGGCGAGAAGATGTCGAAGTCCAAGGGCAACCTGGTCTTCGTCTCCGCCCTGCGGCGCGCCGGGGTCGACCCGGCGGCCATCCGCCTGGCGCTGCTCTCCCACCACTACCGGGCCGACTGGGAGTGGACGGACGCGGTCCTCGCTGAGGCTGAGGCCCGCCTGGCCCGCTGGCGCGCGGCCGTCTCCCGCCCGGACGGGGTCCCGGCGGACGGGCTGGTGGAGGAGGTCCGCGAGGCCCTCGCCCACGACCTGGACGCCCCCGCGGCCCTCGCGGCGGTGGACCGCTGGGTCGAGCGGCAGCTCGCCTCCGACGAGACGGACGAGACGGCCCCCGGCCTGGTCTCCCGCACGGTGGACGCCCTCCTGGGCGTGGCCCTGTAGCAGGGGCGGGGCGGGGCCGGTTTCCGCTGTGCGGAGCCGTCTCCCCGCCCCGCCGTTCCACCGTTCCCCGGGGCTCCGCCCCGGACCCCGGTACGTGCGCATCGCGCCCGTGCGCTCAAACGCCGCGCGGGGTCTGGGGCGCAGCCCCGGGGTCCGGGCCGACTAGGCCCCGGGGGAATCGTCCTCCGGCTCGTCCGGCTCCGGCGGCGCGGCCGGAGGCTCCTCCGCGGAGGGGTCCGGCTTCCGCTTCGGCGCCCGCGGCCCCGCGGACGTGTCCCGCAGGTACGACCCGTCCGAGGGCCCGTCGGCGGACGAAGGGTCCCGCCGCCGCAGGTACCGCTCGAACTCCCGCGCGATCGCGTCGCCCGACGCCTCCGGCAGGTCGGCCGTGTCCCGCGCCTCCTCCAGCGTCTGGACGTACTCCGCCACCTCGCTGTCCTCGGCGGCCAGTTGGTCCACGCCCAGCTGCCACGCCCGCGCGTCCTCCGGCAGTTCCCCGAGGGGGATCCGGATGTCGATCAGGTCCTCCAGCCGGTTCAGCAGCGCCAGCGTCGCCTTCGGGTTCGGCGGTTGCGACACGTAGTGCGGCACCGCCGCCCACAGCGACACCGCCGGAACGCCCGCGTGCGTACAGGCCTCCTGGAGCACGCCCACGATCCCCGTCGGGCCCTCGTACTTGGTCTCCTCCAGGTCCATGGTCCGCGCCAGGTCCGGGTCCGACGTCACCCCGCTGACCGGCACCGGCCGGGTGTGCGGGGTGTCCCCGAGGAGCGCGCCGAGGATGACGACCATCTCCACGCCCAGCTCGTGCGCGAAGCCGAGCAGCTCGTTGCAGAACGACCGCCACCGCATGGACGGTTCGATGCCCCGCACCAGCACCAGGTCGCGCGGCTTCGCACCGCCGATCCGGACCACCGACAGCCGGGTCGTCGGCCAGGTGATCTTCCTGACCCCGTGTTCCAGGAACACCGTCGGGCGGTTGACCTGGAAGTCGTAGTAGTCCTCGGCGTCGAGCGCCGCGAAGACCTCGCCCTTCCACTCCCGGTCCAGGTGCGCCACCGCACCGGAGGCGGCGTCACCCGCGTCGTTCCAGCCCTCGAACGCGGCCACCATGACCGGGTCGATCAGCTCGGGCACGCCCTCAAGCTCGATCACCCAGGTCTCCTTCCGAAGTTCCTTGTGTACGTGGGAAAGCCTAAGCCTTGTGGGGTCGGCCGCCACAGCCCACGACAGAGGGGCGGTTCCCCTCGGAACCGCCCCTCTTCCCCACCTGCGTGCGAGCTATGCCTTGCGGGCCAGCATCTCCTCGACGCGGGCGCGGACGGACTCGTCGTCCAGGCCGCGGACGGTCACCGTCGTACGGCGGCGCAGCACGTCGTCCGCGGTCTCGGCCCACTCGTGGTCGCGGGCGTAGGCGACCTGCGCCCAGATCTCCGGGCCGTCCGGGTGGATGCGCTCGGCCAGCGCCGGGTCCTCGTTCGCCAGGCGGGCGATGTCGAAGGCCAGCGAGCCGTAGTGCGAGGCCAGGTGGCGTGCGGTCAGCGGGTCCATCCGGGCGCCGGGCTCGCGGTCCACCAGCAGGCGGTGCGCGACGGCGTTCGGGTTGGCGACGCCGGGCAGCGGGACGCGGCGCACGAGGGACTTCACCGGCTCCATGTCGTCGGTCAGCGGGCTGCCCGGGAGCTTGGCGAGCTTGTCCATGACCACGCGGCCGATGTGGCGGTACGTGGTCCACTTGCCGCCGGCCACCGACAGCATGCCGCCCGCGCCCTCGGAGACCACCGTCTCGCGCTTGGCCTTCTCGACGCCGCCGGGGCCGCCCGGCAGCACGCGCAGGCCGGCGAAGGCGTACGTCATCAGGGAGCGGTCGAGGTCGGCGTCCTTCACGGAGAAGGCCGCCTCGTCGAGGATCTGCTGGATGTCGGACTCGGTGGCGCGCACGTCCGCCGGGTCGCCCTCGTAGACCTCGTCCGTGGTGCCGAGCAGGAGCTGGTCCTCCCACGGCAGGGCGAAGGTGATGCGGTACTTGTCGATCGGGGTGGCCATGGCGGCCTTCCACGGCGACTTGCGCTTCATGACGATGTGCGCGCCCTTGGAGAGGCGGATCGACGGCAGCGCGTGCTTGTCTTCCATGCGCCGCAGGTGGTCCACCCACGGGCCGGTGGCGTTGAGCACGACGCGGGCGTCGACGCCGAACTCGGTGCCGTCGAGGCGGTCCTTGAGCTCGGCGCCCGAGACCCGGCCGCGCGTCATGCGCAGGCCGGTGACCTCGGCGTGGTTGAGGACGACCGCACCCGACTCGACGGCCGCGCGGACCGTCATGACGGCCACGCGGGAGTCGTTCATCTGGTGGTCGTAGTAGACCGCGACGGCCTTGAGGTTGTCGGTCTTCAGGCCGGGGTTGTCGGCGACGGCACGGGCCGGGGATATGACCTTGCCCATGCCGTCGCCGAAGGCCGAGAGGGCGGAGTAGGCGAAGACGCCCGCGCCCAGCTTGGCCGCACCCACCGGGCCGCCCTTGTAGACCGGCAGGTAGAACGTGAGCGGGTTGACCAGGTGCGGGGCCACGTCCTTGGCCAGCACCCGCCGCTCGTGGTGGTTCTCGGCCACCAGCTTGACCGCGCCGGTCTGC
This sequence comes from Streptomyces sp. NPDC096136, assembly GCF_044763325.1. Classification (NCBI taxonomy): domain Bacteria; kingdom Bacillati; phylum Actinomycetota; class Actinomycetes; order Kitasatosporales; family Streptomycetaceae; genus Streptomyces; species Streptomyces sp. NPDC096136. The sequence continues at coordinate 4,962 of NZ_JBIWFZ010000021.1, read as the reverse complement.
AGGTAGCGCAGACCGCCGTGGACCAGCTTCGAGGAGGCGGAGGAGGTGGCGCCGGCGAAGTCGCCGGCGTCCACCATGGCCACCCGCAGACCCGACTGCGCGGCGTGCCAGGCCACCGAGGTGCCCAGGATTCCACCGCCGATGACCAGCAGGTCGTACGTGGCCTTGGCCAGCTGCTCACGGGTCTCGGCGCGGCTCGGGTTCGAGCCGGCGGTCGGGTGCGTGCCCAGTGCGGGGACGCTCTGCAGGGTGCTCATGTCTCTTCAGCTCCTCGTCATTTCGACAGCTGGTGGGGTCAGCCGGCGTTCTCTTCGTCGATCCAGCCCATGGACCGCTCGACGGCCTTGAGCCAGTTCTTGTACTCGCGGTCCCGCTGCTCGGCGGGCATCCGCGGGGTCCACTCCGCCGCGCGGCGCCAGTTGGCGCGCAGGGCGTCGGTGTCCGGCCAGAAGCCGACGGCCAGGCCGGCGGCGTAGGCGGCGCCGAGGCAGGTGGTCTCGGCGACCATCGGACGGACCACGGGGGCGTCCAGGAAGTCCGAGAGCGTCTGCATCAGCAGGTTGTTGGAGGTCATACCACCGTCGACCTTGAGGGCCGCCAGCTCGACGCCGGAGTCCTTGGTCATGGCGTCGGTGATCTCGCGGGTCTGCCAGGCGGTGGCCTCCAGGACGGCACGGGCGATGTGCGCCTTGGTGACGTACCGGGTGAGGCCGGCGATCACACCGCGGGCGTCGGAGCGCCAGTACGGGGCGAACAGGCCGGAGAAGGCCGGCACGAAGTACGCGCCGCCGTTGTCCTCGACGGAGGAGGCCAGGGTCTCGATCTCGGCCGCGGACTTGATCAGGCCCATCTGGTCGCGCATCCACTGGACGAGCGAGCCGGTGACGGCGATGGAGCCCTCCAGGGCGTAGACCGGCTTCTGGTCGCCGATCTGGTAGCCGACCGTGGTCAGCAGGCCGCTGTAGGAGTTGATGATCTTGTCGCCGGTGTTCATCAGCATGAACGTGCCGGTGCCGTACGTGGACTTGGCCTCGCCCTCGGCGAAGCAGGTCTGGCCGAAGAGGGCCGCCTGCTGGTCACCGAGCGCCGAGGCGACCGGAACACCGGCGAGGACGCCGTCCTTGACCTGGCCGTAGACCTCGGCGGAGGACTTGATCTCGGGGAGCACGTTGAGCGGGACGCCCATCGACTCGGCGATCTTCTCGTCCCACGCCAGGGTGTGCAGGTTCATCAGCATGGTGCGCGAGGCGTTGGTGACGTCGGTGACGTGCACGCCGCCCTGGGCGCCGCCGGTGAGGTTCCAGATGACCCACGAGTCCATGGTGCCGAAGAGGATGTCCCCGGCCTCGGCGCGCTCGCGCAGGCCCTCGACGTTGTCGAGCAGCCAGCGGACCTTCGGGCCGGCGAAGTAGCTCGCCAGCGGCAGGCCGGTCTCGCGGCGGAAGCGGTCCTGGCCGACGTTGCGGCCGAGCTCCTTGCACAGGGCGTCGGTGCGGGTGTCCTGCCAGACCAGCGCGTTGTGCACCGGCTCGCCGGTGTGGCGGTCCCACAGGACGGTGGTCTCGCGCTGGTTGGTGATGCCGACGGCCTTGACGTCGGCGGCGGTGAAGCCCGGAATGTCCTGGGCGGCCTTGGTGATGGCGCCGGCGACGACCTCCTGGACGTTGGTCCAGATCTCGGTGGCGTCGTGCTCGACCCAGCCCGGCTTCGGGAAGATCTGCTCGTGTTCCTTCTGGTCGACGGCGACGATGCGGCCGTCGCGGTCGAAGACGATGCAGCGGGAGGAGGTGGTGCCCTGGTCGATCGCGGCGATGAACGGGCCGGTGCTGCTGGTCATGGTGGCTGCTCCTGGCAGGTCTGTTGAGTAGGCGGAATCAGGAGGGCGGTGCGGATCTTACGAACGCGGCCGAAGCTGATCAGGCGAACGCGATGTTGTACAGACCGCCGGCGAGCGCGGCACCGACGAGCGGGCCGACCACCGGGATCCAGGAGTAACCCCAGTCCGAGCCGCCCTTGCTGGGCAGCGGGAGCAGGGCGTGGACTATGCGGGGACCGAGGTCGCGGACCGGGTTGATGGCGTAGCCCGTGGGGCCGCCCAGCGAGAGGCCGATGCCGACGACCACGAAGGAGGTGATCAGGACGCCGATGACGCCGAGGCCCTTGCCGTCGTCCTGGAGGCCCTGGGTGAGGATCGCGATGACGAGGACGAAGGTGCCGATGATCTCCGTGGCGAGGTTCTGGACCACGTTGCGGATCTCGGGGCCGGTCGAGAAGATGCCGAGCACCGGGCCGGCGACGTCGTGCGGGTGCGGGTCCTCGGGACCGAGCTTGGCGTCCTTGATGTTCTCGGGGTCCGCCAGGTGGGCGCGGAACTGGCCGTAGTACGTGATCCACATCAGGACCGCGCCGAGCATGGCGCCGAGCAGCTGGCCCGCCAGGTAGACGGGGACGTCGCCCCACTCGCCGGTCTTGACGGCTATGCCGACGGTGACCGCCGGGTTGAGGTGCGCACCGGAGAGCGGCGCGGAGACGTAGGCGGCGATCAGGACGGCGAAGCCCCACCCGAAGGTGATCGCGAGCCAGCCCGCGCCGCGGGCCTTGGAGCTCTTGAGCGTGAGGGCGGCGCACACGCCGCCGCCGAGCAGAGTGAGCAGGGCGGTACCGATGGTCTCGCCGATGAAGATGTCGGAGCTGGACACCCGCGACTCCTTTGTCTTACGTCCAGGGGTGGGCGGACACCGGGTCCCTCCGGTGGGTCCGCACACTCGGTGAGTGCTTCACCGGTCCATGGCCTCGCCCTAGCCTAACGCGTATTGCCGGTAGGTGTTCGACAATGCCGACCGATGAACGGCAGTTTTCCGCCTGGATTCAGAACGCGTCAAGGCCTGACCAGGTCAAAGAACCGGATCGTTACCACTCGGTACGATCGCCCAAATCAAGCCAATGGCCGGGCCGGAAACGACGAGGTCCACCCGAATGGCGCGGGACGCGGCCATGGGGTGGACCAGATGGATCAGGTCAAGCTCAGAACCGGCCTGCTCCGAGGTCGCGCGAAACCGACCGCGCGCAGTCCCGTACGGAGGCCACCAGGGCCGGACGGGGCTCGCCGGACTCCCCGCAGACCCGCTCCACGGCGCCCGCGACGGCCACCGCGCCGACCGGCATCCGGCGCCGGTCGTGGATCGGCGCCGCCACCGAGGCGATGCCCTCCCAGGTCTCCTCGACGTCCGCCGCCCAGCCGCGCGCCCGGGTCAGGTCGAGGACCTCCTCGAAGCCCGCCGCGTCGGTCACCGTCCGGGGCGTGAACGCCTCCCGCTCGGCGTCCAGGGCCTCCGTGTGCGCCACGGGGTCGTAGGCCGACAGCACCTTGCCCAGGGCCGTGGAGTGCAGCGGCTGCATGGCCCCCACCTCCAGCACCTGACGGCTGTCGTCCGGCCGGAACACGTGGTGCATGATCAGCACCCCGCTCTTGTGGAGCACGCCCACGTACACGCTCTCGCCGCTCGCCCGGGCCAGGTCGTCCGTCCACACCAGCGCGCGGGCGCGCAGCTCGTGGACGTCCAGGTAGCTGTTGCCCAGGCGCAGCAGCTCCGCGCCCAGCTGGTAGCGGCCGGAGGCGGGGTCCTGCTCCACGAAGCCCTCGGCCTGGAGCGTGCGCAGGATCCCGTGCGCCGTGCCCTTGGCCAGCCCCAGGGCGGACGCCACGTCCGAGAGTCCCAGCCGGCGTTCCCCGCCGGCCAGGAGCCGCAGCATCGCAGCGGCTCGTTCGAGCGACTGGATGTTCCGTGCCATCGCGCAGCCTCCTGCTGACGTAGTTCGACAATGCTGAACACTATCGGTCGATGCCGACCTCGTGCATGGTTGGGTGTTTTCCGGTGTGCCGCCGACCAGCGCACCCGTCCGTGGGACCCCCGCGCACAGAATGCAGTCCGCCACGTGGGACGCCCTCACCGGGGCGGGTGCTGCGCGGTTACCCTGACCGCGTGCACCCCTGACACAGCGGGGGTGCAAAGCCGACAGCCGTCGCATCCCAGGGAGCTCAACCATGGCCTCGTTGCCGAACCCGCCCGCAGACACCCAGACCCGGGCCGATGCCCTCCGAGAGGCGCTCGCGACCCGCGTGGTCGTCGCCGACGGAGCCATGGGAACCATGCTCCAGGCACAGGACCCCACCCTGGAAGACTTCCAGCAGCTCGAAGGCTGCAACGAGGTCCTGAACCTCACCCGCCCCGACATCGTCCGCTCGGTCCACGAGGCGTACTTCTCGGTGGGCGTGGACTGCGTCGAGACCAACACCTTCGGCGCCAACTACGCCGCCCTCGCCGAGTACGACATCCCCGAACGCAACTTCGAGCTCTCCGAGGCCGGTGCCCGCATCGCCCGCGAGGTCGCCGACGAGTTCACCGCCTCCACCGGACAGCAGCGCTGGGTGCTCGGCTCCATCGGCCCCGGCACCAAGCTGCCCACCCTCGGCCACATCGGCTACGCCCAGATCCGCGACGCCTACCAGGTCAACGCCGAGGGCCTGATCTCCGGCGGCGCCGACGCGCTGCTCGTCGAGACCACCCAGGACCTCCTCCAGACCAAGTCCTCCATCATCGGCGCCCGCCGCGCCATGGAGGCGCTCGGCGTCAGCGTCCCGCTGATCTGCTCCGTCACCGTCGAGACCACCGGCACGATGCTGCTGGGTTCGGAGATCGGTGCGGCGCTGACGGCGTTGGAGCCGTTGGGGATCGACATGATCGGTCTGAACTGTGCGACGGGTCCGGCGGAGATGAGCGAGCACCTGCGCTATCTGGCGCGGAACGCGCGTATTCCGCTGTCGTGCATGCCGAACGCGGGTCTGCCGGTCCTGACGAAGCAGGGCGCGCACTACCCGCTGTCGGCGTCGGAGCTGGCGGACGCGCAGGAGACGTTCGTCCGGGAGTACGGGCTGTCGCTGGTGGGCGGTTGCTGCGGTAC